>DGPB01000015.1 GCA_002390285.1 Cellvibrionales bacterium UBA4451 | reverse complement strand
CAGGCCATTCTCTTTCAGATATTCAGCTAATTCACCTGATATATAGCAAGGGCCTTTATCGCTCAGTAACCGTGGATTGTGATTGATTCTTGCTTCATCAAGACTAAGGAACCAAGACGCATGTTAGTGAAAGCCTGTGGAAAGTTATCCTGGGTTACGATTGCCGGAGCAGTTTTCATTTCTTGTGGGGCAGTCTGTTTATCACTGTCACACCCTGTAGCAATCATTACAATGGCCGCCAAAAGTAGTGTTCTTTTGTAAAAAAACTTTTTCATAACTTTTATCTCCGCGGCCTGTATGCCTTTCTTCATTTTGTTAATCCGCGCTCTTTTTTAGCGTCGAGCACCATATATCGTGTGCCAGCATCTATCGACACCTGACACTCGATTCGATTTTACCTACTTCACCAACTCAATCTCACTCGGGCGCCAGGTCTTGTCGAGCCATGGCTCAAGCGGACCGTACATGCGCAGAATGATGAGCCAGCCCTTGCTAGGTAGAGTCTGTATCCAGTTCGATTGCTTACCAGCAGGTGCCTTCGGAGCAAAGTAAATATCGTACGAACCGTCTTTGTTCTACTTTACACTTTTGTTATTACTATCTATACCCGGGAACTGCTGATCTGTCTGTAGCTCAGCACGGGTCTGATTGTCATAAAGTGTGAACGACCAAAACGATTTACCCGGAACCTTAGGCGGTACATCCACCGTGTAGGCCTTGCTGCCATCGAGTGGGGTGCCTGTAGAATCCATGTAGGCCAACGCGTAGGTAGAACCCTCGCCATACGGCGCTTGGACCATTACGGGTGTGATACCTATTGCATAAAAGTGGATATAGGTACGGACATCAAGATAACGGGCGTTGTTCTTGTCGATAAACTCATAGCTGCCGCCATATAACGGTGTGGTCCACACTCCCTTGCCCGGGAAGTAATAGAAACTGTGATCACGCGGCTGTGAAGCCAAAGTACGAACAGTGACAGCACCCAGATCAGCAGCTTCTGATAGAATTTTCTTCATGCGGGGATCTGGTTTGAACGGTTGACCCTTCTTAATACCGATGGATGCCAGGTGGCCGAGGATTTCCGGATCTTGTCCTATACTTTCTTCTCGCTGGACGACATCGTTTACTTCCTCATACAATTTGTAATCCATCACATGGGTTGCATTGACCCCCCCAAGACATTGATGAATTTCATCTTCGGCTGATTATCCTTCTGTGCCAGTGGATAGACATGCATTTTCTCTTTGGTCGCTCACTCCTCCTCACCCGTTAGTACGTATTCTCTTGGTTGAGCAAATCTATCGCGCAGTAACTACTAATACTGGGCACCCCTATCACCGCTAACACAAAGCGCCACATTAAGTCGGCCGTGATCGCTGCTTTAACTTACGATTAAGCTCGCCCTGTTCTTTTATGTTTAACTCCTCTTCCTGGAATGCCTTGAAAAGTTTTGCTAGAGCAGTGGCTACGGATTGATCTACAAGCATGCCATTGTATTCCCCAGAAACAATATTATTTTTTCCCGGCTTTTCGCCATCAGAAGTAACTAATACTTCCGCGTAATGTCCACAGGGAGACTTAAGAATTAACTCTACATGCGCATATTTGGGATGCTCTTTTTCTGACATAACCTTGCATTCGGAATATTTAAATTCTATGTCGTCTACTACAAAAATAAGATCATCAAAAGAAGTGCATTTAAACTTTGTCATTATATTAATTACCTTTTATTCACTTGAAGTTCACACCAAATCATTAATTTTTAACTTGCAATAATCTACTGCTATTGCCTTTAGTTATGACGTAATGATGGAGCCGAATATTATATCTATTCAATAGTTTGTACCAGCCCTGGGTCGCTGGTTAGAGCCCAGAAGGCGGAGCCATATAGAATAAGGGGTTGCAGAAATGCAGCCTCTTTTTTATACCCCCTCTCAAAACTCCCCTCGTGCGAGGAAATAGGGCGACGGTCTACAAGAAGAAGGCCGTAGACTTTTGACTCGCCCCTCCCTCTGACCAGCTAACGCCGCAAATGAATGTCGCTTAGAGAAGTGTCCATTTTAGATGGCGCGGATCAGTTTTCAGCTAAGCTCAGTAATTGCTATATTTATCATTATAAGAGCCGTCGGCGAATGGCCTTATGAAGTTCCATCACAATCAGCACAGTCAGTGCTATTCCCAGTAACTCCAACCAGTTTTGTGGCGATACAGGTTGGATATGCAGTACATCACTAATCCAGGGTGTATACATAGCGCCAATATGCACGAGTTGTGCGAGAGCCGTACCAATTAAAAGTATCGGATTACGTAATGGGTTGTGTCGAAATACCGAGCGAACTTCGGATCGACAGTTGAATACATGAATATTCTCGAACAACACCATCAACAACAAAGTCCCATTGCGTGCCTCATCCAAGTTAAAGCCCCTAGCTATGAGCCACTGGAAAACAACAAAGGCAATAGTCCCGATGACCAACGCCGAGATAACGACTCGCTCTACCATTATCCGATTAAAGATGGGCTCTTGCGGTGACCTTGGTGAATGACGCAATTCGTCGCCTTCGCCAGGTTCAAATGCTAAAGCCACATCTTGAATTCCATTGGTTACCAGATTTAGCCAAAGCAACTGTACCGCTATCAGCGGCAGAGGCATCGCGGTCAACAAAGCCAATGTAAACAGTACCAACTCTGCAGCGCCAGTGGATATGAGGAGAAAAATCACTTTGCGGACGTTTGCATAGGCGACACGCCCCTCTTCGACACCCGCGACAATCGAATCAAACTTGTCGTCGGTGATGATGAGATCGGCTGTCTCCCTTGCCACATCAGTACCGCTCAAACCCATGGCAACTCCCACCTGGGCTGCGCGTAGAGCTGGTGCATCATTGGCGCCGTCTCCACTGACTGCCACAAAATGTCCATTGCGTTGCAAAGATTGAACTATGTCCAACTTTTGGTGCGGCCCCACACGGGCGAAGACCCGCGCCCTGCGGGTGAGCTGGTCAATCTTCCCTGAATCGAGCGCCAGTCTCAATTCAGGGCCAGTCACCAACTGGTCTGCGTGTTCCACCATGCCTAATTCTTGTGCAATGGCGAAGGCAGTTATGGGGTGGTCACCCGTGACCATGGCAACCTCAATGCCCGCCTGCCGACAGGCGGCAACGGCAGCCTTTGCCTCCGTGCGCAATGGGTCAATAATTCCTACCAAACCGATCAATGTCAGTCCCTGCAGATGCTCTTCGGTGAAAATTTCACCCGGAGACTGTTCAATCACGCCAGCAGCCAAAGCGAGTACTCTATACCCACCACGTGCCAACGAGTGTGCTTGTTGTTCAATCAGATCGTGCTCTATTGTCACGTCTTCGCTAGGTGTCGCCATAGTCGTGCACATAGGTAACAGCCGTTCAAGCGCACCTTTCACGAATGCACATTCCCCCTCATTCACTTTACTCAGACTGGCCGAAAACAACCGCTCTGACTCATAGGGAATACTGGCAATTTCGGGAAAGATATTCGTCATTTCTGTTTTGACGATGCCCGCCTTATACGCCATCACCAAAAAAGCTACATCCACTGCATCACCATGGTGAAACCAACCAGAATCAGTATGGCCAAGGGAACCTTCATTAGTCAGCACGGCCACTTGGCATAGCCGCTCAAGCATTGCCTTCTCTTCTGCTGAGGCTGTGCCGTACGGTCTCCGGATAATACCTTCCGGCACTACGCCTTCACCGCTAACTTCCCACACATCACTGTTTGGGAAGGCAATACAACGTGCAGTTAGTTGATTTACGGTAAGAGTACCAGTCTTATCGGTAGCGATGAATGTACAGGAACCCAGTGCTTCCACCGCCAAAAGCCGACGTACAATTACATTTCGCCTGGACATTCTCCGCATGCCAATGGCCAGAGCGACGGTGAGCGCTACCGGCAAGCCCTCAGGAATAACCGATACCGCAAGCGCAACAGCGAGTAAGAATACTTCGCCGAATGGCGTACCTCGCATCACTGCCACCGAGAACATCATCAAAGCTGCTATACCAACAAAGATTGCTACCCGATGGGTAAACTTATCCATCCGAACTTGCAACGGTGCTTTAGGTGAAGGTTTGAACAAAACATCGGCAGCGATACGACCCAATTCGGTGTTAATCGCTGTACTTACCACAACACCTCGAGCCCGCCCGCGTCCGACCAACGTACCCGTGAAAAGCATATTAACGCGATCCCCTAAGACAATATCCTCAGCTAAAACAGCATTAGTATCTTTCAGTAAAGGCAACGATTCACCTGTCAGTAAGGATTCATCCACTTCCAGATCATGGGACACGAGTAGACGTAAGTCGGCAGGAACTTTATCGCCTGACTCCAAAAGTACAATATCACCTGAAACCAACTCTTCAGCGTTAATTTCATAAGTATCACCCTCCCGAAAGACTCGGCATCGGGTACTTACGAGTTCTTGCAAGGCTGCGGCGGCACGCTGGGCAGAATATTCTTGAATAGTCCCAATAACGGCATTAATGATCAGGACTGCAGAAATAAAGCACGCATCAGACCATTCCTTAATCACCACGGATAATAGAGCGGCTGCAACAAGAACATAGATAAGGGGACTTGCAAACTGGTGAAGGAAGACTACCCCGATCCCTAGCGGTTTGGCCTGAGGTAATATATTCCGCCCAAATTCCACAAGGCGCGACGCAGCCTCATTATGGGTTAGTCCATGAAGTGAACTCTTTAGTGCGACAAGAACAGCCTCGCTCGAGACTGCATGAGGAGAAAATATTAGGTCGGTTGTATTTGGAGTAGTCATGCTTGTACTACTTGGCAAGCCCCTATGATGTAACTGTACTCTTTCTCCATTAACTCAGCGGCTAGTGACTTTTCATGCTCTAGTTCATCCAGGTGCTTAAGGAGGTACTGAAAAATTAACTTCATCAGGCAAGTGTAATATGGCTATCCCTCATCATGCCACTGCTACTTTCGAATCTTTAAACGCAATTATCCTGATCCACTGCGCGCCATAGATATTGCTGCTTACCTTGAATTAGGACAAATACTTTACAATAAAGAAGGTGTCACCGTAACCTTGATTCCTAGGGGGCATTGGCGGCGTTTGTAGGTATTCACCGACGGATTATCGATCAGAGCTGTCGTTGCCAGCACCCCATAACCGACCCGGATACGCATTCAAGATGAGCAGTTCATAACTCATTGTCACTTTCCAAAAAAAAGCCAGCCTCTTAGAAAGGTGGCTTTTAGCATATGGAACTTTTAGTTACTGGTATAAATTGGCATCAACAGTTTTTTCACTAAAAGGTACAATTTCAAAACCAGGATCGAATTTAACCAGCGTGCTAACCAATTTGCTCAACACTGTAGCGTCACCCTTTTGAGTAGCTTGCTTCGACTCAATGAGATCCAATAGCCGTGCCTGACCTAACAAAATTTGTGTAAAACCGTCGTCACTTAACGTGATCGTTGAATCAGCACCCTTAATCGGTTTATCAACCGCTATATTGCTTAAGTTGCCATTAGACATCTCAACGAAGTAAGCCTCACCATCAACGATGATATTCATGGAGAATGGCGTATGTTGAGCTTTTAGCGCGTCAACTTGAACAGCGATGTAATCCAGTAGCATACCTGGATCCATTTCAGATATAACATCTGCCGATGCTGTTTTAGGTGTCCCAGGGCTGAGTTTACCTAAGCGCAATTCCTGCGCGCCGGTTAAGTAAATATTACGCCACCCGGCACCTTCCGCTTGATATCCCATTTGCTCATAGGTATCAGCCAGCATCGCTCTTGCCTTAAGGTTATTGGGTTCTACTTGTACAACTTTGTTAAGTGCTGTGGCTACAAAACGATAGTCTCCATTAGCAAAGTCTTTTGTTGATTTTTTTAGGATGGCGTCGGCTCCACCCATGTACTCTACAAATTTGGCTGACTCCGCTTTAATCGGCAGTGGATTTAAATTTGCAGGGTTCATATCAAAATAACCCAAATACATATTGTAAACGGCACGCGCATTGTGTGAATAAGTGCCGTGGTAACCATTGGTGTGCCATGTTTTTTGAATGCTTTCTGGCATGACTTCATATATTTTGTCACCGAGGTCCTGCAAGACATAACCATTGTTGGCAAGCCTCAACGTCTGGTTATGAGTAAAACCATAGGCGTCACGCTGCATTTTTAAAAATTCAACAATCTCCTGATTTTTCCATATAGGTGCCGAGTGGGCTGCAAATAATACTTCTACATCACCTCCCCACATGCTGATCATTTGATTAATTTTCTTCGACCATTTCAGGGCGTCACGCACTTTTGCACCGCGCAAAGTATAAATGTTATGCATACCTTGATAGGTTACCTCGCCAGACCATATAGCCTGCATTGAAGGAATATAAGTCACCATTTCTGATGGTGCTTCAGTTCCAGAGGCGTCGAGAAAAATCATCTCTAGTCCATCAATCGTCAAATTTTCCACTTCACCATTTAGGTTTAGCTCATAGTCAGGCTTAACATAAGTAATTTCACCATAAGAAAGGCCTTTAGCCAAAGCGGCATCAACAATTCCGTGCTCATTACGCCCCAAGGTTGCGCCATATTGATAGGCTGCACGGCGTGACATGGCATTACCCGCTAATACATTTTCATCTACGGTTTCTTTGGTGATATTTTTTGAACCGTAAACTTTTACTTTAGGAAAGGCATCCTGAATAGCTCGCGCCCCCCAAAATGATCGGCATGTGAGTGCGAGTAAAGCATCGCTACTATCGGTAAATCGCCGCCACTAGGTACTTTATCTTGAAAGAACTTAAGTGATTGAGCCGCGGCCTCTTTAGTCAGTAAAACATCATAGGCTATCCAGCCTGTTTCACCCCGAATAAATGAAAGTGACGCTAGATCTGTTCCGCGTATCTGGTAAATCTTACCGGGCAATACCTCATAGAGACCTTCGGCTCTTTGGTTCAATACTGCCTGCCTCCACAAAGATGGATTTACTGTCGAAGGCGCTTTATCCGCGGTATCTTCACCTATAAACTTGAAACTGTTACGAATAATGTCACCGGTTTTTTTGTCGAATTCTGCAACAAGCCCTACGTCATTATTCTCAAAGGCACGAACATCTTTAAAATTTAAGGTTTTCGAGAAAGCTTGATTTGCATCCTGAGTTTGCTGTGTAGCAGGTTTACCACCGGCACTTTTAATGGAAAGATTATGTTCTTCCGCGTATGAAGCTGTATTTGAAAGTGCCATCGCAAAAAGAAGAAAATTGAGTCTACGTTTCATTATAAAAACCTCGAAATATTCTGGGTTGATTTTTATCGCTTAAAATTTTTTGAGTATAGCAAAACAAAACGGAAGAATAGACAGATAAGTCAAAAATCTCAAGACATCAGACAAAGGCGGCGCATCAGTCTTTCATGAATGCGCTGGACGATTTGTATAAATCACTAGGTGGCGGCTGGATACCAGAGAAGGCCGTTGCAGAAGCAAAATAATAACTGTATTTTCCGCATGGCATATTTATTACGGTGTGTCTTAATATAAACTAGTGGCCACAGGTTCTCGCTTATGAGCCTTACTGGAGGCGTGCTATCTCCTTCTTTTACCTCACCCACAACCAAGTAGCACTTTCGGGACATAGTTACAGTAAGGTATCCCACTCTCATCTATTTTATCTTGCAGTAACAATCTTATTAAGATCACCGTGAATACACATAAAAGGCCAGCCTAAATGGCTGGCCTTCTCTATGGATCAAAAAACAAATCACTCCAATACAATGCGATCCCGGTTCTTCTCAAGTGTTTTTTCACCTACCCCCTTTACATTCAGTAGCTGGTCTATAGATGTGAATACACCATTAGCCTTCCGATAAGCCACAATAGTATCAGCACGTTTCATACCGACACCATTCAAAGCATTGGAAATAGCCTCTGCACTGGCAGTGTTAATGTTTACAGTGGAAACTTGCTGTTCTGCTGCGAGCGTATTGGTATCTGCTGCTAGGGCTGTTGTCTGCCAAGCAGGCAATATAGCAACGAGGGAAAGTAAAACGATTCTGGTAAAAAATTTTACCTGTTTCATATCGAACTCCTTGTGCCAAAAGGCACTCCATTTCGTGAATACACGGCACATCATGCGCCGCTGTTATTAATCTTGCAAAATTTCCCGGTTGATAGCAAGTAGTGTTTCAACTGGGTTCTCAGACTGAGTAATGGGGCGACCAATGACTAAGTAGCTACTACCATTCTCCATTGCTTGCATAGGGGTAACCACTCTACGTTGATCATCACCACCAGCCGATGCAGGGCGAATACCTGGGGTCACAAGAACAAAATCAGAACCAAGGGTCTGTCGTAGTCCAGCGGCCTCCATTGCAGAAGACACCACGCCATCCATTCCCGAGGCTTGAGCCAGAGCAGCCAATCGGTGCACCTGTTCTTCAGGCGTACTGTGAATACCAATTTCCGCAAGATCCTCTTGCGCAAAGCTCGTTAGAACGGTTACTGCAATCAACAACATATCGCTCCCGCACTGATCCAGCACGTTGCGAGAATCCTCCATCATCCGACGGCCACCAGAGGCATGCACATCTGTCATCCAAACACCTAGATCAGCGGCAACCTTCACGGCCTTTGATACCGTATTAGGAATATCATGAAATTTTAGATCAAGAAATACATCAAATCCTCTGTCCACTAAACCCTTAACAAATTGAGGGCCAGCTAGGGTAAACAATTCTTTACCTACCTTCAGCTTACAGAGCCTAGGTGAGACGCCATCAACAAAGTGGTTGGCAGCTGATGCACTGTTGTAGTCCAGAGCAACAATAACGTTGGAATTTTTATCGTTCATCTAGCGTTCTCTTTATCAAATTTCCCAAAGGCTCTGATTGAAAGCTGTTGTCACTCACTTTCCAACCCTTGAATAGGTTTAATGGTTTCCCAACATTGGCATTGTGGGCATAGCCAGTGTAAATGAGCAGCCTTGAATCCACATTGTAGGCACCTATAATTGGGCTGAATCCGAGCCAGTGAGGCCAATACGTCCATCAACAAAGACAGGTTATCTCTCACCATACCTTGACTATGACGAACCCGGATATCAAGCAGTGCGATCAACCCCTTGATGGAAGGTTTCTTTTGCAAAGACTCACCAAGAAAGAGAGCCGCCGCCTCTTCCCCGTCCTTTTTACAAATAGCCTCAGATAACGCCTGTAAAACACCAGTCCCGGGGTACATCTCCATCCAGACCCCCAACTGCTTAAGCAGGCCATCTTTGTCATCCAGGTAACAACAGCGGACTCTTTCCAGTACTTCGGGAAGACGGTCTGGCTCCTGATGAGGGACCAAGCGATAACGTTTAAGTGCTTCCTGGAAATTATGCGCACTCATTTCCAAGTCACCCCACAGGATATTAGCTCTAGCCGAATTTTTATTAAATTGTAAGGCCACTTTAAGATGGCGCCGGGCATCAAGATAGCCACCCTTCGCCATACACCGCTCAGCGAGTTCACAACAAAAGTGCGCCTGCTCAATAGCCAACGAATTATTGGCTCCACCAAATACGTTTTTCTGCATCATGCTTGCGGCACGAATGGCTTTTTCCCACTCTTGTTCGTCCCGGTAAATCTGTACAAGGTGGCGCAAAGACTCCTGCCTAAGATCACTAGCCGTATCTTCTACCAGATCAAGAAATAATCTCTCAGCACGGTCAAGCAACCCGGCTTTAAGAAAATCTCGACCCAGCTCAAGGTGAGCCTGCCCAATTTGCTGTTGGTTCAGGCTTGGGCGGGACAGTAGATTTTGGTGAACACGAATAGCTCTATCTACCTCTCCGCGTTGACGCATCAAGTTACCCAGCGTCAAATGTGTTTCCAGTGTATGTGGCGTGACGTCGACAGAACGTATGAATGTATCTATAGCCTGATCAGGCTGCTCATTGAGAAGGAAATTTATCCCGTGAAAATAGTGTCTCGCCAGCTCGCTAGTAGATTCTTTTCTTGGAAGCCGCAAACCATAGGCACGCCCGGCAATCCATGCAGGTACGAGCAATAACACCAGAAAAATGTAGAGTAGTTCGGGCATAATTAAATGTCACTAATCCAGCTTTTCTGGACTGCGGCCGTCAATCGCGGGTGCTTTCGATTTAATCAGCTGTTTCTTCAAGACATTGGCTCGATGCCCCAGTCTGACCAGAGCTGGAATACTGACAATCAGCCCAGTAATACAACCAATGGCAAATGCGGCCAACAACAATAGGCCACCAGGTAGAAGCCCCAGATCAAAACCAAACAATCGGAAAGCAACAGGCTCAGGATTATCAAAGACAACCCAGATACCCAACCAAACAGCGGCAAGGGCAACCAACAACCACAAAAGCTTTTTTAATAGCACCATAAAAAGTCCCCACAAAAAAACGGCAAGCCAAATGCCTTGCCGTTTATTGTAACCAAACTCATAACCTTTAGCCGCGATTATCTAGATCAACTAACTTCGCCTCGAGGTCTCATCCATTAACAAGGCTGCTATTCACCCTTTCACGGAGTTCTTTACCCGGCTTGAAATAGGGAACAGATTTACCGGATAGTTTCACAGAGTCACCCGTTTTGGGGTTACGCCCCACACGTGGTGCACGGTAGTGAAGACAAAAACTACCGAAACCTCTGATCTCAATACGGTCATTGTTAACCAAAGATTGAGTCATCCGCTCTAGAATCATTTTCACAGAAAGCTCAACATCTTTCGGAGGAAGTTGATCCTGCTGGGTAACGATATGGTCTATTAATTCTGATTTAGTCATAAGTATCTGATAGTTAAATAGATAGGGGTAATGTCTCCATTACCCCTATCTAAGCACTACTTGTCTTTCGTGTCCATCTGAGCTTTGATCAGATCACCAATTGTCGTTGGGGAAACACTATCCACCTCTGACTTGCGGTGCTCTTTAATCGCAGCTTTCTCTTCGGCAACGTCCTTAGCTTTGATGGAAAGGCTAATCGTGCGATTCTTCCGATCCACATTGATAATTTTTGCTTCAACTTCGTCGCCAACTTTCATTACGTTACTAGCATCTTCTACCTTCTCGCGTGAAATTTCTGACGCTTTCAATTGTCCTTCCACTTCGCCAAACAAGGTAATAATCGCGGCCTTAGCATCCACTTCTTTAACAATACCGGTGACAATTGTACCTTTATCATTTTCAGTCGTGTAGCTTGAGAAAGGATCGTCAGACAGCTGCTTCATACCCAGAGAGATACGCTCTCTTTCTGGATCGATAGACAGGATAACCGTCTCCACTTCATCACCTTTCTTGAAATTATGAACGGCTTCTTCGCCAGTCTCATTCCAGGAAATATCAGAGAGGTGCACCAATCCATCGATACCGCCGTTAAGGCCAATAAAGATACCGAAATCGGTAATAGATTTGATGTTACCTGTGATTTTCTCACCTTTAGCATGCTTAGTGCCAAATTCATCCCATGGGTTCATAAAGCACTGCTTGATACCCAAGGAGATACGACGACGTTCTTCGTCGATATCCAAAATCATCACTTCTACTTCGTCGCCCAGCTGGACAACCTTGGAAGGATGAATATTCTTATTGGTCCAATCCATTTCAGATACGTGAACCAAGCCTTCAACACCATCTTCCAGCTCTGCAAAACAGCCGTAGTCTGTCAGGTTAGTTACCGTAGCTTTGACGCGAGCACCTTCAGGGTAACGACCTGAAATGCTTGCCCAGGGATCTTCACCCATTTGTTTCATGCCCAGAGATACGCGGCTACGCTCACGATCGAACTTCAGCACTTTGACATCAATCTCATCGCCAACATTCACGATTTCACTTGGATGCTTGATACGTTTCCAGGACATGTCGGTGATGTGCAACAGGCCATCAATACCGCCTAAGTCAACAAAGGCACCGTAGTCAGTGAGGTTTTTAACGATACCTTTAAGACTAATACCCTCTTCCAGTTTGGCCAGCAACTCGTCACGTTCTTCAGTGTTGACTTGCTCCATCACTGCACGGCGGGATACCACAACGTTATTACGCTTTTGATCAAGCTTGATCACTTTAAATTCGAGAGGCTTGTTTTCCAGATGAGCAGTGTCGCGAATTGGGCGTACATCTACCAGAGAGCCTGGAAGGAAGGCACGAAGGCCATTCACATCAACAGTAAAGCCACCTTTGACTTTGCCGCTGATAATACCGATAACCACTTCTTCAGCAGTGTGGGCCGCTTCAAGCTCAATCCAGGATTCAGCACGACGTGCTTTTTCACGGGAAAGGCGAGTGGCACCAAAACCATCTTCAACCGCTTCAAGAGAGACTTGTACTTCGTCACCGATTTCGAGGCTTAAGTTACCGTTGTCATCATAAAATTCATTTTTGGCAATGACGCCTTCGGATTTCAATCCAGCGTGGACAGTTACCCAGTCTTTATCAATATCAATGACAACACCGGTAACAATAGCACCGGTCTTCAGTTCAACGGTTTTTAAACTTTCTTCGAATAATTCTGCAAAGCTTTCGCTCATGGAGATGTACCTGTAGGAATATGAGTCTGAATGTCTTAAGTCTTGGCCTCTAAGCCGTCGAGAATTAAGTTATTGACTCTTCAACCGCATTACCAGTTATGCGGGCTATTAATTTCAGGTTATGCGGCACATTCTCTGGCTCGATACCGCGTAACCCCGTTTTATTGCTACGGCTGGATACCATTTTTGATGGCAATTTCCAGCCCTGAGTGCAACACTTCGTCAATGGTCATTCGGGAGCTATCCAAAACCATAGCGTCATCAGCTGGAACCAGTGGAGAGACTGTGCGGTTCATATCCCGCTCATCCCGTTTCTGGACCTGTTCAACGACGGCGGCAAGGCTAACACTTTCCCCTTTATCTATCAACTGCTTATAGCGTCTTTCAGCTCGCTCCTCAGAGGAGGCCGTAAGAAATATTTTGGCATCAGCATTGGGAAAGACCACTGTCCCCATATCGCGACCATCCGCTACCAAACCGGGCGCCACAGCAAAGGCTCTCTGGCGTTGTAGCAAGGCAGTCCGAACCTCTGGATATGCAGCTACAAGAGACGCCCCAGAACCCACCATTTCATTGCGAATAAGCAATGAAACATTTTCTCCCTCCAGCACTACTTTAGAGGGAGAGCCATCTTTATTCATAGTAAAGGAAATATCCATATGAGCAGCCAAAACCGCTAGCGACTCCACATTGTCCAGAGCCACGCCATGTCGTTTAGCGGCAAGTGCTAACAAGCGATACAGCGCACCGCTATCAAGGTAATGAAATCCTAGTTTGGTCGCCAATAATTGACAAATCGTGCCCTTACCTGAACCACTGGGGCCATCAATTGTAATGACGGGAATTTGCTTGTCATTCATCGTGTTTCCTCGACTATCTTCAACCCAGCGTGATTGGCCAGAGCCACAAAACCAGGGAATGATGTCAACACATTGTTACAGTTTCTTATTAGAATTTCGTTTCGAGCTCTGAGAGCTGCCACAGCAAACGACATGGCGATCCGATGATCGCCCAAGCTATCAACCTCACCACCACCTATAGGACCGCCCTGGATTACAATACCATCTGGTGTAGGACAAGCATCTACACCTAATATCTGCAAACCATCTGCCATTGCCTGGATACGGTCGCTTTCCTTTACACGCAGCTCTTCGGCACCAGAGAGAACCGTTTTACCTTCCGCGCAGGCTGCCGCCACAAACAGTGCCGGAAATTCATCAATCGCCAGCGGCACCTGATCTACGGGAATATCAATCCCCTTTAAGGGTGCGTAGCGTACCCGAATATCAGCCACGGGCTCCCCCCCCACCTCACTGTGGTTGGATAATTCAATGTCGGCACCCATCATTTGTAGAATGTTGATCACACCAATACGGGTAGGGTTGATGCCCACGTGAGGCAACATAATATCCGATCCAGGAGCAATCGTTGAAGCCACCAGATAGAATGTGGCAGAAGAAATATCAGCGGGTACATCAATAGAGGTTGCCGTGAGCAGCCCCCCACCCTTTAGCTCTGCCTTAGCACCATGGCGGCTCACCGGATAACCAAAGCCAGCCAGCATCCGTTCTGTGTGATCACGTGTCGGTGCCGGCTCGGTAACAGATGTCGTCCCGTCAGCATATAACCCCGCCAATAACACGCAAGACTTTACCTGCGCACTGGCCATTGGCAATAGGTAATCTATGCCCTTAAGCGACTGACCGCCTTTAATCCGCAACGGCGGCCTACCGCCCGCCTCTGTCTCAATCACAGCCCCCATTTCACGTAATGGCGATGCAACACGTTCCATAGGCCGAGTTGAAAGCGATTCATCACCCGTCAACTCTACATCGAAGGGTTGGGCCGCCAGTAATCCCGACAACAACCTCATAGAGGTCCCTGAGTTACCGAGATAAAGTGGTCCTACAGGTTCTTTTAACCCATTAAGACCCACTCCATGGATAACTACCCGACCATCATCTGGACCTTCAATTACCACGCCCATATCACGAAATGCCTGCAGTGTAGCAAGACTATCTTCACCCTCCAGAAAACCCGTGACTTCGGTGATACCTTGAGCAATGGAGCCTAGCATAATGGATCGATGGGAAATGGATTTATCACCGGGAATACGGATCTGACCGGAGACACTACCTCCGGGTGCTACTCTATAATCGATTGTTTGTGTCATGGGCTCTAGATAGGCCTTATTTTCGAGCATTTTAGAAAAATGATTTCTGGCTTCTCGCGCGCGAGTAAATACGCCGAGCAAATATTCGCCGTCTCCAGCTGTTATCGCCTGCTTTAAACGGTCAACATGATCTGTAAGTTTTTCCAATACGGACAGTACAGCCTCATCATTAGCCATCACAATATCGTGCCACATCACGGGGTCACTGGCAGCAATACGAGTGAAATCCCTGAAGCCACCCGCTGCATAACGGAATATCTCACGGTTTTCACGCATATTGGATAGCGTATCTACCAACGTATAAGCCAGCATGTGGGGTAGATGGCTGGTAGCAGCCAGTACTTCATCGTGCTCCGCCACTGACATTTCACTAACCACAGCGCCAGCACCTTCCCAAAGGCTCTTAACCCGCAGAAGGTGGTCACTGCCCGTCTCTGGTAATGGCGTTAAAATCACGCGGTGGTCATCAAACAGTTCGGGGTTAACGGCATCCACACCACTCTTTTCAGATCCCGCGATAGGGTGTCCCGGTACAAACTGGGACGGAATGTCTCCGTAGACCTCTTTAAGCGCCCTCACCACACTACCTTTGACGCTGGCAACATCGGTAATGGTCACAGACTGAGACAGAATTGGCTGTAATTCACGAATAATTAATGGAACGGTGAGTGTTGGCACACCGATAACCACAAGATCACCTTCTCCCAACTCCCCAGCCACATCCTCAATACGACCAACAACTCGATCCACCACGCCGGCTTTCATTGCCTTTTCTAGTGTTTCCGGGCTTCGGGAATAACCAATCACCTCTTTACAGAGACCCCGATCCCGCGCAACTTTGGCCAAACTTCCACCTATCAAGCCAAGGCCAACAACTAGTAGACGATTGATTTTTCCAGACATCAGGTGCCCCCCCGCTCCGATAACAATTGCCTAAGCGTATCCAAAAACCGCTGATTCTCTTCCGGCAACCCAATAGATACGCGCAAATGATTTGGCATACCGTAGAGGCCAATGGGCCGAACAATGACGCCAAGCTGTAACAACGCTTGATAAAGCGCTTGGATATTGCCAGGGATCTCTACCGCAATGAAATTTCCCACAGAGGGTATAAAGTCGAGCCCCATTTGACTAAACCCAGAGGTCAGCTGCTCGCAGCCTTTGCGGTTAATTTCAATACTTCGACCGAGGTAATCTTGATCATCCAGAACTGCAACAGCAGCAGCTAAGGCCATACTATTAATATTAAATGGCTGGCGTACACGGTTGATAATATCGGCCACATCGGGATGGGAAACTGCGTAACCAGCCCTCAATGAGGCCAAGCCATAGGCCTTAGAAAAAGTCCGCGTAATCACTAGATTTGGATATTGATCCAGCAAACTTAGTGCCGTGCCGTATGCTGGCTTATCAACATATTCAAAATAGGCCTCATCGACTACCACCAGCACATGCTGAGGCACTTTCTTCATCAGGCTTTCAATATCGTCGAGCGCAACCCATGTGCCCGTGGGATTGTTAGGGTTGGCAATAAACATCAGTCGAGTATGATCATCAACCGCCGCAGCCATAGCCGCCAAGTCGTGCCCCCAATGACGGGCAGGAACGACAATCGCCTTAGCATTCTGGGCCGTGATGGCTAACTGATAAACCACAAAGGCATGCTCGGAAAACACGGCATTATGCTCAGAACCAAGAAACCCTCTGGCCATCAATTCCAACACATCATTAGAGCCATTGCCAAGGGTAAGCTGATCAGTACCCACAGAGAACTTCTCTGCTAGTTTTTGCTTTAGATAAAAGCCATTACCATCGGGATACCGAGCACCATCTATTAGTGATTCTTCAATTGCAGCTCTAGCAACAGCACTAAGCCCCAATGGATTCTCGTTACTTGCCAGCTTAATAGCACCGCGAATCCCGAGCTCTCGCTCAAGCTCTTCAACAGGCTTGCCACCCTGATAGGGCTGCAGGCGCTGTACGCCCGGTAGAGCCAGACTTTTTAAATCCAAGGTCATAAATAGTAGCCAAATACGGGGGGGGTTATAACGCAGCTTTCGGATAGGATCCGAGCACTCTCAGTTCGGCCACCAACTGGCCGACCTCGGTTAGCACTGCTGCAACATTGGGGTCATCTCGATGCCCTTCAAAATCGACAAAGAAGACATAGTTCCACTTACCGGTACGTGAAGGCCGCGTCTCCACTCGAGTCAGATCCACACCCTCGCGGTGAAAAGGCTCCAAAAGGTTGTGTAACGCACCCGGTTCATTGCGAGCAGCAACAATTATCGAGGTTTTATCATCCCCACTGGATGCAACATTTTCACGCCCAATAATGAGGAATCGAGTGGAATTATCAGGCCGGTCTTCAATCTTCTCAGACAGCTTTACCAAGCCATAAAGCTCTGCAGCCATATCACCTGCAATAGCCGCCGCATTCCACTCGCCTTTAATACGCTTTGCTGCCTCAGCATTACTACTAACGGCTACTCGCTCTGCCTTGGGGTAATGAGCATCCAACCACTTTCTGCATTGAGCAAGGGATTGGGCATGGGAATATACCCGCGTAACCTGATTTTTATCCGTATTTTCCCCTGCAAGCAAGTGGTGGTGGATTCGAAGTTCCACTTCACCACAAATATTCAAGGTGGAATCCAGAAAAGTATCCAAGGTGTGATTAATCACACCTTCAGTAGAGTTTTCAACAGGTACCACGCCGTAGTTAGCGGCACCAGCATCGACCTCTCGAAACACTTCATCTATGGCATTCATCGAGACAGTAACCGCTGAATGGCCGAAGTGTTTCAGCGCCGCTTCCTGTGTAAAGGTTCCTTCAGGGCCGAGAAAGGCCACTTTAATTGGCTGTTCCAATGCAAGGCAGGCCGACATGATTTCACGAAATAGCCGAGCCATTTCCTCATTGCCCAAAGGACCTTGATTTTTCTCCATGATATTGCGCAGTACCTGAGCTTCCCGCTCGGGACGAAAATAAACGGTATCACCCTCAGCCTGCTTAACTTCAGCCACTTTCTGCGCACACTCAGCACGCTCACTGATCAACGCTAAAATCCGACTATCAATTGCGTCGATCTGCTCTCTTAACTGGCTAAGTTTATTGTTGTTTACCATGATTTCTGCCTGTCACACGTCCGACGCAACCTCTGTTACATCGTCATCACCTGACTCACCTTCAACCAAGTCACCGTCAACTGGAACGGGTTCCGGTTCTTCAATACGAGCAAGCCCGACTAAGGACTCAGCCTCTTTCAAGCGAATGACTCTGACCCCTTGAGTGTTACGGCCCAATACAGATATCTCGTCGCCGCGTGTACGAACCATCGTACCCTGGTCTGAAATCAACATGATTTCATCCCCCTCGAACATCTGTACAGCGCCCACGAGAGGTCCGTTTCTCTCACTGGCCTGAATAGCAATCATGCCTTTACCACCGCGTCCCTTGGTAGGAAATTCGGTCAAAGCCGTTCGTTTACCATAACCATTATTAGAAACGGTCAGAACTCGACCATCTTCTTCTGGAATGACCATCGAGAGCACTTGATGCCCCTCAGGCAATCGCATACCGCGAACCCCTTTGGATACACGACCCATTGCCCTAACATCTGATTCTGCAAATCGTACCGCTTTACCTTCGCTACTAAACAGCATCACGTCGCTGTTCCCATCAGTAATAGCCGTGCCGACCAAATAATCCCCTTCCACCAGGTCAACAGCACGCAACCCAACGCTGCGGGGGCGAGAGTATTGATCTAGCGAGGTCTTCTTAACAGTACCGTTGGCTGTAGCCATAATGACAAAACGGTCATCCCGATACTCGTCAACAGGCAGAATAGAACTAATGCGTTCGTTCTCGCCCAGTGGCAATAGGTTCACCATGGGGCGCCCACGTGAATTCCGCCCTGCCAGAGGAATTTGATACACCTTCAACCAATAGACTTTGCCCAGGTTAGTGAAACAAAGAATCGTGCTGTGGGTATTGGCGATGAGTAAGTGTTCAACAAAATCCTCATCCTTCACTGCTGTGGCCGATTTACCCATGCCTCCACGGCGCTGGGCCTGGTAATCACTCAGAGCTTGGGTTTTGGCATAACCACCATGGGAGATAGTGACCACCCGATCTTCTTCAGTGATCAAATCTTCGATAGTGAGGTCGTGTTGAGACTCCACAATCTCACTACGGCGGTCATCTCCAAACTCTTCACTCACCGCTTCCAGTTCTTCACGAATCAGCTGCATGAGCACATTGGCATCGCCAAGAATAGTCAGGTACTCCGTAATTTCCAGTAGTTTTTCCTGATATTCAGTAAGCAGCTTATCGTGCTCCATACCCGTAAGACGGTGCAAACGTAATTCAAGAATGGCCTGAGCCTGTGCAGGTGAAAGGTAGTATTGTCCCTCACGCATGCCGTAGTCCGGCCCCAAGTCCTCAGGGCGACTAGCATCAGTACCCGCACGCGCCAAAAACTGGCTGGCAGTACTTGCATCCCAGCCTTGGGCAATCAGGCGCTCCCGAGCTTCAGCGGGGGTAGGCGACGATTTGATTAATTCGATAACTTGGTCAATATTGGCAATAGCGACTGCCAGACCTTCCAGAATATGGCCTCGCTCGCGAGCCTTACGCAGCAGATATACCGTACGACGTGTGACAACTTCACGACGGTGACGAACAAACGCCTCCAACATTTCCTTCAGATTAAGCGTTCGCGGCTGACCATCGACCAAAGCAACAACATTGATACCAAATACATTCTGCAACTGGGTCTGAGCATAGAGGTTATTGAGAACCACCTCGCCCACTTCACCTTTCCTTATCTCGATAACCACTCGCAGGCCATCTTTATCCGACTCATCTCGAAGCTCAGAAATGCCTTCAATTTTCTTTTCTTTAACCAGTTCAGCAATGCGCTCAATCAGACGCGCCTTATTCAACTGATAGGGAAGCTCAGAAATAATTATGGTCTCACGACCTGTCTTTTCATTAACCTCTACAACCGCTCTGGCGCGTATATAAATACGTCCACGTCCAGTACGGTAGGCCTGAATAATCCCCGCCCTGCCGTTAATAATAGCGGCAGTAGGAAAATCAGGGCCCGGAATGTGTTCCATCAACTCATCGATGGATATATCGGCATTGTCAATCAATGCCAAGCAACCGTTGATCACCTCTTTCAGGTTATGGGGTGGAATGTTGGTCGCCATGCCCACAGCAATACCGGATGAACCATTAACCAGCAGATTAGGCACCCGCGTGGGCAACACATCTGGAATCAGTTCGGTTCCATCGTAGTTTTCCACATAATCAACGGTTTCTTTATCCAAATCCGCTAACAATGAGTGGGCAATCTTGGACATACGGATTTCGGTGTAACGCATGGCTGCGGCGGAATCACCATCCACAGAACCAAAGTTGCCCTGTCCATCCACTAGCATGTAGCGAAGAGAGAAAGGCTGAGCCATCCGAACAATAGTGTCATACACAGCGGAGTCGCCGTGGGGGTGATACTTACCAATCACATCACCGACAATACGTGCAGATTTTTTGTAGGATTTGTTCCAATCGTTATTGAGCACGCTCATCGCGAACAGCACGCGACGGTGTACTGGCTTAAGGCCATCTCTGACGTCTGGCAGTGCTCGACCAACGATAACGCTCATGGCGTAATCGAGATACGACTGCCGCAACTCGTCTTCGATGTTAACGGTTAGAATTTCTTTGGCTAACTCACCCATACGACTGCTCATCCCTCTTATGCCTATCAACGGCCAAGCCGTCAAAACAAGCGCGGGATAATACCACAAAATGTCACGCCTTCGTCCCCCGCAGGTCCTTGTTTAAGGATCTTTTTTGTGGATGTATACTGCCCAACTTATTTATCGCCAAAGGAATAACCCCGCAATGACAGCCATATCCGTCGACCTGCTCATTTCAGCCCGGTGGACCATACCCGTCATCCCGAAGGGAAAAGTCTTTGAAAACTGTTCTGTCGCGATAGATCAGGGAAATATTGTGGCGATTCTTCCCACTGCTGAAGCGACCAGAAAATATATCGCTAGAGAACAGGTTGAACTGCCTCAGCATGCTCTAATTCCCGGGCTCATCAACGCCCACAGCCATGCAGCCATGACCCTTCTTCGCGGCTATGCCGATGACCAACCACTGCAAACTTGGCTGGAAAAGTATATATGGCCGGCCGAAGGACAATGGGTTAGCGAGGACTTTGTCCGTGATGGCACTGAACTCGCTATTGCTGAAATGATTCGCAGCGGAACCAGCTGCTTCTCGGATATGTATTTTTTCCCAGACTGTGCCGCCGATGTTGCCAGCCATGCTGGAATTCGTAGCCAAATAGCCTTCCCTGTATTTGATTTCCCCTCGGCTTGGGGCCGCGGCCCAGATGATTATATTCATAAAGGCCTACAGCTACGTGATGACTACAAAGATCGAGACCTTATTCGTATTGCTTTTGGCCCTCACGCCCCTTACACCCTCTCAAACGGGCCGCTAGAAACAATAGCCACCTACGCAGAAGAACTCGATAGCTGCGTGCAGATCCATCTTCACGAAACAGCGAAAGAAGTCGCCGACAGCCTTTCAGAACATGGCATGAGGCCTATACAGCGACTAGTAAAACTGGGCCTTATATCCCCTCTGGCCCAATGCGTTCATATGACACAGGTCGATGAACAGGACATCGCCACTTTGATGGAGCATAACGCGCACGTAATTCACTGCCCTGAGTCCAATCTAAAATTGGCCAGCGGATTTTGTCCTGTGAAAACGTTACTGGATTCAGGTATCAATGTGGCTCTGGGCACTGACGGTGCAGCCAGTAACAACAATCTGGATATGTTCGGAGAGATGTCCACAGCCGCACTTGTTGCCAAAGCTGTATCGGGGGATGCCGGCGCCGTTGACGCCCATACTGCCTTGCAAATGGCAACCATTAATGGTGCCAAAGCGATGGGTTGGGACGATCAGATTGGCAGTATTGAAATTGGCAAGAGCGCTGACTTAGCGGCCGTCGCACTTGGCACAATTGAATCCGAACCACTGTATAATCCTGCCTCTCAATTGGTTTACACCAATGCAGGCAGTCGTGTTAGCCACCTATGGGTCAATGGTGCAGCTCTCATGGTAGAACGGCAGTTACAAACCATAAATGAGCAAGAAGTACTCATCAAGGCTCGACAGTGGCAACGAAAAATAGCTCATGGTAACTAGCGGCATCATTACAATGACAGATGAGAAAATAGAAACTTTTCTCTCCAGCCAAGAGAGCTGGTAGATAAAACCAAACAATCATTCACGTACAACTCATGTCGGAATCCGTTGATGTCAAAACCCAATATAGACCAGGCTGAAATTGCCAAGTTTGAAGCTCTGGCCAGCCGCTGGTGGGACAAAGAAAGTGAATTCAAACCACTGCATGACATAAACCCTCTCAGAGCAAATTGGATAGACGAACACTCGCCTGTCGCTGAATGCACGCTGCTCGATGTGGGTTGCGGCGGAGGTATCCTGGCAGAGTCTATGGCCCAGCGAGGCGCCGAAGTCACTGGCATTGATATGGGCGAAGCACCACTGGCTGTCGCCCGGCTTCACAGCCTGGAAATGGGAGTGTCACTCAACTATCAACAGTGCACAGCCGAACAGATGGCGGAACAACATCCAGAAGAATTTGATATCGTCACCTGCCTTGAAATGCTGGAGCATGTACCGGATCCCCGCTCGGTCATTAACGCCTGCGCCAGGCTGGTTAAACCCGGGGGACACCTGTATTTTTCTACCATCAATCGCAACCCAAAAGCTTATCTTTTCGCGGTCATCGGGGCCGAGTACCTGCTAAAACTGTTACCCAAAGGCACCCATGATTACGGGAAGTTTATTCGCCCCTCTGAACTTTGCAACTGGGTCAGAGAATGCGGCCTTGAAGTACAAACAATGACAGGCATGGTCTACAACCCACTGACCAAGCACTATCGTCTCAACGATAAGGATGTAGATGTGAACTATTTAGTCTACGCCCGTAAACCTGCCTGATGCCAATCCCTATGACACCTACAAAAACAACAAGCAGTACAAAATTTCAGGCCGTCTTATTTGATCTTGACGGGACCTTACTCGATACTGCGCCAGACTTCCTCACAGCCACCAACCGATTGCTTGAAAGAAAAGGAATGCCACTACTGCCAGCGGAGAGCATTCGTCGATTGGTCACCCACGGCTCTGTGGGCATCATCAAAAAAGTGTTTGAACTGGAGGAAAAGCACCCGGATTTTGAGCCTATTCGTCAAGAGTTACTAATGCTATATATGGCGAATCTGGCTGATCAAACACGTCCTTTTCAAGGTATTACAGAGCTACTCGAAACACTAGGACAGCAACACATTCCCTGGGGAATTGTCACTAATAAACCCGAAAGCTTTACCCGAGCGATTTTAGAGCAGCTACCACTGTACCCCGCACCCTCAACTGTCGTGTGTCCGGATCATGTGACGAAAACCAAGCCTGACCCTGAACCCGTCATTCTCGCCTGCCAACAATTAGGGGTCAGCCCCAGGGAATCCATTTACATTGGCGACCACCAACGTGACATTGAAGCGGGCCTGCGTGCAGGCACCACCACCATAGCCGCTGCTTATGGCTATATAGACGACGATGAAGACCCTACATCCTGGGGAGCCCACTACACGGTTACCTCGGCCTCCCAACTGTTAGCACTCATACTTTAAGGAACGTCGACCACCATGGACTCAACACATTACAGCGCACCTAAAGACCTGCTCGCAGGAAAAATTATCGGTGTTACTGGAGCCAGTGATGGCATTGGGGCCGTTGCCGCCAAGACCTTTGCATCTTGCGGTGCAACCGTTATCTTGATGGGTCGAACTGTACCCAAATTAGAGGCGATCTACGACGCCATTGAAGCTGCTGGAGGTCCACAACCTGCCATTTACCCCGTCTGCCTTGAAGGTGCTTCAGAAAAAGATTATGAAGATATGCACAATCACCTAGAAGAGGCCTTCGGCCAATTAGACGGACTGCTTCACAATGCCGGTGAACTTGGCCAACGTACACCTATCGCCAATTATAAACTGAGTACTTGGCAAAAGGTGATGCAGGTAAATGTGACTGCTGAGTTCATGATGACCAAGGCACTGCTGCCATTGCTGGAAAAATCTGACAACGCCTCTCTGATTTTTACCACATCAAGTGTAGGTAGAGCCGGAAAGCCCTACTGGGGTGCCTATGCCATTTCGAAGTTTGCTACCGAAGGGATGTCACAGGTATTGGCACATGAGCTAGAGGGCGTTAGCAACATCCGGGTTAACTGTATCAACCCCGGGGCAACCCGAACTAGAATGCGAGCTGCCGCCTACCCGGCTGAAGACCCATCAAGCGTGAAAACGCCGGAAGAAATTATGCCTACTTATCTGTACCTCATGGGCAAAGAAAGCAGAGGTATAACTGGGCAGTCACTAGACGCACAATAGGATAGCGGGCGGTTGCGCAGAATATTTATAGGGCTCTTATTGAAAGTCTATTTTGAGCTAGGCCCTTTGGAACGCAATCGTTTTAACTGACGATCCATGCGCACCTGATCATCTGGCAATAATCGTTTCTGCTTCTTCGCCACCCGCATATTCACAACGACCAACAGGTCATTGAGTGCTTTTTCATCAAGCTCAACCCACTGACCACGGCGAGCATAGGATGGCATAAAAATAGGACCAAATCTTACTCGCTTGAGACGGTTAACTTCGACATTCTGAGATTCCCACAATCGCCTTACTTCACGATTTCGACCTTCCATCAATGCCACGGTATACCAGCCGTTGGTACCAACCCTCTCTCCGGGAACAATATCACTGAACTTTGCCATTCCATCTTCAAGCAACACACCTTCACGGAGTCGCTTCATCATCTCATCATCGACTGCACCGTGTATGCGGACCAGATACTCGCGATCAATGCTCGAGGATGGGTGCATAAGCTTATTCGCCAGTTCGCCATTATTAGTAAAAAGAAGCAGCCCAGAAGTATTAATATCCAAACGCCCAACAGCAATCCACCGCTCATTTTTTAGCTTTGGCAAGTGCTCAAACACTGTTTTTCGACCGTCAGGATCAGAACGAGTACAGACTTCCCCTTCGGGCTTGTTATAGAGCAGGACGCGAATTCGCTGATCTTTAGCAGGAAGCCTGGCGCGCTTACCATCCACGATCACAGTGTCGTCAAGAGTAACTCTATCTCCGAGTTTTGCCACCTTACCGTTGACGCTGACACGGCCATCACTAATCCACTTCTCCAGCTCACGACGCGAGCCATAACCAGCACTAGCAAGTATTTTTTGTAGTTTTTCAGACATTATATTTACTATGACTCTCGGTGGTTTTCAGTGATTTCAGGCTGGCTATCAACATCAGGATCGGCGGGATCAAAATCTAAACACTCATGATCTGAATCCTGCTCGTCGTTCGAACTAGACTCGGACTGCTCGGCAGCATCACCAGGCTTTTCTTCAGTCTCCTTAGCCATATGCTCAGCCAGCTCGAGCGCAAGCTCAGGATTAATCTCTTCAATATCCTTGATATCATTAAGTGTTGGCAGCTCTTCAAGATTTTTGAGACTAAAGTGATCCAGAAACTGCCGCGTTGTAGCATAAAGAGCCGGGCGACCAGGAACATCTCGATGGCCTATCACCCGCACCCACTCTCGTTCAAGTAGTGTTTTAATGATCTCAGAGCTAACTGACACACCCCGAATTTCTTCAATATCGCCACGGGTGATTGGCTGACGGTAAGCAATTAATGCCAACGTTTCCAGAAGTGCACGGGAATATTTTTTGGGTTTTTCATCCCACAGTCGATTAACCCACTCCGACAGTTCCTGACGCACTTGAAAACGGTAGCCACTACCGGTCTGCTTTAGCTCAAAGCCACGACCAGCACAATCGGCATCAATTTCCTCGAGCGCAGCTGTTATCTGATCACGAGGCGGAATTTGAAATGTGTCAAACAGCGCTTCGATCTGGGCAATATCCAGAGATCGGCCCGCTGCCAGTAGCGCGCCTTCAATAATTTTTCTTAGTTGATCACTGTCCATTGTCTTTGCTATTTAATCTCTGTATTCACAGCTCTACGAACGAGCCTTAACATGGATGGCCCCATAAGCTTCACTCTGTACAATTTCTACAAGTGATTCTTTGATTAATTCCATTATCGCCAAAAAGGTGACTACAACGCCGATTTTTCCCTCGCTCAACCTAAACAGGCTAACAAAAGGTACAAATTGTTTGCCTGCTAACGCTTCTAACACCTGTGACATCCTCTCTCGTGTAGAAAGTCTCTCCAATTGAATTTTGTGACTTTCATACATCTGAGCCCGTTGAAGCACGTTAGACAGAGCCAATAGAAGTTCTTGCATAGCAACATCTGGCTGTGGCCGTTCCCTATTGCGGTCTGGCTCTTTTGCGGTGGCTACAAATACATCTCGGCCAAGGCGCGGTAAAACATCAACATCCTCAGCCGCCTTTTTGAAACGTTCATACTCCTGAAGTCGGCGAATCAATTCAGCTCGAGGATCATCTTCGTCTTCATCAATGACTTGTCGCGGTAGTAGCATTCGAGATTTTATTTCAGCCAGCATTGCTGCCATCAACAGATATTCTGCAGCCAGCTCAAACTGCATGGCTTCCATCATATCGATATACCCCATGTACTGACGGGTAATTTCGGCCACATTAATTTCAAGAATATCCAAATTTTGACGCTTGATCATATAGAGCAGTAGATCTAGCGGGCCCTCAAATGCTTCAAGAAAGACTTCAAGTGCATCAGGCGGAATATACAAATCTTTGGGAAGCGCTGTAATTTCTCGACCCATGACCACAGCGAAAGGCATCTCCTCCTGCAGTGGGCGAGAAGTAGTGACGACCTCTGTTATTAGGCTAGTTTCTTCAGCCTCTTGGGTTATAGCTTCCGTGGACATAGATGATCTAGTCAGCACTCGACAAAGAGCACTATTATACTGCGATTCTCCAAGACAACCAGCAAGGATCCATCATGATTGAATGATGGAACTCCTGTCTTGAATAGCAGTAATGAATGGGTATAGGTGCGGTTAATCATGCTATAAAAGAGCCATCAAACCTGAAAATCATCGAACCGCCCTACCCCTTGGCGAATCACTTCAGGTGCCTCTCCGGTGAGATCAACTACTGTCGTTGGCTCAAGCCCGCAGTAGCCGCCTTCGACAACTAAGTCTACTTGATGCTCCAATAGGTCTCGGATGTCATAAGGGTCTGTTAGAGGGTATTCATCACCCGGCATGATCAAGGTAACACTCATGATCGGCTCACCTAGATCTTCGAGCAGGGCCAGCGCAATGGCATTCTCGGGCACACGCAAACCGATGGTTTTCCGCTTGGGGTGCATTAATCTACGAGGGACTTCAGACGTCGCCTCCAAGATGAAGGTATAGGGTCCCGGGGTGTGCGCCTTAAGTGAACGGAACATCTGATTGTTCACCTTGGCGTAGACAGACAATTCCGATAAATCGCGACACATCAGCGTAAAATTATGATTTTTATCCAGCCGCCTTATCTGACGGATCTTATCCAGTGCTTTTTTATCACCGACATGACATCCAAGGGCATAGGCCGAGTCCGTTGGATAAACAATGACCCCCCCCTTGCGCACGATTTCAACCGCTTGCCGGACGAGCCTATGCTGTGGATTTTCCGGGTGTATAGAGAAAAACTGACTCATGATGATACCGCACTATATGGAAGAGCCAATTATCACACACAAGGATGCCTGGAGAAGAACAAAACAATAGAATTTAGATCGCAAAAACCCCAAAACCCAGAGCAATTAATACTTAGACTGTCACAACTTGCTTCAAGTACTTTTCTTCAAAATCAACAACCGGGACCGGTTTACTGAAATAATATCCTTGGCAAGTATCACACCCAAGCGTCTGGAGAAGATTATACTGATATTCAGTCTCTACACCCTCAGCAACTGTATCGAGCCCCAAACTTGACGCTAGCGCAATGATGCCTGTAACAATCGCCCTATCGCTTTCATCTTCCTCTAAATCTTTAATAAACATTCGATCAATCTTCAACACATCAACTGGCAATCGCTTTAGATAATTAAGCGAAGAAAAACCACTACCAAAATCATCAATAGCCAGAGTGAGCCCCATTGCCCTCATGGCGTTCAACTCACCCTCAAGGTCTTCTGGATTCTCCATGATAGTGCTTTCAGTAATTTCTAATTCCAACCTGTTTGGTGCGATTTTATACTGCTCAATAACCCTAGCCAGCTTGTCATTGAATCCCTCTGACTGAATGTCCTTACTGGACATGTTGATAGCAACTTTCAATCCATGCCCACTGTCACTCCATATCTGCAGTTGCTTACAGGCCTGATCCAACACCCAATCACTCACTTGGTTGATAAGCCCCGATTCTTCAGCCAAAGGGATAAATGTATCTGGCATAATGAGACCGTGTCTCGGGTGATTCCATCGAACAAGCGCTTCTGCCCCCATTAACTCTCCCGTGGCCAAGTCAATCTGAGGCTGGTAATACAACACTAACTCGTTTGCGCCAATAGCCGTACGCAATTCCCTATCCAACTCCATGCGCCGAGCAATTTCATCCTCCATTCCCTGCACATAAAAGCAGTATTCATTTCTCTGCTCCTTGGCCCTAAACATGGCTGAGTCTGCATGCTTCATCAGCGTACTTATATCCCCACCATCATCTGGAAACATAGATATGCCAATGCTCGTGGTCACAAACATTTCTTGCTGAAGAAAGACAAAGGGTTTATTCAGCGTGTCACAAATTTTAGCTGCAATTTTGGACACAATGTCTTGATCGGTAACGCCTTCAAGCACAACGGTAAACTCATCTCCACCCAAGCGAGCAATAAAGTCTTGATTTCGGACACAACGACGGATTCTGTCAGATACCGCTTTAAGCAGCAGGTCACCCGCGTCGTGCCCAAGGGTATCATTGATCAATTTGAACCGATCAAGGTCAAGAAATAGTATGGCTACCTTCTTCTCTTCTAACTGCGCACGATTCACCATAACCCGAAGCTGCTGCATCAAGCTTGTTCGGTTAGGAAGACCTGTCAACTGATCGTGGTAGGCGAGCCTCTTAACGTGTTTTTCTACCTTGTTGGCCTGAATGAGACGGGATACACGCTGCTTCATCACAGCAAAATGAATGGGCTTAGGAATAAAGTCAGTTGCCCCCGCGGCAAAGGCTTTAACAATGGACTCTTCGTTATCTAGGGCGGTAATCATTAATACCGGTGTATCCGAGCCATTCGGTAGCTCTCGAATGCGCTCACATGCCGTAAAACCGTCGACTTCTGGCATCATGGCATCCATCAGTACAAGATCTGGCATATTTCTCTGGCATATGGAGATGGCATGCATGCCATTACTGGCTTCTTCGATGACATAACCATCTGACTTAAACACATTTTTTAAAGCAAGCCGCATCGAACGATCATCATCAACAATCAATACGTGGTGACCCTTTTCTCGCGCCTTGGTGTTGTCATCAGACTCCACCATGTACTCTTCCAAATCTTTTCCGAGCTTTGTGAAGGCATCTACTAGGCGCCCATATATAATTTCAGAGCCAGACAGCTCAGCAGCTGCGCCCCTCTCTTCCAGCAACTTAGAAAGCTCCACGACCTGATATGCACCATAATTTGATGCGCTCCCTTTAACCGTATGCGCAAGCTCTCTTACCTGCTTAGAATCATTTTGTGCAATGGCGGATTTTAACGACTGTAAATATACCGGTGTATCCTCAAGAAAGGCTTCGATCATAGAAACCACCACCTCGCCGATACTATTTTTTAACTCTTGAACGACCAAAGGATCGTAACTGGCAGTACCGAACTCGGTAACTGTGTCAACGGGACTGAGGCCATCCAACGGCCCCTCACTCTCGGCAGAAGGTTCGGGTAAATCTCTAGGCATCCATTTGATCAAGGTGTTTGTTAGCGCTTCAATACGCAAAGGTTTGGATAGGAAATCGTTCATACCCGCATCCATACAACGATCTGCCTCAACCTGTGTGTTGTTTGCCGTCATGGCAATAATAGTCACATGGTTATCTGCGGCGTCTCCCCCCTCATACATTCTGATTTGACGCGTTGCATCATAGCCATTCATAACAGGCATATAACAGTCCATCAGAACGGCATCAAACCGGTTGCGAATAATGGCCTCGACTGCCTCCTTGCCAGTAGATGCCAGTTCACAACGACACCCCATTCTCTCAAGCATACCAATAGCCACCTGCTGATTGGCCCGGTTATCATCAACCACCAAAATCTTCTTGGGCTTACTGTAGAGCCGCTCAATGGCCTTCGGCTTGGACTTTAACTTTTCAACCTCACCTTGACCCAGTAATTGCCTCTCAAGACAGGCATTTATTTCTTTTGAACGTAACGGCTTATTCAACCGGGTCATATTGTAGCCGCTTTGCACATCCCCCATCATCCACGGGTTGCTAAGCATAAGAATGATCGTACCTTTCAGGGAGGGTTCTTCCCGAGCCAATTTGAGGAAGTCCATTCCTTTAAGACCGGGCATCTCCTCATCAACAATCAAAATATCCAAGTTACTGCTATTTGCTGACATCTGACGAATCACATCAAGGGCTTTGATTCCCATATCCAACGTAGTGCAATGAATGCCTTTTTGTTCGAGTTGTTGCGCGCCAAATTCACGGACTATCATGCTATCGTCCACCAACAAAGCATTTAAACCTGTCAAGGCCGGCGAAACCTCATCCTTCTGCTTACTGGTATTAAGCCTGGGAGTGGGAACGGTAAACCAGAATGAACTCCCCATCCCTGGCTTACTTGAGACGGAAATATCCCCACCCATTAACTCGACGATCTGTTTACTGATTGCCAGCCCAAGACCCGTGCCCTCATATTCCTTGGTGCTTGATGAGTCTGCTTGGGTAAATGCCTCAAAGATACGCTGCTGATCTTCCGGGCTAATACCAATGCCAGAATCACGAACCTCAAAACGAACAACCAGATCATTTTCTGAAGAGGGATCTTCTACATTAAGGACATCCATGTGAATGGACACCTCACCAACATCGGCAAATTTAATGGCATTACCAACTAAGTTAATCAATACCTGCCTAAGGCGTGACGCATCAGAATGAATCAACCTAGGCACGTCATCATTAATAACGTAACCGAAGTCTAGATTCTTTTTAAGTGCCTGGTTAGCAAGTAAATTGATGACATCATCCAACAACTCCTGGATGTAGCAGTCTTCTTTCACAATGGAAAGATTATTGGAATCAACTTGAGAAAAATTAAGAATTTCATCGATCAGCTGCAGTAAGCTTTCGCCCGACATTTTTGCCGTTTCAACATATTCAAGCTGTTTAGCGCTCAGCCCCATCGTCATTAACAAATCAAGCATCCCCAATACGGCGTTCATTGGCGTGCGAAGCTCGTGGGTAACCGTCCTCGCACATGTAACTTGGCCATTGGTGTACGAGTGAAATTCACCTCAGACGATTCCACATGAATCATGCGCTTGGTCAGTAATGTATGAGTATCCCAACCATCACTCGCCCATTCACCTAAGTTGGCACCTATGGCCACCACCAAGTCTACGGAAGGATCGATCAACACATCCCGTGCACTTTGATGACCAGCAAAGCCAACAACACCTCGAAAGTTTGGATGGTAAGGGCTAACCAGCCCCTTGCCATGCGGGGTTACCAAAATTTTACCGTCGATATCAACAGCCAAACTCAGAATGCTGCCAACAGCCTCGCTGGCCTCATCTCCAATAAGAAAAACGGGGTTTTTCGCACGTAATAACTCTTCATAAAGCCCATCGACTGCCACATCGTCAATTAACGAGGGTTTATCCAGTAGACTGCTAAGATTGAAACTAGGTTCTCCACCCAGGCTCTTTGCTCGCATGACATCTAATGGGACGCTAAGATGCACAGGGCCTGCAGGCGACTGAAACGCAGTCATAATAGCTGAGGCCAATTTGCTCTCAAACTGGGCCTCATGGGAAACCAAGGTATTATAGCGGGTGCAATGCCCGAATAAGCCAACGGTGTTTATGCCTGTACAGGAAGACTCTTGAAAGGCGCCTCGGCCAAACGTGGAAAGCGCTGTCTGCGCCGTAATCACCAGCATGGGGATATTGTTTTCGTAGGCAGAAGCAACACCGGTAATAAGGTTAGTAGCACCGGGACCAGTAGTTGCGCAACAGACACCTAGCTTTCCGGTATTACGGGCATAACCATCAGCCATAAAGGCTGCTCCCGTTTCATGCCGGGAAATCACCGCGCGCGGACCACCTCTACGCTCACTTCGCGCTAATGCATTGACAGAGGCTCGATAGCTCCGCCTGGAATACCAAACACATACTCCACGCCAAGTTGCTCCAGATAAGAGATCAACAAATCCCCTAGCTCACCGGCTTCCTCGGTCTGCTGCAGCAGCTCTTCTTTAGCTCTTACAACACCCATGATTATTTTCCTTATTTTTCAGAAAGTTATGGTGCTTAGTTAAATCTATTGTACTAGTTTCCGCATTATGATCTTATTTTAACAGTAATTTCAACTTTTTGATTTTATAAGTGTGATGTAAAGCAGACTATACAAATCTGAGGCAAGTAGTACGTTCGCTCTCGATTACTGCCTGCTATTACCTTACAATAAGCGGCCTACACCCTTACACAGACAGCCGTACCGCCTGATGGATACATCGAAACCACAAAAACAAAAGTGTACAAAAAACAACCAAAGTGAAAACTTGCTGTTAAACCTTGCGTTTAACATCATCATTCCAACCCTTATCTTGACCAAGCTGAGTGGCGATGAATACCTAGGCACCCGTATGGCTATTGTGATTGCACTGGCATTCCCGGTGATCTACGGGCTTAAAGATTTTGTGACGCTGAGAAGGCTTAATTTTTTCTCCATCTTGGGTGTTGTCAGTATTCTACTCACTGGTGGCATCAGCCTTATGGAACTCGACCCCGTCTATATCGCCATAAAGGAAGCAACTATTCCGGCAATATTTGGGCTAGCCACCATTGTTTCTTTGAAAACACCTTACCCACTGGTAAAAACGTTTTTGTACAACGACAAAATCCTACAAACAGATCGTATCGCCGAAGCCCTTGAGGAAAATGGCAACAACAAGAGCTTCGAAAAATGTCTTGCTAATGCTTCTTGGCTGGTAGCAGGATCTTTTTTCCTTTCCTCAATCCTCAACTACATTCTTGCCACGGTTTTGATCACCAGCCAGCCAGGAACAGTTGAATTCAATGAGCAATTAGGCAAAATGACGGCACTGAGCTTTCCTGTCATTGCTATACCAGCGATGCTGGTTCTCGTGGGGGCTCTCTTTTATTTATTCCGGGGAGTCACTAAGCTAACTGGCCTCAAACTGGAAGAGGTTATTCACCATCACGACAAACACAAGGAGTAAGCTGATGTGGTATTCCGTTAGCAGCCAGGATGTTGAAAACAGCCTTGAAAAACGGTTGGCTGCCCGCCCAGCGCATTTGGCACGTCTGGAAGCATTAAAAAATCAGGGCCGGTTATTACTTGCTGGCCCACACCCCGCCATCGACTCAGATGCCCCTGGAGATGCCGGTTTTACTGGAAGTCTAGTAATCGCAGAGTTTGATTCTCTTGATGCTGCCCAAGCATGGGCAGATGAAGACCCTTATATCGAGGGAGGGGTCTATGCCCAGGTCACTGTTAAGCCCTTTATAAAAGTGCTTCCATAACCTGCTGCCTAGTCCTTTTTCTATCAACTATTAGATAAAAAGAGAAACACGAGAATTAAGCAGCACGCTAACAAAAGAACCATGAACATAATGAGATAACTATGAGGATATTGTTGGCGGCTGTCTTCGCCCTATTTAGCAGCTCACTTCTAGCACAAACTGTCTATATTTCTGACGAATACAGGGTGCCGCTTCGGAAATCACCCTGCTCACGCTGCTCTATTCTTCACCGAGGTATAAAAAGTGGTACAGCCCTAAATCTCATTGAAACCAATGACGATGGCTGGACCCACATTACTACCCAGGGCGGACTGGATGGCTGGATGCCCTCCCACTATTTACAAAATACACCCACGGCCCGCGACCGTATTACCAGCATGGAAGCAAAACTGGGAATCGCAGAAAAAAAATCTAACCAGCTCGCAGAAGAAGTAAAAGTCCTAAAACAAACTAATACTGGACTGTCCGCGGAGCTTCAGTCAACGCAAGCAACAAGCAACGACGTAACGAGTGAACTAAAAACCATTAAAAAAATCTCATCTAATGCCATATCTATCAATCAGCAAAATAAAGCGTTACTTGAAAGAAATAGCATGCTACAAAGTGAAATCGATGTACTTAAAGCGGCAAACGAACAACTCAGTAATAGGGAGCGAAACACTTGGTTTCTCTATGGGGTGTTTGCTGTGATAGCAGGTGCGTTGCTAACCATAATTATTCCGCGACTAAGACGCCGCAAAAACTTTTCGGAGTGGGGCTAATGTTTAAGAGACTTTTTTCTTTATTATTTCTAACAACCTTTCTGGCAGTAGCACAGGCCGAGCCTTCAACACCGATTCAGGTATTACTCACGACAAACCAAGGTGATATCCGGCTGGAACTCTATCCAGACAAGGCCCCAAAAACTGTAGAAAACTTCCTCCATTATGTACAAAACAACTACTATGACGGCCTGATTTTCCATCGAGTGATGGAAAACTTCATGATTCAGGCTGGAGGCTATACTCCAAGCCTCTCGGCACGCGAACCTGATCGAGAGTCAGTGATCAATGAGTCCCTCAATGGCTTGAAGAATGAGAAGGGCACGATTGCAATGGCGAGACAGACTGATCCCAACAGCGCCAAAGCTCAGTTCTATATTAATGTTGTCACCAATTGGAGTCTCAATGCCCGAAATGGCCAGCCAGGCTATACCGTCTTTGGTAAGGTCGTTCAAGGCGCAAATGTCGCTGACAAAATATCTCACGTATACACAAAGGCTGCAGGACCCTTCGCCAACCTACCCGATACACCCATCATCATCATAAAGGCGGAGGTCGTTGACAGCGAGTAACCACATGGGTATTTCTCTCAGTGTCAATCTCAATAAAATTGCTCTCATTCGCAACTCTCGTGAGGGCAACTACCCAGATGTGGTAGAGCACGCGAGAGTGTGCATCGCCAATGGTGCTGACGGTATAACCGTGCACCCACGCCCTGACCAGAGGCACATCCGACCCAATGATGTGCGCCAACTCAGCCAACTGACCTCACCTCTTGAGGATATCGAATTCAATATCGAGGGAAACCCTTTTGCCGAAGAAAATGGGAGCTACCCAGGGTTATTTCAATTAGTAGAAGAAACTCGTCCAGATCAATGTACCTTGGTACCAGACAGCGACAACCAGCTCACCTCTGACCATGGATTCAACCTCACCCAGACTGGAGATAATCTGGCACCGATTATTGAGAGACTAAAGTCATTGGGCATCCGCGTGAGCTTATTTATGGACCCTGATCTAGCTCAGATTGAACTTGCCAAACAAGTGGGGGCTGACCGAATCGAACTCTATACCGGCCCCTATGCCGAAGCTTGGGGAGACCCTAAAAAACTCGACTCCATCTTTCAGCAACACTATAGAGCGGCTGAACTTGCTCAGGATTTAGGGCTTGGGGTAAACGCTGGGCATGACCTGAACCTGGTTAATCTGGAAAAATTTTCCGCAATACCTGGGTTGGCAGAAGTATCCATTGGTCATGCACTAACCGTGGATGCCATCGCTATGGGGTTGGACAAAGCAGTCCGAGCATATAACTCTATTTTGAAAAGTAAAAACTGATTTACTACTCAAGATAAAACCTACCAAGTCAGCTCTTACTCCTCACTGGCCTCTTGGCAAGCAACACACAAACAAGACTCAGGTCGTACTGCCAAGCGCCTGATATCAATTGTTTCACCGCAACCTTCACACCAACCATATTCATCCTGATCCAGTGCAGACAGGGCATGTTCTACAGAAAGTAGTCGCTTACGATAGCCGGCCCGGCAGGCACTGGACATCTGCTGCTGTTGCAGGGCATCCATCCGCGATAACCGCCCCACCGTGGTTTGATCCAATGTAACTGTTTCACTCGATTCAGCAGAAATATCGAGTAACACTCGAAGCTCATCGCGTATCTGTATCAGTAACTGACGAAAACCAGCCAACTGTTTATCCGTTAATTCCACCATGTGCGTATAATAACCCGTTCTTTCTATGGACTTAAAACTATGCCCCACGTTACCGACTCGGGTGACCACCTACAGCGCAAACGTTTCTTCGACAGGCTTCTCACTATCTATGGCCGCAAGCCGGTTATCGAAGCACTGGAGAATAGAGACATCCCCTGCTATCGCATACATCTAGCGGATTCGAATAAGCCAGGGGGAATTATCAAACAAATTATTGATCTGGCTGAAAAGCGTAGTGTGGAGGTTGTCTATCACAGCCGCCAAGAACTATCCCGGATATCACGTAATGGCAAACAGGATCAAGGGGTCGCTGCCGACCTTGAATGCCCCAACCACCAACTACTGGATGATTTTCTGGCCAATCCGCCTAAAGAAAACTACAGCCTGATTGCTCTGGATGGCATTACGAACCCTCAGAACTTGGGAATGATTATTCGGTCCGTCACTGCAAGCCCATGCCATGGCATATTACTTCCCAAACAAGGGACTGCCGCTATCTCTGCGCTGGTCATCAAAGCGAGTGCGGGCACCCTGTTTAAAAGCACGCTCATACACTGCGATAGCCTAGAACAAGCATTACCCAAGCTAACAGCACAGGGCGCCACGTGCTGCACGCTGTCGTCCCACAGCGCGCAATTGCTCAGTGAGTTTCAGGTAGAATCGCCCGTTGTCTATGTACTGGGCAATGAAACGGAAGGCGTATCTAAAAAGGTCGCCGAACTCTGTAGTGCACAAATCCGCATCCCAATGAGCAATGGTGTTGAATCGCTTAACGTCGCCGTCACGGCTGCATTACTGGCTTTCCGTAATCAGCTCTAACAAATAGATTTGAATTAACTATTAACGCGATGAACAAAACTGATAACGCTAGATATTCCGAGCAATATCCCTATTTCACAGGCTGCCATAGGTTGCTAAAAACCATAGCCGAAATCGCGACCAATATAGTGATTACTCCCAGCACACCAACTGCGGGTAAAACCCCAATCGCGGCGATGGTATGGCCGCTGCCCCATGCACCAATGGGTGCAGCCCCGAACACAGCCAACTGATATACAGACACTACTCTGGCCCGATAAGTCTGAGGAGATGCCTCATGGATCATGGATCGGCCCAGCATCATCGCTACGCCTGAAGCAACGCCCCACAACAGCACCAATAGAAACAATAGCCATGAGGGAGGATGCATGGCAATACCAACGAGAAAGCCCCCACGAATCAGCAGACTAATGAGGAGCACTCGCCCTGGCTGAGAAAAACGACCAGCAAATCGAATGCTAAATACGTTAGACATAATCACGCCAAACATAAAGCTAAATTGAATCCAGGCAAAGAATGCTACACCTTGATGGTAGACCTCTCGAGTCAATATCGGCATGGCGACCAAATAAAGTCCAAACCCCAGGAATCCCGTAGCAGCGACTACCATCATTAGCTGAAGTAAACGTGCATCTTGCCAAACCAACTCTAGCCCGGACACCATATCTTTCCATGTGGAGCGATTTCTTTTCTCAGGCTCACCCTGTACGGCACCAAGACATCTTCGAAGCAAACAGCCCGATGTCACCAATAACACTATTTGTAAGGAAATAAGGATCAACAAACCGATCTCATCCAGATAACCCGCCAAAATAATGCCAACACTTTGTGCCGAAAACTGGACAAATGATGCCTTGGCTACCGCTTTCTGGAGCTGACTGTCTGCAACACGAGATAAGAGCGTTTCCCTGGCAGGCTGAACAAAGGCCGTAATACAGCCGAAGCAGATACCAAAGAACAGCATCAATCCAAAAGACAACCACCCCTGCCAGACAGACACCAGCAAGATAAGGCAGGGAATGCTGTACAGCATATATAAACGGAATAAGTACTGACCGAGTGGGCGGTTATCTGAAACCACACCACCCACAAGAATGAATAACAACTGAGGCAGCATCAATGCCATCTGAGCGTAGCCAACCCGTTCGGCCGACTCGCCCAACACACCCACCAACAGCCAGGGAAATAATACAATTTGTAATCCCTGCGCTAGGGAACTAACCCCCACACCCTCTAGATAGGCACGGAAACTGTCCTTGGGGCTATTCTTTGGCACTGTGTTATTCGTTGGTACAGTATTATTCATTTCAGAATAGCCATAACACCTTTACAGCCCCAAGTGATCTGAAGGATAGATAGAAAGCATCGATTTCAATGAAATCAATTAGAGGTATCTTTATATTGAGACTCGGGGCTTTGATACATGGGACTCTCACAACAAACCATTCGCCGTTAACATCGCCAAGAACTCTGCCTCATTCAATACCGACACACCTAATTTTTTAGCCTTTTTAAGCTTAGAGCCTGCATCCGCACCGAATACCACACAGCTTGTTTTAGCAGAGACGCTTCCAGCTACCTTTGCACCCAATTGCTGGAGTCTTTCCTTGGCCTCTGCTCGCCCCATCGTATCCATGGCCCCAGTCAACACCCATGTCTGACCAGACAAGGGCAACAACTGTCGATCCTGAGGCATGATATCCGGCCAGTGAACACCCGCTTCCTTAAGCCGTTTTATGACGTCTAAGTTGTCTGTCTGCTGAAAAAACTCATGAATAAAGTGAGCCACAATAGGTCCGACATCAGTCACTTCCAGCAAGTCTTCCCGGGTCGAGGAACAGAGTAACGCCAAACTACCAAAGTGCTGCGCAAGGGAACGGGCCGTGGCCTCACCAACCTCACGGATGCCTAATGCATATAAAAAATGGGGGAATGTTGTTTCTTTCGATGTATCCAATGAGGCTAACAAATTTTGTGCTGATTTTTTTCCCATGCGCTCAAGCCCTTCCAGCTGCTCTATCTGCAACCGATAAAGGTCCTCAACGGAATGTACCAATTCTTGATCCACTAATTGCTCGACCAGCTTATCCCCCAAGCCTTCGATATCCATCGCCTTACGAGAGGCATAATGCTTAATGGCTTCCTTACGTTGTGCCGAGCAAATAAGTCCTCCGGAGCAACGAGTAACCACTTCCCCTTCAACTCGCTCTACTGGTGAATGGCAAATTGGACAATGGTCAGGAAAGACAATATCCCGAGCATTCACAGGACGCTTTTCCAGTACAACACTGACTATTTGAGGAATTACATCGCCGGCACGACGAACAATCACCGTATCCCCAACCTTGATGCCTAATCGTGCCACCTCATCCTGATTGTGTAGTGTGGCATTGCTCACGGTCACACCACCGACAAACACCGGCTCAAGCCGTGCAACAGGTGTAACGGCCCCAGTACGACCCACCTGAAACTCCACCTCTTTTAAGAGCGTTATCTCTTCTTGAGCTGGGAATTTTCTGGCAATGGCCCAGCGTGGAGCGCGAGCCACAAAGCCAAGCCGTTGCTGTAGATAGAGATTGTTAACCTTGTACACAATGCCATCAATATCACAGGGTAACTGATCACGAATGTCTACCATTTTTCGGTAATAGGATAAACAACCATCAATATCAGCAGTTACCTCAACATGAGGATTTATCAGGAAACCCCAACGCCTTAACAGCTCTAGCGTTTCTGAGTGAGTTTCGGGCTGCACCAATCCTTCAATACGCCCCAAACTATAGGCCGCCATTTCCAGTGACCTGGATGCGGTTATTTTTGAATCCAATTGGCGAAGACTTCCTGCTGCGGCATTTCTCGGATTAACAAAAAGCTTCTCCCCCAATGTTCGAGCTTCTGTATTTAGCTTTTCAAACCCGGCTCGAGGTAGATAGATTTCACCCCGGACTTCCAGCAAATGTGGAGGTGAATTCGTCTGTAGCTTTAGAGGTATTGAATTGATAGTCCGAACATTTTCAGTAATGTCTTCGCCCGCGGCACCATCTCCACGAGTAGCACCGCGTATAAGCACCCCATCCCGGTATAACAAGCTGACAGCCACGCCATCTAACTTGGGCTCACAGGCATACTCCAATGACCCAGATAGCTTGAGCCATTCCGTAACACGACGATTAAAATCCAGTAACTCGTCGTCACTGAAAGCATTATCCAAAGACAACATCGGCACTTCGTGAGCAACCGGTTTAAATGATGCTAACGGCTCCCCTCCTACTCTCTGGGTTGGAGAGTCAGCAGTTTTTAATGAGGGGTACTGGGATTCAATCCGTTGAAGCCGCTGCATCAACCGATCGTATTCGGCATCGGGAATAGTGGGATTATCTAGCACATAATATCGGTGATTATGACGATTGAGCTCTTCGCAAAGGGCAAGTGCCTCCTCACGAGTTACAGGATCAACATCCACCATTATTCAATTCCGGACAGCTGGGCTCGACTGAAGTCGGTAATACGTTGACGATAGTGATCTTCAGTTTGCCGGGTCAAGGCACTGCGGGTTTCATCTTTAAGCTCACCACTTAGATCAATGGCCATTTGCTTGGCAGAGGAAAGCAGACTATTCAATGTGGCAGATGGATCTTCAACATCCTCCATAGCAAAAAACAGACTAATTCCCGGCGTAAGAAGTTGATCCATACTGTTCAGATCAAAGGTGCCTGGATTAACCGAGTTCGCCACGCTATACATGACAGGTCCAGAACCGTCTTCACCGGTATGACGATGAAATATTTTCATAGAGCCATAACGCAGACCTTGACTCAATAAAGACTCCAATAGCTGGTCACCTGGAAAGTATTCACCCTCTCGAGCCATCAAGTGCAATACCACAACACTGGCTACAGGCAATTTCTCCTTGGCTTTTGGTCTTTCCTCTCGCTCTCTCAAGGTGACGTTATTAGGTTCTTCGACGTTGACGCTGTCATCGGTATCGGCAGGTTCATTAAGATTGAGACTGGGCTGCTCCGGCTCCTGCATGAATATCGATAATTTAGGTTTATTGGCTTCAGCACGTTCTCTGACTGCTTTACCAAACTCTGCCACACCTGCCTCATCACGAACACTCACTACCCGCGAACCCCCACTGGGTAATTCACTACCGTAATCATCGCGATCGTCATCATCAAAAATCGGCTGCTTACGTCGCGGCATATGAATTTTTTCATAACGAGCATTTCGAATGCGACGAATCACATCGAGCATGATAGCCAACACCACCAGAGCACCCAAAGCAATCATCATTTCGCGAGCACCAAATTCCATCTTTCATCAAACCTATAAATTTTTAATCATAATTTAATAATCATGTATCAGCCCTGAAACAACGCAGCCTTTATCAGCTCGCTATGCTTCCACTTAGGCTTCCGCTAACGCTACAGCCTGATTTACATCAACGCTGACCAACCGCGACACACCCGCTTCGTGCATGGTGACACCCATCAGCTGATTTGCCATTTCCATGGCAATCTTATTATGGGAGATATAAACAAATTGTACCTTGGCAGACATTTCTTCCACCATTCGAGCATAGCGAGCCACATTAGCATCATCCAGTGGCGCATCGACCTCATCCAGCATACAAAAGGGTGCGGGATTGAGGTGGAAAATTGAGAACACCAAGGCAATCGCCGTCAACGCCTTCTCTCCCCCTGAGAGTAAATGAACAGTCGTGTTTTTCTTACCGGGGGGTCTCGCCATGATGGTGACACCCGTATCCAGTAAGTCCTCACCAGTCAACTCCAAATAGGCATGTCCGCCACCAAATAGTTTCGGGAACAGCTCCTGTAGCGATACGTTGATACGGTCAAAAGTTTCTTTGAAACGGGTACGTGTTTCTCGGTCAATTTTACGAATAGCACTTTCTAGTGTTTCCAGTGCATCTTCCAGCTCGGCATTTTGCGCGTCCAGATAGTCCTTGCGCTCTGACTCCACCTTAAATTCATCAATAGCCGCCAAATTTATTGGCCCCAACCGTTGAATTCTCTGCCCAAGTCGCTCAAGTGTCCGCTCCCACTGGGCAGGATCAGCATCCTCAGGGAGAGAATCAAGTAGTGGATCCAAATCAAAATGATGCTCGCTGATCTGCTCTTCGATAGTTTTACTGCGAGTAGCAAGATCCTGTGCTACTAACCGCTGCTGTTCAAGTAGGGTGCGTTGCTCCTGAATAGCCTGCTCAAGTACACTACGATTCTTTTCGACCTCGCGCATCAGGTGCTCAACGGCATCAACAGCACGACGCGCATCAGCCAATTCCTTATCAACACCCAATCGAACTTCCAGCTGGCCGGCCAACTGTTCTTTTAGTTCCAAAGTCGGGTCTTCGTCCTGATTAAAGGACTCACGCAATTGTTCTTGGCGTTCTTTCAGCCTGGCAACCTGAACTTCCAAGCGGCTAATACCCTCACGAATTGATTGCAGCTGAGTACTCACTGATTTTTCTCGCATGGCCAATTCATGGCTGCGGTCACGGTCATGTCGGGCGCTCTGTCGAGCCTGATCTAACGCCGAACGACAGTCATCCCGCTGACCCAATAATTCTTCACGACGTTGGGTATCCTGCCCCATAACTTCAATGGCATCGGATAATAGCTGTCGGGCCTCAGCCAGATTTTCCTGTTCTAGCTGCTGCTGCTGTTTAGCTTCCGTTAATTCCTTGTCCGCACGATCTCGACGGGCTGCAAACTGCTCAACCTGCATTTGGCTTGCACTGAGCTTGGAGCGCAGCTCTGCGTATTGACGTTGTTGCTCAGCTACTTCTCTGCTGATCACTTCACGCTGAGATTCCAAGTTGCGAAGTTGTTTTTCGCTAGTACTTTTTTGCTGTTCAAATCCAGTAGTTCTTTCTCTGCAGCCAATCAATTCAGCATCTAATTCTTCCAGTTCTTTCCGCCGTTTCAGAATCCCAACCTTAGCATCCTGATCACGCGCAACTCGCAGCCAATTAGCGCCCAACCATAGGCCGTCTCGTGTTACCACCGATTCAGCCGCGCCCAGCTTTTCACGCAAGACCAGTGCCGCATTGAGGTCATCCACAGCATAGATACCACTGAGGAGCGCTGCAGAATATTCACCTTCTACCATTCTAGAGAGTGCTTCAGCTGGTTCAGCGTGGGAACAGTTACCCGATGATTTATCCACCAAGACCAATTCACCCTGAGTAAACGCATCCAACTGACCACTGAGACCATCCAGGTTCTCGATACAAATAGCCTGAAGATAACCGCCTAATACCGTTTCTACCGCTGTTTCCCAACCGGGCTGCACCTGAAGGGTTTCTGCTAGCCGTGGTTTACTCTCAAGCTGATTACTCTCAAGCCATTGTTGTTGATCACCCTCGCCACCCAGAGCAGCTTGTTGCAGGGCTTCCAAAGAAGCTTTGCGACCTAGCATGGTCTGTAATGTGGTACGTGACTCATCCAGCTGAACACTGGCCTGCTGCCCTTGATGACGCGAACTTTCCATGTGCTCAGTAATTTTATCGAGATGGTTTTTCTTTTCCTCGGAGGCCAGATCGACCTCGGCCAACTGTTCTTGTAATAACGAAATTTCTTCCTGTACAGGGCTGTCACTCAAACCCTGATATTCACTCTGAACATTCTCGAGCCGCTCGGCCAGTCGACGTAAAACCTGTTCCAAATGTTGAATACGCGATTGTTGTACTTCTGCTTGCTGACGAGGCTCGGATGCCGTGTGATTAAACTCATCCCATGTGGCTTGCCAGTTTTGCATGGCTTCCTCTGCCTGCTGTAAGGCAGCTTGCGACAACATCTCTGCAGCTACAATTTTTTCAAGTTCTGGGGAGATCTCCTGCAATTCTGCTTGCCAACCCAGCGCTTTCTGACGATCCACCCGCAAGTGTTCTTCTGACTCAACAAAATTTCGTTCTGTTTGTGCCAAATCCTGCTGCAATTCTCGTGCACGATCTTGTACATGCTGAATAGCCTGCTCAATACGTGCTACTTCAGCACCAACGGCATAGTAACGCCCTTGAACCTCGTTAAATGCATCTCCCAGCTCTGTGGATTCAGCACGGTGCCGCTCCATCGCCGTATCACACCCGCTCCTCTCGGTCACGAGCGCTTCTACCTTCAACTCATATTGACTGATGGACTTACGGCGCTCTATTGACTGGGACTCAAGTCCTCGCCAACGCAAAGCCTGTAACTCCGCCTTGCTCTGTCTCTCTTCTTTTTTAAATTCAGCATATTTTTCTGCCGCCTGGGATTGACGTTCCAAGCGGTTCAACTGGCGACCCAGTTCTTCACGAATATCAGCAAGACGTTCTAGATTTTCTTTGGTGCGCCGCATGCGACTTTCTGTATCTCTGCGGCGCTCCTTATATTTAGAGATGCCCGCTGCTTCTTCAATATAAACCCGAAGCTCATCGGGCTTAGACTCTATCAAACTGGAAATCATGCCCTGTTCAATGATGGCGTAGCTGCGCGGCCCCAGACCAGTACCAAGAAAAATATCCGTGATATCCCTACGGCGGCATTTGTTGCCGTTAAGGTAGTAGTTAGACTGACTATCCCGGGTTACCTTGCGCTTGATGGAGATTTCACTCCAGCTGGCATATTCCCCTCCGAGACTGCCATCGGAATTATCGAAGATCAGCTCAATGGTAGCCTGTCCCACCGGCTTACGACCACCAGAACCATTGAAGATTACATCGGTCATTGACTCGCCACGCAAGTGCTTGGCTGAACTTTCACCCATTACCCAGCGAACAGCGTCAATAATGTTGGATTTTCCACAACCATTAGGCCCCACGACAGCACAGAGGTTACTGGGAAAAGACACGGTAGTCGGGTCAACGAAGGACTTGAATCCTGCGAGTTTAATGCATTTTAGGCGCATTGATTTCTCTTTGGTCTAGGCATTCCAGTCAGAACTATCGTTACTGTCATAAACGTATCAGCCAAGCTTATATACACAAAGATAAAAGGGTGATTTTACACGGCTGGGCAGCAGCCACAAGCAACGGAAGACTATAATTGACGGTCGATTACTACTGCCACAATTTCAGCTTGATCACCCAGAATAAAAGCACCCGTTGAGCCTTCAAAATCACCCTCAGCGGGTGTTGCCGACCCATTAATGGACACTCGAGCTACCACTTCTACTTTCTCAACAGATGAAAGCAATTTACCACCGGGCATGGCCATAGAATCATCGAGCCTCACTGTCGTAGGTAAATCCTCAACCTGTAATTTAGCCACTGCCAATGGCATCGGCGTACCCTGCCACTCACGAGCATAAACAAATACCACCATCCCCTGAGAGATTACCAGTTCAGGCGAAAGAGTGACCCGAACCTCAACGGAAGGTAATACTTGACCCAGCTCCTGACGAGCGCGGGCAATGCCGGACTGTAAAGCCTGGGCCTGCGGGGTGCTGGGGTGTATAGCACGTAAAGCCGCCTGCCAACTGACAATGGCTTTCTGGTAATCGCCCGACTCAAAAGAACGAATACCTTGTAACCCCAAAGCAGTCAGGTTATCAGGGTCTAATGCAAGCGCATTATCCAATACAGCACCTGCCCCACCTTCAAAATTATTACCATCTCTGAAGTAAACTGCCTGAGCATACTCAGCCAGTAGATTCGAATCATTGGGTGATAAACTAACGGCCTTCTGATACTTAACACTGGCTTGTGAAAAGTCACTTTCTTCCATGTGTAATCGCGCCAATGTTAGCCAATAATAAATATTATCAGGGTGGCTACGCAGGCGCCGGGAAATTTTGTTTTCCAATTGTTGCTTAACGGCAAGATCGCTCATTCCAGAGGACTCATTGGCCCTTTTTTCCAAGAGTTCGGTAATAGCAACATCATCACTAGCCCCCAGCATCTGATAGAGACTAAATGCTAGTAATGGCAATAATAGCAAACAAGCCAATAACAACCAGGCACCACGCCCGCCAGAAGCTTTTGGGTTCGCATTTTCTGGCTCATCCGCGAGCAGAAGGCGCTGCTGATCTGACACCAGATCGCCATATTGATTGTCATCAATGTGTCCATCGGCCAACTGGCCATCGAATTCAGCCAACCGCTCGTTGAACAGAATGACATTAGCACTCGCTATTGTGACGGGCGTATTTTGAACAGGTTTTCTCAACAAGGGATAAATGACGAAGCCTGCCGCAAGTAATACCAGCAGCGCCATAATTAACCACATCATTTCCCTTCCCCATCGGTGCTATTTTCGCCAGAAACATCGCTCTGATCGTGACTATCATCTCTCAGCAATTTAGTTAATCGAGCCTGCTCATCTACGGCTAATGCAGCCACGGTAGCGGTAACGCCAGCGTGTCGACGTCGCACACTTAGTAAGATCACTAGGCCAGCCAGCAGTAACATACCGGGCATAAACCAAAGCATCAATGTAGTTTTCTTCACCGGCGGCCGATACATCACAAACTCGCCATAGCGAGCCACCAAAAAATCAATGATCTCTTGATCGTTCTTGCCCTCTTCCAACATACGGAAGATTTCTTCTCGCAAGTCCACAGAAATAGGTGAATTTGAATCTGCCAAATTTTGATTCTGACATTTTGGACACCGCAGCTCTGTGACCAACACATGGTATCGCTCTCGCATCTGTTCAGAAGAAAACCCCTTCACTTCTACAACAGATAACGCTGATCCACTGATCACCAATAGCTGCATAAAAATGATGTAGTTAAGCATGCCCTTGAGCATTTACCCTATTCCTATATTTTTCATTGACTGCCCATCTCGGCCAACACTTCCTGACCAGCAGGATAAAACGAATTCAGGCCCGCCCCTGAACATGGAGTCTTATGTAAGCACACCCCAAGCCCAGCTATTCTTCAAGCACTTCCTTTGCTGCACGAAAAGCTTCCTGTAGGGCAGGAGCACCTATATAAGGACCTGTGTGTAAAAGTATTTCGCGAATTTCTTCTGGGGTGCAACCATTACGAAGGGCTCCTCTAACGTGACCTTTCAGTTCATTAGGTGCCTTTAGTGCCGCCAACGTAGCTATAGTGATGATACTGCGTGTCTTTAGCGGGAGAGTATCCCTGGCCCAAACGGAACCCCAGCAGTTTTCATTAATGTAATCCTGAACGGGTTGAGTGAAGTCAGTGACGGCAGCCATTGCACGGTCCACGAACTCATCGCCCATCACTTGACGTCGAACACCCATACCTCTTTGGTAATCTTCTTCTGCCATGTTATTGCCTCATTGAATTTGTTGCCATACAGACAAAAGATGCTTTTGCCATACTCGATCATCGATCACACCTACATGCTTGTAACGTATAGTCCCAGAACTATCCACCACATAGGTTTCCGGCGCACCAAATACACCTAAATCCAAACCCATACGACCCGTGTCATCAACAATACTTAAGACGTAAGGATCACCCTTTTCCTCCAGCCATTGACGGGCTGCCACAATATCGTCCTTGTAATTCAGACCAATAATTCTCACACCCTCCCCAGACAACTTATTCAGGTAAGGATGCTCTACGCGGCAGGAAATACACCAAGTAGCCCAGACATTGAGTAATGCAGGTTTACCCTGAAAAATAGCCTGATCTACCTTGTTACCTTCATCACCAAGCACAGCAAGGGAAAATTCCGGAATAGGCCGATCAATCAACGCTGAAGGCATGGCATTGGGGTCGCGATCCAACCCATTGAGCAGGAAAATCGCCAACACGATAAATACGACTAGGGGTAAAAACAGTTTTAATCTGGCCACTTAATTGTCATTCTCTTATCTTGTTAAGCATCTGCTACCAGACTGCTCCGCGCAGGGGAAGAAACCGTCTGTCGTCGATAGCGTTTATCCAATACAGCTATTAGGCCACCAACAGCAATCATCAGCCCACCAAACCAAATCCAGCGTGCAAACGGTTTTACATAGACCCTGATAGCCCAAGCATCCCCCATGAGTGGCTCCCCCAACGCAACATATAGATCGCGAAAAAGCCCACCGTCGATATCAGCTTCTGTCATGGTTTGGCCGCTGGCCATATAACGACGCTTTTCGGGTGTCAACTCGGCGACAGACTTATTATCCTTCGTCACAAGAATCAAGGCCTGATCGGCAAAATAGTTAGGTCCTTGTACCGGACGCATTTCTACAAACTCAAACTGATAACCAGCAACGTCAGCCTGCTCACCTGGCTCCATCCGAATATCGCGCTGTACACTATATATACTGGTCAATCCTGCGCCAACAATACACACTGCCACCCCCATATGAGCTAACACCATACCGTAGTAGCTGCTCTTGAGACGTTGTAATCCCTGCCAAAAAGAACGGGAGCGCCCCGTCTTCTGCCAAACATCTAACAGCGTCACCGTAAAGACCCAAACCGCTACTGCGACCGTAACTGCGGCCATGATCTGATAGCCCCCAGCCTGATAATTTTCGCGAAACCACAAAGGGAGTAAACCCCCAATCACCAATGCTGATATCAAAGGAATATTGAGACTACGCATCAGGTCTGACAATGTATTGCGCTTCCAGCGCAGTACTGAACCAACAACCATAAGCACTGCCAGCAGAAGCATCAACGGTATAAAAAATAAATTGAAGTAAGGTGGGCCAACAGAGATTTTTCCCCACCCCATTACATCAGCAATCAGTGGATAGAGTGTTCCCAGAAGAATGATCACCATAATACTGACAAGCAGAATATTATTGATTAACAGGAACATCTCCCGTGACAGTCCAATAAAACTTGCTGTTCCTCTAACGGCAGGCCCTCGAAGGGCATACAACAATAGAGAGCCACCAATGACTACAGCAAGAAAGCCAAGAATAAATATACCTCGTGTAGGGTCTGTCGCAAAAGCATGCACTGATGTCAGGACACCAGAACGAACCAGGAATGTCCCTAGTAAACTCAGCGAAAAGGCAATAATAGCCAGAAGTAAAGTCCAGCTGCGGTATACACCCCGTTTTTCCGTGACAGCTAATGTGTGGACTAAGGCCGTGCCGACTAACCAGGGCATAAAAGAGGCATTCTCTACAGGGTCCCAAAACCACCAGCCACCCCAGCCCAATTCGTAATAAGCCCACCAACTACCAAGTGCAATACCAAGCGTCAAAAATACCCATGCCACCGTCGTCCAAGGTCTCGTCCAACGGGCCCAGGCAGCATCCATTCGTCCCGCGATTAATGCGGCAATGGCAAACGAAAAAGCGACAGAAAAACCCACATACCCCATATAAAGCATCGGTGGGTGGAAAATGAGCCCAATATCCTGAAGCAGTGGATTAAGGTCTGCACCCTCAAGAGGGTAGAACGGCAAACTGCGCTCAAAAGGATTCGATGTAAGCAATAGAAACAGATAGAAACCAACGCTGATCAACCCCATCACACCCAAGACTCTGGCTACCAACTGCTGGGGTAACGTTCGACTGAACATCGCTACTGCCAGACTCCACAACGCCAAAATGAGTACCCAGAGCAGCAATGAGCCTTCATGAGCTGCCCACACTGCACTGACCTTGTAGTAATCGGGCAACAGGGTATTAGAATTTGCTGCCACATAACGCACAGAAAAATTATCCCCGAGAAAGAGAGCAATCAAACAGCCGAAACTAAACACCACCATCAGAGTCTGGCCCACCACTAGAGGCCTGACTGAGGCCATCCACAATCGATTCCCTGTAGCGGCACCGGCTTGAGGGATCACCGACTGAATCAGCGCCAATATCAGTGCCAATATCAGTGCAAAATGCCCATATTCAGCGATCATTTCTCTCCCCTCCGAACAAAGGTCACCAATAAATTCAGTAACATATTAAAATCAAGACTCATCAGTAGATGGCGCGTTATCAGAGGCCCGTTGATGCGCAGCTTCCATGGCATCGGCCACTTCAGGCGGAGTATAATTTTCATCATGCTTTGCCAGTACTTCTGATGCCATAAAGATACCCTGCTGATCAAGCTCACCCATTACCACCGCAGCCTCTCCCTCAGCAAACAGATCAGGAAGAATACCGGTGTAATGAACTTCTACATCAGCTTCCCCATCGGTAATCTGAAAGCTCATAAAAAGGGAATCACTGGCTCTCTCTAGGCTGCCGCCCAGCACCATACCGCCGGCACGAATACGTACACCCACAGGAGCTTCACCAGAAACAATATCTGAAGGCGGATAGAACAAATTAATATTTTCCCGAAGGGCGAAGCTCAACAGGCCTACCGCAATGGAGGCCGTGACGACAATAAAAACAACCAGAAAAAGCCGTTGGCGACGAATTGGATGCATAACTTTCTCTTTCTCTGTCTCTTTAATATCGAAGCTGGCAAACTTGAGATTGCCGCACTCTACCCTTGGAATGTGTTTTGTACTATATCGGCGTTTTTCTGACGCGCGGCTTCCCGACATTGCTGTCTGATAACGTCCTGCATAAGCTTCCGTTTACGGTGTAATGGGCTGACCACCAACCACACCAGTACTAATAGTGTAATCAGGTAGGAAACCCAGACATATGTGCCATGGCCTCCCATCTGTATAAATTCACTTAAACTGTCAAACTGAAACATTAATTCTGCCCTTCCCTGATCTCAGATATAGGTGTCTCGAGCACCATGTCTTGTACCCAGCGCGTCCGACGCTCTCGATGAAGAATTTCTACCCGAGTATTAAGAATCAATGCCACTGTATAAAAACAATAAAACCCAAGGATCATCACCAGCAGAGGATGAAACATATCGGGGTGCATAGAAGGAGCCTCAGTAAACCTAATGGTGGCAGGCTGGTGCAACGTATACCACCAGTCCACCGACTTGTAGATGATGGGAATATTTACCATACCCACGAGTGATAACACAGCACTGGCCTTACTCGCAGCATCTTGACTGGTATAGGAATATTGCAAGGCAATCACCCCCAGATACAAGAAAAACAATACCAGCATGGATGTTATTCGAGCGTCCCATACCCAGTAAGTCCCCCACGTTGGCTTACCCCAAATTGCGCCCGTCACAAGCGCCACGAAGGTTAGTACCGCTCCAATAGGGGCTGCTGACTTCATCACCATATCAGCCAACTTCATTTTCCAAATCAGGCCTACAGCGCCCGCAATGGCCATCACGTAATAGCCAGCCAATGCGAGAAAAGATGCCGGAACATGGATATAAATAATTCTAAAGCTATTGCCCTGCTTCGCATCTTCCGGAGCAAAACCCAACCCCCACACCACACCGACACCCAACAGTATCGCAGTCAGTACAGACAACCATGGTAGCCATTTACCACTGGTTTGATAAAACCAGCGTGGTGACCCCAAGCGATAAAACCATTGCCACATCTTTGTCTTTTAACCCTCGCTACTCAATAACATCACCAACCGTCTTTTTTAACCGTGCATACTCACTCGTAACGCACCCGCTGTAGCAAAGGGCGAGACCAATAGTGAAAAAGCCAGTAACGCACCTAACACCGCCAACGGCCCCGCAACAGAAAACCCATCAACTGCCCGCTGAACCGTACTGGCGCCGAATATCAGCACCGGCATGTAGAGTGGCATCACGATCAATGACAACAACAACCCACCCTTCCTTAATGCTACTGTCAAACCTGCACCTATGGCACCAATTAGGCTCAGCACTGCTGTACCCATGAGTAAACTGAACACTAGAGGCAAATAGCCGGCCTTTGGCAGGGACAACATCATACCTAAAATGGGTGCCAGAAGAGTTAAAGGAAGGCCCGTGATTAACCAATGTGCAAGTACCTTAGCCAAAACCATAAGATAAAGGGGCTGTGGTGTGATCAGTAGCTGCTCTAATGTACCGTCACGATAATCACTTTGAAACAAACCCTCTACCGATAACAACGATGCCAAAAGTGCCATCACCCATAAAATACCGGGAGCAATTTCGGCCAAACGACTAGCTTCTGGCGTCAAGCCCAGTGGTACCAGTGTCACCACGATAAAAAAGAAAATCACCGGATTGGCTATTTCACCCCTATGGCGACATGCCAGCAGCAGGTCACGCCGGAGAATGGTCGAAAAAATACCAGCCATGATCAGGCTACCTCCGCCAACAATGGCAGAGACAACCGTAGAATACCCTCAATCCGCAAATCCTGATGAGTAGACAGGATAACCACCCCACCTTTGTTCACGTGGTCCATCAGCAACCCTTCAAGTTGAACTACACCCTGTTTATCAATAGCGGTAAAGGGTTCATCCAGTACCCACAACGATGCCTCGGTAATCAGTAACCTAGCGAGTGCAGCACGCCGTTGCTGACCAGCAGACAATGCGTAACAAGGCACATCTTCATAGCCACTAAGCCCCATCTTGGCTAAAACCTGTCTATTACTTAACTGACTATTATTGGCATTAATACGACGCCACCACAGTAGGTTTTCTTCAGGTGAAAGTGATTGCTTTAGCCCAGGAAGGTGCCCTAAAAATAGCAGGTTTGAGAGATAATCCAATCGATGCCGAGAGATATCTTTACCGTGCCACAACAATTGCCCAGAAGTAGGGCTCAATGCAGTAGAAATAATTCGTAACAACGTGGTCTTGCCACAGCCATTGGGCCCTTCAACTTGGAGAATATCACCCGGCACAAGTGTCAAATTAATATCAGAAAAAAACCGTCTGTCATCCCGCTCAAAGGCGACAGAGTGTAGTGAAAACATGGCGGTTTGGGATGACAATGGATAATCCGGCTTTTAATAAAGCCGGTATTATGCCAAAAACTTGAGCAAATAAGAGAAAAGATAACAGGATTAACATCAATCAAGATGCAAATGAACTGAGCAGCGGATATCAATCCAGGTCGAAGTCGTAATCCTGAATATTTTTTTGCAAACGTCTTTCGTCGAGCTGGTCTTCCAACCGGCGCCTGATGTCAGCCCAAGCAGCACTGACAACCTCTTTAACATCCTGACCTGTAGCGTCGTCCTCTACATCAAAATCATTGTCTTCTAGCGCATTTTTACCACTCATACCGAAACTCCTTCATCTCGATACCACCTACCTCAGCAAGGTAGTGATTTGCCACTACCTGTTTCTCGAAAAATAGGCTTAAAACGGAACGTCGTCAAGAAAAATATACCCTTATATTTCAATATGTTATCTATTTTCAATAGAAAAGTTTTTCAACTCATCGAAATGTGACAGCTCCACGAGGTCATCCGGGCGATCAATGTCAGGTAAGGACGGCAATTCTTTCCAGCGCCAACCCATACTATTCAACCTATTCCGTGTCACGGTCATCACCTCCCCTGTTCCCCAGGGAATATCAGTAAACAAGGTTAGATTTAAGCAATTTAACCCTATCAACACATACCCTCCATCGACGGCAGGGCCAAATACTGCAGGCACATTGTTATCGAGAGCCGCGAATGCTTGCGCAACGTACTCACTGTTAATGGCTGGGCAGTCACTGCCGATAATGATCACACGATTAAATTGCGTTAACCGGGCAGCAAATGCATTGGCCATTCGCTCTCCAAGATCACGCCCTTGCTGTAGAGCAAGCAGAGTATCTGATCCCTCGATTAACTGATGAAAAAAACGATGTTCAGCACTACACCATAGCTCCACATTTGATACTGCGGCTGACTGCTGCACATCAAACTGGTATTTCACCAAGGCACGATGCAAGGCCAAACAACCCTCTTCATCCAAAGCAGGCTGAAGGCGAGTTTTTACCTGTCCGACTATAGGGGCTTTAGCAAATTGCAGTAGACAACTGTCAGGGTACTGCAACTTTGTTCTGGACAATACTGTCGATCTGGATCGCGCTGTCATTATGGGCCATACCGTCATGATGAATAGTAGTGCCGGGCCAGTCTTTCGGGCGAGACGCCAAAAAAATAGGCCCAGCGTAAACACCACATTTGCATTACCGTACGAGCAATCCCTCGCTGCTCCCATCGACGGCTCGAGGTGGTTACAGCGCCTCGCTGAAAAGCTGGCTTACTAATAGATTTCAAACGGCGACAAAATTCCACATCCTCCATAAGGGGTATCTCAGCAAAACCACTAAGCGATTTGAACAATGTGTGACGTATAAACAATGCTTGATCACCCGTACCAATACCGAACAATCGTGACCGTATATTCATAGCTCGCTCGATCAATCGGAGCTGCCATGCTGAACCACTTAATTTAACAGGGAAAAATCCCCATTGAAGGCTGGCCAACCATGCTATAGAAAAGTCGGATGGTAGTTCGGTATCAGCATGTAGGAATAACAGATGCTCTCCGCTGGCAAACTCAGCGCCAGTATTCATTTGTCGTGCTCGGCCTCGCTCGCTACTTACTATTTGATCGGCATACGGCGTTGCCAATTCACAGGTTTGATCCATGCTCCCACCATCAGCGACAATCACTTCGACACCCATTTTTCGGAGGGCTTGTAGGTTTTTAAGACAAGACTCTATCTCTGCCTGTTCATTAAGCGTAGGAATGATGATACTGAGAGGTACGGCCATGATTAGTCCAGCGCGCCGCCACAACTACTACCTTGGCCCGCCGTACAACCATAGCAATGGTCAGCCGTCATAATGGCCTGACCGACAACATCAACCTTCAGTAAATCTCGTAAATGTCGACGTCCGTCCGAGATAATCACACTCCTCGACTCTAGCTTAGGTAGAGGCATAGGGATTTCAAGCATCTGATTAAAATCGCAATCATAGAGATATCCCTGCCAATCTACACTCACCGTTTGCAGACACATCACCGCGTCCAAATTGGGCGCTAAAAAATTGTCCTTTAGAAGCTGCATATACGGCTCATACCCATTTTTCGCCAAAAGTACCGCACCAAAACGACTAATGGGCATATTGGTAATTGTAAACAGTTGATTAAACGTAATACCGTAATCGGTGCTAAGCCGTGCTTTATACTCGGCCTCCAATTGCCGCTGGTCAGGCGGTAAAAAAGCGCCATTTGGGTTATACACCAAGTTCAACGGGAGCGTTGGATCGACGCCATAACCAATCTCATTAAGTAGTGTCAGCGCATCGATGCTTTGCTGAAATACGCCTTTTCCACGTTGCTCTGTGACATTTTTTTCTGAATAGCAGGGAAGTGAAGCGGCCACGGTGACTTGATGATCAGCAAGAAACTGAGCCAAGTCCTGATAACCAGGCTCCAACAAAATGGTTAGATTGCAGCGGTCAATGACTTCAACTCCCAACTTGCTGGCTTCTGAGACCAGATAACGAAAGTGGGGGTTCATCTCCGGGGCACCACCGGTAAGATCCAGCGTCGTTATTTTTTTTTGTCGCAGTACCTCCAAGACGATTTCAATAGTGGCGAGGTCCATCAATTCAGTACGGCTGGGACCCGCATTTACATGGCAGTGGGTACAGCTTAAATTGCAAAGATAGCCCAGATTAATCTGCAACGTTGAGAGTGCAGTTCTTTCTAGAGGAGGGAAATCAGTGTTCAGTAACAGGGGGGTTGTATCGCGCATGTTGGGATTCTGACAGAATATGCTCCCAGTGTGACAAATTGATCCAGAAAAAGTTTAGCTGCATCATTCATTACCGGTGAAAAGTTACTAGCTATAAACGCTATAGAGTTCTCCATCATGACCGGAACACCCTACCAATCAGTGGTTGTACTCACCGGAGCCGGCATTTCTGCTGAGTCGGGAATCCGTACATTTAGAGCTAGTGACGGGCTCTGGGAAGAGCATCATATTGAAGAGGTGGCCTCCCCAGAGGGTTTCGAAAGAGATCCGGTCACCGTTCACCGCTTTTACAACCAACGGCGTGAGCAGTTGCTTCATCAGGGTATAGAACCTAATTCCGCACATTTAGCATTAGCTGATTTTGAACAAAGATTCTCGGGGAATTACACTCTGATCACCCAAAATATTGATAACCTACATGAACGGGCGAGAAGCCATTCTCTGTACCACATGCATGGTGAGTTATTAAAAATTCGTTGCAGCCAATCTGGTGATATATTTGAATGCAAGGAAAGCACATCACCCCTGTCCCAATGTCATTGTTGCCATATAGCAGGTAGCCTCCGGCCCCATATAGTGTGGTTTGGCGAGATGCCTTTATTTATGGACGAGATTTACCAGGCTCTGAATAACTGCGATCTATTTATCGCTATAGGCACATCCGGCAATGTCTATCCAGCTGCCGGTTTTTGTGAACTCGCCAAGAGCGCGGGAGCACACACCGTTGAATTAAATCTTGAACCCTCGATCAACAGCTCCCAGTTTGAGGAACAACGCTACGGCCCCGCTTCTGAAGTAGTGCCTCGCTACTTAAACACCCTTACGAGCTAACGTCATAAACTGACCCAATAGGCCAACCAACATTAATTCCAGCCTGCCTCATCATCGACCGTTTCCTCCGAATAATGATCTGTTTCTTTCACCGCATAGAGAATGCAATCACTGACGGCAATATCAGGATTGGTTGTCGCCATAAATAACTTCAGTGTTGTTCGTGGGTAGAGCTTACCCCCCTGATCAACAAAGAACTCGTCAATGATATTATTCCCCTGTAGATCTTGTACCCTGAGCGCACGAATACCGCGCGAACCTAGCCAAGCCAATGCTGTGTCAGGTCTAACCACACCAAAATTACGCCGATCAATGTGATAAGGGAGGGTGATATCCATATTTGCTTGGCGCTCCTCCGCATAACAAAGCCGCCCCCCCTTATTTAGCTCCAAGCGTACCGGGTGATGGTAAATATCCATCTCTTCTGAGGCGATAGACAGATACAACTGGGGCTTGGTAACAAAGCGTGTCAGCCCTTGGTAAGCAACATCATCGGACTGCACCTGCCTAGAACCACCACATTCTACTGTGAGGACGGGGCAACCTAAGCCAGGAACTTCCATCAATGCACCCAGCCTATGACCGGTGATGATCAACCGGTGTGTAAAGAGTGCGGCAATATCCAAATAGCGAGCGTGGTGACCCACACAAACTGAAAAGGCCGGTCCATCCCCAGAGGTGTTATGTATGTCAATAACAGCTTCTGGTTGAGCTTCGCGAATAATATCAATAAGGGCTTTTGCCACGATTCCCAAATGGCCCTCAAAAGGTGGAGAAAATAGTCTATTCATATCCTGTTGATGCGGTAAAAAACGGTAGGAAAACAGTGGTTCCGTCAATGCTGTATCAACCGATACAATTGCCAACAACAGATTTACTTCTGGCTGGATTCCGGAAAGTAATAACTGATGAATAGCCTTTAATCCAGAAGGTTCGTTCCCATGCAATAGTGTGACAACAACTCGGCAACGGGTATTATCACGGCCATTGAGTTGAATAATGGTGGGGCCACCAAGTTGAGCCAGAAAGCTCGGAACCGTTGGTGAAATCTGCTCAGGTGAGGGGCACGCCCAGTGACGAAATACCACATCTTGCCGCATCAAAGATAGCCTCTTCTCAAAAGTTAGCGTTTCGCCATACTCTCCTGTCACTGCACTTTCTCCTGACGCTGTGATGATTTTCTCCTACCCCTTAGATAATCCTTTTTAAATATCACTCCACTCTGATACGGGAGTATTGGATACCGACCGCTCTCCGTAAGCCGAAACGAGGCGCCGGCAGGCCTCTGGTCTACGGAGATTACTTGACAACAAATCAGAGTAATTTTTCAACTGCCATATGGCACCATTACGGCCAGTATTTAGTCGGTTTTCAATCACTGCCAACAACCGCTTTGACTCTTGACTGCTAACTGATATTTTTTCTAGGCCATAAGCAGCAATGGGCAAAAGCTGGCTCACAACGTCGATCAAGGGTCTTTCCTGTAATCCATTTTGTAGCGGATCTGGCCAAAGAATATTCGCCTTCAATCCAAACTGTGATGCTCGATAAAAATTGTACTCAGCATAGGAAAATGGCATTGCTGAAAGCAAGGGGTCAGTCTGATCAACAAGACCTTCTGCAAGACCAATAAATAGCGCCGCATTTGCTACCATATCAATGGGTGTTGGCCCCGCAGGCAATGCACGCATTTCAATTCTGAGGTGAGCATCACCCTCAGGGTCGTAAATGGGTCGATTCCATGACCAGATTGTGCCGTCGTGCAGGCAGAGCTCCTCAAGCCGAGGTATACCACCTTGCTTCACCACGCTGATGGGGTCTTCATCGGTTCTCAAGGGAATCATTGGACGATACAACTGCACCATTTCCCGAAACAAAGCCATGGGATCACCCCTCAGCCAACCGTGTCCAAAGCTGACTCTTTCAGGATCTCGCCACTCATGGCCCACTCCACCCCTACCATCAATAGACTGTTTAAATAAGGGCACCCTGGTTTCGTGCCATAAACGGTGACCCAATAACAGAGGAGAATTGGCTGACAGACCGAGCACCAATGGTGTCACCAACTGAATACAGTTCCACAGGGAAGCAAAGCGAGCTGGCTCTATTCGATAATGAAGCTGAAAAGAGGTGCAAGCTCCCTCAAGTGTTACATCACCCTGCACTAGGCGTATAGCATCTTCTCCGTCGATATTGATACCAAAAGACGGGTCCCGCATTTTATGCAGCATATCGGCAAGTACATGATATCGAAGCTCATCCGTCATCGCGCTTTCACCAAAATCATCACTGCGCAGGGTGGGTAGGATGCCAATGGGCAACACATTCCCCCCCTGCTTTTCGGTCAAAAGTTGTAGGCGATATAAGGCGTCGAGCATTTGTTGCTCAAGGGCAGAAAAGGGTTCTCCAGCCGCCGTCACGGGGCTGAGATTGTACTCAAGATTGTATCGATTGAGTTCAAGAGTCAGACGAGGATCACCAAACTGCTTCTGGATGGCCACATTATCAGGGAGGGGTAACCCCTTACTATCAAGCAGGTACAGTTCAAGTTCTGCGCCAATACTGGCTTCTCCACGACCAAAACTTGGTCGCTCTAGGAGTAATTCAAGCGCATTCAAGCACTGATGTAATTTCCGTCCAAATGCCTTGAAATCACGATGACTAAAATTGACTTTATCTATTGCCTGTCCCATCTCTCTCCCTTTAGTTGGGGATTTACCCGATGTGAAACATGCCTCATGTTACATTACAGTTTAGCTCATGATTCCCGTGCTGATGAGAAACCCCACCCACGCTACCCCTCTTCTTTTTCAGCTACCAGTGTGCTCAGAGACCCAGTGCTCAGAGACGGGTATCGGTTCTCCAGTGTTTCGGAATGCCCCGACGTGGTTACGATTCTGGCATGGGTACGCCTTAACTGCCTAGGCTCCAGCACACCACAGGAGTGCGCAATCATCCCAATATCATAGGTCATGTTAAAAATATAATTAGCCACCCGTTCTGACTTAAGCGTTGGATTTAAGCCACGCTGGAGTTTTGGGTTGTGTGTTGCCACCCCGGTGGGACACGTATTCTTATTACACTGCATCGCTTGAATACAACCCATAGAAAACATAAATCCACGAGCGCTTGCGACAAAATCTGCACCCATACAGAGAGCCCAAGCTACACTAGAAGGCACGACCATCTTTCCCGAGGCGATCACTTTGACTCTGTCACGCAGCCCATAACCACAGAGTAAATCGACCACCGCTGGCAAACTTTCGCCAATCGGTAAACCCATAAAATCAAGCAGTGCTTTAGGGGCCGCTCCAGAGCCCCCTTCAGCCCCATCGATAGTGATAAAGTCTGGAGCAGACTCTCTACCTCTCTCCAGAACCAAACAAAACAACGCTTCTAACCAATCAGTGTCACCAATAACACTTTTAAAACCAACAGGTTTCCCTGTGATTTCACGTATCCTAACAATCATATTCAATAAGCTTTCAGCATCTACAATTTCTGCGTGACGATTGGGACTTATGGCATCCTTACCAATTTCAATTGCCCGGATAGTGGCAATTTCTTCCGTCACTTTGACTCCAGGAAGAATTCCACCCTTACCAGGTTTAGCGCCCTGACTTAATTTGAGTTCAAACATTTTGACTTCAGGATGTGCCGCAATCTTACGCAACAACGCCTCACTGAGGTTCCCGTTTTCATCGCCAACACCGAATTTGGCCGTGCCAATCTGAAAGACAATATCGCAACCTCCCTCGAGGTGATAGGAAGAAAGCCCTCCTTCTCCCGTATTTAACCAACAACCGGATTTAGCCGCCCCCTTGGATAGAGCCTGAACCGCAGGCTTTGATAATGCGCCATAACTCATACCTGAAATATTAAGCAATGAAGCAGTGGTATAAGGCTGCTCACAATAGGGGCCAATGGTTATCGGACTAGGAGCCACAGCATCCTCACCACGCGTGGGATAGGCACAGTTAACAAAAAATATTGAGCCAGCGGGCCGCAAATCCCGTGTCGAACCAAAGGCCAGGGTGCGATCAATATTTTTTGCAGCCCTGTAGACCCATGAACGCTCAGAGCGGTTAAAAGGCAATTCTTCGCGATCCATAGCAAAAAAAAACTGCCGAAAAAACTCACCCATATGCTCGAACATGTAACGGAAACGGCCTATCACTGGGTAATTACGACGAACAGCCTGCTGAGTTTGTGTAACATCTAGGATATAGATGACAACAAGCCAAACAACAAGCAACCCCAACAATACGATAAGGAGTGCGGCAAAGAAGTTAAGAATGGTGTACACCCAACTGGAAGCGATTGTTTCCATAATGTATTCCTTAGTTCTATCTGCGGTACGAGCCTAAATATGGATTTATGGATCAGACGATGACTTTTATATTACATCCACAAACGTAGTATCCAATTGACCTAAGCAGTAGTGTATCTTAATAAAACTCGTCATAATCTCACCTTATTTATGTTGTCCTAAAAACATGCCAAAGAAGATTCTACGACGGTGGTTACCTGACCCCCATAAAATTGTTGAAAGCCGTGCTATTCGGTGGATGGGCCCTATATTAAGGGACCCAAACCTGTTTCATATTAACCGTATATCCATCTCAGCCTCTTTCTTCATAGGCCTGTTTTGCGCCTTCCTACCCATTCCGGGGCAAACCATTGTTGCCGCAATGCTAGCACTGTTGTTCCGAACCAACCTACCCGTAGCTATATCCTTAATTTGGGTCAGTAATCCGCTGACTTTCCCTCCCATTTTTCTTTTTAGCTACAAAATTGGAGTTTGGCTACTCAACCAAGAAGCAATCCCCTTCACGATCCAGCTCAGCTGGGACTGGGCTGTTGCCCAAGGTGAGGCGATCTGGCTTCCATTGTTAACCGGCAGTTTGCTGTGTGGTCTAATCAGCGGTGGTATTGGCTATGTTGTTATTCACCGATTGTGGCGATGGAAAGTGGTCAAAAACTGGGAGGCGCGCAATAAGGCACGCGAAGAAAAATCTGCGAGGGAACGCTGAGTCCTAGGGTAATAATTATTGAGAAAAGAAGCTTCACCCGACCTTACGACAGGGCCTCTACTGCAATACAACAAGCCTTAAAGAGGTAGTTAAGATTGCCTCAGCAACAAACTACGAATGCCTACTCATAACGCAATACTTCTGCAGGCCGAGTTCTGGCAGCACGTACGGCAGGGTATAAGGTGGCTAAAAAATTCAACCCAAGAGCCACAACAATAATCGACAACACATCACCCCACACTAGCTCTGATGGTAAATAATCAATCGGGTAAACTTCCGAATTAAGAAAATGGAATCCCATCAATGATTCAATTCCACTGACAATGGCAGAGGCATTCCAGGCACAACCAATACCAATCAAGGCACCCAGAAGTGAGCCCACGGCGCCAATAAGAAATCCCTGCGTCAGGAATACAGCAATAATTTCACCATTAGTTGCACCCAGTGTTTTCAAGATAGCAATGGCAGAACGCTTATCGATCACCGTCATCATTAACATCGAAATGACATTGAATACGGCAATACCAATAATCAAAAAGACCAGTAGAGAAACCATATTCCGGGACATTTTTATGGCCTGATAAAGATTGCCATGGGTTTGAATCCAGTCAGAAAATCGGTAACCGGAAGGCAATGCTCGCAGTAGATCAAACCCAGTTTGGCGTACCTGAAAAATATCATTCAGCTTAATCTGCATACCCTGCGGCAAGCCATGGGTGCCAGCCAAAACGCCCACCACTTCAAGCTGAGCCAAGACAATATGCTGGTCGATGGTAGTATGTGTCTCGAAAATTCCAGCGACGGTAAAGACACTCAACTTAGGTGAAATCTGGTTATGACCCTGATCGCCTATACGCGGCACTAGTAGTGTGACTCGGTCGCCCACAGAGGCCATCAGTTTTTCGGCCACCCCTTTTGCCAACAACACCATCCTTTCATCGCCTTGAAAAGAGGTAAATAATTCGGGGGACACAAACTGACCAATAAACTCACCACTGAGCGCTCCATCAACACCCAGCATTTCTACAGGTCGTGTCTTCCCCCGGCTGGTCAACATCCCTTCAACTTGGGCAAATGGCATTGCGGCACGAACATTTTCCTGAGTTTCTAGCTCTGTTATTAGGGACGACACGTCGTCAACCCCCCCTTCCTTAAACAGTCTGACATGTGGGATTGCACCAAGAATTCTAGACTCCATCTCGTGGTCAAAACCATTCATTATTGACGAAACGACGATCAATAGTGCCACGCCAAGTACCAGACCGAGAATCGCCAATAGAGAAATAAAGGAGACCAGCCGATTGCTACTACCCGAAGTGAAATTTCTCAGGCCAACATAAAGGGAGAAAGGCCTAAACACTATTGGCATCCACTATTGCTGCCGCGGACATAGACTTAATGGGTGTTGTCACATCTATCAGCGTGCCATTTTCAAGCGACAGGATGCTTTCCATTTGTGATGCCACATGGCTGTCGTGAGTCACAACAACAAAGCTAATGCCTAGCTCTTGGTTCAACTTTAGCAATAGGCTAAGAACCGTTTCGGCCGTAGCTGGATCAAGATTGCCAGTCGGCTCATCCATCAACACGCACGCGGGCCGGGTAACCAAAGCTCGAGCAATGGCCACTCGCTGACGCTCTCCGCCAGAGAGCTCCGAAGGCTTATGACCGCAGCGATGCCCCAAACCCACCTGAGTGAGGACTTCATTGGCCCGGGCTCTAGCCTCTGAAACAGGAACTTTACCAATCAACAATGGCATAGCAACATTTTCAAGAGCGCTAAACTCACCCAGTAAATGGTGAAACTGATAAACAAAACCCAAATATTTATTACGGAGGCGAGCCCGACCAGACTCATTGATCGGCGCTAAATCAACATCCATCACTCGAACAGAGCCATCGGAAGGATCATCTAACCCCCCCAATAGATTTAACAATGTTGTTTTACCTGAGCCTGAAGCACCCACAATAGCAACACGTGCGCCTGAGCGTATATCAAGAGAGATGTCACTGATAACCGCTATTTCATCTTCGCCTTGAATATAGTGTTTGGATAATCCACTACATTGCAGCACGTATTCTCTATCAGTGGTCATAACGCAATGCCTCCGCTGGTAACACCTGGCCTGCACGCCTGGCCGGGTATAGTGTAGCCAACACACTCAGCCCCAATCCAAGACAACAGATCCATACCACATCCTGCCACAACAGTTTTGAGGGTAATTGGCTGATGAAATAAACATTCGGATCAAACACCTGAAAACCCATCACCTGCTCCAACCCACTAACAATATCACCGACAAAGATGGCCAGCAGGCACCCCAATACGGCACCAGTGATGACGCCAAAAAAACCAATAACACTGCCCTGAACAATAAAAATGCCTGAAACAGTATTTGCCTCAGCACCCAAGGTTCGTAATACAGCAATATCTCGACGCTTGTCAGCAACCATCAATACCAGGCTAGCAATAATATTAAATGCTGCCACGGTTACGATAGCCGCAAGTAGCACACCCACCACTTTTTTTTCCATTTTAATCGCTTGGAACAGGCTACTCATCTCCATCGCCCAGGTTTTAACCACCAAACCCTCTCCAGCCTTTTCCTCGAGTGCCTTGGCTGTCATCTCCACCGAAAAAGGATCCACTATTCGCAGCTTCACACCCGTTACTTTGTTGGCAAGACGAAAGAGCTTCTGTGCATCCTGGTAGTGAATAAAGGCTAGGCCATTATCAACCTGAGCTCCTACTTGAAAAACACCAAGGACACGAAAACGTTTGTAGCGAGGAAAAATACCAGCAGGCGTTACATTGAGTTCAGGCGTAGACAAAATGACAGAGTCGCCTTTGATAACACCAAGGGATCGCGCCAATAGATTTCCTAGCACAATGCCATATTCACCGGGTTGTAAATATGCCACTTCACCCACCACCATATATTGGCTGATAGGACTGACATCACTCTCTAGCTCTGGGTCGATGCCCTGCACCAACACCCCTTGGCTGAGCCCAGAAGATGACAATAGACCATAGCCTTCAACAAAGGGAGCGTATGCCTCGACATTCTCCACCTCGAGAGCGATGGCCCCCAATTTTGGCCAATCCACAATGCCCGCATCACTACCCACACTGACGTGGGGAACGACATTAAGGATTCTCTTTTTGATCTCATGATCGAAGCCATTCATCACTGACAAAACAACAATCAGTGCCATAATGCCTAACGCCATAGCAATAAATGACAACAACGAGACAAAAGACACAAAACCATTGCGTCGCTTGCTGCGGATGTAGCGAAATCCTATAAAAAGAGGCAGATTGGTATTCATTGCAACGCATTAAAACGGAATCCCACGGGGCAAACAAGCGACCATTTCTGTGATTGATTACCTGTTTATTACCAACTCTATTATTTTGTAGTTGCACTTATTGCGTTTCGGCTTGCTATAATCAAAGTGCATACTGCGAATGACAGGTCATAAGGGATCCATACCATGAATAAGTTGTTACTACCCTTCAGCATTTTTTGTTGCTTATCACTGCCCCTAGTAGCCGAAGAGATAATCATTCCTGTCGGCCAGCAGGCTGCTGAAAAACAAAGCATAGAGCGCCCAACTCAGGGAATCACCAAAGACCTGGTCCAGAAGCGTTTTGGTGAACCTCTAGAATGGAATGATCCGGTAGGAGACCCGCCTATCTCATCATGGGAATATCAGGACTTTGTTGTTTTTTTTGAACATGACCGCGTACTTCACTCTGTGCTGAAGCGTAACGGTAAATAAATACTGATAGCCCCTTCAATTAATCCCATATAAAAAGCCGGAACACTTAGGGTGTTCCGGCTTTTTTGTCACTTTATCCGACTACGCTAACAACTTACCCATGCTAAACAATCAGTTTTCTGGATTCTCTGTTTAGCCTATTTATCCCATTAATGGCAGCAAGACGATAAGCTTCAGCCATGGTTGGATAGTTAAAGGTCGTACGGATAAAATATTCGATCGTGTTAGCGTCGCCAGTCTGGTTCATGATGGCTTGACCAATGTGAATAATTTCCGCGGCCTCAGCACCAAAACAATGAACGCCAAGAATTTCTAGCGTCTCCTGATGGAATAAAACCTTAAGAACGCCTACCTCTTCGCCAGAGATATGGGCCCGAGCAATGTTCTTGAAATAGGCCCGACCGATCTCATAAGGTACATGTTGCTCAGTCAGTTCGGATTCAGTTTTACCAACATAGCTAATTTCAGGAATAGTGTAGATGCCAGTTGCCACGTCATCCACATGGTACACCTTAGACAAACCACACATATGTGCTGCTGCAGATCGTCCTTGGTCATAGGCAGCACCAGCCAAGGCAGGCCAACCCACCACGTCACCAGCAGCATAGATGTTTTTAACCGTGGTCTGATAATGGTCATCTATGGTCACTTGCCCGCGGTCATCAACGTCCAATCCGATGTCCTCCAGCCCCATGTTTTTGGTATTACCACTGCGTCCATTACACCAAAGGAGGGCCTCCGCGTGAATCCGCTTGCCAGACTTCAACTCCATTGTGATGCCGTTATCACGGGTTTCTATACGAGCATATTCCTCTTTGTGACGCACAGTGACATTTAAATCACGTAGGTGATAGCTGAGCGCATCGGAAATCTCATCATCCAGAAAGGACAACAACCCATCACGGGTATTTACCAGATCAACTCTGGTATCTAACCCGGCAAAAATCGAGGCGTATTCACAGCCAATAACACCCGCACCATAAATAATAATATTGCGAGGGGTTCGGTCAAGGTTAAGGATGGAATCGCTATCAAAAATACAAGGGTGATCAAAATCTACATCGTCAGGGTGATAAGGACTAGAGCCCGTCGCAATCAAGAAAAACCGGGCTCCAATTTTATCAAAAGTGCCATCTGGTTTAGTCAACTTTAAATAATTGGGGTCTGCGAAGCTAGCTCGACCAACATGGAACTTAATGCGGTTTCGGGAATATTCACGTGTACGCCCCTCAACCTGCTTTTGAATCACTTGCTCAGCAGACTTCATTACTTCTGCAAAAGAACACCAGCGGGGATCACCCATAGTACGAAACATCGGCATGGTGTTGAACTGAACCATTCTACGCACCGAGTGACGGAGCGCCTTAGAGGGAATTGTTCCAAGATGAGTACAGTTACCGCCGACCATAGCCCGTTCATCTACTATGGCCACAGACCAGCCCTGCTTAACCGCTGACATGGCAGCACCTTCACCAGCAGGGCCGCTACCTATAATTACTAAATCGTACTGATAATCAGCCATCGATCATTACTCCACATACTCTGGCGCTATTTTTCAAGGTATTCTATCTGCGCCTATTGTGAATATCCTGACCAAGGATACAACGCCACTTTGGGGTTATTTTTTAATATTGGCTCGTATTATCCACGCACAACAAGGCTTCTCTGAACCTAATCTGCGAGATCAGGTTAGTACCTCGATGCCACATCCGCATTCTGAACCAGTAACTCTTCATACGCCTGATAATCCTGACTAGCAGCGGCATTAGCTACAGAAGCAGCTAAAGCACGTTTTTGGCTGATACCAAGAGCGCTATAGTCACCGGGTTTGGCTTTTACCAAGGAGATAAGGACATAGTCACCATTTGCCAATAGTAGATTGCCCACTACCGGTGCTTCACGTGGTACTGACATAGAAAAGGCGTGCTGACGAATTTTTTCATCCAAATTACCGCCAACCCGTTTTGTATCAAGACTAACCTGCCATTCCAGATTATGAGTCTTTGCTACGTCTTCAATAATTTCTCCAGCAATAATACGCTGTTGTAACTCCGCACCACGAGCAAGTAGTTTCTCGGTGGCCTGCTGCTGTATTAGAACAGACTTAATCTGCGGTGTGACTTCCTCAAGAGCCTTCAAGCGAGGTGAAATGCGTTCACGAACAGCCAGAACCAACACATGGTCATCTGACAACTCCAACACTTCACTAGCGTAACCCTCTGCCAAAACAGCATCACTAAAGGCAGCATTGACAACCAATGAGTTAGACCCAACACCATTACCACCTGTGCGACCAAACGGCTCTGATGTTTTCAGGTCAAGTGCTGTTTCATCAGCAGTCTCTTGTAGTGAGGTCGCATTATAGGAGAGGTCATTAAGTGTTTCGATCCGCTCAGGCAATAGCTCTTTAGCTAACTGAAGCTCTAGTTGACTACGAATCAAAGGCTCAAGTGTCTCGCGGCTGGGCACATCGGCCTCTGTTTCAGCGATAAATTTGAGGATATGGATGCCTACGTTGCTGTCTACAATACCGGATAACTCACCAACAGAAAGTTTGTCTAACGCCAGTTCAAGTTCATCTGGAAGATCCCCTGCCTGCGTAAAACCGAGGTCGCCCCCTTGCTCCGCTGTACCATAGTCTTCCGAATATTCTTTGGCCACTGCCGCAAAATCCGCGCCATTCTGGAGTTTTTCCTGAATCATCGCTATTTTGTTTAAGTGACTGTCATCATTCTGTTTTTCCAACAAGATATGAGCCACGTGCCGTGACTTTTTAGATGCTGCTGAAGCTATCTCGGCCTGATAAAGCTCCTCCACCATCCCTTCATCAACAGAGACCTCTCCCAATAAATCTGAAGGCTGCAATTCAATATACTCAATCACCAACTGCTCTTCCGTCATGAATTGCTCAGAATTTCTGGCGTAATACTCTTTGATGTCCTCTTCGGATATCTCTACTGAATCAAGTAATGGTGAAACCGGAAGGGTGAGGTAGTAGAAATCACGAGTCTGTTCAGTCACGCCTGCCAACAACGTCAATTCTTGTTCAGTGGTAAATCCAGTGACGGCGACCCCCTGAAGGAATTGATTGAACAGTAGCTCTGAACTTAGGAGTTTTTTGTACGAAGTTGGGGTAAAACCCATTTGCCTTAGGGCAAACTCATAACGGTCAGCATCGAACTTACCATCAGTTTTGAATTCTTTTACGTCCATCAACAGGTCATAAATTGTTCGCGATGAAACACCCATACCATTATCGAGGGCAGCTTGCTCTACCACTTTTTTACGAATCAGCTGCTGTATCACAGGTGCCCGCAACTGTTCTGCAGTGAGTAGCGCCGGATCAATATCTTTGTAACGGCTGAGAATTTGTTGTTTTTGATTTTCTACAGCTTGCTGTAAGCGCAGCTCCGTAATGGTTTCACCATTCACGTTAGCAGCTTCCTCAGTAGAACTTCCGCTGAGAAAAAGTGCATCTACACCAAATAGCGCAAATGGAATGATGATGATAGCGATCAATACGCCTTTAGCCACACCATTAAGGTTGTCACGAAGGTCCTGCAGCATAGAATTCTCTTGGCTTAGATAGAACTGTTTAAATTGTTATATAAAAAAAGGCGCATCGCAGATGCGCCTTTTTTTATTTGAAAAGCTTAAACAAAAAGCACTTTCTGTATTAATTAACGGCGTCTTTCAGTGCTTTACCTGCTTTGAAGCTCGGCACATTGGCAGCTTTAATCTGGATTTCAGCACCAGTTTGTGGGTTACGACCAGCGCGTGCAGCGCGATGCTTTACTGAAAAAGTACCAAAGCCCACCAGAGATACCTGGTCACCATTGCTCAAGGCGCTAGTTACCGCATCAACCGCAGCATCTAGAGCGCGGCCAGCAGAGGCTTTTGACAGATCGGCAGCATCAGCAATTGCATCAACGAGTTCAGATTTATTCACATTAATCCCCTTTTATTATGTTTGATTAAGACTCTTCACCTGCAACACCCGACTGAACAATACTTAACTGCAGGCAGTGGTATATGAGATGACCGGAACTTTATACCAACCCACTGAAAGCCGGTCAAGCAGTTTAGTGAGTATTTATGCGGGTTGTAGGGTCACCGGTCGTTTTATTGCTCTCAGAGTCTATTCGTTCATATTCATCATCGGATAACGGCTCTGGTTTATGTTGCAGTGCAATTTCCAATACTTCATCAATCCAACGTACCGGACGTATATCAAGATCTGCTTTAATATTCTGCGGTATCTCCTTGAGATCCCGTTCATTTTCATGTGGAATAATCACGGTACGAATGCCTCCGCGATGTGCTGCCAGCAACTTTTCCTTCAGCCCACCAATTTTCAGTGCCTGTCCTCGGAGGGTGATTTCTCCGGTCATTGCTACATCTGCACGCACAGGAATTCCAGTGAGCACAGAAACGAAGGCTGTGCACATGGCGATACCAGCACTGGGGCCATCTTTCGGTGTTGCGCCTTCTGGCACATGTATATGTAAATCAATTTTCTGCTGAAAATCTCGGCGAATGCCCAACACCTGAGCCCGGCTTCTCACCACGGTCAGCGCTGCCTGAATAGACTCCTGCATCACATCACCTAATGAGCCCGTTTTCACCACCAGCCCTTTACCAGGAACAGCAGCAGACTCTATAGTCAGCAGCTCACCACCCACCTGTGTCCATGCGAGTCCTGTTACCTGACCGACCTGACTCTCTTCCTCAGCTCTACCAAAGTCATGCTTCCGAACACCTAGCAAGTCCTCAAGTTCATCCGGTGTCACATTAAATAACGCTTGAGCACCTTCTCGGACATGCCTTGTCACGACCTTTCGGCAGATCTTAGCTAATTCACGCTCAAGGCCACGAACACCAGCCTCTCGTGTGTAATAGCGAATAATATCCTGCATCGCTGCCTCGTCAACGCCCAGCTCATCGAGCTTAAGCCCATTGGCTTTACGCTGCTTGGGCAAGAGATATTTGAGTGCAATATTGACCTTCTCATCCTCGGTATAACCGGGAATTCGAATCACCTCAAGTCGATCCAGCAACGGGCTAGGAATGTTCATCGAGTTGGCAGTACAGATGAACATAACCTCTGAAAGGTCGTAATCAACTTCAAGATAATGGTCATTGAAACTATTATTTTGTTCTGGATCGAGCACCTCTAACATTGCCGAGGCGGGGTCACCCCGGTGATCCATGCCCATTTTGTCTATTTCATCCAATAAAAACAGGGGGTTTTTCACTTCAGCCTTGGCTAACTTCTGAATCACCTTACCGGGCAGTGAACCAATGTAGGTACGGCGATGGCCGCGAATTTCCGCCTCATCACGCACACCTCCCAGAGACATTCGAACATATTTACGGCCAGTGGCCCTAGCTATGGATTCACCTAGAGATGTTTTACCTACCCCCGGAGGGCCAACCAGACACAGCACCGGCCCTTTCAATTTTTTCACTCGCTGTTGGACTGCCAGGAACTCAAGAATGCGCTCTTTCACCTCTTCAAGCCCATAGTGGTCCTCATTCAGGGTTTGCTCGGCGCGGACCAGGTCATGCCTAACTCTGGAGCGCTTCTTCCACGGTACGCTAACCATCCAGTCAATGTATCCACGCAGAACCGACGCCTCAGCAGACATCGGCGACATCATTTTCAGTTTGTTTAGCTCAGATTTAGACTTATCTAGAGCATACTTGGGCATTCCGGCCTCATTGATCTTCGACTCAAGCTGATCAATCTCGTTGCCGCCCTCCTCCGCTTCACCGAGTTCTTTTTGAATCGCCTTCATTTGCTCGTTGAGGTAGTACTCTTTTTGGCTTTTTTCCATTTGCTTTTTAACGCGGCCCCTAATCCTCTGCTCCACTTCAAAAAGCTCAATTTCTGACTCCATTAGTGCCAGCAAGCGCTCTAACCGATCATTTAACCCAGGGGTCTCGAGAATTTCTTGTTTCTTCTCAACACTGAGTGTCATGTGGGTAGCCAAAGTGTCTGCCAGACGACTTAGATCATCAATACCCGCAACCGCACTCACCACTTCGGAGGGGATTTTCTTACTCAGGTTTACATACAGTTCAAACTGGGTCAGCACTGATCGCATCAAGGCATCGGCCTCAACACCGGACAACGTTTCACTGGGCATCACATCATAATTGCCCACAAAATAGCCCAAGGAATCATCGATGGTATTAATCTTGACTCGTTCAGTCCCTTCAACGAGCACCTTAACGGTACCGTCGGGCAACTTGAGCATTTGCAACACAGACGACAGGGTTCCCACACGATAAAGATCGTCGGCCTCTGGATCATCTACAGCAGCCGACTTTTGAGCCACTAGCAGGATTTTCTTATCCTCCACCATAGCCTCCTCCAAGGCCAGAATTGACTTCTCTCTACCTACAAATAGAGGAATGACCATGTGTGGATAAACCACCACATCACGCAGTGGCAACATGGTTAACTCGTTATGATCTGTGTTCTCTCCCATCCCCTAACCTCGTCTCGAGAATTTTATAACTTAAGCTTACCGCAAATATGGGGCTGCACTGGATAAAAACAAGTCCCAGGGGACTGATAATTCTTTTGGATACAATAAAAAAGGGCCCTTTTGGGCCCTTTGAGTAACACGCTATTAGTTATTCATCACTGGCGGCTTTCTTCTGCTTAATATTTTCGTAAACCAACATAGGTTCAGATTCACCACGAATAACCGAACTGTCAATTACCACCTTCGCAACATTATCCATTGAGGGGATGCTATACATGGTGTCCAGCAGCACATTTTCAATAATGGATCGAAGGCCACGCGCACCTGTCTTCCGCTCAAGGGCCTTACCAGCAATCTCTTCCAAGGCATCTTGACGAATATCCAGCTCGACGCCTTCCATCTCAAACAACATGCTGTACTGCTTCACTAGGGAGTTTTTGGGCTCAGTAAGAATATTGACCAGTGCCTCTCTATCCAATTCTTCCAATGTGGCAATAACAGGCAAACGTCCAACGAACTCGGGGATAAGACCATAGCGAACCAGATCTTCAGGCTCAAGGTCAACCAGCGTCTGACCAATATTTTTATCTGTTTCCTTACTTTTCACCTCTGCACTGAAACCAATACCACCCTTATCAGATCGGTCTTGAATCACTTTTTCCAGCCCAGAAAAAGCACCTCCGCAGACAAACAAGATATTCGAGGTATCTACTTGCAGAAACTCTTGTTGCGGGTGCTTACGACCACCTTGGGGCGGCACAGAGGCAACCGTACCTTCGATTAGCTTCAACAGTGCCTGCTGAACCCCTTCACCCGACACATCCCGGGTAATAGAAGGATTGTCTGACTTACGGGATATTTTGTCGATCTCATCCAAGTAGACAATGCCACGCTGGGCCTTTTCCACATCGTAATCACATTTCTGCAGCAACTTCTGGATGATATTTTCTACATCCTCACCCACATAGCCCGCTTCAGTAAGCGTTGTCGCATCGGCAATGGTAAAGGGAACGTCTAACAATCGCGCCAGTGTTTCTGCTAGCAGAGTTTTACCACTGCCGGTGGGCCCCACCAACAAAATATTGCTTTTACCCAGTTCAATGTCACCACCAATATCTGTGCCACTGCTTTGGAGGCGCTTATAATGATTGTAAACAGCAACGGACAGGATTTTTTTGGCGCGCTCTTGGCCAATCACATACTGGCCAAGAGTCTCATTAATTTCTACCGGCTTGGGCAGGTTCTCACCTGCAGATTCCGAATCTACTTCTTGTACTTCTTCAGAGATAATGTCATTACACAGATCAACACATTCGTCACAAATAAACACCGACGGCCCAGCAATCAATTTGCGAACTTCGTGCTGGCTTTTTCCACAAAAAGAGCAGTACAACAGCTTTCCGTCGTCGTCACTACTTCCGTTTTTTTCGTCGCTCATAACTCTATCTCAACATTCTCATCCGACCACGGAAATAATAAATTACTATAAATCAGATAGTTATAATGTGTTTATCGTTTATTTTATTAAAAGACTACCCATTCTAAGGGCGCTTGTCCAGCACCTCATCAATCAATCCGTAGGCTTTAGACTGCTCAGCATCCATAAAATTATCACGCTCAGTATCCTCAGCAATCTTCTCTATCGATTGCCCAGTATGGCGGGCTAGGCATTCATTCAGCCTTTCCCGTATCTTCAGAATTTCCTGTGCATGGATATGAATATCAGTAGCCTGCCCTTGAGCACCGCCACTGGGCTGATGAATCATATTGCGAGAGTTAGGCAAACAGTAACGCTTACCTGGAGCCCCTGCAGCCAGTAGAAAAGCGCCCATGCTCGCCGCTTGGCCAATACACATGGTACTCACATCAGGTTTAATAAATTGCATCGTGTCGTAGATGGACATACCTGCTGTCACCGATCCGCCAGGAGAATTGATGTACAAATGAATATCCTTGTCAGGATTTTCTGACTCAAGGAATAGAAGCTGGGCCACCACCAGATTAGCCATGTAATCCTCAACAGGACCAACCAAAAAAATAACTCGCTCCTTTAAAAGACGAGAATAAATGTCATAGGAGCGTTCGCCCCTAGCTGACTGCTCAACAACAATGGGAACCAAACCACCCGCATTCTGGACACCAGCGCCGTGCGAAGATAGATCAAAATTCATAGCGACTCACTCGAAAAGACAACGTATCGCAGCATTGTAACCGGGAGCCAAGATAAGGCAAGCCGGACATCATGGGGCCATACAGAAATAAATTTACTTAGAAGAGGGTGTATTGTTAAAACAGACTAAAACCATTGTTTATCCGGTTGTTAGCTGATGATGCTGAGCTTTTCCACCTGTTTTAGCTCCCCCTCTCTATTCGAGCCTCCCGTGAAGCCCGAAATAGGATGGAAGTCGACGGCGCCTTAGCCTTCGGCCGCTATCTGTTCGGGGTCAGGGGTAACAGCTACTTGATAATCAACTTGATCTTCTGTCACGACCGCTGAAGATAATACAAACGCAACAACCTGATCTTGCAGCACTGAGGCCTCCGTTCCCTTCAGTAGCTCTTGATTACCATAATAATGATTCATCACTTCTTCGGATTGAGCATACGTAGCCGCAATTTCTTCGATATGGCCACGAACCTTGTTCGCATCAACCTTGATTTCGTTAACCTTGATGATCTCATTAACTACCAAGCCAACTGTAGCGCGACGATTGGCTTGCTCCATAAACATCTCGTCCGGTAGCAGGGATGCATCAAAGTCATTCTCACCACCACGGGTTAACTTCTGGTGCATCTGTTGTTTCAGGCTAACGATTTCGTTGGCCACCAAAGCCTGGGGAATATCCAGATCACTGTGTGAATCAAACAGTTTCGCCATTACCCGGCTCTTGGTTTTTCCCTGAAGCGCATTCTTCAGGTCACGTTCCATATTCTCGCGAACAGCGGTACGGAATGCATCCTCACCACCAGACTCAAGACCGAAAAGCGCAAAAAACTCATCATTCAACGTAGGCAGCTCTGGTTCCTTTACAGACTTTAATGTAATGGTAAATTCAACTGCAGCTCCACGTAAATCTTCCGCATGGTAGTTATCAGGGAACGTGAGAGGAACCACTTTTTCATCCCCCACAGCCATACCGATAACGCTTTCTTCGAAACCTTCTATCGCCTTGCCAGAGCCAAGCACTAGAGGGAAGTCTTCGGCTTTACCGCCTTCAAACTCTTCTCCATCCCTTACACCGACGAAATCAATAGTGGTTTCATCACCTTTAGCCGCAGTACGATCAACCTCGTTCCATGTAGCATGCTGCGTCCGCAGCGCGTCAATCATGATATCAAGATCACTGTCATTTACTTCGGATACAGGAATAGTTACTTCCAACTTAGACAGCTCGGTCAGTTGAATCTCAGGGAGCACCTCAAATGTAGCAATAAACTCCAGATCCTGACCCGGCTCTGTTTTGCTCGGCTCAATAACGGGCTGCCCAGCAGGAACCAGCTTTTCCTGAGCAACTGCCTCAAAGAAAGATTCTCTTACCACATCTCCAATCACTTCCTGACGAATACCTGCACCAAAGCGTTGATTAACAACACTCATTGGCACCTTGCCCTGACGAAAACCGTCTATACGAACAGTTTTACTCGCTTTGCCCAAGCGCTCTGCCACTTGGTTTTCAATACGGTCAGCTGGCACTCCTATGGTCAGCTTACGTTCCAGGCCGGAAGTCGTTTCGATGGAAACCTGCATGATTTTCCTCTAAATGGTTTGTTTGTAACTCAAATATGGTGCGGACGGAGAGACTCGAACTCTCACACTTTTCAATACCAGAACCTAAATCTGGCGCGTCTACCAATTCCGCCACGTCCGCAAATGTCGTACCTATACGTCTATACGTATGTAGCGACAGGAAGTCGCTCTCGACAAAGGGTGGGGATTTTGCCACAGCAAGCAACCCCAATCAACAAAAGAAACGACCGGTCTGATCGAACTAAACTTCCGTATTTGCAAGCCGCCAGACAGGCCAGGCAAGCAATAGCACTGCTTCTCGATTTGAGGTGTTAGTCACATAGCTACTGGATCGCTCTGCCGGCAACAACACTGCAGCCTCCTCCGTCAAGGTGACGCCATTACAATCAACCTTGGCATCCACCACCAACAGCAGCCCGTAACTGTGAGTTTGAGGTAACAAATAGCGTGCTGAACTGTTCAGAGTAAGACGTAATACCTGAAAGTCCTCAAACCTAACAACCTCTTCCAACCGATGCTCAGCATCTGCTTCCAGTACCAGCAACTCTGACAATACAGGTGTGTCAGTAGACATCAGAGCAACAGCGTTATCCGTATCCCAATGGGCTTGGGTCAGCACTTTCTGAGCAAAAGAAAGTATTTTTCTTTCATAGACCGGCGTCTGAAACTCTACCGTGCGTACACCATGTTGCAACGAATGGGGGGTCAAGATAGGCACTTTAACCACATCTCCCTGCTGCAACGGGAGTAATGCGGTAAAGCGGTTCATATGCTCTCGACAATCAGCCTCTCGCTGTCGAAGGGACTCAGGCAACGTCTCCATCCAGCGTTTGATCATGTCAGCAGAAACCGGCGCGCTGATATCTACACCTTCAGACTGTCTGCATTCATCCAATAAGCCATCAACCACTCGGCGCACAAGCTCATAGCGCTTAACGGCTGCTAGGTACGCCTCCTTAAATGCATCCTCGGAAGGATATTCACTCCTGACCTCTGGGTTAAAACCAAAACGAATTGCCCCAACACCCTCTGGCCAAGCGTCTTTGTCAACATGCGTCACCACATAAACCTCACGCTTTTCCTCATGAAGTTCAAAATATAGGTCGCCATACACCTCCTCTGGAAGAGGGTCTAATATTTTCAGTAAGTTTATTTTTCGTTCACCATTGGCGGCAAGACGGCGGGGTGCTACCGATAATAGCCAGGGCAACGAAACGCTATCCTCACCACCCCAAACGCGAGACACACCACGTGCTTCAATACCTGTGTACCAGATTTCCTGCCCCCAGGGCTTAGCAATGCTGACTGTTTCTAGCCTCAGTGGCTGACCAAACGTAAATATTGGCAATCGCTGACAAGCAGCAAAGTTCTTGAATCCGGCCAGGCTTCCTGCCGCAGACTGGAGCCGTTTAAAAACCGAGGAATCAACCTCTGCCACAGTAAACAAAACCTGATCATTGTTTTGACAATAAACGGCCACAAGTCTTATTGATGGAGTACCGGGAAGGTAGTACTGACAATAGTCATATACCACCGCCAAAACATCACCTACCCGCACAGGATCCGCCAACCATTGGTCTAATTTAACTTCGGGATTGTCAGTGCTGTAAATCTCTACCAAGGGGTGCTCCTGTAACTATGCAGATAAGTCTAGCAAAACCGGACTATTTCGCCGAGAGAATCTTAAAACAACCAAAACACCCACACCTCTTAGATGAATATTCGACAAAAAAGGCCGGTGAATCACCGGCCTTTTTAATGACATAACGTCAATGATACGAGTTTAGTGCTATAACCCTGCCACTAATTCAATCTCTCAACAACGGTAGTAACACCCTGCCCTAACCCAATACACATGGTAGCAACCCCCAACGTAGCATCTCTCTGTTTAAGAACATTCAACAGCGTACCCGTAATTCTGGCACCAGACGCACCTAGAGGATGACCCAGTGCAATTGCGCCACCATTAACATTAGCTTTTTCTTCCATGTGATCAAGCAACCCCAGATCTTTAAGGACAGGCAGTGACTGAGCAGCAAAAGCCTCATTGAGCTCAATATAGTCGACATCATCAATAGTCAAACCCGCTTTTTTAAGTGCTGCACGTGTGGAGGGCACCGGGCCGTACCCCATAATTGAAGGGTCAACACCCGCCGCCGCCACAGAAATCACTTTGGCCATCGGTTTTAGCCCTAGCGCATTAGCCCGCTCAGCCGACATAACCAACATCGCTGCAGCTCCATCGGTAATTTGAGAAGCAGTGCCAGCCGTTACCGTCCCATTGACTGGATCAAACACAGTGCGCAGTTGTGACAATCCCTCAACCGTCGTCTCCGGACGAATGGTTTCATCCTCAGTCATCAGATACAGGCCGCCATTCTCATTGTGTCCTTCAATAGGAACAATCTCATTGGCAAACCGTCCCGCCGTTCTGGCAGCATCTGCCAACCTGTGGGAGCGCGCACCAAATGCGTCCTGTTGTTCACGGGTAATTCCGTGAATACGTGCTAAGTACTCCGCTGTCAGGCCCATCATGCCCGCAGCACTGGCCACGCTCATATTCAATGCCGGGTTAGGGTCGATATCGTGGGTCATAGGTACATGCCCCAGATGCTCAACGCCACCCACTAGATAGATATCACCCAAGCCCGCCATCACGTTCGCCGTCGCCATATGTAATGCTGACATGGAAGAACCACACAGCCGATTGACAGTGATTGCGGGTACCTCATGCGGGATACGCGTGCGCAGGCTGGTCATTCTGGCGATATTAAACGCCTGCTCTCGCCCCTGCATAACACAACCCCAAATGATATCGTCGATCTCACCCGGAACTACTCCTGGATTGCGATCCAGCAGCCCTTCTATAAGGTCGGCACCAATTTCATCAGACCTACGATTGCGAAACGATCCATTTCTGGAACGGCCCATAGGCGTGCGTGCAAAATCGACAATGACAGCATCTCTTGGATTCAAGCTCACAAACAATCTCCTCTTAATCTGTTTCAGCCATCAGCTGTAATAGCGTTGGCCTTTAGCGGCCATTTCGCGCATTCTCTCAGTGGGCTCGTAGAGCTTGCCAAGCTGGTGGTGGCGCCCTGCCATTTCACAGAATTTATCGAGGCCAATCTCATCCATCCAACGGAAGATCCCGCCACGGAATGCAGGGAAACCTAGGCCATACACTACCGCCATATCGGCCTCCGCTGGTGAGCCCACCACACCCTCTTCCAAACAATGAGCCAGCTCAATACACATGGGAATCATAAAGCGGGCAACCATATCCTCATCGTTTAATGCCTGAGACGCCTTGGTATGAGGTTTCAACAATGCATAGACTGACTCATCCACGGACTTTTTCGGTTTACCCCGCTTATCCGTCTCGTAAACGTAGTAACCCTTACCGTTTTTCTGACCGAGTCGACTGTTTTCAAACAACAGCTTCGTGGGTGATACATCGTAAATATCATTCATCCGTTCGGGATAACCCTCGAGAATCGAGGGGAAGCAATGAACCGCTGTATCGATGCCGACAACATCCATCAGATATGCTGGACCCATGGGCCAACCCCAAGCCTCCATCACACGGTCGACTTGCTGGAAATCGGCACCGTCAACAATCATCATGTCGAAACCAAACACCGCGGGAAACAGCACCCTGTTCACCAGAAATCCAGGGCAATCGTTAACCACGATGGGTTTCTTACCCAGTGCTTGAGCATGAGCGACCACCGCTGCCAGTGTTCCTTCTGATGTTTTCGATCCGCGAATCACCTCCACGAGAGGCATGGCATGCACCGGGTTGAAAAAGTGCATACCGCAGAAGTTTTCGGGGCGTTTAAGGTTATCCGCTAACTGATCAATAGAAATAGTGGATGTATTTGAAACCAGAATGGCATCTTCAGCGAGTTTGTATTCAACTTCAGCGAGAACAATCCCCTTTATTTTGGCGTTCTCCACCACAGCTTCAATTACAATATCGGTATTTCCTATACCCTCATAACTCAGTGACGGCATAATCCGAGACAACACATTACCGGCATCCAGCGCTGACATCCGTCCCCGATCAACACGCTTGGCCAACAACTTATTAGCCTCACTCATACCCAATGCGAGTGAATCTGTGTTGATATCTTTCATTAACACTGGGAAGCCCTTAATCGCATTCTGGTAGGCAATACCCCCACCCATAATGCCGGCGCCCAGCGCTGTTGTATGCTCTATGGTCTTCGTGCTTTTCTTACCATACTTTTTGGCAATTGAACTGATGTACTGGTCATTGAGGAACATTCCTACCAATGCACGGCATTGCGGTGTTTGTGACAAATCACTAAAGGCTTGAAATTCTACTTCCAGCGCCTCATCGCGGGACATCCCGGCCGCCTTGGCAAGCACCTCAACTGCAGTAACCGGTGCTGGATAGTTGGGGCCTGCCTTCGCGGCCACCCTGTCTCTACAGGTGCGAATAGACATACCCAACTCAATATCATTAAGTAGCAGTGGTGACTGTTTCTGCTCCCTACGAGATTGATAATCTAGCTGTCCTTTTGCAGCACGAACTAGCATACCCAACGCTTCATCTCGAAGTAATTCCGGCGCTACCACGGCATCCACTGCACCATCCCTGAGAGCCGCGGCTGCTTTCTTGTGATCTCCGGTAGCAATCCACTGCACCGCGTTATCAAAGCCAATGAGTCTAGGCAGGCGTACGGTGCCGCCCCAACCCGGAATAATGCCTAATTTTGTTTCTGGCAGGCCAACCTCGGCTTTACTGGACATCACCCGAAAATCACACGCTAGACAGATCTCAAAACCGCCACCCAAGGCAAAACCATTAATGGCCACCACGGTGGGGAACGGTAGGGATTCAATTTTGTTAAAAGCCTGATTTGCCGAGCTGAGAAAACCTCTACGGTCAGTCTCTGTACCGTTAAAGGCAGCATCAAATTCAGTGATGTCAGCTCCGGCCACAAAGACACCCTTGCCACTGGTGAGCAGTAAGCCCTTCACTTTCGACTGCTGCCCCAAAACTGATAGCGCCTCAAGAAGCTCCGCTAATGTGGCTTGGTTAAAAACGTTGACCGATCCCTTTGCGGCATCGAAATGCAATTCAACATAGCCATCATCCAATGACTGCAGCTTGAGATTATTCGCCTGAAACATAGGCTCTCCTGTATCTTAATAATTTATTGCTAATACGTAGGGCGACAATTAGAGGAACGACCAGATCAATAAGTAGATCAACAATAATGCCATCACGTAACTTAAATATGTCTTCGGTAAAGTTTTGATAGTACCCATGGCACAGTACAACCAACAAAGCGCTTCTGTGACCAACTGGTTCTGCCCAACTAGGCTAGAACGCCCTTCCTGACCAGAATAACGTCATTTTCCGGATACTCTGCGGTCACACCCCATGATTGACAAAGATAATCAAAGGTCTCTCGGCTGAAAAAACAGATATGGGTCGGATCATTTTTATAATGCCATTGACTAAAAGCCTCTTTGCTCAAAACCAACTTGGTCATCAGCCCCAACCAGCCGCCCGGCTTAAGCGTATCCCAAAGCCTACCAAGCACCTCTCCAGGCTGAGATAAATGTTCCACCACCTCAGTGGCCGTAATAAAGTCATACTGACGGCTTAACACTGACTTATCAGTGGCATAAAAAATATCGTAAACCCCTGTGGTAAAACCCGCCTCTCGCAATATAACCGATAACGTAGGCCCGGGGCCTGACCCAAAATCCAACCCCTCTGCACCGAGATCAATTCGTGCCTTTAATGGGTCGGCTAGCCGACTCAGAAACTGACGATAATGTTCATCTTCAGGATTGTTTTCATGAAAGTCGTAATGCGCCTTTTCCTGATCAGTAGGCAAGTGCTGCCATGGGGGCACAAATACCAGCCGACACCGCTCACACTGATAATAGTCCCGTCGATAAGGACCCTTCTTAGTATCCGCCCAATAATCAACAACAGCGCTGGCGTTACATAGGGGGCAAATGAGTGATGTTAAGCCAGCCATATTTTATATCATGTAACAAGTCTGTTTTGAGCGTTGAGAATCACCCATAATCGCGTCCTGCTGACAAAATAATGGACATCATGGATAAAATTCAGAACCAGATAGCATCAGAGATCAACGCCAACCCCGCACAGGTGGCCTCAGCCATCAAGCTACTCAATGAAGGGGCGACGGTACCTTTTATATCTCGCTACCGCAAGGAGGTCACTGGTGGTCTCGATGATACACAGCTCCGCACGCTGGAAGAACGGCTGGGTTACTTGCGTGAATTGGAAGAGCGCCGCCAAGCTATCCTAAATAGCATTGAGGAACAGGGCAAACTCACCCCTGAATTAAAACAAGCCGTTCTCGCAGCGAGCACCAAAACCCGACTGGAAGATTTGTATCTTCCCTACAAAAAAAAGCGGCGTACTAAAGGCCAAATTGCCATCGAAGCCGGACTAGAACCCCTTGCCGACGAGCTTTTCAATCAGCCCCTTCTCAATCCTGAACAACAAGCGGAATCCTATGTCGATAGCGAACAGGGCATAGCTGATGTAAAAGCCGCGCTTGATGGCGCCAAATATATTCTGATGGAACGCTTCAGTGAAGATGCCGAATTGGTCGGCCGGTTACGTCAGCACCTAACGAATGATGCCAAACTGAGCGCCACCCTCATTACCGGAAAGGAACAGGAGGGTGCGAAATACCGCGACTATTTTGAACATACTGAGCCACTGAAAACCACACCATCACACAGAGCGCTGGCCATGTTCCGAGGCCGGAGAGAAGGGATACTCAGCCTTAAAATAGACATTGATACCGACGCCATCGAAGGTCACCCTTGCGAAGCCATGATTGCCCGACACATCAATATCGAAAACCAAGGCCGTGCCGCCGATAAATGGCTGTCAGAGGTAGTGCACTGGACCTGGAAAGTAAAACTACACCTTCACATCGAAACGGATCTGCTTGCAGGACTTCGAGACCGCGCCGAGACCACGGCCATAACCGTGTTTTCCACCAATCTCAAAGACCTGTTACTCGCCGCCCCTGCTGGGCAGAAAACGACCATTGGCCTTGACCCCGGTTTACGCACCGGCGTCAAGTTAGCCGTAGTAGACGGCACCGGGAAAGTCTTGGATCACGGTGTGATTTACCCCACAACGTCGCAGCATAAAATTCAGGAAGCAGAAGCCACGCTAAAACAGCTTTGTTTGGCCCATAATGCCTCGCTCATTGCCATTGGCAACGGCACGGCTAGCCGGGAAACTGAACGATTTGTCAAAGATGTACTGAAAAACAATTCACAATTATCCGCACAACCTGTGGTCGTAAATGAATCAGGTGCATCTATTTACTCCGCCTCTGAATACGCCTCTCGTGAATTTCCAGACCTGGATGTCACCATTCGAGGTGCAATTTCTATCGCCCGTCGCCTGCAAGATCCTTTGGCAGAACTGGTTAAAATCGATCCCAAGTCTATCGGCGTCGGACAATACCAGCATGATGTTAGTCAGATGGAGCTCTCTCGTAGTCTCAATGCAGTGGTAGAAGATTGCGTCAATGCGATTGGAGTGGAAGTTAATACGGCCTCCCCCGCCCTGTTAAACAGGGTCGCAGGCCTCAACCAAACTATTGCCGACAATATCGTGGCATTCCGTGATGAAAATGGTCCTTTCAAACACCGCAAAGAACTGAAAAAAGTACCCCGGCTAGGCGACAAAACATTCGAACAGGCTGCCGGATTTTTACGCATTGCCGGCGGTGACAACCCTCTGGATGCGTCAGCAGTGCACCCGGAAAGCTACTCTGTCGTAGCCAGAATGGCTGACGGTATCAGCAAGCCCATTGAATCGTTGATTGGTAATAGCGCCTTACTGCTCACCATCAACCCAGGTGATTATGTTGATGAAAAATTTGGCCTACCTACCATCACCGACATTCTCCGTGAACTGGATAAACCTGGCCGAGACCCACGGCCTCAATTCAAGACGGCAACGTTTAAAGATGGCGTTGAAACACTCAAAGATCTAGAGCCCGGAATGGTATTAGAAGGCACAGTGACCAATGTCACCAGCTTCGGTGCCTTTGTGGATGTGGGTGTCCATCAGGATGGTCTAGTCCATATATCAGCACTCGCCAACCGATACGTTAAAGACCCTCGTGAAGTGGTCAAGGCCGGAGATATCGTTCAGGTGAAGGTGATGGAAGTAGATATACCGCGTAAACGCATCGGTTTATCCATGCGGATGGCTGATGAGCCCGGTCCAAAAAATACTGAAAAAGAACGTCAAACAGCAACGATTCGTGACAAAAAACAGAGCTCACAAAAACAAGCCAACGTTCAACAAAAAACGGGCACGCTGGGCGATCTTTTTACCAAAGCACTGAAGAACCACTGACGCCTGGATCATTTCTTTAAGGATAAAGAAAGCAGGCGTAAAAATGTGATTAAACGAGAAACCATCTTAACGGTAGGGTCATAAATTATATCCTTACCCTCTCTGTAGACTCGACTAGACTCTATAAGACAAGAATGAACGTTGCACTAGTATCGTAAACTCTGCGAGAGAAGGGAGTTCACCATGAAGCTCGCTCTTATCATTCTAATTGTTTTTTTAGCTGCCGTATTTCTGAAATTACGACCTTCTTTTGGGCAGGCCCACGAATTGCGCAAGAAAAACACATCGAAAAATAAAAAAACTCTTAGAGAATCAACCAAAAAAACAAACAGCCTTTACCACGCTGTAAATATTGAGTTCGATATAGCCTCCTGCCCAGCAGTACAATCGATAACTGAGCAATATTTTCTGGCGAGGGAGGCTCCACCTATACCTTTACCCGAGTGCACAGCAGAAACCTGTCATTGTAGATACCGTCATCACAACGGTCGCCGACATGGCATCAGGCGCCCTCAAACTGTTTTGTCTGCCGAAGCATATCAATCTAGTGGGAGGGAGGAACGTCGTATACAAAAGGGGCGTCGTGCAGCGGATTAATAACAGTGATCGCCAGAGAAATGAATAATTAATACAGACGGCTTACAAATGAGCGATTCGCTCGACAATACACTCGTACTCTCCCATCACAAACTCACGGCAAACCAGTGGCCGCTTCTCGTATATCGTACACATCATCGTATTTCGATCCAGCGCCGCGCACCAACCATCATTCAACTGCGCCATACTTCTCCCGCCCCACTGATCGGTTTCAATAAAGCGATCTGGCACACCGGTATCGGTAATAAGGAACACCTCCAAACGACAACAGCAGGCTTCACAGCTTGCACAAGTCACCTCAGGGTCTGGCAAGTTCGTAACATCGATGGTGTTATTTTTTAAACTCATTATTTTTTAGTATCGTGAAAACAGGCCTGCAACAGTGACTGCATCTTATCTCGCCCCAGGCTTTTCATCAGCGCTATATTACGCTCGGGAATGCCATCTGAATCAGGGTGATGAGCAATTGCCTGCTCCAGACTGGCTTCCCGAATAAGGTGCAACAGGGGATAGGGAGACCGGTTGGTATAATTCTCTACATCATCAGGCTCAGTGCCACCAAACTGGTAATCTGGATGAAAACTGGCAACTTGATAAACCCCTTCAAACGCCATCTCTGCCAGCAGACCATCGACGTAGTTCAAGAATTGGTTGTAATCATAAAAATCCTGCAACACGTCAGGGTGAATCAACAACGTGGTTTCTATCGACTCATCACTATTAAGCAGCGCTAACTCAACTTGAATCTCAGTTAGCAGCTGTTCTTCGGTGGCAGCCTCTGTCACCGAAAAACGCACCCTACTCGCCAGTAATTCTCGCTTAGCAAAAGGGCAGAGGTTCAATCCCACCACAAGGGAATCGACCCACGTCTGAACAGATTTTATTATTTTTTTGTGTTGCACACTTCTAGCCTTTCTAAACAGACTTCATTTTTCTAAACAGCCCTAACCTTTCTAAACAAGGCACGTTCAAGCAATACTGACAACCTTCGCACCAACTTCAATTACACCCGATGTTAAGACATCAACCCGCAGCCCTCCACGATGAAGAAATCGTTCTACGACCTGCTTTGACGAGAGAGTAGAGCTTGAGAGGGCGGCACCAAGACTGCGGCAAGGTTCACAAAGCTCTATCCCTCTTAACGTGATATCTCCAATTTTGAATTCTTTTCCAACAAGCTCATTTAACCGCACACCTCGCGTTAGAATATTTCGACGCGTTATGGACAGATCTCGCTCTCTGTTTTTCTCACCAACAAATGCCTCAATTTCTTCTAATTCGATCAGCGTTAAATTTTGTCCTGGCCATTTGGAAAGGCCATAATTTCTATCGCCGACAATGCCATTTCCAGCTACTAGGTTGATTTTCTGACAAGACAACTGAGGCGCCCCGGCTTCAGGACAGATGAAGATACACTCGACATTCATTTAAGGCTGCCCTCTCCGCTTACATTCAACTTATGGCTTAATGAAACGGCACTAATTAAATGTTTAACTCACGCTATTTTTTTCGCAAGACCTCAAAACCATCACCACCCCCGGACATTATTTTATTCTTCTTTGGCGGCTTTGATTTAGCAGCCTTCTTACCGGTTTTGGTTTTTTTAGGATCAACTTTTTTCTTTTTAGGGCCAGCGGCCTTACCAGATTTTTTAAGCTTTTTTGGGCCGCTATAATTGGCTTTTAAACCGGAGACAACCCGGTGCTCAAAACGAATTTTCAGATAGCGCTCAATACTCGACATCTGATTCCATTCGTTGCCATCAACCAGCGTAATAGCCTTACCTTCCTGGCCTGCTCGACCGGTGCGACCCACCCGGTGTACGTGGTCATCACCAGACTGGGCAATATTAAAGTTAATGACCAGATCCACATCGTCTATGTCCAATCCTCGGGCAGCAAGGTCAGTAGCGACGAGCACCTCAATCGCACCTTGCCTGAACTGATTCATGATCTGTTTGCGTTCACTTTGAGGAATTTCGCCATGAATACAATTCGCTTTGAATTTTTTGTAGCGCAAGAAATGACTTAACTGCTGACACTGTATTCGGGTGTTACAAAAAATAAACACCTTCCTCGCCGGCTCTTCAGCCAGCAATGCCGCCACCAATTTCTCTTTGTGTTTTATATCGTCAGCCAACACGAGCTGTTGGCTAATATGACGATGTTGTTGTCGATGCGAATCTACTTCAATAAATTCCGGGTTATCAAAGGTCGCACTTATCCGCCCAAGCTCTTTATGTTTTAACGTGGCTGAAAACAACAGGTTCTGCCGTTGCTTATTACAACTGTCAGCAATGGTATGCATATCAATAGCAAAACCCATATCGAGCATACGGTCTGCCTCGTCCAGCACCAACACTTCTAAATCTTTGAAGTCTGGTGTCCCTTTTTCAATATGCTCTACCAATCGTCCCGGTGTGGCGATCAATACTTCAGGGTTTTTTCGCAGTGTGGCCACCTGATGCTTAAACGCTTCACCGCCAATGATCAGGCCACATTTGATATAGGTAAAAGCCGCCAACTGCTCAAAGTGCTTTTGTGTTTGCAGTGCCAGCTCTCGAGTCGGCAGTAAAATCAACACCCGTGTTCCGCTATTGGGTGCATCCTGCGTCAACATTCGATGCAATAGGGGCAACAAAAAAGCAGCCGTTTTACCACTGCCCGTTTGTGCGGACACCATCAAATCCTTCCCCGCCAGAGCGGCGGGTATAGCCTGAGCCTGTACTGCCGTCGCGTCAGTAAACGATAACTTCTCAAGCGCTTTCAACAGTTGTTTATGTAATGGTAATGCTTGTAACAGAGACAATAGGGTATTCCTGATCTAGGAGTAAATTGGTGCAACCTTAACAGAATCAATCGTCACTCTCTGCAACAAACTTCAGGCTGATGTATAGAGCTGTTGTAGCTTTGATGTGAAGTATTCATGGGTGGTAAGTTCAATAAGGTTTGATTGATTGAAAAAAACACATCTATACTGGGAATATGTACGCTGTGCTGGTATTCAGTTATGTCTACTCATCTTCGTCGTTTTATTCGTCATCCCGCTTGAATTTAGCGTAGGTGAGTCGAATGATACAACTCAGATAAAAGACGTGGGTGTAGGTGGCTTATGTTTTGTAAACCAGTATCCCGTCAACACCGATGAACATATTCGTATCACTATCCCAGTATTTGTTCCCAAATTTGTTCTCAATGGCATTGTGCGATGGTGCAAACAAGTTGACACTCAGTTTTTAGTTGGAGTGGCCTTTCAAGAAGAATCTATGGTCTTTGAAGTCAAGCTGCTAGAACAAATCTGTCATATCGAAAGCTACCGCAAACACGTTAAGGCTGAGCGCGGGTTAGAGCTCACCAGCGAAGAGGCTGCGAAAGAATGGATTGGCCAATATGCCGAAGGGTTTCCTACGATATCAAATTGAGAACAAAGAAGCTGATTGAGTAAAAACCTGGTTTTTTGTTCACGACGCCTGTCAATTCAGCTGTTCAGTTTCAGCACACCAAAGTGAAATCTGTGAGCTTATAAACCATAACGCTGCTATTAATATAATGCTGAATAATATAAGAACGAAAAAATGAAATGACACCTTTAAAGGTGTCTTAAGATACGACCAAAAAGCTCTCAACCATTTGATCCATAATAGAAAATAAAAATGGGGTGGCTGACGGGGATCGAACCCGCGACAACAGGAATCACAATCCTGCACTCTACCAACTGAGCTACAGCCACCATTGCTTGCACTAGCGATACAACTGGATGGCGCGCCCGGCAGGATTCGAACCTGCGACCCACGGCTTAGAAGGCCGTTGCTCTATCCAGCTGAGCTACGGGCGCTCAACAAGTGCTTCTCTAAAATTAAGAGTGGTCGGGGATGAGGGATTCGAACCCCCGACATCCTGCTCCCAAAGCAGGCGCGCTACCAGACTGCGCTAATCCCCGATGTCTTAAAACCCCTCATTTCGAGAGGTGCGCATGATACTGTCGCTAGTCGGCCTCGTCAATCAAAAAGCGTCCCATGAGATTGATAGAGTCTCTTCACAGAGACGGGCTGAAGTGCGAAAATGCCGCCTTCCTCATCTTTGACTCGGAGTCCACAAACCCATGCCAGCACAAATTCTCGACGGCAAAGCTATTGCCCAGCAAACTGAAGCAGAATTAAGTGAACGCGTTGCACAGTTAAAAGAGCGCAGTGCTGGCCAAACTCCGATGCTGGCGACTATTTTAGTGGGTGGCGATCCAGCCTCAGCCACCTATGTGAGGATGAAGCAAAATGCCTGCAAGCGGGTCGGAATGGCGTCAATTGCGGTCGAGATGTCGGAGGAAACAACCACTGAAGAATTGCTGGCCAAGATTGATGAGCTGAACAGCGATCCCACCTGCCAAGGTATTCTTCTGCAACACCCTATGCCCTCTCAGATTGATGAACGTGCCTGCTTTGATAGCATTGTGCTGGATAAAGACGTGGATGGTGTCACCTGCTTGGGCTTTGGCCGTATGGCCATGGGTGAGGAAGCCTATGGCTCAGCTACGCCACAGGGCATTATGCGCCTGTTAGCTGCCTACGATATTCCCTTGCAAGGCAAGAATGCCGTGGTCGTTGGTCGCAGCCCTATTCTTGGTAAGCCAATGGCAATGATGCTGCTCAATGCCAATGCCACTGTCACTATTTGCCACTCTCGCACAGAAAATCTTCCTGACATTATTAGTCGCGCCGATATCGTAGTAGGTGCTGTGGGCAAACCTGAATTTATTAAAGCTCACTGGATAAAGGATGGCGCTATTGTCGTGGATGCGGGCTATCACCCCGGTGGTGTGGGCGATATCGAGCTAGGCCCCTTACATGATCGCGTGGCTGCCCTCACCCCTGTCCCGGGTGGCGTAGGCCCCATGACCATTAACACCCTGATTCTCCAATCGGTAGAAGCTGGCGAGAAGAAGCTGGCCTGAGCAAGATTCCCTCTAACATCGAAACCGATAATGAATCGACACCCAAAGAGACACTAGGCACTGAGGCTAATAGGCACTAGGATTAAAGAGTAGATGGCACATAGGGTTTGCTAAATGCTGACCGATCGACTTGTAGCTCATAGGGGCTACCCAAAGCACTTCCCAGAAAATACCCTGCTGGGTATCAGCAAGGCTATTGAAGCTGGCGCACATTTTATTGAAACTGACATTCTGTTCAGTAGCGACCACCAGCCCATTCTCTATCACGATGCACTGATGAATCGAATCAGCGGTAAAGACAATGCCGTCCACCTTCTAACGCTGTCAGAACTTATCCAGCTCCCTGCATCTGAGCCAGAGCGATGGGGACACCTGTTTAATGATCAAACAGTAACACCACTCACAGCGCTGGTTGAGTTACTCTCAGCTCACCCCGAGGTTACTGCCTTTATCGAACTCAAACGCTCCGGCCTTCATATCGAAGGTATTGAGCAGGCCTACAACCTTGTCACTGAAACACTAAAACCTGTTATCCACCAATGTGTATTAATCAGTTTTAGTGATGAGTTTATCCACCACGCCTGGAAACAGAACTACCCTCGACTGGGGCTAGTCTTGAAACACTGGGATGAGCTGGAAAAACCACCCATCACCGAGATTCACCCTGAATTTATCTTCTGTGATGCTGAAAAGATTCCAGAAGACATAACGCTGGATCACATCGAGAGCACCGTGGTCATTTACGAGGTGGAAGATCCAGACCAAACTATTATCTGGTTTAATCGAGGCGCGGATATGGTAGAAACGTTTGATATTGGTGGCATGATAGAAAACTTGGCGCATCGAGCTCTTTAATACAGGCTCGCCACTATGGATTGATCGGAGCAGTACTAACGATGAGTAATGAGAGTGAATCAACCTATGATGTGGTGGTGATCGGTGGCGGCATTCAGGGTGCAGGTGTTGCTCAGGCTGCCCAAGCAGCGGGTTACTCTACATTAATTTTGGAAAAAACCGACTGGGCGGCCGGCACCTCCAGTAAATCCAGCAAACTCATTCACGGTGGCCTGCGCTACTTACAGAGCGGTGAACTTTCACTGGTTCAAGAAGGGCTACAAGAACGCGCCTTGCTGCTAAAAAATGCACCGGAACTGGTGCACTCCAACTGGTTTTACCTCCCTATCTATACGCACTCGCAGCACCATTCATGGCAAATTTATTCTGGTCTTACCCTATATTGGATGCTGTCAGGCTGTCAGGACGGGGCCAAATTTGAGGTTGTTCCCAAAACACAATGGAACGAGCTGGCAGGACTGGAAACAAAGAACCTTCAAAAGGTCTACCGTTACCACGATGCCCAAACCGATGACGCCAAACTGACTGCGGCTGTCGTCCAGTCTGCAGTATCACTCGGTGCGAAAATAAGCTGTCCGGCAAACTTTATCAACGCCGAGAAAACCGAAGACGGCTACCGAGTTTGCTATGAAAATAGTCAGGAAACGGAAGGCAACCACTCTACTGCACACCAATCTATTTCGTGCCGCTTTCTGGTAAACGCTGGGGGGCCATGGATAAATCAGATTGTCAGTACCATATCCCCTCCACCCAGATCCATCGATATAGATCTGGTTCAGGGCACCCACTTAATTCTCGACAAGAAAATTAGCGACCAGTGTTTCTACCTGGAGTCACCCGCCGATGGCCGAGCAGTCTTTGTATTGCCCTGGTACGACAAAACCCTTTTGGGCACAACTGAAACCCTATTTGAAGGTAACCCTGAAGATGCCGCGCCGACTGAACAGGAGCGCCAGTATCTACTTGACGTATTAGCGTCCTATTTCCCCGACTATACCGGCAAGGTCTGTGGAGAAATGGCGGGATTACGCGTGCTGCCAAGTGGTCGCCAGAAACACTATCAACGCAGTAGAGAAGTACGATTAATCACTGATCAGCCAAGTCAGCCCCATTATGTAGGCGTCTATGGTGGCAAGCTCACGGGCTACCGCGCAACGGCTGAAAAAGTGGTCAAAGTGATTGAGTCAACGTTGGGGTCGTCAGAAAACTGGATAGATACTAAAACGCTGCCCTTAATACTGCCTACCGCCTAATTCAGTAGCGGGGCCTGGGTGTACTGACAGGGGTTCACTGACAGGAGCACACTGACTTGGATGCACGGATTTGGGCAAACTGGCTAGCAGTGATCGCATATAACGGCTAGAGCCCCCGCTGCCATTCCTCTCTCAAGTGAATACGATCAGGGTTATGAATAGCAGTATGGATCTGGGATAACAGGCGCTCTTTATCCCGTGATAGCGTGCCTTTTAGCACCAGATAATTAGACGCATGGTCACTACGAAATACTGTTTTCTCCAATGCCAGGGTCTTCAACAAAACTTCCATTTCCTCAAACAACCCCAACTGCTGCAACGGTTTAAAATCCCCGCCATAACCAGTCTGCAAACGCTCTATACCATCGGGAAAGCTCACCACTAGGGTAGAAAGATAGTCTGGCTGGGCCTCATTCATCAGCCGAGCTGAATTCACGGCATGTTGCTCGGCGTACTGTTGTCCCCCCAAACCATTGAGAGTCATCACCGAGCTTTTCATCCCCGCCTGCTTTATCTTCTGCAATGCCATCAGAGAGGATTGGTAACTTTCTCCCTTGCAGACTTTTTCCAACACAAGGTCGTCACCTGATTCACAGCCGACGTACATCAGCGTCAAACCTAATTGGGCCAATTCAGCCAACTCTGCGACAGATTTATTCTTTAAATTACGGGGTAAGCAGTAAGACGACACCCGCTGAATATCGGGAAAATATTGGCGGATTAATAACAGAATTTCTTTTAATCGACGAAAAGACAACGCCATAGCATCGCCGTCTGCCAGAAAAACTCGACGCAGGGGAAAACCGGAATGAGCCGCTTGTTGTAACGCCTGAATTAATGGTTCGGAAGGTGGTACGCTAAATTTCTTTTGTGGTGCCGTGTACATTTCACAAAACGTACACTGGTTCCAGGAGCAACCATTGGTCACCTGTAGAATGAGCGACCGGGCCTCACTGGGTGGACGGAAGACGGGCTCTATATAATCAAGCAACATTCAACATTACCGCCAACTCGCACACTACGCTGAAGAAAACTACTCTCGCCGCCAAGTAGTCCCTTCCCGAGAATCTTCCAGCACCACACCCTGAGACAACAGATCATCTCGAATTTCATCAGCACGGGCAAACTCACGCGCCTTCTTCGCGGCCACACGCTCGGCAATCAACGCTTCAATTTGTTCGGCCCCTAGATTATTGGCGCTATCAATCAGACTACTGCCTTGCATGAATGTTTCAGGGTTTGTACCCAGAATATCCAACACCGCGCCCATTGCCTTCAGTTCAGCGACCAACACCTCAGCCTGCTTAATATCTGTTTTTGCCACGGTATTAATTTCACGGACTAAATCGTACATCGCCGCCAAGGCTTCACGGCTGTTGAAATCATCGTTCATCGATGCAACAAACCGATGATGATAATCACTGCCTTTTATCTCTGACAGGGAAGCGGCAGGCACCGCTGCAAAGGGCCGAAGAGCCGTATAAAAACGCTCCAGACCCGCCTTTGCTTCCATCAGGTTATCTTCGGAATAACTGATGGGACTACGATAGTGACTGGATAACAGAAAATAACGCACCACTTCTGGATGGTATTTTTTCAACACCTCACGGATGGTGAAAAAGTTGCCCAGCGACTTGGACATTTTTTCATCATCCACCCGCACTGCACCGGCATGCATCCAGTAATGCACATACTTCTTGCCCGTAGCGGCCTCGCTTTGAGCAATTTCATTTTCATGGTGAGGAAAAGGTAGATCAGGCCCGCCGCCGTGAATATCGAAGGTTTCACCAAGACAGCAGGTGGACATGGCAGAGCACTCAATATGCCAGCCAGGACGACCCGGCCCCCAGGGTGATTCCCAACTGACCTCACCGGGCTTGGTCCCTTTCCAAAGGGCAAAATCTCGCGGATCTTCCTTAATCTCATCTACTTCAACTCTAGCGCCTGCTAATAGGTCATCAGGGTTTCGGTTACTTAACTTGCCGTAATCGGCAAAGCGGCTCACTCGGTAATACACATCGCCGTTATCTGTCGCATAGGCGTAATGGTTATCCACCAAGATTTGAACCATGGTCAGAATATCATCCATATGGGCCGTCGCTCTTGGCTCCATATCGGGAGGTAATACACCTAACGCGCGTTCATCTTCATGCATGGCATCGATCATGCGCTGAGTGAGATCAGAATAAAGCTCGCCATTTTCATCGGCACGATTGAGAATTTTGTCATCGATATCGGTGATATTTCGGACGTAATTGACATCCCACCCCTGAGATCGCAAGTAGCGAGTAATCACATCAAAGGCCACCAGCACCCGAGCATGGCCAATATGACAGTAGTCATACACGGTAATACCGCAGACATACATATTGATCTTGCCCTGCTCAATGGGCTTGAAAACTTCTTTTTGGCGCGTCAGCGTGTTGTAAATGTGTAGTGTCATAATCGTGTCTTTATCATTCTGAATTACAGCCATTCCCATAGAGGAAAACTAACATCAGGTGTCCGCTTCCACCCAGACAGATCTAAGGGCAATGGTCTGATTGAATACCCGCTTTTCTGCGCTGCTGTTTTTGCGATCTTTACAGAAATACCCTTCGCGCTCGAATTGATACGTTGTGCTTTCTTCTGCATCGGCAAGGCTTTGTTCCGCCTTACAACCCGTCATGACTTGCAGAGAGGCGGGATTGATCGCATCGAGAAAATTCTTATCGCCCGCATCGGGCGCAGGGTCGTTGAATAATCGATCGTAGAGGTGTACCTCACAATCTACACAATGCTGTACTGACACCCAATGCACCACGCCCTTGGGTTTAATCTCATCTGCGGGGTCTTTGCCCAGCGTATCTGGCACCAGACTGGCATTGACCTGGACTACCTCACCCGCCTCATTTTTCACATAATCATCGGCTTCAATCACATAGCCGTTGCGCAACCGAATACGTTTTCCCGGTGTCAGCTTTTTCTTGAATTTCTTGCTGTACTCTTCCTTAAAATCTTCGGTGTCGATGTAGATTTCACGGGTAAACGGTAGGGTGCGATTACCCATATCCAGCTCGGGATGTTGGGGTGCAGTCAATTGTTCCAGATGATCCTCAGGCAGGTTGGAAATCACCACTTTCAAGGGTCGCAATACCGTCATGGCTCTAGGTGCATTTTTATTTAATTCATCACGAATAAAATGCTCAAGCTGAGAAATATCCACCACACCATCTGTTTTCGCCACAGCTAAACTGTCGCAGAAATGTCGAATGGCAACAGCGGGAACACCACGACGACGCATGCCCGAAATGGTCGGCATTCGGGGATCATCCCAACTAACCACATGGCCTTCGTCTACCAGCTGCTTCAGTTTTCGCTTACTGGTCACGCTGTAGTTGAGATTGAGCCGCCCAAATTCGTACTGATGCGGGGTGGATGGCACCGGTAAATTTTCAACAAACCAGTCATAGAGGGGCCGATTAGACGCAAATTCCAGCGTACAGACAGAATGCGTAACGCCCTCAATCGCATCTTCCTGACCATGGGCAAAATCGTAGGCCGGATAAATATTCCACTGATCACCTGTGCGGTGGTGCGGGACTTTCTTAATCCGATACATCACCGGGTCGCGAAGGCTGACATTGGGAGAAGCCATATCAATTTTGGCTCTGAGGGTCATGCTTCCCTCATCAACATCTCCCTTTTTCATCTGCTCGAGTAGCGTCAGACTCTCATCTGCCGGGCGCTCACGGAAAGGGCTGTTTTTACCCGGCTCGGTGAGAGTGCCACGGTATTCGCGCATCTGCTCAGCATTTAATTCACAGACGTAAGCCTTTCCTTCTTGTACAAGGTATTTAGCCCAGTCGTACAACTGACCAAAATAATCTGAGGCGTAACGGACATCCCCACTCCACTGAAAACCAAGCCACTGTACGTCCTCAATAATTGCCTGAACGTATTCGTCCTCTTCCTTTTCTGGATTGGTATCGTCAAAACGCAGGTTACAGTCACCGCCAAATTGCTCCGCCAAACCAAAATTGAGGCAAATGGATTTGGCATGGCCAATATGCAAGTAGCCATTCGGTTCCGGGGGAAAACGGGTGACCACTTTGTCTACCACACCCTCGGCCAAATCACGGGTAATTGTCTGCTGAATAAAATTGAGCGGTTTGCTTTCGTCTGCCATACTGCCGACCCTACTGAGGCGCTTCGCCATAAATGGAGCGGGATTATAGCCTTCAGACTGTTGCGCATAAACAACTGATCGGCCAGAGCACCAAGTTTCTACTCACTCTGTCAAAAAAACACAACCAGCTGGCCTATGATCCGACCCAACACACGCGCTATTGTATACCTTCAGTTCAGCTTGCTTGCTTTTCTGATCGGCGATGCACTGGTCAAAGTGCTGCTGCAAAGTTTACCTCTGGGGCAATTGGTTTGCCTGAGAACCATAGCGTCACTGGTCGCTTTATTGCTGATTATGGCCGCCACTGGCCGACTCAATCGTTTAAAAGTCACTAAACCCGTACAACACGCCCTACGCAGCATATTCTTTACCTTTGTCAGTATCGGCTATTACCTTGCCGTTAAATTTTTTCCACTCAGTGCCGTAGCGACCGCTCTTGCAGGTGCGCCCATTATCATTTCGGCGATTTCACCCCTGATACTCAAAGAGCGAGCCAATGGCATTCAATGGCTGGCGACCATCATTGGTTTTATCGGTGTATGCCTGGTACTGAAGCCCGATATCAATGAATTAAACTGGCACTATTGGGCGCTGCTGAGCCTACCTTTCTCTTATGCCATCATGATTTTGTGGGCGAGGAACCTGTCCAAAACCGAATCCGACTGGGCAATGAATTTCTACCCCTTCCTCCCGCTGCTGCTACTGACCAGCTTTTGGCAACAAGACCTGTGGATAGAGCCCACTATGACCCAACTGGGCATTACCATGCTGTCGGGAACAGCCGCAGCCATTGGTTTCATGTTATTGGTCGCCGCTTTTCGTATCGGCAAGCCCGTGATTATCGCCCCCTTCGAATACAGCTATATTCTGATGGCACTCATCGTGGACGTGGTCTTCTGGCATTTTTACCCCAGCAATTGGTTATGGCTGGGCATTGGCCTGATTCTTTTTTGCAGTGTGATACAGGGCTGGCAAGCACGTATTGATCCGCCAGCGATCACCCCGCATCTGCGTCCGGAAGACACCCATAATCCATAGGCATAATTAATAGGTACAATCCATAGGCATAAGCCTTAACCCACGCTAGGGATACAAGCGGTTCAAATTACCCCGCGAAAAACGTACCATAGCCCCCTCTATTTAATAGCTACAGGATCACATTCACATGATTACCCTGCACACCAATTATGGCGACATCAACATTGAACTGGATTTTGACAAAGCCCCCATATCGGCGGCCAACTTCCTGCAATACTGCCGTGACGACTTCTATACCAACACTATTTTTCACCGAGTCATTGATGGCTTTATGGTTCAGGGTGGTGGATTTACCCCTGACATGGCAGAAAAAGAAAGTCGCGCGTCTATTGAAAATGAAGCTGACAACGGCCTCAGCAACGACATCGGCACCTTGGCCATGGCTCGCACCAACGAGCCCCACTCAGCCAGCTCACAATTCTTTATCAACATTGCCAACAATGGCTTCCTCAATCACTCTGGAAAAAACTCACAGGGTTGGGGTTACGCCGTATTCGGTAAAGTGACGGATGGTATGGAAGTGGTCAATAAGATCAAAGCGGTTCCCACAGGTAACTCCGGTGGCCACCAGGATGTTCCTACGGACGCTGTTGAGGTTCAAAGTATCTCCATCAGCGATGCCTATACTGACAAGTAGTCAGTTAAAGCTGATTAAGTAGCCTATTAAAGAGAGTCGGCATGAAGGATACAGTCCTTGCCCTAAACGGTTACTGACTCCGGATATCTATCCATGAACACACTACTTATTTCAGATTTGCATCTCTCCCCTGAACGCCCGGCTGTCATCCGGGCGTTCTACCTTTTTCTGGAACACCAAGCACAAGATGCAGATGCCCTGTATATCCTCGGGGACTTAGTTGAAGCGTGGGTTGGCGATGATGACCAAGCGCCGCTGTCGCGCGAGGTGATTGCCGCTTTAAGAAAACTGACCGATAGCGGTACCGCCGTCTATTTTCTTCACGGCAATCGAGACTTTTTAGTGGGCAAACGCTTTGCCCGTGAAACCGGCTGCACACTCTTACCAGAACACCATGTGGCCAACCTGAACGGCCATCCGGTGCTACTGCTCCACGGCGATACACTTTGTACCGGGGACGAAAGCTACCAAAAGTTTCGACGTAAATCCCGCCACCCACTCTTCCGCTGGGGCCTCAATCGGCTCTCCCTGAAAAGACGGGAGAAAATAGCCGAGGACTGGCGCGCCAAAAGCATGAAAGCCAATGCTAATAAATCTGACAACATCATGGATGTGACGCCGTCGGAAGTTGAACGACTCATGGAAAAGTATGATGTCAGCACCATGATCCATGGTCATACCCACCGCCCTAAGCGCCATAAACACAACCGGGGTGAACGACTGGTTTTGGGAGACTGGTATCATCACGGATGGTTTATCCGTATCACCGACAACACCCCACCCGAACTGATTTCATTTCCGATTGACGATTAACATCGTCGACACCTAACGCTGGTGAAAAGCCTAACCAGTTAGCGGCTATGTGAATTCGTCAAACCTGCGACCTAACCTAAATAGCGCCACCGCCTTAACTATTCTCTTGATCCTATTCTCGGGAACAGCGGACTGAGTCCTCCTATCACATTTTCGGGCAACGCAACCCTTTGATTTTTAATGAGACAGGGTTATGCTCAAGGGATCAAGGGAATGCCATAAAAAATTAAGGAAAGTCTCGTTATGTCAGCCAACAAAAACCGCTGTTTATCTCAACACATTGTTTTAACGATAAAAAATAAAGAGTTTATCCTTCGCATTCCTGGAACAAGGGGGATATTTATTTTTGACCCTACTTATGCATGACTAATAGCGTATAACCTAGTAACGTCCCTTCAGTACGTATAAAAGCTACTAGTAACATCCCTTGAAGAAGGCCCTGTATTCATGTCTGACGAACTTCAAATACACTTACGTGACAATATTCGCCTGCTGGGCAGTATTCTCGGCGACACCATTCGCTCACAGGTTGGCGAAAACTTATATAACATCGTCGAAGAGATTCGCGATCTCGCTATTGGTAGCCACGCATCCAATGACTGGACCAAGTTAGTCGAATTAATGGGGCAGTTGTCCGATGACGAATTGGTGCCCGTAGCCCGTGCTTTTAGCCACTTCCTGAATTACGCCAATATTGCCGAGCAACACCATCAGGTTAGTTGTGGGCGTGAACAGTTACGCAATGAAGGCCTTATCGATAACCATCCCTTACCGGGATCGTTGACAGAATTATTGCCCCGCCTTTTAGCCAAGGGGGTTACCGGTGACGGGCTTTACGATGCGGTCACGACGATGCAGGTGGAGTTAGTGTTAACAGCCCACCCAACAGAAATCACCCGCCGTACTCTGCGTCGAAAATTTAATGAAATTAGCGAGACGCTGACGGCCCTCGACGACAGTGATACAACACCGATTCAGCATCAACAACAGCTTGAGCGTTTGCGTCGTCGTGTTTTGTCTCACTGGCATACCGATGAGATTCGCCGCCAGAAACCGACACCCATCGATGAGGCCAAATGGGGCTATGCTACGGTAGAAGAAACCCTATGGAGGGCGTTACCCAATTTTTTACGTGAGCTAGACAGGCAGTTATTTGAGCACACAGGAAAACACCTGCCTTTAACGGCTACCCCCATTCGCTTTACCTCATGGATGGGTGGAGATCGTGACGGCAACCCTAATGTCACGGCGAAAATAACAGAACGAGTGATCACGTTAGGGCGCTGGCAGGCAGCAGACTTATTATTTAATGATATTAATGAGTTGCGAGAAGACCTATCGGTTGTCGAATGCAATCAAGCGCTACGAGATAAAGTGGGCGATCACCCGGAACCCTATCGAGAATTTTTACGCGATGTGCGCCAACGATTACAGAATACCAGGGACTGGGCCGAAGCGACGTTAAGGGGGCGGGAGTTAGACCTGCCTATTTATGTTTACGATCACGAGATATTAGAGCCCTTACAACTGATGTACGACTCATTGGTTGAGTGTGGCATGCAGGGTATTGCCGAAGGTAGCTTGGCAACCATTATTCGTCGTGTGTCCTGTTTTGGTATGACATTACTGCGATTAGATATTCGTCAGGATTCGGCACGCCATTGTGATGCTATTAGCGAAATTACCGATTACCTCGGTATAACAAAAAATGGGGTTTCTTATAAAGCGTGGAGTGAAGAGGATAAACAAGCGTTTTTACTCGATGAAATTCAAAACCTGCGTCCGTTAATTCCAGAAAATTTTCCCGCTTCGGCCGATACCAAAGAAGTACTCGATACGTTTAACGTGATATCGCAACAACCGCCTTCCGCCTTAGGTGCCTATATTATTTCCATGGCGACACACCCGTCCGATGTTTTGGCTGTGCGTTTATTGCAGCAAAAAACGGGTTGTCAGCATCCGCAACGTATCGTGCCGTTATTCGAAACACTGAGTGATTTAGAAGGTGCGGCACAAGCTATCGACCGTTTGCTCTCTATTGCTGACTATAAGAGTGCTATTAATGGTCATCAGGAAGTGATGATCGGTTATTCAGACTCCGCCAAAGATGCCGGTTTTTTCGCCGCCTCCTGGGGGCAATATCGTGCACAGGAATCGATCAGCGCTGTTTGTGAAAAGCACGACGTACACTTGACGTTATTCCATGGTCGAGGTGGTTCTGCCAGCCGCGGTGGTGGCCCTGCCCATGATGCCTTGTTGTCGCAACCACCGGGGACAATTAACGGTAGTGTCCGCGTCACCGAGCAAGGTGAAATGATCCAGTTTAAATTCGGCCTGCATGAACTCGCTATGCGCAATTTGGAGCTGTACACCACCGGCACATTGGAAGCCTCACTCGCACCACCCTCAGAACCGAAGCAGAGTTGGCGCGATATGATGCAACAACTGTCTGACAACTCTGTATTGGAGTACCGTCGCATTGTGCATGACGACCCGCGTTTCGTACCCTATTTTCGTGCTGTCACACCCGAACTGGAGCTGCGACGTTTGGCACTGGGAAGCCGTCCTGCGAAGCGTCATGTGAGCGGCGGCGTGGAAAGCTTACGGGCTATCCCGTGGGTATTTGCGTGGACTCAAATGCGCTTTATGTTGCCTGCGTGGTTGGGTACTGGCAAAGCATTGATGGATGTCACCGAGCAAGGTCAGCAAGTATTACTGCAAGAAATGCAAAAAAACTGGACCTTCTTCCGTATGTTAATGGACATGCAGGAAATGGTTCTCGCCAAAGTTGATAGTCGTGTTGCGGCCTATTACGAGCACCGCCTACTGAGTGTTGTACCTGCAAAAGGTACTGATACTGATTCAAGCCAAGCCTCGCTTATGGCATTGGGTGAAGAGCTACAAGCCGGATTGGCACAAGCAATAGAAGCCATTAAAAAAATAAGCGGTCATGAATTATTGCATAACAACCCTGCGTTGCAAGGTTCAATTATGCGCCGCAATCCCTACATCGATCCATTGCACATTACCCAAGTGGAGTTGATGCGTCGCTTACGTGAACAAGCTGATGGGGAGGAGCCCTTGTTAGAGCAAGGCTTAATGGTGTCTATTGCAGGTATTGCCGCAGGCTTGCGGAATACTGGCTAGAGAGGAAAGGGGCGATGACAAATAGAAATAATAACTTCTCTCAAATGTCACCGCCCCCCTTTTTTGGTGAACCTATCTAAATTGTGACCTCATCAAATTTGGGCCCTAACCTAAATAGAGCCATCCCCTTAACTATTCTCTTGATCACATTCCCTGTATCAGCGGACTGAGTCCTCCTATCACATTTTTTGGCAATGCAACCCCTTGATTTTTAAAGAGACAGATATATTCTCAAGGGACCAAGGGAATGCCAAAAAAAGTTAAGGAAAGTCTCATTATGTCAGCCAACAAAACCTCCTACCATCTCAATATATTATTTTAACTATAAAATTGAAGAGCTTGTCCTTCGTGTTCCTCGAACAAGGAGCCAACGTGATATAGTGTCCGAGTCTGAATACTTCACTGTTAGCTAACCAATTGGCGGAGATGTCTAGCAATGAAAAAGCTATTTTTTTGATAGTAACGTTATTTTTCGTCGCACTGTTTCATTCGCCACTTTATGCTCAGCCCACCTGCAAGACGGAATCAATTCCTAAGTTGCCTGATGTCGATATCACCTCTGTTGTAATGGAACCTCAACCTGTTCCTCACTGCAAAGTTTCGGGCGTAATCGGCCCGATAGAGCAGGAACTGATCGAGCCTTCCTATCTTGAGATGTGTGACGAACTGGATGGGATCAAAGACGGTATATTGAACGATCCAAGAGATTGTAAATTTGATGTGGCAAGCTTGTTGTGTAAGGGCGCGAAAACCGACAGCTACCTCAGCAGTGATCAGCTTGCTGCGGTAAAAACGGTGTACGAAGGGCCGAAAGATGCGCAGGGCAATAAACTGGACAGTGGCTTCGCCTTTGGCGGTGAAAATTCCGCAAGAGGCTGGCCTCGCTGGTTGACGGGTGGTTTGAAATTTCAGACTGATCTTGATGAATTCCAGGACGGAATCGACGTTGGAGATAATGCCGCGCCGGTAGCACCCAGTACGCATTTTGCTTTTGGCAACGGCGTGATGAAATACTTTGTTTATAATGATCCCGACTGGTCATACAAAAACTATAGTTTTGAAAACTTTCAAAAAGACGTAGAACTGGCTGCAAGCACACTGAATGCCAACAATCCTGATCTGTCGGCGTTTCGCAAGCGCGGTGGAAAACTATTGATGTTCACTGGCTGGTCGGATTCTGCGATTACTCCGCTGGGAACTATCGCTTATTATGAAGACGTGCTGGCACATGATAAAACCGCCGCTGATGATACGTGCTTGTTTATGATGCCGGGAGTAGAACATTGCGCTGGTGGTCCTGGCCCATCATTTACGAATTATCTGGATGAGATCGACAAGTGGGTGGTATCAGGTAAGGCACCAGAACAAGCCCCCGCCTATTGGCTCGATGAAAAATTTAAGCCAAACGGCTCAAGACTTTTATGTGCTTACCCCAAAGTCGCCAAGTACGATGGCAAAGGGGATACGCGCGACGCATCGAGTTTTACTTGCACCGCGCCTCAATAACCATCCGGCGGAGATGTTTGCATGCCCGGCAGTCAAAGTATGTGATTGTGGTGATGCCCAACTGGAGATTAGCTAGGGCGTGGAGGCTATCAACAGCTAACAAGCACTCCAGCCTACGCCAAAAAAACAGCGCGGCTGATGCTTGGCGTTAGAGGTAAATAGATAAATAATGAGTACATAGGCTTGGTTTATGGGAATCAGGTTTATGAAGAGTACCAAGAAGGCCAAGAACTCAAAGCATATATAAAATTTGTTAGAGATGATGGAAAGATAGATGTTTCCTTTCAGCCGAAAAAAAACAGGCTGGTTTTTTCTACTACTGGCAAAATTATAGATAAAGGGATAGAGCTTGTTAAATAAACACAGAGAGAGAAAGCTCTAACCAATCACTGAACGGAACTGGACTGCATTCCACGCTCTTCGTGCGTTAATGCAGACCTTAAACTAAAGCGTTAGGCCCTTTTAAAATTTCACACTTTATTTTAAGAACAGGAGAAAATTGTGAGCAACAATGTGCCAAATGTTACATTTAAAATTCGTGCCCGTGGTGAAAGCATTGGCGGGAAAAACCCATTTCGCTGGCATGATGTTTCAACGGCAGACATATTCCCGGGTAAAAGTGTCATTATATTTTCACTGCCGGCTGCATTTACGCCGACGTCCTCTAGTGCTCATTTGCCTGGCTATGAAGCCAAGTATGATGAACTGAAATCACTAGGTATTGATGAAGTGTACTGCTTGAGCATTAATTCTCCCTTTACCATGCTTCAGTGGGCGAAAAATTTAGGTATTAATAATGTAAAAATGTTACCTGACGCACATGCAGATTTTACTCAGTTGATGGGCATGTTGGTTAAAAAGGGGGACGGTAAAATGTCATGGCGTTATTCTGCCCATGTCGTTAATGGGGAAATAAAAAAAATATTTTCTGAAGCAGGGATGATGGATGATTGCCCAGATGACCCATTTGAGTGTAGTGATGTTGACACAATGATTTCTCATCTAAAGAAATAGAACATCACTTATAGGATGTTTACAGAAACAGTTTCAGGTGAATAGCCTAACACGGCAAATTCAGCAGACCCATTTCCGCGGTGTTTCGTTTGTGGCTAACACCACAATCACCCCCCACTATATGGACGGCTGATTTGCGACGTTAAAAAAACTATTCAGCCCGCAAGGCATCAATAGGGCTTAGCGCCGTTGCATTCAATGCCGGTCTTACACCGGCAATTAATCCAATGACCATCGAAACTAATAGTGCCACGGTGACAATTTCCGGCTTCATTGCGATAGGTAGTGCTGGTAGAAACAGCTGTAGCAAGATCAACAATAACCCAATGATCAGCACCCCCACTAAACCACCAATCAAACCCAGTAACACCGCCTCACCGAGAAACATATTACGCACCTGACTGCGGGTACAACCCAGCGCCCGTAATAACCCTACCTCGCTGGTTCGTTCGGTGACGGTAATCATCAGAATAGTGGCGATACCTACAGCCCCGACGAGTAGAGAAATGGCGCCCAGCCCGCCACCTGCGTATTTAAGAATTTGCAGAATGTTATCCATGGTTTCCATCATCTGATCCTGCGTTATCAGGGTGAAATCTTCAAAACCATGTCGATCGATCAACAACTTTCTTATCCGCTCGCTCAACGTTGCGGTGGCCACTGCAGGGCTGTAGAAGATATCTATCTCCATGAGGCTCTCGCGATTAAAAAGCTGTAGCCCCTTGTTAGCCGGAATATAAATCATGTCGTCCAGATCAGTACCGAGAAACTGCCCCTTGGGTGCTATCACGCCGATCACGCGAAAGCGGTTGCCGCCAATATGTACAAACTCACCCAGCGGATTACTGTGACCAAATAGCTCCTGTTTTAAGGTGCTACCCAGTACCGCAAATGCACGTGCTCGGTACAAATCCTCGTCGGGCAAAAAGCTCCCCTGCGCTATATCAAGCTTCCAGGCCTTATCGGCCAATGCACCGACACCAGCCACATCGGTATAACGACCGCGCCCCCCCACCTTAATCTGGGCTGTGCCCATGACCACTGGCACCACTTCCTGTACGCCGGGTATACGAGCCAAGACTTCGGCATCACTCAACGATAAGGGGCGAGTGGTATTAAGAATGCCGCTCAAACCAAAGGTTTCTGTTTTGCCGGGTGTAATGGCAATGATATGACTACCAAACTGAGTAAATTCCTGAATAACAAATAGGCGTAGTCCTTCTCCGAGAGAACTCAACAACACCATGGCCGCGATACCAATAGAAAAGCCAGCAATGGTGAGCAGCGAACGAACCCGTTGCATCCACAGTGCCCAGAGCACCCACCGAAGATAATCCATAAACTTCATCAGGCCTCCCCTCTCAATGCCAACACGGGATCAAGCGCCGCTGCCCTACGTGCCGGTAATAGAGAAAAGACTAAGCCGGAGATCAGTGCCGTGCCCACTGCTGCGGGAATCGACCACCAGGGTGCCGCCAGAGGGAAAACAGGCCAGAGGCGCGCCACCACCATCACCACCGCCCAAGAAAAGATGACCCCAGCCAACGAGCCCATGCTAACGAGCATCAGTGATTCACCCAGAAACAACTGTCGCACTTGGCTACTACTAGCCCCGAGGGCTTTGAGTAGGCCAATTTCCCGCTTCCGCTGACTGACGGAAATTAAACTGAGGTTCATGATAAGGATACCCGCCACCACTAAACTAATGGCGGCAATGGCGGCAATGGCTAACGTCAGCGTGGTAAGAATATTGTCAAATGCGGCCAGCATGGAGTCCTGACTGATGATGGTGACATCTTCATCACCTTCATGTCGCTCACGAATAATTTCCATGATTTTGGCTTCTGTGCGAGAGAAGTCTGCATTGCCTGCTAGCTCTATCAACACTCTGAACAGTCCCGGCGTATTGAACATCTGCTCTGCTGTTCTTACCGGAACAATAATCATATCACGCAGATCGAGCCCCAAAGATTCTCCCCGTTCGACTAAGACACCAATCACCCGCATTCGGCGATCACCGGCCCTGACCCACTCACCTATGGCTCGGCCATGACCAAATAATTCCTGCTTTAGCTTTGAACCCAGAACACAAACAGCCATGGCATCGGTGCGGGTTCGGTCAGGCAGTATTTTTCCCTGTGCCACCTCAAGCTGACGTACCTGAAAAATTTCCGGCGTACTACCCAGTACAATCACCTCCCGAGAAAGGCTACCCACAGAAACTGACACCGTACCAGCAATGATAGGAGCCACTGCTTTAATTGAGGGAATACGCGATAACGCTTGAGCATCCTCTAACGTCAGGTCTCTGGGAGCAGTACCGTAGATTGGTGGAGAGCCGCCGGTAGTTTCTTTGCGACCCGGCAATACAATCAACAACTGGTTACCTAGTGCAGAAAATTCGCGATCCACATAACGGCGAGCGCCCTCACCCAGGCTGGTCAGCAAAATAACGGAAGCTACGCCAAGGCCCACTGCCAACAACAGCAATCCGGTACGCACCCGGTGCCGAATAAATATCTGCCAATTAAAGCGTATCTGATCTGGCAGGTGCATGTTCAGTACTCGAATCAGTTTCAATCATTCCGTCGACCATACGAATCTGTCGCTTGGCGCGTCGACCCAGATTGTGGTCATGGGTGACAATCATTAGAGTGATACCTTCACGGTTAAGATTTTCCAGTACCTCTATCACCTCTTGACCGGAGGCCTGATCCAGATTTCCCGTGGGTTCATCGGCCAGTAAAATACGCGGTTTCATCACAATAGCTCGCGCAATGGCCACCCGCTGTAGCTGTCCACCAGAGAGTTGATTAGGCCGATGCTGGGCCCAATCTGCCAGCCCAACTTGGGACAACACCGCCATTGCCACTTTACGCCGCGCCTTTAATGCCACACCTGCGAGCATCATCGGCAATTCAATGTTCTCCAGCGTGGTGAGGCGGTTGATTAAATGAAATGACTGGAAGATAAAACCAATGTGTTCGCCTCGTAATTTTGCCCGCTGTTCCTCAGGTAATGTCTCGGTTTTTTCGCCATTCAGAAGGTAACTGCCGCTGTCAGGCCGGTCCAGCAAACCGAGCATATTGAGCAGCGTGGATTTGCCCGATCCTGACGGACCCATCACTGACAGGTACTCCCCTTTTTGAACGCTTAGTGACACATCACGAAGTGCTCGAAGTGGGGATTCACCCACTTGATATGTTTTATTGACGTCACATAATTCAATCATCTTCGTTCAATCATCTTCAACAGTGCCGATTTCTACTCTGGCGCCTTCAACCACACCGGCACTACCAACATTACTGACAATCTTTTCAGCTTCTATCAAGCCACTGTTAATTTCGGTATAACGCCAATTGGAGAGTCCTTTTTCAATCGCCTTTCGCTGTAGATACCCGCTGTCATCCACCACGAGAACATAGCCATCATCCACCACCAATTCCGAAGGAATACGCAACACGTCACCATGGGTATCGAGAATAATTTCCATATCGGCGCTGTAACCTGCTAATAACTTCACTCCCTCAGCCAACCCATCCAGTTCAGCCTCAACCTCAACGGTGCGAGCCTGTTTTTCAAAATCCATAATATAGGGGGATATTCGCCGAATTTTTGCTGGAAAAATCTGCCCTCGAAAGGCATCCAGTGTGACGCGCACCGTGACGCCAATGGAAATATCTGACGCATCCACCTCATCAATAGGTGCGCTGATGTAGTGGCAGCGATCCGTGAGTAAATCGATGGCCGGTGGCGTAGCCACACCGGGTGGAGATGGCGTAGAAAATTCACCAATCTCACCCGTCACCTCGGCAACTGAGCCGGCAAACGGTGCTCGTAAATAGGTTTGCTCCAGTACGGCACTGGCAGCAGCCACGGTTGAGTTGGCTTGAACCTCACGGGCCTTGGCTGCTTCACAGCCAGCGGCACTTGCCTCAGCACGCGATTTGGCGACATCTGCCGACTCTTTAGATACAAGATTTTTCTTGGCCAAATTGGTCAGGCGACGAGATTCTCTCATGTCCGACTCAGCGGCAATACAGACGCTTTGCTTCTCTTTCATAGCTGACAGTTCTGAAGCCTTGGTCACTTCCAGCTGAGCAACACGATCCTTATTCCAAAGTGCCATTAATAGCTGGCCAGCCTCTACACGGTCACCCTCTTTTACGTAGAGCGCGGCAATCTGACCACCTATAGGTAAAGACAAACGTGATCGCTGACAGGCCTTTACAGTCCCAGCTCGGGTATTGGCAACAGTTCGCTCAACGATACCTCGTTCTACCGTCACCACAGATACCATCACCGGCTCCGGACGTGACCAGTAATAAAATAACCCCACCAATACAACCGCAGCTATAGCACTGACAATCCATTTTTTCATACGCATAAGATTCCCAAATTCCCCTGCAAAAGAAACTATCTTCTAGCCTCTTGTTAACTGTCTTCTCTCTCAGATTTTCTGAACCATCTCTTTTTAGCATAGCTTCTACATCGAAGATAACAGCTTGATGTACATCTAAAAAGAACTGAGTTGATACACGTTATCGCCAGAGAAGCGATAATTGTGATGAGGAAGGGAGAGATTAGGTTTTACTGATAGTTAAAGTGGAGGTCAGGCTGAGGCATGGAAAACCAAAAAACGCCCCGAAGAGCGTTTTTTTATCTGGTTACTGACTTAAGACACTAGAGGCTGTCAGACGCCTCAAGAAAGGGGCCATCTACACAAAGCCTGCGGCCATCAGGGGTAGCGCAGGCACCACAAAGCCCAATTCCACATTTCGTCAGGTAATCGATGGCGCTGAATATTTGCTCGTCCCGGCAGAATTCCCGCTCCACAGCAATGGCCGCATGAACCATAGGCTCCGGCCCGCAGTTGTAGAACACCACATTGTCCAGCTCAGCCGGTGACAGCCCTTGTAAGCGCTCTCGAAGCATATCTGTAACAAAGCCTTGATAACCCTCACTGCCATCATCGGTAGCCACATGAACATCGGCAATTTTTTTGCACTCATCCAAAAAATAGAGCCGGTCACGACTACGGGCACCGGTAAACACCTCGGTATTTTCGAAATCGCGAGCAATCTGGTAGACCGCCGCCAAGCCCGTCCCTCCACTGACAGCCATGATCTTCGCACCATCGTGAGGCGCCACTGGGATGCCATGAGGGCCTCGGACATAGGCCTCTGTACCCGGTACCATCGTCATTAAGTGATGGGTAAAGATGCCTACGTCAATAACGACCAGAGAAAACGGATCATCGGTCAGTGCGGAGAAGGGTTTCTCTCCCAACCCGGGAATCCACAAGAAAATAAACTCACCAGCCTGAACATTCACTTTTCGATCAAAAGTGAGGATACAGATATCATCCGTGACCCGTTCATTAGTGACTAATGTGACCGGACGGAATTGCATATCCACATCGTATCGAATCAGGTTTTCTGCCTGATTCTTCTGGTATTCAATATCTCGCTGCAAGGTTTGAAAATAGTCACGCATTTCATCGGTGGTCAGGCCGATTAGAGCAGACCCGATGCCTACAATGTCAGCCCCGGCATCAGCATAGGCTCGTACATCATCAGCACTGCTCGCACCACCACAACCGATAATAGGACAATCAACAGCGGCGGCGATTTCGCGTACACACTTCAGGCCAATAGGCAGCACACCCTTGCCAGACATGCCACCTGAACCGTTGCTGAGCACCGGATGACCATGGGCAGAGGTATATCCGGGACCTAGGGTATTAATCGCACACAACCCATCGGCACCAGCTTCAATCGCCGCTTTAGCAATCTCTGAAATGTTGTCAGTATTAGGGGTCAATTTTAAAATAACCGGAATATCCACCACCGCTTTTACCGCCGCAGTGATTTCTTTTACTAGCCCGGGGTCCTGCCCCATTGCCATACCATATCCTTTGGCATGAGGGCATGACAGATTGAGCTCAAGACCATCTGAAACAGGCGCGAGAATTTTGGCCACCTCAACAAATTCTTCCACACTGCCACCAAAAATTGAGGTGAGGAGGAAACGATCTTCTGGCACGTTTAATGTGGCCAGTGACTCGGCCAGTTGTTTTGCCCCTGGGTTGGTCAAGCCAACTGCGTTCACAAAGCAACCCGGCGCATATTGACTAATCACTGGCTCGCGATAACCAGCTCTTGGCTCGAGGCCAACGCTCTTGGTGGTCAGCACGCCCACTTCAGGAATGGTATCGAAAATATGCTGAATAATTGAGGTGGCTGTTGAGACAATCCCGGAGGGAATAGTAAACGGCGACGTAATCGTCTTACCGAAGAACTGTTGACTAGAGGGCTTGCTGCTGAAGGACGCTTTTTTCGACATGTAGATTATATGACCTAGAAAGTGATTAGGGTGTGTGTTGAGTATAGGTAAGGTGCTGAAGGATAAACGTCCTACGACCTGAAATCCACCGGATTAATGGATAACAAGGGCTTCGGATAACAGCGTTATCAAGGATTTCCTATGCGCCGATCAAAATGACCATTACCCCTTGATTATTCGGGAGGATTAACCAACTCTCCATAGTGGAACAGTCGGTAGCTTCCGGGCTCAATTTTCTGCCAGGCTTCATTGCAGGTCAGCGGCTGAGTAGCAATGACCGTCACCACATCATTGGGGGTCGTTTCCTGCTTAAAGTCGACAACCATATCTTCATCCACCAACCGCGCTTCGCCAAAGGGTGCTCGGCGAGTAATCCAGTGTAGATTATTACTGCAATACGCCATCACATAGGCACCATCTGTCAGCAACATATTGTATACACCCAGATTGTTGAGCTGTTCTGCTAGTTCGGCGATATAGCAAAATACGTCAGGCATATTATCCGAGGTGGATGGGTATCGGGCTCTTAGCTGACTAAGCACCCAGCAGAAGGCATGTTCACTGTCAGTCTCGCCAACAGGTGTATAAAAACCAGTATCCAGATTCTCAATATTCTCAAGCTGGCCGTTGTGTGCAAAGGTCCAGTTGCGCCCCCACAACTCTCGGGTAAAGGGGTGTGTATTTTCCAGACTGACACAGCCACGATTGGCTTGGCGGATGTGACTAATGACAGAACAGCTCTTGATCGGGTAATTCACCACCATCTGGGCAATGCTGGATTCAGAGGACGGGTTCGGGTCTTTGAAGGAACGACATCCTTTGCCCTCATAAAAAGTAATGCCCCAACCATCCGCATGGGGGCCCGTTTTACCGCCACGCTGGATCAATCCTGTAAAGCTGAAGCATATGTCCGTGGGAACATTGGCACTCATCCCTAACAGTTCACACATACAGACTCTCTAGTTAATGGTTTCTACTTAATGATCTCAGGTGGTCCGGAGTGAAAATGAAACTCACTGTCTGGCATCTCAATTAATAGCTGCTCCTGCTCACGAATGACTGCAATTCTTTCACCAATTGATTGCCCTCCAGCTGCCTTCTTAGCCAGAGAAAGGTAATCCCGATAGTGACGCCCCTCAGATTTAAGCAAAGATAGGTAAAACTGCTTCAATTCGTCATCAAGGAACGGGGCTAGCGTGGCAAATCGCTCACAGGATCGCGCCTCGATAAAGGCGCCAACGATTAATGTATCTATCAGCTTAGCTGGCTCGTGAGTTCTAACCTTTTTTCTCAATCCTGCAGCATAACGAGAGGCGTTGATATTGCGGTATTCTATTCCTCGCGCCGCCATGAGGGCGATCACCTGCTCGAAGTGGCGCATCTCCTCCCGCGCCAGCTTTGACATTTTATTGAGTAATTCAAAGTCATCCACATAGCGATAAATAAGATTAATCGCCGTACTAGCAGCCTTCTTTTCGCAGTTAGCATGGTCAATCAAGAGGATATCTTGATTCTGCAGAGCGACTTCAATCCAAGTGTCGGGTGTTTTACAGGGCAAAAACCCTTCGATTTCTTCAAGTGAAGATACTGCCACGAGGTTTAATCCTTACTTTAAGATGATACCAGTGCCTAGGATGATGCTAGTTCTTTGCTAACCGACAGATCCATATTGTGAACAATCGGACGAGAGGCGACTGTTTTCTGCCAATCTGTCAGTCCCACAACCTCATCCATCACATCCCAACCACAGAGGGACTTCATGGTTTTTTCCACAAAACCAAAGGTATGGTAGGCAACAATATCCGCATAGGTGAACAACTCCCCCGCTAGGTAGGGCTGAAATTTTGCCAGCCGTGCCAAGGCTGCCAAACCTTTCGCTATCTGCGGCTTAATCTCATCAATGATCTGGTCATGATTTCCACCCGCTGTATTCACCGTTGCTTTAAGGCGGCTGACTGGATGTTCAATATAGAGTTCACAAACCCTCATCAACTCACGCACCTTCGCTCGTTCAAAGGGATCGTCAGGAAACAATGGAATTTCGGGGTTAACCTCTTCCAGAAACTCCATAATTGCCATGGTTTCAGACAAAAATCCTTCCCGAGCTTCGAGGCATGGGATCTTACCCATAGGGCTCATGGTTAGGTATTGTGATTCTTGGCTAGGAGACGTTCGAATTTCGTCGAACTCGAACCCTTTTTCGAGCAGAGCCAGTTTGGTCATATTGTAGTAATTACTGGCGTGTAAACCGTAGAGTTTAAGCATGCCCGTCACCCCCAGAAAGCCCTATTAACAGTGATTATCGTTGATGGAAGTGTAACAGAGAATTTACCCAGTGAATGGGAGCTATCAACCTGAGTTACATTAACTTGTGAGTTCAATTGTAGTAATATACGCGGCCCTTGGGCTGAGTGCCCAACCAGAATACTGGCATCGGCGACCTGTCTCCGATAGCCCCAACAGCCCGCAATCCCATCGGATTCGGTAACGTAAAACCATATAAGGATGCAGACTATGCTTGAAGCCTATCGCCAACATGTAGCGGAACGTGCAGCAGAACAAATTCCCCCAAAACCCCTGACGCCAGAATGGACAGCGGCTTTGGCAGAACTGTTGAAAAACCCACCAGCAGGCGAAGAAGCATTCCTGCTGGACCTGATTGCCAATCGCGTACCGCCCGGTGTTGATGAAGCGGCTTACGTAAAAGCAGGGTTTCTCAGTGCTATCGTTAACGGCGAAGCCTCTTCGCCATTAATTGACCGCAGTGCGGCTGTTAAATTACTTGGCAATATGCATGGCGGCTACAACGTTGCGACCTTGGTTGAGCTTCTCGATGATGCAGAGCTTGCAGAACAAGCTGCCAAGGAACTGAAAGGCACCTTACTAGTGTTTGATGCCTTCCACGATGTGGCTGAAAAAGCCGATGCTGGTAACGCTAACGCAAAAGCAGTCATGCAATCCTGGGCTGATGGTGAATGGTTCACCACCAATGATGCGGTTCCAGAAAGTATCAAAACAATCGTTTATAAGGTTACCGGCGAAATCAATACCGATGATCTGTCTCCTGCACCCGATGCCTGGAGCCGCCCAGACATTCCTCTTCACGCACGTGCCGCTTTCAAAATGACCCGTGATGGTATTACGCCAGATGAGCACGGCGTTGTTGGTCCAATGGGCGCAATCGACGAAATGAAAGCCAAAGGACTACCTGTTACCTTTGTAGGTGATGTTGTGGGCACTGGCTCTTCACGTAAATCGGCTACCAATTCGGTACTGTGGTTCTTCGGTGAAGACATGCCTGGCGTACCAAATAAGCGTTCTGGCGGTATCTGTATTGGTAGTAAAGTAGCGCCTATCTTCTTCAACACCATGGAAGATGCTGGTGCACTGGTATTTGAAGCACCTGTCGACAAGATCAATTATGGCGATGTGATTGAAATTCGCCCCTACGACGGAAAAATTCTCAGCGAATCCGGTGAAGTACTCTCCGAATTCGAGCTCAAATCAGATGTGCTTCTCGATGAAGTACAAGCTGATGGCCGTATCAACCTGATCATCGGTCGCGGCCTGACCCAACGCGCCCGCGAGCACATGGGCCTACCTGCTTCTGACCTATTCCGTCAGCCCACCCAACCAGAAGATACTGGCAAGGGATATACTCTGGCGCAGAAAATGGTTGGTAAAGCCTGTGGTGTTGAGGGTATTCGTCCCGGCACTTATTGCGAGCCTACAATGACCACTGTGGGCTCTCAGGACACCACTGGTCCAATGACCCGTGATGAACTGAAAGATCTGGCTTGCCTCGGCTTCTCTGCCGACCTGACCATGCAGTCTTTCTGTCACACTGCGGCTTATCCCAAGCCTGTGGATATCGACACTCAACACACCCTGCCTGATTTCATCATGAACCGTGGTGGTGTTTCTCTCCGCCCAGGTGATGGCATTATTCACAGCTGGTTAAACCGCATGTTGCTCCCTGACACAGTGGGCACTGGTGGCGATTCACATACTCGCTTCCCTATGGGCATTTCATTCCCCGGCGGTTCCGGTCTGGTTGCTTTCGCTGCCGCCACTGGTGTGATGCCACTAGATATGCCTGAATCTGTTCTGGTTCGCTTTAAAGGCGAAATGCAGCCCGGCATTACCCTTCGCGACCTAGTTCACGCTATCCCTTACTACGGCATTAAAGAAGGCCTGCTGACCGTTGAGAAAAAAGGTAAGAAAAACTTCTTCTCAGGACGCGTTCTGGAAATTGAAGGCCTGAACAAACTCAGTGTTGAACAAGCATTTGAATTGTCTGATGCTTCCGCAGAGCGTTCAGCTGCTGGTTGTACCATCAAGATGAGCGAAGATTCCGTGGCTGAATACCTCAGCTCGAATGTCACCCTGCTACGCTGGATGATTTCTGAAGGCTACGGCGATGTTCGTACACTGGATCGTCGCATCAGAAAAATGGAAGAGTGGTTAGCTAACCCATCCTTGATGGAAGCTGATGCCGATGCTGAGTATGCTGCTGTTATCGAAATTGATTTGGCTGAAATTAAAGAACCTATCGTTTGCTGCCCTAACGATCCAGACGATGCCAAGTTATTGTCAGATGTTGCCGGCAGCAATATCGATGAAGTCTTTATCGGTTCATGTATGACCAATATTGGTCATTTCCGCGCTGCAGGCAAACTGCTTGACGAAGCTGATAAAGTGAACTCTCGATTCTGGATCTGCCCTCCCACGCGTATGGATCAACATACACTGATGGAAGAAGGCTACTACAATATCTACGGCAAAGTCGGCGCTCGTACTGAAATGCCAGGCTGCTCACTGTGTATGGGTAACCAGGCACGTGTGGAAGCAGGTGCAACCGTTATATCCACCTCAACTCGCAACTTCCCCAATCGCCTGGGTGATGGCGCCAACGTATATCTCGGATCAGCTGAACTAGCATCAGTGAGTGGTATTCTTGGACGCTTACCAACACCGGCAGAGTATTTAGAATATGCGAGCAAAATAGACTCTATGTCTGACGAGATCTATCGCTACATGAACTTTGACCAAATCGAATCCTTCCAAAAGGGTGCCGATGAAGGAAAACGCATTGCAGCACAAGAAATCGTCAATGTTACCTAATTAATTAGGTAACATTGAGTAAAAAGGCCCCGCCAGCGCGGGGCCTTTTTTATTTCTGAATTATTTATATGAGGGCTGTAAATCATTAGCCATAGGCCCTGTTTTTAGGTTGCCTATTCTAATCTGCTATGACTAAATTGGCCGCTATCTGTCTTAGCAGTCGAGCAGTCCTAATATGCATTATCACTTGTACGATCTATACCGCCAATCACTGGCTCCCGTAAACACCACCTTAGATCTAGTTCACGATATTGTCGCACACGAAAAATTTCCACTGTCCAAAACACGCTATGGACGGTTCCGCAGAGCTGCCCTAGAGACCACTATTCGTCTGCTCAAGCACTACCCAAAACAGGGCTTTGAGTACGAACCCGTCACCATTGATGATAAAACTTACCCTGTCATCGAAGAGGTGATGATAGAAAAACCTTTCTGTAACCTGTTACGTTTTCGCCGCGAAGGCTTGCCTGATGATGCGCCTAAATTACTCTGTGTGGCTGCTCTCTCAGGCCACCATGCTACTCTGGCACGAGAAACATTCGGGGAATTCCTAAAAGACCATGACGTCTACGTAACAGATTGGCTCGATGCTCGAGATGTCCCTCTCTCAGAAGGAAAGTTTGGTTACGAAGAATACGTTAGTTATATCATCGAGTTTACTGAGTATTTGGGACCTAATAATCACCTGTTTGCCATCTGCCAGGCAGCCGTGCCAGCATTAACCGCTGTTAGTTATATGGCCAAGCACAATAATCCAGCTCGCCCCAAGTCACTAACTATGATGGCTGGGCCCATTGATATCAGGGTCAACCCTAGCGAATTCTCCAAGAAAGCCGCTAAGATCTCGGCAACAATGCTAAAGCGCTTTGCCATTCACAAGGTGCCATCCCGGTACGATGGTGCTGGCCGCCGGGTCTATCCTGGGACCATGCAGCTCGGTGGTTTCATGTCTATGAACATGAAGTCTCACTTTGAAAAACACATTCAATTCTTCAGGGATATTGTCCAGGGCAATGTTGATGATGCGAATAAACACCGTGACTTCTATGATGAATATATGGCAATCCTCGATATGGATGCCGACTTTTATTTGGAAACCATGGATCGTATTTTCCTAGACCAGCATTTACCCAAAGGATTAATGACGTATCAGGGTGAAACCATCAACTGCAGTGATATTACCGATGTCGCCATGCTTGCCCTGGAGGGTGAAAACGATGACATGATCAGCCTTGGTCAGACCGAAGCTGCTCTTCATTTGTGCGACAACCTGCCTAAGAACATGAAAAAATACTACATTCAAAAAGGCGTTGGGCATTACGGTATTTTTAATGGTAGTAAATACCGTAATGAAGTTGCTCCCAAGATCAAGGACTGGATCAAGAAGCATCACGACCCGTCAGGACCCATTTTGATAGAGCAATAGCTCCAGTGAATAAAAAAAGGCCGACAAATGTCGGCCTTTTTATTCACATAATGAATCATCACGCTTAGCGCTTATCTTTGACGCTATCTATCCGTCCCTCGATCCACCCTTCTCTCTGTTTTCAACGTCCGCTTCGCTGTTTGTCCTTAAACGCCAGTTTCTCCTTCTTGCGGCTTAAGGCTTGCCCTTCCATTGAAGAACCAATATGCGCCTCCCCTCTTTGCTTAGCCAAATCCATTTGCCGTTCTCGATCAGCATAGCGCTTTATTTGTTCATGGCTGTGCTTATCGTAGCAATGATGGCAGCTTACCCCTTTTTGGTAATGGGTATTTTGTTTATCTTCCTCCGTTATAGGCATACGGCAGCCATGGCACTGGTCATAGTGACCTTTTTCAAGCTGGTGATTCACGGTGACTCGGTTGTCGAAAACAAAACACTCGCCTTGCCACATTGATGCCTGCTCAGGCACCTGTTCAAGATAATTGAGAATACCTCCTTTCAGGTGGTAAACCTCCTCAAAACCCTGTTGCTTTAAATAGGCGGTGGATTTCTCACAGCGAATGCCTCCGGTGCAAAACATAGCCACTTTTTTCTGCTTTTCTGGATTCAATGTTTTAGAAACGTAATCAGGAAATTCTCGAAACGTTTCTGTCTCAGGGTTCACTGCATGTTCAAAGGTGCCGATCTCAACTTCATATTGATTCCGGGTATCCAGCAACAATACATCGGGGTCGCTAATGAGTGCATTCCAGTCACGGGGCTCAACATAGGTGCCGACTATGTCATTAGGGTCAATGTCTGCCACCCCCATTGTCACGATCTCATTTTTTAGCTTTACCTTGGTTCGGTAGAAAGGGTTGTCTTTGACATAGGATTCTTTGACGTCCAGGCCAGAGAAGCGCCGGTCTTTTTCCAACCAAGCTAGGACGCTATCAATGCCCTGCCTGGAACCGGCAATAGTGCCATTAATGCCTTCTGGGGCAAGCAGCAACGTACCCTTCACACCCTCTTCCGACATAAGGCTGTGAAGAGGCAATCGAAACGCCTCAAAATCAGGGAATTTGGCAAAACGGTAAAGTGCAGCAACCACTACACCATAGGGGAACTCAGTCATATATCTTCCTCATTGCAACCGGAACGTAAAACCGGGGCAAGGTATTAGGGGCCGTGTCCAGAGTGTAATGTCTACGACACCCTGTGGCGCGCATTTTAGGGACATGCGTCCCTGCACTCAAGAGAACAGTAAAATCATAGGGTCCTTTTTTTGATTCTTAATATTGAGTTCAAAATCGGTACTCACTGACTATCGAATTATTTCCGCTCCTAACGTTAGGCCTACCCTAGAAAACCCCATGAAATCCTCCAACTCCACAGTCTCACCATGCCGAGCTATAACACGACTTAATTATAAAAATGGGCTCGCTACATAAATGCTCAACATCTGTGTAAAATTGCCGTCCATTTGATTTCAGGTGTCGACAATGACGGAGCTGCTGTCACCCGCAGGAACGCTCAAGAACATGCGTTATGCCTTCGCATATGGTGCAGATGCTGTTTATGCAGGCCAACCCCGCTATAGCCTGCGTGTGCGAAACAATGAGTTCAATCACCTGGATGTGATGGCTGGAGCTATTGCAGAAGCCCATGCCCAAAACAAGCAGTTCTATATCGCCAGCAATATCTCCCCACACAACGATAAAATCAGAAGCTATCTGCGCGATATGGCAGCAGTTATTGAGATGCAGCCCGATGCACTGATCATGTCTGACCCGGGTCTGATCATGATGGTGAGAGAAAAGTGGCCAGAGATGCCGATTCACTTATCGGTACAGGCCAATGCTACCAACTATGCCACTGTGAAGTTCTGGCACACCCAAGGTATTGTCCGCACTATCTTATCCCGTGAACTGGGATTGAATGAAATCGAGGAAATTCGTCAACATTGCCCAGAAATGGAACTTGAAGTCTTCGTCCACGGCTCACTCTGTATCACCTACTCAGGCCGCTGCCTACTGTCTGGTTATATGAATCATAGAGACCCAAACCAAGGCGCCTGCACCAATGCCTGCCGGTGGAAATACAATGCAGAAGACGCAACTCAAACTGAGACTGGCGACATTGTTCCCACCAAAATGGGCGTCGTTTCTTTAAAAATTGAAGGGCGTACAAAGTCCCACTACTATGCCGCTCGTACCGCTCAAGTCTATCGTCGCGCCATTGATAATGCTGAGGCAGGCAAACCCTTCGATGTGAACATGATGGTGGAGTTGGATCATCTGGCCAGCCGAGGCTACACCGAAGGGTTCTACCGACGCCACGTTCCTCAGGAAACCCAAAACTATACTCAGAGCGCATCCCGCAACCCTAATCAGCAGTTTGTCGGTGAGATCAATGCGGTTGAAGCTGACAAGGGCTGGCTCACCGTAGATGTTAAAAACCGCTTTGAACACGGGGACACCATCGAACTCATCACCCCTAACGGTAATATGACATTCAATCTCGAGGCACTGGAAAACCTGAAAGGCGACAAAATGGATGCTGCACCCGGCTCTGGGCACATTGTTCGCATCCCACTACCTGACGGCATCTCATTACCAGAAGATGGCGGCTATGCCATGCTAATGCGCTATATGTGAACACCCTTTTTACACTTTCTTGTTACACTCAGAGGACGTTACAAATAAGGGGGAACCATGGCTAGAATTGCTCTTCTGTTGGCTATTATCATCTTGGGCTACCTATTCTGGAAAAAGCTGAATAGCTGCCCCCCTAAACAGCGGCAAAAGCTATTACTACGCAGCGGTTTCTTCTTACTGCTTATCGTTATCCTATTGTTAGTCGCCACAGGTCGTATCCACTGGATCGCGGTGGCAGTAACTGCCGCGCTTCCTGTCATTAAAATTCTGTTCAACCTATTGCTACGTGCTATCCCTTTCTTGCAGGTATGGTTGAGAAATCGCCAAACTCCAACGAAAAACACCCCCTCTACAAGCACGGGATTAACCGAAGAGGAGGCTTGGCAACTATTGGGCCTTCAACCTGGTGCCAGCAGAGAAGATATCATTCAGTCCCACAAACGGCTGATACAAAAACTTCACCCTGACAGAGGCGGAAACGATTATCTGGCCGCGAAGCTCAATGCCGCTAGGGATTTGTTATTAGGCCATTAACGATGGAGTTCATTGACCACAAAGACACAAGTAAAAGAGTCCTACTGGTCTGTCTATTTATTGAAGTCTCTATTCTACTATTCGACCTACTATTAAATTATTTTCAGTTAATCGAATCACCCTCTCTTCAAAAAATATTTAATGTTGCACATGAAGGAAGCCTTGGCACCTGGTTTTCAGTGGTACAGGCCGCTATCGCTGGTTTGGTTTTACTTGGTCTGCATCGGTTAACCTACACCCATCAATGGCGAACATGGGGTTGGCTTTTTTTAGCTCTTTTTTTCCTGTACATCTCAGCGGATGACGCCGCCAAAATCCACGAAAGGCTGGGAGACTATATAGGGCAATTAGCCGCCAGCGACGAAGGCTCTTGGTTGGGGCGGTTATCAGAGTTCTTCCCCTCCTATGCATGGCAATGGGTCTTTGCACCCTTTTTTGGGGCTATGGGTCTCTACTTGCTTCTCTTTCTTTGGTATCAACTGCAGGAAAGTCATTTACGACTGATAGTTCTCGCAGCCTTTGGGTGCTGGGCTGTAGCTGTTGGCATCGATTTTATCGAGGGTCGAGAGGATTTCTTTGAGTCTATAGCCATCACACTCGATGTAAAAAAATACACCATAAGTCACCCCTTCCTAATGGCTGAAGAGTTTTTGGAAATGTTTGGGACATCATTGTTCCTGTATTTATTTGTGAGACGCTTTCTAACCCTGCTTAATCTGCGAATTGAAACGAAATTCAATGACGCTATCCTTCCGCTCAATAATAGTCGCAACCCATAACGCTTAAGCCCGACCATCCCTTGTCAGTAACAAATGGATATACCGGCCCAACCACAGGTAAGGTTCTTTTTTCGAATACGCCAGCTCCATCTCAACCACCGACTCTGGCACGCCATTACCACCGCGTGTAGTGGTCACATAATCATGGAATACCCTCACTCCGCTGACCGCAAATACGGCCAACCCGGCATCATCCATCCATGCCCGAACCTGCTCAGGTAAAAGTGGGTTCCCGGGAGTTAAGCTGCCAGGATCAGGAATAAAGGTCTCCTGCTTCAACAAATTGAAGTTTCCACGGATTAAATTTCGGTATTCCAGCGAATGGCGATTGTAGTAGGTAAAAGAAAGCACAGCATCTTCAGAAAGAAAGTGTTTCAGTTGAATCACCAAATGTTCTGGATCCGCCAACCACTCTACGACCGCATGACAAAGCACCAGATCAAACTTACCCTCAATGTGATCAGTTAGTTCTTGGAACGGACAGTGATGCCAGATGATTTTATCCTCAACCCCAGATGCCGCTGCAGAGGACTTAGCAATAGACAGCATTTCACTGGAAATATCATTGACTACCACCTGGTGCCCAAGCTTTGCCAGTCGAATAGCCAACTGCCCGAGACCAGCACCAACATCCAGAACCTTAAGGGGTTTACCCCCATGAATTTGAGGAATCTGTTCCTCTAAGTCACGCCACAATACAGCCAGGCGGATATCGCCTTTTAAGCTTCCATAAACCTTTCGCTGAAACCGTTCAGCCAAATCATCAAAATTTCTATCTTCACTCATTTGATACTGCTTTTATTGTTGAACAGACCACAATGTATTCCTGCCACTAGGGTAACCACACCGTCATACAATGTCTCTGACAGAGTACAGACCACAGGTGTTTTTTGGCTTATAGGCACGTCTCCTCATGTTTATCTTCACAGCATTTTCCCCCATTACGCACGACATTTGGTTAAAGTCATGCTGAAGGAACGGCCCCATCTCCCTGACCTCTAATATATTGTATTTCTCCCTGCCATATGATAAAAATCCGGTTGCATAATTCGTGATTCAAAAACTAGAGCTTGTTGCTAAGCCTCACTCACCATGGGGTTAATAACGCGTCAGGTGTACAACTCTCACTCGACGCAATGTACATGAATATTTTCTATAATTAGGTAGATGGGTATGTCCAGTTGTTTCGAATTAAATAAAGATGCTGATGGTAAGCTCAGCTTTGCTCTTAAAGATGGCGAGGGAGAAACAATCCTCACCAGCAATCAACTCTATTTTTCTAGAGGTTCTGCTTTAGGTGGCATTGAGGCCGTGCAAAAAAACTGTGCACTGGATTACCGTTATGACAAAAAGGAGCTTAATGGAGGCCACTACTTCGACCTTCTGGCACCAAATGGTCACGTTGTTGCTACGAGCGTGAAACACGGCTCGGCAGAGTCCCGTGATGCAGGTGTTGCATCAGTGATGACGAATGGAGCAACCAAGACGGTGAATCTACAAAGCTAGGCCTTTCAAATAAACATCCTAGCCTAGCTCTCCGGGCTAGGATGCTTATATCAAAAAAATACCAAGCCGCTATAAACTCGCTGTAATGACCAGCAAACAAGGTGGCGTTATCCCCATGTGAAATCAAAACGTGTTAGATTTCTGGCATACACAACACGACCACCCCTCTGATTCACTTTACGCCTAATGATCACTGCCAGCATGAGTTTATGAATACGCAGATCTACTAACGGCAGCCCGTGGCACACTATCTGTATCACGGGTTGATACAGCCACCTTAAAACCCTAGAATTGCGGCCGGCATGAGCCAAAGTGTCAATTAGTCTCTATACGCCCCGGTGGCACAGCTGGATAGCGCGGCCCCCTCCTAAGGGGCAGGTCAGAGGTTCGAATCCTCTCCGGGGCGCCATACAAATCAATAAGTTAGCTAAATACCTTCTTCCTAAACTTCTTTTATGGCACACTAATGGCACAGTGAGCTTAGAGAAAAGGTTTATTGGGGCATTATGGCAACCATTAGAAAACGAACAAATAGCTACCACGCACAAGTAAGAACGAAAGGTTTTGCTTCAGTTACTAAATCATTCAAACTTCTTTCTGATGCTAAGCGCTGGGCTAATAGTATAGAAGCAGATCAGGCTAAAGGTATCTTTGTTGATGATACTGAAGCAGCTAAAATTACCCTCTTAAGCACCCTGGATCGATATGAAGCAGACCAAGAGAGACTTGGCAGGAGATCAATAAGAGTCCTTAAGTCTCAACTCAATCTAATCAGGCAATCAAATTTAGCCCCTCTCACACTCAACAACGTCACCCCAAAAGCTATTATCCAGTTCAAACAGGCACGAATGGCAACTGGAATCAAAGCAACGACATGTATTAAAGATTTAAAGATGCTTAGGGCAATGTTCGAATACATTCAAAAAGAGTGGTCTATCGCGCTCCCTAAAGGTAATCCTGTTGACTTGGTATCCATGCCAAAACACCAAGACCCCACATCTCGCGCAAGAAGGCTTGAGGGAGACGAAGAAAAGAGACTCCTAGAAGAACTGTACAAGCACTCATATGAAACCGCCTTGATTGTGAGATTCGCCCTAGCCACTGGAATGAGAAGAGGCGAGATTCTTAATGTAGAGTTCGGACACCTAGAGAACAAGAAAGACGTTTTAAGAATACCTGTCACAAAAACTGATAATCCCAGGACGATCCCTATCTCTAAAGAAACCGATTCGATTATTCGAGAGAGGGTTAATCAGATATGTGCTGGGCCTTTCCCAAATCTTCCCGGTCACCTTTTTGACACATACCCTTTATTTCATCTGAAGCCTGATTCTGTATCTTGTGCATTTTATAGAGCGTGTAAAACACTTGGTATTCAGAATCTAACCTTTCATGATCTTAGGCATGAAGCCATATCAAGGCTCTTTGAAAAAGGCTTGGACATGATGGAAGTATCTGCTATCTCAGGCCACAAAGACTTAAAAATGCTGCAGAGATACACTCACCTAAAACCAGAGTCATTGCTAATCAAGTTAAACGCAGAAAAGCCCAGAGTCAGAGTCGCTGCGGGTATCTAGCCATTAAGTG
>DGPB01000007.1 GCA_002390285.1 Cellvibrionales bacterium UBA4451 | reverse complement strand
AGTAGCCTTTTCTAGTTTGATGTAATTGAGCTTTAGAACATCATTCTAAAATTAACACTAACAGATTGGTCAGTGTAATCGTGGCGGGCATCAACCGTGTAAGCTGCTGTGATTTCAGTGCCATTGGCTAAACTATACTTAGCACCCACACCTGCGTTATAAACCCATTCATCAAGTTCAATACCGTCAGTGGCAAATTGCGCGCCACCACCTGCAAATGAAGAAGTCAGTCTTGAACGGTCGGTAACTAGATCATAACCAATACCCGCATTGGCCATCAGTAATAAACTGTCTGATACGGCATGGTTTGCTTTCACGCCAGTACCAATGATTAAGCTATCAGCACTATCGTCATTAATATTTAAGCTTAACGCACCTGCACCTGCACCTGATTCCCTGTAACCATCGACATTGACATAACTATAATCCGCATGGACATACGGTGTCATGACGGTTTTAGCACTGACTTGGAAACTACGCTCAAGCTCAGCACTGAACTGTACATGCCAGCTATCGTAATCGGCATTAGCGACATCACCGGTGAAGAGTCGACGGCTACTATCGTAATCCGATACACCTGCACCTGCTTGCAGGTTTAAGGCTGTCACCTCATCCAACAGCTTAGTGGCATAGACTTTCGCTAAGTAACTATCCATATCAGTCTGATGACTACCGGCAGCTAACGTACTGTCGACATCACTATTGACATAAGCAAAGGCCGCACCGACATTCCAAGATGATGAGACATCACCATCCACACCTAAAGCTAAACCATAACTATCAACATCATAGCCTGATACACCTTGACGGTTGTCTTGTTGTGTCCAGCCACCAAACGGTTTCAGCCACACATGACGCTCAGTCATAAAGCTATCACCTGATGACAGGCCGCGGGTTACATTTTGACGTGAACCTATCGCATCAGTCACCGCATTGGTAACAACATTGGTTAATTGCGCCATGCCACCTGAAGCACCTGGCAAGGTAGATTCAGCGGCATTTGACGATGCGTCCCCAATGATAGGCTCCGCGATAACAATAAATCGCTCATCACCTACAGGCGCCAACACATCAAAGGGGTAACATGTCACAAGAATCAGACCGCCTGGTTGTGCGGCTGGTGAGATTGTTGTGTTTTTTGCATCAACAATCGCTGTATCAACGACGCGATAAACCTGTGCACCCTTGGCATCTTCTACCTTTAACTCGTCGCCTATTCTGATCTCTTTTAAGAACCGAAAGTGTGTATCGCGATGCCCTGATATAATACGTGCACCACCTTGTTCTCTAAGCGCTTCTAAGTTTTGACCTGGTGCAAAGGCTAAGACAGCCCCTGAGTCGCCTGATAATACGATTTGGTCTACTCCATGCGTATGGGCACTGAAACGTGCAACTGGGTAGTGATCAGCCCACGGCCAAGGGCTTTGAGGCTCACCTGTTTCTAGGGTCACCTCCCATGCTAATTTAAGCAGTAGTTGGGCAATCTCAGCTTTCGCGGGGATCCAAAGCGCATTACCTAGGAATAGCAGCGACACCACAATCACTGCCCAGCCCAAGCGTTGAATAATGTTTGAAGAAAGTTTCATGATGGGCCTCAGGCTTTAACACGTTGTGTGCGAATCATGATGAGACCTAGCAGTCCTAAAAGTGCTGCTAATAGAACTGACAGTTCATACCCTGTAGCGCCTTTAGCTAACCGAATTTCTAACCCTTTAGGGCGCGTTGGTGGTATGGGCTGACTGTTCAATCCCTCTTCAACTGGTCGTATGGGCGTAACATCCACCGCAACAAGGCTGGTATAGGGGCTAACCAGGTGATGTTCTAGCGCCAACTGTAAGACTTCGGTGCGGACCTTTTTGGCAGGCAATCCTTTAAAGCCTTCTCGCTGCCACTGCGCAATCATTTTACGTGCCCAGTCGACGCCAATACCTGACTGCATACCAACTGAATCGATTACTACATTCTGACTCCATCGGGTGTCGCCGATTCGACCAGAAATCGATATGCGTTTTAAACCAGGTTTGAGTTTCATAGCGACTGTAAGTGGCTCACCCGCGTATAGATCGGGAATAATGGCTGGGGTTACGTCCGTAATGCCATATCCGGCAACTTTAATATTGGTTAGGGCAGGACGTGAAATCTTATCGAACAGTTTTATCATCTGCTCCTCAGCGGATGAAAGGTCTGCAATGTAGGTGTAGGTCCCCCTTCCAATTTGGGCAGCTTCCTCCATGAAGTAACCGTTAGGTGCGCTTCCAATACCCACTGTAAATAGGCGTCGGTTGTTTAGTTTGTTGTGGATATCTTGAAACAGTTCAGCTTCATTAGACACACTGCCGTCTGTAATGAAGATCACCTGCTGCAGTCGGTTGCTATCTCCAGGCATTGTCAGCGCTAAGTCGATCGCTTCTTTCATCTCGGTGCCCTCGCGGGCTTCCAAGTTTTGCACAAAGTTACGTGCGTTTCGCAATGATTGGCCATACGCCGGTGAAGGTCGCCCAAATAGCGGGTATGAATGGCTATTAAATTCAATAATGTTGAACGTGTCGTCTGCCGTTAGACCTGAGATGCCCGCTTCTAGGGCACGGCGTGCTGCTGTGATCGACTGCCCAGACATGGAGCCTGATGTATCAATTACAAAAATCACTTCACGCTTAGGCATTTCCCAGCCTTCTTTCGTTGGCGGTACTAGCGATAAAAGTCCAAAGTCGCCTTTGTTATTACTCTCACTGAAGAAAGACGCGGTCGGTTTTTTGCTATCGGAGGCTGTCCAACGCAAAACAAAGTCTTGATCTGCACGTACACTGCCATCGACCAATGTAATATGGTGGGAACCATCCGTGTGCGTCTTGTGATCAATATTGTGGTTGATACTTGTTAACCTATCAATTGAGAAACCTGGGCGCAATACGATTTCGAGCGTTGTTGCATTGGCGGGGCTATTATCATCTTCTTCGATCACCAGTTTTTGTGGGCGTTCATTGGGAAGTAGAAACCACCCATCCGTAAGATCCACGTGACTTGTGATTTCAAACTCGGCTGGCGAAATGGGGTTGTAACGAGGTGTAACCGCCATTGGGAAACGAATTGAAAATTCACCATCTCGCCATTCGATGGTTTGTTGATATTCAATCGATATTGCAACATCGCCTTCTGGCGGAATGTTCGCAACCGATGCACTAAAAAGATTTGGACGGTCTTGCTCAACTAATGCCGCTTGTTTGCCTTCATCTTTAGCTTTTTGGTAAGTTGCCTTGGCCTCTTCACGTTCCTGTATTTGACCTTCAATGACGCGATCGCCCACTAACATTTTCATCTGATCAACCGCAGCATCGTGCGGCAGTGGAAAGAGATAAAGTGCCTCCATCCAACTACTGTTTGGATTTTTAAAGTGCTGTACAACACGCGTACGTGCAATTTGACCTGTGATCTCTGTGAACACTTCTGTGTTTACAAGCGGTATATCTTCCAACTCGCCTTGTTCATTACGCGATAATAATATTCCCCTAGTTATGTCATTTACACTGACAGGCTCTGGGGCTGCTATCGCCTGAAAGGCATAGATCAACATAAAGATGGCAAGCATCCAAGGTTTGTAGATCGTGTTGATTAGCGTGCTCATGTTCACTTCCTCAGTTAGTATTCAGTGAAGCAATGATCTAATCTCTGTATGAAGAAAATTTGAAGTGAATGTGAAGTCACTCATATATTTGTGAAGGTTTAGTTATGCAGGTACTCATTGTTGAAGATGAACCAGCCATTGCGGACACAGTCGTCTATGCACTGGAATCTGAGAACATTAGTTGTAAGTGGGTAACAACGGGCCACGACGCTCTCGATGAGATCCACAAACAGAAACCCGAGTTGGTATTGTTAGATATCGGCCTACCCGATCGTAACGGCTTCGATCTGTTTCATTCAATTCGCCAAATCTGTAATGCATCCATCGTGTTTCTAACTTCTCGTCATTCTGAAATCGATCAGGTCTTAGGACTTGAGCTCGGTGCCGACGACTACATCACTAAGCCCTTTAGCCCAAGGGTGCTAACAGCACGAGTACGAACACACCTGCGTCGCATCCAAGCCACTATGGAGACCCCATCCGAAAGTGCTCTCTTGTTTGAACACGATACCGAGTCGCAACGGATTAGATTGCGCGGCATCGCTCTTGATCTAAGTCGTTATGAGTATGGGGTACTCTCACTTTTAATAGAGCATCCAGAACGGATTTATTCGCGCGATACGTTGATGGACCTAGTTTGGCAACAATCAGCCGATAGCTTTGATCGCACTGTTGATACGCATATCAAAACCATTCGAAAAAAAATTAAAGCGATCGACGCAGAACTAGACCCCATTAAAACTCGACGAGGTCTAGGGTATGCGTACGAGGTTCCAAAATGAAAATACGTACCCGTCTGCTGGCTGTTTTTGTAGCCTTTGTGCTTACCGCCGTGTTGGGGTTTATGTACCTCATTGCTGAAGAGATAAAACCCCGCTATAGAGAAGCCCAAGAGGAAGTGCTGGTTGATTTCTCTGAAATGCTAGCAGCTTTGGTGAGCGAAAATGCCGTTACCACCGATCCTCAGGGTACCTGGATTATTAAACCCACATTGTTAAACAAAACATTTGAGGCACTTAAACTGCGTTCTCTGGACGCAAAAATCTACGACCTAGCGAAGAAACAGGTGGATACCCGTGTGTATATTACCGACAAGGAAGGCACTGTTATTTTCGATTCAGATAAAGGACGCGATGTTGGGGTCAGCTATGCGTTATGGCGTGATGTGCATAAAACACTCTCCGGCGAATACGGAGTACGTACATCTTGGGGCGATCCGATTTACCCTGATGGCAACACCATGTACATCGCACGCCCTGTACTCGCTAATGGCGACATCATTGGCGTGTTATCGGTGGGCAAACCGACACGTAATGCCGATGCATTCATCTCTAACCTTACCAACAAGCTATCTGCCACAGGTGCCGCATTAGCGATTGTTGCTACCCTAGTGGGTCTAATGATTAACCTTTGGCTGACGAGGCCGCTCGATAAAATTCAACGTTACGCATTAAGCGTCAGTCGTGGTGAGAACGCCGTTTTACCCAAGATGGGTAACAATGAAGTCGGTGACGTTGGCAAAGCGCTTCAATCCATGCGAAAAGCCTTAGATGGTAAGACTTACATTGAGGAGTACGTGCATTCTCTAACACACGAAATTAAGGCACCAATCGCCGGCATACGAGGTGCAGCCGAGTTACTTAAAGAACCTATACCTGAAACGCAACAACAGAAGTTCTTAAGTAATATCGTTAGCCAAACAGAACGTATCCAAGACATTGTTGAACGCCTTCTAGATCTATCAGAGCTCGAAAACACAGAGACTCTTTCACTTCAGGATAAGGTAAATCTTAATGAACTCATTACCGATGTGTGCCAATCGCAAGAAGATTACGCCAAGGCGCACTCCACTATAATTGATGTTACTACTGACAAGAGCACCCTTAAATGCGATCGGTTTCTGTTAGCGCAAGCAATTACCAACCTGATTAAAAATGCAATCGAGCATGCTGAACATGACAGTACAATTTATGTACAAGCAGTCAGCACCAAAAATAAGACGACGATTACAGTTTCCAACAAGGGTAATTCGATACCCGATTACGCATTACCCAACCTATTTAACCGTTTCTATTCACTTCCTAATAGAGAGGGAATCAAAGGCTCTGGAATAGGGTTGAGTTTTGTAAGGGAGATTGTCAAATTACATAGCGGCGATGTTGCCGTTGAATCAAGTGAAGGTAAGACAATCTTCAAGATAAGTGTGTAACCTTATATTTCCCAGAGCTCCCTCGATAATATATACATACTTGGATAACGTGGTTCTCAGTGTTTGAGTGCGAGTCAACATACCTATGCAATTAAGGTCTAACATTTTTTATTTACACAGACAAATGGACGTTTTAAGACATGGCTAGAAAAGCATTGCCTACACAGCTCAAGATCGTGAAGGGCACAAATAGAAAAGACAGAACCAATCCAGCAGAACCCAAACCAGAATCCAAGCTCCCATCCTGCCCAGCCTGGATGCACCCAGAGGGCAAGAAGGAGTGGGGAAGGCTGGTTGATGAGATGACGAAAATAGGTGTTGTCACTGGGTTCGACTATATAGCCTTGGCTACGCTCTGCAATATGTGGGGTGAGTATGTTGAAGGCGCACAAACGGGCGAGCCGGTCAGCGTTGCTCATATCACTCAGATGCGCTTATACCTCGTTGAATTTGGTATGACTCCAAGCAGTCGCAGTAAGGTACATGCTGGCGATGGTGAGAAAGAATTCGACCCGTGGGATGATTTCTGACCCATGTTGGAGCAGCCAGACACAATCTGAGCGGGCGAATACTGACAAGCGGATGCCATGGAGTCATAAATTCAGGAATATTGTGAACTTCCCGCCACTCTTAGTGACTAACTCTAGGTACAGCAAATGCTTCTCCCCAAAGCAGACCCCGGATCACTCCCCATGACCGGGGTTTTTTGTGTCTGCTATAGGTAGAAACAAAAGAGTTTAGAAGGGGATATCGATGGCGTGGTAACGATAAGTCATAGGGGTAAGGGGGCGGGTAACAAGTCTATGGCTTTCTTCTCTCGTCGATTCAACAAAACCATCGTCCCGCCCTCGTTCATTGTGCCCCGATCCGCTAGGATTGGATTCCACAGCACCTTTTGTCTGCCACTGCTCTTGAATAGATCTATAAGCCTCTTCTCCCGAGCGGTGGTTGGTTGATCAGTCATCTTCGCTCTTCATCTAGTTCTTTGGATTTCGATACTTCCGGGGTCGCCCCATCCGTATCTGTCGGAGAAGTCTTCGTAGACTTCTTGGACCTTCGGGTTGAGAACGTCTCGAGTCCACCGGAGAAGATCTTGTGATCCCTCGGTAGCAATCTTTCGCTGATAATTTTCACTTTGATTCTCCTCTTGGTGCGCCCCTGCGAAAGTGGCTCATTGCGTGGTTCCAGCTGTCCAGTTTTCCTTGATAGACTTCCAACGCCTCACGATATTCTTTGTAGGTTTTAAACCTTGATAGAAGTGGTTTCTTGGGCTTCGGGTAATTAATCATGTCAATCCGCGCTTTCCTTTTTGAGAAAGTTTCCACCCGCCCGGTGAAGATCGGGTGATCCCTCGGCAATAACCCTATGTCGTTGATTTTCCCCATTAGGATTCCCCTCTATGTTTCAATGGCCTTGATCGGTTCAAGAAAATCATTGTCGCACCCTCGTTGGCTCTCCGTTGATCCGCCAGCGTTGGGTTCTGATTCACCGTTGCCCCGCTTGCCTCTAACTTCTCGATAAGCCTCTTGCGCTGATCGATGCGATCCTGATCAGTAGTTGGTTGATCACTCATTTCGACTCCTCTCCCTCATCATCTGGCCAGACTAGACTTGCTATGGCCTGCAAGTCAGATACCGACAGGGCACCTGCCACATTAATCCAATGATATTTATCTAAACTCAGCGAATCGGCCTCACTCCGCCAAAAGGCTAAGAGCAAATAGGTGGCCGCTTGCTTTTCACTGACTCCTTGGATAGGCATAAATGCAGACGCATACCAATTGGTTATATATGTATCTGAGTCATCACCAGTACCCCCACACCAGAGTAACCAGTGTTTTTTTCCTTTATGTATCTCGTAGGCGGACACTCGATTATGCATTGGACCCCAAGCCCACTCAACCTGACCTAAAAAGATTGATTTTTTAGTAGGTTTTTTAGGGATTCCGAGAAGCCCATGATCCTCGACATAATCGAGTAATTGGATCTCACAGGCGTTTGGTAACGGAGGAAGTTCTTTAACTCCATAGAGTCGCTGCTGTGGTAAATCCGCAGGGTTCATTGGTATTTTTAGACGGTTCATTTTTTTATCCTCTTTAGTGCTTTGCAATATGCGGGCGCACAATCTGGTTATCAAATGCCCAGCTTTTAGGGGAAGCCAACCCGTAAAACGCAAAAAACCCGATCTAGCAAAGCCAAATCGGGTTAATAAGTCGAAGTTAATCAACAGTCCGGTTTAGCTGGTATTTATAAAGCACCCCGCAATCTGGAACAAATCGGTGCTGAAGTCAGATACTAGCAAAGAGCTGCGAAAAAGCAATCTAAATTTAGTGCCCGAATAATGACCCATGGAGAATACAGTTCCATCTTTGGTCTGCTTGAAGCTCGCGGTGTTAAACTGTAGTGGCATAGTTAATTTGGCCGCTTAATTGTAGCTGCAATGCTCATCGTGTTTGCTTAGTTTTTCAGCTCTTTATTTATCAGTCCTTCCAGATATTCCAATACAACCTGTTTGTCCTTTTCCCTTAAGCGGTTTTCTTCTTCTATAGCGGCTATATCGGCCTTAATGATTTCTCCAAAGAAGGGCATTGCTTTAGTTAATGGTTTCGCCCACTCCGGGTTTTTTCTCAAGATTTTCCAGATTACAGAATCAGGCGTAGGAACTGAATTATGGGGGAGTGATATTTTGCTCGTGATATCTTCGGACGGATATGCGTTCTTCGTGTGAAGTTCTTGTTTTAGCTTCTTCCACACAACTGTCCCGTCGGAACGTAGCCCAATGACTACATCCCTCCGAACTTCGGTGGAGAATCTAGTGCTGGCAGGGGGAATGAGGATTCCGGGATCATGTCCGCTGTAGGGGTGGCCAGTGACAGGCCAGTTAAGCCACTCTATATTTACTTCTTCAGCTAGTAAAGCGTGTGGTACAAGTAGGGTCAGCAGCAGTATGTAAGCACGTATCATGGGGCCTTATCTTTTATGTGGGTATAGCTCTTATGAGCAGTCAATAAAAAATAAGTTCCTGTGCTGTTTTTAAGGTAGCAGCTGTAATGTTAAATTTTTTTAAATAGTTGGCGCTAATTCCGGCGGCACTGGGAATTTTTGCCATCATTCAAAGTCTCAGTACAACTAAGTAGGTTGCACACCTAAGAAATGGCATATACAAAACCCCAATAATGAGACGCTGGATAGCAATGCTAATAACAGTAGCAGTGAAAGCACTTAACAAATTTGTCAATGATCGCCCTTCGGACTGGACCTTAGCTACTTCTCGACTCAGCCTACGCTGCGGGCGTTAAATTTCAACACACGGAGAGTACATGCCCTTTACTCCATTGCACATGGGTCCGGGAATAGTAGTTAAAGCGCTTCTTCAAGGCAGCTTTAGCTTAATGGTATTCGGCTGGTCGCAGATCATTATGGATATTCAGCCTTTAGTCGTCATGATCACAGGTGAAGGGCATCTTCATGGATTCTCTCATACATATGTCGGGGCCACACTGTTGGCATTATTCTCTGCGCTGTCTGGTAAGTACCTATCCGAAGTTGGCTTGTTTGTCTTTGGTCTCAATAAGCAGTGGAAAGTAAAAATTGCGTGGTGGGTATCGTTCCTATCAGCATTCATAGGCACGTTTAGTCATGTACTCCTTGATAGCATTATGCACTCTGACGTACAGCCATTTTTTCCTGTCACAACAAGTAATTCATTCCTGGGTCTAATCTCTGTGCAAACTTTACATAACGCTTGTTTGTATAGTGCGCTAGTTGGTGGCATCTTGTATTTTGCCATTAACTGGGTACAAAAAATTAACAAGTCGCACAACCATACGGCTTCGCCGCCGGTCCGCTAGGCGTTAGGCACACAACATAGATTGGAGATTATGATTATGAACTTAACCAACCCCTTACTCTTAAGCATTATTGTTATCGCATCAACCTTGTTAACCGGGCTTACCATTGCAGGTGAATACGATGATTATTCAACGTCTGGAATAAATGAAGGTGCTATTGGTTCGGGCTACGATGATTACTCTACATCAGAAATAAATGAGGGTTCGATCGGTTCTGGTTATGATGATTATTCCACATCTAGAATCAATGAAGGCGCTATCGGTTCAGGTTACGATGACTATTCGACTCCGGATATTAATGAAGGTGCAATCGGGTCAGGTTACGACGATTACTCAACTCCAGATATTAATGAAGGTGCAATCGGTTCTGGCTATGACGATTACTCAACTCCTGATGTAAATGAAGGTTCGTGGTAGATGCCTAACAAACACATTAAATGCGCGCCCTGTCAGTCGCCGAACGCTTGAGCCGTTTATGTGAGCACTAGCTGATGATGAGAGGGCGGGTTAAAAGTCTAAGGCTTTCTTCTTGTAGACCGCCGCTCTAATAAATCTTTCACGCTGCCAATTGAACGTTTTGGGGGTAGTCTAGAAGAGCATCTAACTGAAACAGATAATAAATAAAGAGACGCCACCATGAAATCTCGTCATTTTCTTCTATCCATACTTCTTATGTTCAGCCTATCAGGTTGCAGTAATGATTCAGAATTTGATGAAACTCTGGAAAAAGCTCAACGGGGCGATGCGGAGGCTCAATATAATCTCGGTGAGATATATGACAAGGGTAAAGGTGTCCCTGAGGATGATACGGAAGCCCTTAAGTGGTATCGATTA
>DGPB01000006.1 GCA_002390285.1 Cellvibrionales bacterium UBA4451 | reverse complement strand
TAGAGCAGGCACAAGGTTTCCTCTCAGTTCATGCAGAGGTATACAATCTATTCAACTTGGGGCGTCATTCAGTATCGGCCAAGAACTATCGATCTTTCAGGCAGCGCGCCTTCGCGTCTTGGGAAAAGGCTGTGACAATTTGAGAGGGAAAGGGAACGAATTTATCTCGACCTGGGAAGTTAACTTGTCAATACCCCCTTGAATATATTCAACCCATGCCATAAGTTGTCAAACATGCGCCAAGGATTCGCGACCTTTATCGCGCTGGTGTGCTCGTGGCACTTAGGCTGGATTGCCTATGAGGAAATTAAGCTATGGCTGAGATGGAAGATCGTTGGCTGTTTGTAGGTGATATTTGTACCTACTTCGTCGTTGTCGCGGCTTGCGCCCTGTTCACCGCATCGTGGGTGGGTGCGGCTCCGAACAGTCCAATTCCTTCGTTCGAGGCAACCGCGCTGAGCGGTGAGAAGGTCACCGACGCCAAGCTCATCGGACAGCCGACGATCCTGATCGTCACACCCAGCAAAGCTGCTGCCGGAGACACGCGAAAGTGGGCCAATGCGCTGCGGGAGAACCTGGACCCGAAGTCAATCCGCATCCGCGACGTGCTGGCTGTCGATCTGCCGTTCTTCATGAGCGAGGCCGACGCCATAGGGCGCGCCAAGGAAAAGATTCCGGCTCGCTACTACGACCAGACCTGGATCCTCGATGAAACGAGCCTTGAAACGAAGCTCAATATTCCGACGGGAAGCGCGAGTGCTTACGTGATTGTTCTGGATTCCGAAGGGCAGATCATCGCCCGCGTCAGTGGCGCTCCGACCGAGCAGCGCATCAGCCAGGTCAAGTCTGCTGTTCGGTTGGTGAAGTGATGGAGAGCTAGTGTGGTGCGCCAATCTTGTTCGTACTTATCGAGTGACAGTTGCCAGGGCTGCTTTGGCTGTGTGTGCCAATGCTAGATACTTTCTACACTACTGCCGACGTCAACAGCCTGCCCCCAATGTTGTTAGCTGTCAGGTTAGTCAGTTGGAAACTAGGGGCTGTAGAACTTCCTTTAGACATTTTAATGACAAGCTGCGTATTAATTCTTATGTGGGCCGTAATTCTCCCACTTCTCGTTAAATTTGATTTTCACCTTAGAGAAAACAGTTATGAATAAATGTATAATTTATTTAATAATTATTTTTCCTTTGTCATTTAGTTTGATCACAGCCAATACCTTTGCTGAAAATATTTCACTAAACAACAAGAAGGAAACACTAGCCTCTTTGGCTCCAGTGATAAAACATGACGCCTTTAAACTAGTAGGTGAAGGCACAATGCGCTGGTTCTGGTTTGATATTTATCAGGCAAAATTATTCTCGCCCTCAGGAAAATATCATCCCCAGCAATGGCCTATATCACTAGAGCTTATCTATGTGCGTAATATAAGCAGTAAAGAACTGATTCAATCAACAGCGGACGAATGGCAACGGCAATCGATTAACTACCAAGAGGAATGGCTTACCCAACTCAATAGGATATGGCCTAATGTTGTCCCCGGCGACAAACTATTACTCAATGTTAATGAGGAAGGCCACAGTTGTTTTTTTTACAACAACCAATACATCGGCTGTATTTACGACACTGTATTCTCCCACGCATTTACCTCAATCTGGCTTTCTGAGAACACATTAAAACCGGGGTTACGTAATCAATTAATTGGACTGAAACCATGACAATCCATACACATGAACCGTTGATAAAAACCAGTCGCAGCATGGAGAAACGAGCCTTCTCATATCCTGCCGTTGTCGCATTATTAACTTGCGTCTTACTAAGCGGGTGTAGCTCAAAGCTATCTGATTATGTATCCAGTAAACCTGAATTCGACCTTAAGTCTTTCTTTAACGGAGAACTCAGCGCTTACGGTATGGTGCAAGATCGTTCAGGAAAAGTTATGCGCCGATTTCATGTGGACTTAATTGGCCAATGGAAAGGTAACCATGGCACCTTGGAAGAAGACTTTTTTTACGACGACGGTGAAACTCAACGACGTGTTTGGTCTCTCAACAAACAAACTGACGGTAGTTATATAGGGACAGCGCCCGATGTTACTCATCAGGCAATTGGCCGAAGTCATGGATTTGCTTTTAATTGGCGCTATACCCTGAATATCAATATCGATGGCGACACATGGGACATCGATCTCAACGATTGGCTTTACCAACTTGATAGCTCACGTTTAATTAACCGTACCGAGATGAGAAAATGGGGATTTAAAGTAGGTGAAATAACCCTCGTCATAGAAAAAAATGGGCAGGTCCACTAAAAATGAAAAAAATACTGAGTGCTGCATGGTTTTGTCACATCAGAATTTACCGGTGAAAATGATATTATTGTACTCCTGTTAGAACTAAAGCTGCCATACCATGTAATATCTAGCTGCTTGCTTACCAGTAGAATTCTTATCTAGTATCTATTACGTTTTGTATTTTTTAACTTAGTTTCGCTCAGTTCAGCGCGTCAACTGTATTGATTTATTAGGTATTGACAAGTTAACTTGAAGGTCTGGGCCAGGGCTATACAACTAACCCTAAAACGCCAGAAATCTCTTAGTTAGCTACCACTTTTGTAGCGGGTTATCAGTATAAAACGCAGTAAAATACCACTTCTCCAAGAAAAATAAGTTAACTTGTCAGTACCGCCAGACGGCATATTGAATAATTTTAGGCGGAAAGCGGTGACGTTTGTAGATGTTCATTCCCTGAATATCCATTTTCTCGCGTTAACTTGTCAGTACCCTATCAAGGGATTGCACCTGAAGAGTTGGAATATCTTATGCAATACACGATATTGCCGCTGTTTATATGATAGACCTGTAATAAAAACACCTCGTTATATTGATTCATACACTCGTTTAAGCGACATTTCGTTTTTCATATTGCCCAGGGCTGAGACGAGCCCATACGCTGTCATGAAAGAGGCTAGATCAGCCCCACAGTTTGTTTATTCTTTATGGGTGCGCCAAGCATCATCAGGCTTCTATCTAGCGACCCACTCAGCTATCCCAAACAACCTGCACTTCTTCGCGCTCAGCGGCTTCAAGTAGCTGAATAAGTGGGAAAGAGCGATTTCGTAAACTAACCGTGCGCTCATCATTATCTTCGGTTTCATCATTATTTTCGAATTCATTAATAGAATTAACATCCGTATCTGAAGATGAATGGTCCTCTAGCGCTGTTTTCAGTAGTCGAATGGCCTGTGGTAAATCTTCCGGCTGCAGTACACCCGGAACTTTACCGCTATGCCCCATAAGCTGAATAAGCTGAACTGCAATATCTCCAAACATAACGACATCTCCTGCCGCGGGTGTATGAAAGGTCACAAGCATTAATTAAAACCTCCAAGTCTAATCCACAAAACCATATATCGTTTTTTGCTTTCTAAACAAGCATGAAAAAAGGGCCTTTTACTGATCTGCTCCATCTAAAACGGACACTCGTTTAAGCGACATTTCGTTTTTCATATTGCTCAGGGCTAAGATAGCCAAGAGTACTGTGCCTTCTCTTTCGGTTGTAATCAACCACAATGTATTCGAATACGGCTTGACGCATATGAGCGCGGTTCATCAGCGGTTCGCATTGAATAGCCTCCACCTTGAGTGAATGGAAGAAGCTTTATACACAAGCGTTGTCCCAGCAATTACCCTTGCGGCTCATACTCTGCTTCGGCACTGACAAATTAACTTCATCGGGCAAGTGTAATATGGGTACTGATCAGTTAACTTGAAGGTCTGGACTGGGACTATATAGCCAACCCTAAAACGCCAGAAACCTGTTGGTTATCCACCACTTTTGTAGCGACTTATCAGTATAAAGCGCAGTAAAACACCACTTTTCCAAGAAAAATAAGTAAACTTTTCGGTACCGTTAGAGCTTGTCAAAATCGTCAGTCAGCACGCAATCATAGCGGAGCTGGTCATAGTCTTTTAGAGGCTGAACATCGGCCTCAGAGACAACTCCTTGGCGGACAGCTTCTTTGAGTGCGCTGTCTAGGTCGGCAAGAGCATCCCCGAGTTTCCCTTTGCTGCGAGCCCGGCTGAAGGCTTGCCATGCGGGGTCGACCTTGAGCAGTGCCTGATAGGTAGTTTCCACACGGCCGACGGCATCTTCGGGATGGTCGCTCAGGAAGACATACTGCTTCATTGCCTGCCGCACAGGATTTGGCTCCATGATCAATTTTCCCAGCAGGCGAATTTGCTCGTCATCAGGTGCTTTGTAGCGCTGTCCCGTGGGTAGACAAAGTAAACGCAATGTTATTCCCAGCCACCGCTGCGGGAAATTGTCACAGAAGGCCAGTAGGGCTTTTTGTGCACAGTGTAGAGAACGCTGTAGAGCATACCTAGCGTGGGCGTCATTGGCCTCAGACTGCTCCTGCGAACTGCGGTATTTGATAATACTGCAGGCAATTAACAGTTCACTATGGATATCGCCTAGCCTCGCAGAGATTAGCTCCCGGCGTTTGATCCCACCACCCAGAGAGCCTAGGGCAACGTCGGAACAGATGGCTAGTGCCGCACTCAGGTGATTGATTTTCTCGTGCCAAGGTTTGCTAAAGGCATCGGTATCAACGGGTAATGGGTTGCCTCGACCGCCGCTGAAGCCGTAGACCAGTGTTCTGGCCGCATTGCTGCTGCTGTGCCCCAGATGGGCTAATAACAGTGGTTCAAAGGCGGCAAGACCCGCCTGTTCATCATCCAGTTGCAGTGCCTGTACTTCTGCAAACAGCAACGGATGGCAGCGCATGGAACCCTGTCCGAAAATCATCAGTGAGCGGGTGAGAATGTTGGCCCCTTCCACGGTGATGGCCACTGGCATGGTGTGGTACATGATTGCTAGGAAGTTGCGCGGTCCAAGCTGGATGGCTCGGCCTCCTACCACGTCCATGGCGTGATTGACTATCTGGCGCATGCGTTCTGTGGCATGGTATTTTGCCATGGCGGTAAGGACTGCCGGGGCACCGTCTTCCAGACCGCGAGTGACCAGTTGTCGCATCGCTTCTAGGGTGTATGCGCCCGCAGCAATTTCCGCAGTGGCTTCCTGAACACCTTCAAATTTACCGATCTCCATATTGAACTGACGGCGGATGCGGGCGAAGGCTCCTACGGTGAGATAGCACATCTCGCTGCCAGCCGTTGCGAGAGAGGGCAGAGATACCCCGCGCCCGGCACCTAGGCATTCGATGAGCATCCGCCAGCCCTTGCCGGCCATACTGGCACCGCCGATGATCCAGTCCACCGGGATAAAGACATCAACCCCCTTGATTGGACCATTCATAAACGGCGCGCCGGGGTTGTGGCGACGGCCAATTTCAATGCCGGGATGATTCGCCGGTAGTAGTGCACAGGTAATGCCGTAGTCCACTAAATTGGGGTCGCCGAGCAGGCCATCGGGGTCCCGTAGTTTGAAAGCGAGACCGATCACCGTGGCAACGGGTGCGAGGGTGATCCATCGTTTGTTAAACGTCAGTTTCAGGCCGAGAACTTCTTTGCCGTTGAATTCTCCTTTGCAGACAACACCAATATCAGGAATAGAACCTGCGTCGGAGCCGGCCTCCGGGCCAGTTAGACCGAAGCAGGGCAGTTCTGTGCCATTGGCGAGTCCGGGTAACCACTGGTACTTTTGTTGCTCAGTGCCGTACTTAGCCAGCAGTTCACCCGGTCCCAGAGAATTGGGAACCATCGCGGTGACCGCCGTGGTGGGGGACTTGCTGGCAATCTTGCTCATGATGCGGCTTTGGGCGTAGGGGCTGAAATCTAGGCCCCCGAACTCCTCAGGAATAATTAGACCAAAGAAACCATTCTGCCGAAGAAAATCCCAGGCTTCCGGGGACAAATCCTTGCGCTGTTCGATATCCCATTCATCCACCAGCTGACACAGTTGTTCTACTTCGTTATCGAGGAAATTCTGCTCCCTCTCACTGAGCCTGGGCATATCGATATCGGCAAATACCTTCCAGTCTGGGTTGCCACTGAATAATTCTTTTTCCCACCAGGTAGTACCAGCCTCCAGAGCTTCACGCTCGGTTTTGCTCATGCTGGGCATCGAGCGTCTCAGTAATTGATAGGCAGGTTTGGTGAGAGCTTGTTTTCGCCAGCGAGGAATATTAAGTATTGCAGCGATGACCAAAGTAGGGAACAGAACCAACCACATGGCTTGACTGTATGCGGTCAGCACGAACGTGCCAATAACCAGGATTATTGAACCCAGTTGCAGTGAAGGGCGGTAGTAAAGCACCGCAACCAATAAAGAGATAAACAGTAACAGTGATAGCAGCATGATTATTTCACCTTAAGTGGCTGGTGCAAGAAGGGTTAGGCCGCACGTAGGGCAGTCTGATGGCTGCACCCAGACCTTGCCCAAGATCCTGCCATAATGGTCTTTCTTTGAAGATTCAACCCTGACAGTCTTACCTGCGACCAGAGAGGCCAGGTATTCGCGGGGCTGACCCCGCTCGGGAGCGTCAATGCCCGTCAGGCGTACCTTATGTTCGACTTTGCGCTCATCTAGTACCTTAATCGTATCGCCGTCTATGACAGCTACAACCCGGCCAGAGATGTCAGCCAGCGCAGCTAGCGGGAAAGCGATAAAAGCTATCAGGAATAAGCGCATATGATGTCGCTCAAGTGAACCCAGTTATTAGAACGACTTCGCACGAATACCTATTATCCTCCAACATCTACCTAGATCCGCGATGCAACCGAATTGCTTCATTAGTCTACGCAACATCGCTTTTGTTGCTGGGGTAGGCGCGCCATGTACAAACTCTGGACGCCGACCATTCTCTCCCACAGAATCTAGAAACTTAATTGTGTCCTCTGGTTCAAGCCCTATGTGACCCTGCTTATAGGACCGATTGTAGTCCTCTGTTTCTATCACCAGTGATCCCGTCTCTGTGAAAAAGAGGTATTTTGATTGACCTGTTTCTGTCGAGGGAAACCGTAACTTGTAAGGCGGTTTTTTAACAGACACGACGACTCGAACCTAATCCAATCCGTCAGTAGACTGTGCAGATAACTTATCCTGAAAGCCTAGAATGTAGTCCTGAAACTCGTTTTCGCCCATTTTTCCATACAGGGTGTTAGCGATGTTCCAGAACTGGGCTAGGGTCCGTTTTTTATGGTAGCCGGTCATTAAGCCTCGTCTATGTGGGCGATTTCCTTTCAGTAATAGAGGCTAGATGAATGAAGTCTTCACCTTGCGATGCCTTTATCAGTTGAAAGCGAAGCTGATAGCCTACATCAAGCAGTTATGAGTGGGAAAAAATTAGAAGTAACTACCAGTGTTTCTTCTGACTATTAAACAGAGTGTTAACTGATCAGACGAAGGGAATGTTAACTAGAGGAGGGTGGTTCGCTGTCAACTTATGTAAAAATGGATATTAACCTCAGTAGTAACGCTAATGCTATGTATAATCGCGATACGCCAAGAGTTAACTCCCCTAGTAGTTTTATGACTCCTTGTCTATATCCCAAGGAACCAAATTTTTCATTTTTAGTCTTTTCATAAACAGTCTGTATTTACTTTGTTCGTCTTTCCACTCCTCTAGCCATTGCTCACCAGTACGTTCGGCATCAACGAATACGGCATTAGTAATTACAATTGGTATTAATATAGTTAAGTGAACAGCTATACTGGTCACAGTACTATAACCCAGCCATCCAATGTAGTACGTGGCAATAAACCCAAAGGTCACACTCCATATCACAAACAATACCAACATAAAGTACGCTTGCAAACTTGGATCTGGAATGTACTTCAGTGGATTAAATTTTACATTCATTATTCTTCGCCAGAGATGAACGACTAGCATTACCGATCTTTTAAAAATGTTTGGCTTGTCCATTTTTTTGGCTCAATTTTTTTGGATTCTTGAATCATTACGATTCTATCGCGTGGATGGAAAATAAGCTAATCAATTTTTTTGGTGGCGTTTTGGCACAGTATTACTTGCCTGAATGCTATTTTTTTAGCTTTTACTTTATTTGCAAAATAAAAAATCAAACGCAAATTAGACTAGAATTAGCTAATCAGTGTGAGGCGCGGGTCAAAAGCCTACGGCTCTAGAGCGGCAGGCTTAGTAGTTACTAATAGCGAAGCACTAGCGACGGGGACGCTCTAATGTATTTCGTTATAGGAAGTTGGTAGTTGGCTATCGGTCAACAGCGAAAACCCTTGATGAGGCGATAGAGCAAATGGCAGAGTTCTTTGGCTATGACACCTAATGAAAAATAAATGTAATTTGCTGCATGTCAACCGATCTACCTATAATCACACTCGAAGGGATTTGGGGATAGGGGCAGTTGGTGCTGTTGGGAGAGTTGACTTATCCCTTTCCTCGTAGTGTTTTGCAAGACAGCTTACGGCCAATATCGGTCATGTCTTATTTCTTGGTTGATCAAAAAATAATCTCTCCGTCACCTTTTGCATAAAAGCCCAACCAACCCTTATATTTAAAAACTAATTTTTAATCCGATGTTTTTTAATAAAATTGTAAGCCGCTTGCACTTCTTGAGTCTTTTCTGTGGCCACCTGAATCATGTCTTTAGGCACGCCCTGACCCATTAACTTATCGGGATGATACTGGCTCATCAGTTTTCGGTATGCACGCTTAATTTCATGGTCTGTGCTTTGAGCACTAACGCCTAATGCGCTATAAGCATCGTCTAAATCCGACGCTGTTGTTGCCGACCCGCCGCCACCTGCAAAGTGCGACTGGCTTTTGACCATGGCAATCAGCCGTTCATATTCAATACTTGAAAACCCTAATCTTGCGGCGACGGTTCTTAATAACGAATCTTCAGCTTGGTCGACCACACCATCTGCTAACGCCATGGCAATTAAAAAGACTAATAGCAACTGTTTTAGGTTATTCGTATGGCCACAAACGATTAAAAACTCATCTAATACCGGCTCGATGGAAAACTCTTCGGTAGAACCTTTTTTAAATAAAATGATCGCTTTTTTTCGATGCTCAAACGTCATACCTAGCTGCGCCATAAACTGCTCAACATGACTGATTTCATCCTGTGAGATATGACCGTCAGCTTTGGCTAATTTACCTTTTAAAAGAAAAGTGGTTTCCATAAAAATGGTTTGACGTTTTTCATTAGTTAAAGGATTAATCGCACCTAACCCTAAGGAAAAGAAGCGATCTAGACTCGACCCCAAAAACCACGCAACCAATATTCCGAAAAAACCAAAACCCGAGAAATAAGCTAACAACGGTAAAATAAATTTAAGCAATGTAATAACCTATAAAAATAATAAAAAGACTAGAGTTAGTAGTAAAAAGGGTACTGACAAGTTAACTTGAAGGCTTGGGCTGAGACTACACAATTAACCCTAAAACGCCATAAATCTGTTGTTTATCTACCACCTTTGTAGGGAGTTGCCAGTATAAAGCACAGTAAAACACCACTTCTCCAAGAAAAACAAGTTAACTTGTTAGCGTTCTTAATTTACATAGCTTTGCGAGTTAAACGTAGGGTTATCTCTTCGGGACAACAGGCTGGACTTGAGTTAACGGCCAACATGACAGCTTCGGCAATATCCGCTGGCTGTAAAATTAGATCCCTGTCATTTACTTCAACACCAGCTGTCATATCGGTATTTACAAATGCTGGATTGATCAATACGACTTTAATGCCATACGGTTGGTTTTTATTGCTTGGTTTTGTGTCAGTATAACAATCACATTAACTCGTCCTTCAGGACTGGGACGCTTCGATTATGTGTGATGTTAGCTGATCAGAGAGAGGGACGGGTCAAAAGTTCAGGCCCGTCAATACGTAGACCGCCGCCCTAATAAATCTTTCACACAGCCAATTGGACGTTTTGGGAGTAGTCTAGAAAAGCATCTAACTGTAATAGACAATAAAGAAAGGGACCTCACAATGAAATCTTGTTATTTTCTTCTATCCATACTTCTTATGTTCAGCCTATCAGGTTGCAGTAATGATTCAGAATTTGATCAAACTCTGGAAAAAGCTCAACAGGGTAGCGCGGAGGCTCAATTTAATCTCGGTGTGATGTATGACTATGGTCAAGGTGTGCCAAAGGATGATACAGAAGCCCTTAAGTGGTTCCGATTAGCGGCTGAGCAGGGAGTTGCGAGAGCTCAATTTAGACTCGGTCGGATGTATGCCAATGGTAAAGGTGTCCCTGAGAATGATACGGAAGCCGTTAAGTGGTATCGATTAGCCGCTGATCAGGGAGGTGCGGGTGCTCAATTTAGACTCGGTTATATGTATGCCGCTGGAGAGGGTGTCCCTAAAAACGACATCAAGGCCTATGTCTGGTATTCATTAGCCAAGGCCCAAAGTTATAGGGGCGCTGTGGAATTGATCGAGATGCTAAAGGAAGATATGTCCCGTGAACAAATAGCAGAAGGTCAGGCCCTAGCCGCTAGATGCTCTGAATCAAACTATAAAGACTGTGATTAACCATAACGTTTAATAGGTGGGTATTTTAGAGATGGCTAGAAAAAAACTCCCTACACAGCTCAAGATCGTGAAGGGCACAGATAGAAAAGACAGAACCAATCCAGCAGAACCCAAACCAGAATCCAAGCTCCCATCCTGCCCAGCCTGGATACATCCAGAGGGGAAGAAGGAGTGGGGAAGGCTGGTTGATGAGATGACGAAAACAGGTGTTGTCACTGGATTTGATTTCATCGGTCTGGCTACGCTTTGCAATATGTGGGGCGAATATGTTGAAGGCGTGAAAACAGGTGAACCGGTCAGTATGGCTCACATCACTCAGATGAGATTGTACTTGGTTGAATTTGGCATGACCCTAAGCAGCCGCAGCAAAGTACACGCTGGCGAGGGTTTTAAATGCCTATATTACCGAGTGCTTTGATGTCCTGTCTGATGATGGCCGCTATTTGGGGGTAACCCTCTTCCACTTCATCTAACAGGATTTCTACGGATTCTATAAGGCTGGGTGGAACCGGTTCAGCTGTATCAATATCGTGTACGTAAGTTTCCAGTTGTTGCATCAACTGTTGTTGTCGCGGGCTGGTTTCAGCATCACCAAAACTGTCATGTAAATCAATGATCAGGGCTTTTAGATTATCGATTAGCATAGTTTCGCTCCGTTGCAATGAACTTAAATTACATACCCTCAGTATAAACCTGTCCATGGCGAAATTCTAATTCAAGCCGCCATCGGAAGTTCAAACAGACCACGACAATGGCTTTTCAGTTAATGCGAGAAAATGGATAATCAGGGAATAAATATCTACAAACGTTACCGCTTCCCGCCTGAAATTATTCAATATGCCGTCTGGCTCTACTATCGTTTCAACCTCAGCCATCGAGATATTGAAGATCTACTTTCAGAGCGGAGCATCATCGTCAGCTACGAAGCTATTCGTATCTGGTGCCGCAAATTTGGTGCTCAATATGCCCGCCGTTTGAAGCGTAATCACCAAGAGTATGGTGATACTTTCTTTATCGATGAGGTTTTTGTGAAGATTCAAGGAAAGCAGCACTACTTATGGCGTGCCGTGGATCAAGACGGTGAGGTAGTTGATGTTTTTCTTCAGCCCCGAAGGGATGCAAAAGCCGCCAAACGGCTATTTAAACGCCATGACGCCGAGCCTAGGAAGATCGTCACGGACAAATTGCGCAGCTATGGTGTTGCGCACCGTGAGTTGATTCCTGACACCTTCCATGACACTAGGCAATATGCCAATAATCGTGCAGAACTTTCCCATCAACCAACGCGAGTGAGCGGGGCATGCGGAAGTTCAAATAGGTAGAGCAGGCACAAGGTTTCCTCTCAGTTCATGCAGAGGTATACAATCTATTCAACTTGGGGCGTCATTCAGTATCGGCCAAGAACTATCGATCTTTCAGGCAGCGCGCCTTCGCGTCTTGGGAAAAGGCTGTGACAATTTGAGAGGGAAAGGGAACGAATTTATCTCGACCTGGGAAGTTAACTTGTCAATACCAACCCGGGAGATACCCGGCAAAGGAGATAGGATATGACCAATGATCCATTGGGTATTGCCGCAACTCTGACCACAGTCTCGGTAACGGCACAGTATGTGAGCCTGGCAAAACTTGCCGACAAGACCGGTGCAGATGTGGCGCGTCTCCCCCACACCATCAAAATCCTACTCGAGAATATCGCGCGACGGGTCGATGGCAGGGATGTGTCGCAGGCTGACGTTGAATCGCTTGCACATTGGCCTCATGGCGCCGATGCGTCTATCGCGTTTATGCCGGCCCGAGTCCTGATGCAGGATTTTACCGGCGTTCCCGCTGTAGTCGACCTCGCAGCCATGAGAAGTGCTGTCGCTCGAGCTGGCGGTGATCCACAGAGCGTTAATCCCTTCGTTTCGGTCGACCTCGTCATTGATCACTCAGTCCAGGTCGATCGCTTCGGCAGCACCGATGCCTACGACGCTAACCTGGAGTGGGAATACCGCCGCAATCGGGAACGCTACGCGTTGCTCAACTGGGCCCAGCAGGCCTTTGACGACTTCCGCGTGGTGCCCCCTGGAATGGGCATCTGCCATCAGGTTAATCTCGAACATCTGGGCCGCGTCGTTATTGAACGTGACGGCTGGGTCTTTCCTGATACGCTGGTGGGGACCGATTCACATACACCCATGATCAATGGCCTCGGCGTGTTGGGTTGGGGGGTGGGTGGCATTGAGGCCGAAGCGGCTATGCTTGGGCAGCCGATGTTCCTGCCGAAACCTGTGGTGCTCGGCGTCAGAACGAGCGGCACACTACCGCCAGGGACGACCGCTACCGACTTGGTCCTGACGCTAACTCAAATTCTCAGGGCACACGGCATTGTGGGTAAGTTTGTCGAATTTTTTGGGCCGGGATTGAGTGCTCTAAGTATTGCGGACCGTGCCACGTTGTCGAATATGTCGCCAGAGTTCGGCGCTACGGCGACGCTTTTTCCTGTCGATACGAACACGCTGGAATACTTGCGCCTCACGGGACGTGGCGACAACGTCGATTTGGTCGAACGCTACACACGTGAACAGGGCCTATTCAGGACTGACGATGTAGCCGAACCGAATTTCAGCGAGGTCTTAGATCTCGACTTGAGCAAGGTCAAGCCCAGTGTCGCCGGACCTAAACGGCCTCAGGATCGTGTGGCACTAACGGGTGTTAGACAGTCATTCCAGTCCGTCCTCGACGGTGCGGCTGCCGAAGTGAATTCGAATGAAATCGCGCGGCTTACCACCGAAGGCTGTACTGAGGTCGGTGAATGTCTCAAGGCCTCGCCGGAGCAGTTGGGCCAACGCAACGCCGCCGCATCAGTAACCGATGGGTCGGTTGTCATTGCGGCCATCACAAGTTGCACTAATACCTCGAATCCGGCGGTCATGATCGCTGCCGGATTGCTGGCGCGCAAGGCTGTAGAAGCGGGCTTACAATGCCGCCCTTGGGTAAAGACTTCACTGGCCCCGGGCTCACGTGTGGTCACACAATACTTGGACAAAGCGGGTCTCACTCCCTATCTCGAGAAGCTGGGCTTCAACTTGGTAGGTTATGGTTGCACAACCTGTATCGGCAACTCCGGCCCCCTGCCGGAAGAGATCGCTGAGGCAGTAACCAGTAAGAAACTGGCGGTAGCCGCCGTGTTGTCGGGCAACCGAAATTACGAGGGCCGCATTCATAGCCAGGTAAAAGCCAGTTACCTGGCTTCACCGCCGCTTTGTGTCGCCTACGCACTGGTCGGGACGGTTTTGTGTGACCTGAGCGTCGATCCGCTGGGGACAGACCACCAGGGAAGCCCGGTTTATTTGAAGGACATCTGGCCGACCGCCGAAGAGATCGAAACGCTGGTGGCCGCAGCGGTGAGCTCCGATCAATTTGATTTGGAATACGGTCGTATTTTCGAAGGTGATGACACGTGGAAGAGTATGCCCGCCCCTATTGGAACTTTGTTCGACTGGACCGATGATTCAACCTACGTTCGCGAACCACCTTTCTTTATCGATTTTCCCGACACTCCGGCACCACTGGCTGATATTCAGGGAGCGCGCGCGTTGGTGGTGCTTGGTGACACAATCACTACCGATCATATTTCGCCGGCGGGAGCGATCACCGTCGATTCACCGGCGGGAGAGTATCTCGTCGCTCATAAAATACCGGAGGAGGAGTTCAA
>DGPB01000009.1 GCA_002390285.1 Cellvibrionales bacterium UBA4451 | reverse complement strand
CACATGGTGCTGACGGGGTACAGGGTTTATACATATTAATAGTGGTAGCCTTAATTACTAAAAAATATCTACAACAAGCGGATGGGGTGAATCGCACCCACCTCACTAGACACTCCTAATGGTTACAATACCAAACCACAGGAGGTCATTATGGCTGGCGAAAGATATAACGACGAATTCAAGTCCTGCTCGGGCACCATATAAATCAATGACCTAGCGACATCCTCCTCTTTTCGACGTAAATGACTGTGCCTATATTTGTGTCTTAAATACGCAAAGGACTATCATTGAGTCCCACAAACGCAGGCAAGCGATTCAAAAAATGCGCGCCTGCTACGAGCGTTAAGTGAAGGTAAGAGAGAGTCTGTGAATAAAATTAATCCTAAGAAATTACTCAATAGTAAATGGACTGCGGTTAATCCAGTGACGAAAGAGAAGCATTTTCTTGTAACAGAGCTAGAATTCGACGAAGAGGGTGACGTTATTCATTGCTTAATAGAGGCTGTTATATCTAACCGCTCTGAGCCAATAGAATGGACGGAACTAAAAAACAACGACAGCTGGCTTCTAGGTTGGAAATGAAAAGCATCATTTGAGTGGGCGCACCTATCAAGTTAATCAGCTTCGCGTCTACAGCCTACGGTTGTTCGTGCCGGTTGTTGAGGTGTTAAACTCTTAAAATATGAAGATAGCGCTCATGACAGTATTTATTCTTATCGCATTGGCGGTTGCCTTGCTGTTTATCGTTGGAAAATATTCACAAAAAGGGCAGGCTCCAGGTTTAGTCAATGGAAGCCTATCGAGATGCTCTGCAAAACCTAATTGTGTTTGTAGCGAACATATAGATGATGTTGGTCATTACATCGAACCTGTTACGAATATCCAAAACAGGGAAATGGATAGGATGCCTAAAGTGGTATCCATAATTCAAAGCATGAACGGCGTCCTTCAAGGTGAAAAAGATAATTACATTGCTGCTACCTTTACATCTTCGATATTTGGATTCGTGGATGACTTCGAAATTAGAATCGATCCGAACGAGGGTGTTCTCCATTTTCGATCAGCATCAAGAGTAGGATATGGTGATGGGGGCGTTAATAGGAAGAGGGTTGAATTGTTTAAGAGGTTGTACAGAAAAGAAATAGAAGAGGCTAACAAGTCGCTCAACCAGACGGCTTCTCCGCCGGTCCGCTAGGCGTTTGGGTAATACAAAAAAACGCACTTTTTTATCGTCTGAGCATGATGTTTACAGACTTAGCAGGTTATTTAGACTTTTCCCGACTTAATGATCATCCATTTATCGAGTTTATACGTACTAGTTATTAATGTGAGTATTGCTTTATTTTTGATAGCACGACCCTATAATTGGCCGATCCACTAATACTGTCCCCAACTGGCATACCCTACCAATGAAAAACAAAACCGGCGTACTATTAATAAACTTGGGAACCCCGGACAGTCCATCCACGACTGATGTGCGGTCATATCTTTTCCAATTCCTGAATGATCCGCGGGTCATAGATTTACCTTGGCTGTTGCGCAAAATTCTAGTGAACCTGATTATCGTGCCATTTCGAGCACCTAAATCTGCCAAAATTTACCAGCAGTTGTGGACCGAAAATGGCTCCCCGCTGCTCTACTACAGCAATAAGGTCAGCCAGTTGCTGGATGATGCGCTGGGCGAGGATTACACCGTGCACCTGGCGATGCGTTACAAGAACCCCGGTATCCCTGACGTGCTGGCCCAAATGAAAAAGCTCAATTATTCCCGAATCGTGGTGCTGCCCCTGTTCCCGCAGTACGCCTCGGCGTCAACCGGTTCGGCGCTAGAAATGGTAATGGATGAAATTGGGAAGTGGTGGGCAATCCCCGAACTAAAGATTATCAGCCAGTATTACGATCACCCCGATTTTGTTGATGCGGTCGTCGACCGGGCCAGAAAATATGACCTGAGTGATTATGATCATGTGCTGTTTTCATACCACGGCTTGCCCATCCGTCATGTCGACAAGGTTTATGAAGAAGGTCAGTGCGCAGACCGGGACTGTGAACATGAGATCACCACAGAGAACCAGTATTGCTATAAAGCCAGCTGCTTTGCGACAACTCGACTACTAGCAGGCAAGCTGGGACTAGGGGAAGCTGATTACACTGTTTGCTTCCAGTCGCGTCTCGACAAGAATTGGCTTGAACCCTTTTCAGACAAAGTCGTGGAGGCTCTGGCCAAACAAGGCGCCAAAAAGCTACTGGTATTCTCACCGGCATTTACTGCCGATTGCCTCGAAACGGTGGTCGAAATAGGCGATGAATACCAGCAGATTTTTACCGAGAATGGCGGTGAGAAAATCCAGTTGGTAGAAAGCCTGAATGACCACCCGCTGTGGGTAAGCTGCCTCAAAAAACTTGTATTGGGCAGCTGATCATCCGGCGAGCTGATGATGGTTATTTTTTAGTGCACGCGTTGGTCGCTGCACTGATGCTTGCGTATGCGGAGTTATAGGCATGAATGAACTAACCATTTTTTACGATGGAGGCTGCCCACTCTGTGTCTCGGAGATGCGCCACCTGTATCGACTCGACAGCAAACAAAAAATCGTGCTGCAAGATATTCACGCTGAGGGTTTTACTGAGCGCTTCCCCCATATTGACCCTGTGCGCGCCGATCAGATGCTTCATGGGCAGCTGGCCAGTGGTGAAATGATATATGCCTTGGATGTGACCTATACAGCCTGGACTTTAGTGGGCAAGCGTCACTGGGTTGCGGTGCTGCGCTGGCCGCTGATCAAGCAAGTGTCGCATTGGGTCTATCTTTTTTTTGCCAAGCACCGTTCGCAGATTTCAAAGTTACTAACCGGCAGCGATCGATGCGAGGTCTGTGAAATTAAGCGGGGAGAACTATGACCGACGCAACTGCAGCACTGGTGCTCGGCGTCAGTGGTGGTCTTGCTCAGGCAAACATTACAGAATTAATTCCGACCCTGAAATAGATATCGTCGTCGCGGTGAGTCGCAAGCCAGCGCATCTGGCGGACGCTTCTAATCCGTTATGGATTGAAGGCGAATATACAGAGCCGGCGATGGTCAGAGTAGTTGAGCAGTTGCAGCCATTTTCTGGGCGCATCACCAGAGTGGTTATCTGTCCGGGGTTATTGCACAGCGATACGGTGTGGCCGGAAAAGCGTTTTGAAGATATTGATGCCGATCTGTTGCGAGCTGTGTTTCAGGCCAACAAGGTGGTGCCCTCCCTGTCGCTGAAGCTGTTGCACTGGGTATTAAAAGGCAAGCAGCGCTGCGTAGTCGCCGCCCTCAGCGCCAGAGTTGGTAGCATTGGTGATAACTATCTCGGTGGCTGGGAAGGAAAGGCAGTTTGTGGTGTCTATACTCGTGATATTGCAGATGCGAAGGCCGAAAAAGTCAACCAATTCGCCTGGGCTTACCTTAACCTACTACCCTGCTAAGAGGTTTTTTAAAGGCCTTAATCTGCTTCTTTTGTTTTGTGCCATTAGTGTATTCCCGGAATCGCTTCTCATCATTGCGGTCAACGGAAATAATGACCGCTTACTTTGGGTCATCTAACTTGTCATAACACGCTCTTTATTTTAGGATTGTGGTCTGTAAGGTAACAACGTGAAGGTCTGGGCTGTAAAGCCTATCTAGCTAGTAGTTTCTATTTCATACTGATTCTTTTGTGTAGGGATTTTTAAATTTACACTCAGCCTATATGAATAAACTAAAAATCATGATGAAAAAATAAAAGCCTAAAAAAACTGTTTGCCTGTAAGGCTTATGAGCATACTTGAATCTGGAAGCAAACTAAACAATAGAGGTAATCTTACGTGGTCAGAGTCATGGACAGTGCAGCCCCACGATTAAAAACTAAATCGGTTGGTATTATTGGTGCAGGGATTTCAGGAATTTCTTGTGCTAAGACTCTCACTCAAGCAGGTTTTATTGTTGAGCTATTTGACAAAGGGCGCAACCTATCTGGACGAATGGCCACCCGAGGAAATGATGGCTCAGACTTTGACCATGGAGCCCAATATTTCACTGCAACGCATCCTGAATTCAAAAAGGAGGTAGCTAAGTGGGTTAATGCAGGTGTTGCACAGTTATGGACTCCAGACATATATGTTTTTGGTGACAAGCAATCCACCAAAAATACTGACGATGTAGAACGCTTTGTTGGCGTTCCAAACATGACAACACCAGCTAAATTTGTCTCTATGGGACTTTCTATTAACCTAAACACAACTATAGAATCTATATGTATTAGGCCTCAAAGTTACCCTCGATGGTCACTAATAAGTAAAGAAAATGGCACCATAAAAAGTAGCTTCAACACTATAATCTCGGCTATTCCTGCGCCCCAAGCAACCAAAATCTTCAAGGACTTTTCACCTGTACTCACTGGGATTACTCAAGATGTAAAAATGTCTGGATCTTGGGCCGTCATGCTAAATTTCAATAAAAAAGTAGACTTAAAATTTGATGCTGCCTTCGTCAATAAAGGCCCGCTAAGGTGGATTGCAAAGAATAATAGCAAACCAGAAAGAGGTAGCAATGAAGCCTGGGTGCTTCACGCAACATCAGAGTGGAGTGAATTACATCTTGATACCCCTGCAGAGGAAGCTGCAGACCTACTGATAAAAGAGTTTGTAGACCTTGGGGGCTCTGTTCCTGACCAACATCAAGCTCATCTTTGGCGCTATGCGGAAGCAACACCTCCATTAGGTATGACTTTTGCTTGGGATAAGGAAAATAATTTAGGTATTTGTGCTGATTGGTTGAATAAAGGTAGCGTTGAGGGTGCATGGTTAAGCGGAAGAAAGCTTGCAGAGAATATAATTCAGTCTCTATCAGAGAGAGACCCGCTAAAAAACTTCTACAGTCCACATCTCTAATTAAATGAACTTATTGTTATTAAAGTACTAAGGCTTAGTTGATAGAGCCCAGTTCACTTAGCCTTATGCTCTAAATTAGTTTTGACCCCTCCGACATATCAATAGGTCTATCTATAATCAAACTGAAAGCAACCTGGGGTGTTGCTAGCCCATACTTTATAATGACAGTTTTAATTCTTACCTGTCTAATTAATGTATCAATTTCAGTGTTCAATATACTCCCCAACTTAAACGACGACATAATGGATATGGCGATACTTCTTATCTTGATGAGGTTTTCGTGAAGATCAATGATAAGCAGCAATATCTATGTCGTGCGGTGGGTCATGATAATTGCGGTTAAAAATTCAAAAAGTGGCGTCTGTACAAAATTATTTTTTTCTGTAACTCCGGAGTGCAAACCTTCAGTTATTTTACTAAGAGAAAAATATTAAAACTATAAAATTTTGTTTTATTCACCAAGACGCCACTTGACAGAAAAATTTTAATAGCGCTAGATTATTCGAATAAATTTTCTCCTGAGAAACCTAGTTATGCTGATGTCTTCTGCGGAATACCGCGAATCCCTACGACGATATAAACCGAAAGTATTTATCAATGGCAGGCGAATTGAGAGCGTAGCGGATGAGCCTTTGTTGGCGCCCGGCATTGCCGCTGTGGGTGTTACCTATGATTTTGCCCTGAAAATACAGTATGCAGAATTGATGACCGCTACTCAAAGTACCACGGGTAAGTTGGTCAGCCGGATGCTGCATATCAATGAGTCCAGTAATGACCTGTTGAGTAAATTGGAAGCGGTGCGATTAGTCTGTGCAGAGTCTGGCTGTGCCCAGCGCTACCTGTCACACGATGCACTAAACGGCCTATATCAGTCTACTTGGCTCACGGATTCTAACCACAGAACCGACTACCACGAGCGTTTCCTGCGTTATCTACACGAAGTGCAGGAGCAAGATCTCACCTTGGGCGTGGCCATGACCGATGCCAAGGGCGATCGCTCAAAGCGCCCGGGAGAGCAGGATAACCCGGACGTTTATGTGCATATCAAGGAGCGGCGCGCGGATGGCATTGTTATTAGTGGCACTAAGGCCATTGTTACCGGCGCACCTTACATGCATGAGTTTCTGGTTATGCCCTGTCGCACTCATAGGCCTGAAGATGCTGAATATGCAGTGGCCTGTGCGGTACCAGTCGATGCGCCTGGTGTGACCATCATTGCTCGCCCCGCTGGTCGTCCCGGAGAAAGTGCTGCTAAGTTTTCTGCCAAATATGGACAGTCCACTGGTGTGGTGATATTTGAAGATGTATTTGTGCCCCACGATCGTGTGTTTTTGGCTGGAGAGTATGAGGAGGGTGGTTTTCTCACTACTAGCTACGCTACCCATCACCGCCATTCCTGTATAGGAGCACGGGCTGGTTTTGGTGACTTGTTGATAGGTGCCGGAGCGTTAATTACGGAAGCGAACGGCCTAGACCCAGAACGCCACGGGCACATCCGCGATGCGATGGTAGAGCTGATTACCATCACTGAGAGTTTCTATGCTTGCGGTGTGGCCGCTTCGGTTTATTGTCAGACCGATCCCTCAGGTAATGTGATGCCCGAGGCTGTATTTAGCAATATTGGCAAGTTGTTGCTGGCGAGTAAAATTTACGACATGCATAAGTTGGCCCATTATGTATCAGGAGGTCTTATTGTGTCGTTACCAGGGCCTGATGAAGATCATAATCCAGAAACTGCAGCGTCTTTGGCGGCAGTGCTAGGTGGTAGGCCAGATATTCCGGCGGCACAGCGATTGGAGGTTGCTCGCTTTATCGAAGATCTGACAGCATCCAATCAGAGCGGTTGGTACTCGGTAATTTCTCTCCATGGTGGTGGTTCGCCGGAGGCAATGAAGCGGGAAATCTGGCGCAACTATCCTGTATATGAAAAGCAGGAACTGGTGGAACGATTGCTGGATAGAGGTGTGCTTGATGAAGGAAAAAAGGTTTCTCGTCAACCTGGCCGTTGCTGTGCCAAGGGTTGCCATGCACCGGAGTCATCGACTGAGAAATAAACATGTCAATACTCAGTGCGCTTGGAAAAGAAAGATGATCGGCTCCCTTACACAAAATTCGACAAACTGGACAGTAAATACATTTCGGCAGGCTTTTATCCCAGAATCAACATGTATCGGCCCGATAATTTCATTGGGTCGTTAACTGACGAAGTTAAAACCAGGGCGCAGATATTCGGTGAACCTATTGATAGAAAACCTGACTTTGGCTTGCAGATCAGGCAACTGCGCGGCATGTTTTTAGCCCACGGCGCTGTATCCTTGTTGCGTGTGGTTAATGATGATATATCGCTAGATAATATGCGCTCTTAGATGATATCGAATTTGCAGGAAAAGGATGATTTTGTGGTCATAAACTATGAGAGAAAGCTGATGGGGCAGGAAGGGCAAGGTCATATTTTTTCCACTTGGGGCTTATCATAAAGCTTCGGATTTCTTCCTAATTCTGGATGTCACCTCATACGAACATAATTGGGTATGGGTTTCGGCAGCAAACCTGTATCAGGCAATTAAGAGTTTCGACACGGTGGAAAATCGGGAGGTATTTGTTAATCCGCGATAATTAGAAGGGTGGGCTGGGGAGGTCTACCTGATAAATTAAAATATAGATATCCATAGAATTTCTTACTTTAAGAATGGCATCTGTTGAAGCTTTTTTTCAAACCTAAGTTGTTTTTATTTAGTCGGATTCACTATTTTACTTGAACGATAAACCATGACTAGCATTACAATCAACTCCCATATAATAAATCAAAAATCACCTTACTAAATATCCTCTTAAATTCTCGATTATGGCACATTTAACCGCACTATAAATCTGCTTTATTCTGAAAACCCGGGTGCTAACCTGTGCTCGCAGGCTTTCTTGTTAGTGCTCTCGTGGTGCTCTACAATAAATTAACAACGTTACCGTGTTCGGTTTAGCTCTAGGGCTGATTGGCGGTAATAGCTATTAATAGCTCCCCATAAATACTCTAGGGATACCCAGATGAACAAGTTTCGACTCTTCTCTTTTTTTTTATTATCGCTAATAATTTTCCTAGGTGGCTACAGTTACAGTTGGGCGGCAGAGTTTCCTGGCTATATCGACGCCCCAGAACGTCGTACTACTGGAATCGGTAAGTTTTATATGGGGCGCGAAATCTCTTTGGTCATGGGTCACCAGGCAGCAAAGTGGTTGAATCGACCAGCGCGTGTCCAGGAGGAGATGCCCGATAAGATAGTCTCTAATATGGAGTTGGATGTAGATCATATAGTTGCAGATATTGGTGCGGGTTCTGGTTATTACTCATTTCGTATTGCTAAGCTAGTCCCCGAGGGAAAAGTGCTGTCGGTCGATATACAGCCTGAGATGCTGGCACTGATCAAAAAGCAGAAGGCTGCTAACAAAGTGAAAAATATCGAGGTTGTGCTCGGCACTATTGATAATACGAACCTCTTAGCCAATTCAATCGATGCTGCTATCATGGTAGATGCCTATCATGAGTTCTCCCACCCCTTTGAGATGATCGACAGTATTTATAAAGCATTGAGGCCTGGCGGTCGTATCTTTTTGCTGGAGTATCGCGGTGAGGATGCATCGGTTCCGATGCGTCCGCTGCACAAGATGACGGAGGAACAGGTCGTGAAGGAAATGAGTGTGTTCGGGTTGGAATGGACTGACACTTTGGATTTTCTACCCTGGCAGCATATGCTGATCTTCACCAAGGTATAAATAAGCTTTGGGTGATTATATTTTCCCACACCAAATAGTATGCGCCCAGTTCTACATTCTCACCACCTTGAGCAATGTTGTTTAGCTTAAAAGGCTACTTATTTTTTTACGGAAACCAAATAGTCAGAATATGTTAAGAATTTACTTGCTGCTATGCTACCTATATAACCAGTTAAAGAATGAAACTCAATATCAGATTTCTTGTTTAAAATGGAGTCTATCCATACATAAGTTAACCTTTCAGTTATTAACTAAAATTTTATAATTTGAGCATAAACTCTCCTGTAATATAGTATTTTTTTTGGAAGTTTTGCAGGGTTATTGGATAACAAATAGGCATCAACAGAAATGACTTTAGTTTTAAAATCAGAATTAGATGAATACTTTTTCGAATCAGAAGGCTGCTATATTACTGAGTTGTTCAATAGTGTAGCTGATGCTGATTTTTCGATTGCGCAGGCAAGAGTTGAGCCTGGAGTTACAACTTCGTGGCATAGGCTGATTAATACTACTGAACGATATTATGTATTGTCAGGAACTGGTATTGTTGAAATCGAAGATGTAGCACAAAGAGAGGTATGTTCTGGTGATCTGGTCTTAATTGCACCGATGCAGAAACAGCGAATTACAAACACTGGTAAAGTAGATTTAATTTTCTTGGCTATATGCATTCCAAGATTCGAAGAACATAACTATGTGCAGACCTAGCCAAAAAAGTATGCCTATTAAGATTATGCTCTCCTTCCTTTGGTCAGCGGCTACTTACAAAGCCACTAATATAGAGAGTTAAAGAGAAGACCATATGACGAGTCTTATTCTTCAGGTGAAACTAGACGCAATTTTAAATGTGCATATGAATGCGGAGCTTGGCGGTGACCTTGACCTCACTATTTCAACTATATCGTCTAACCAACATATTATTAATGTACCAACTATGATCGGCGGTCAAGGTATAAAAGGGGTTCGAAAATTCTACTCTACTCGCCTCTTAGGGCAGTTTTTTCCGCCCGACGTCAAGTTTGAAAATGTTTCGCGAACATATAGTGAAGAACGACTAGTCGTCGAGCTCATTATTTCGTTCACTCACAACATCAAGATGGACCATATCCTTCCTGGGACTGAGCCGATAGGTAAATTTGTCGAAGCAGTATTTGTCGTTATCATTGGAATCGAAAACGACAAGGTCTCCTACGAGCACATTCTATGGGACCAGGCGATTGTCCTTGTCCATGTTGGTCTTCTCGACCCTAAAGATCTGCCTGTAGTTGGCGCTGGCGCCGCAGAAAAGTTGAGAAATCCTGGATTGCCGGACCCTTTCTTTAAAGAAGAACAGCCACTTTTTTAACTAATCGTGCCTGCTGATTAACCAGCTAATACCTATATTTTTAGCACAAATATCAATAGTATAGGGTGAATTTTAGACCAAAGGCCTCCAGTCATATTAATTAACGATTAGGTGCTCCAGAGATTTCAAGATGAATATATTCGTACTAGACACAGACATAAAAAAATGTGCGCAATATCATTGCGACAAACACGTAGTCAAGATGATACTTGAAAGTGTGCAGATGTTATGTACAGCACTAAACAAAAAAGGGTTTACTACACCGTATAAATCAACCCATGTTAAACATCCTTGTGTGCTCTGGGTCGAATCGTCACATGATAATTTTTTATGGCTAAAAAATCTCACTTTGGCGCTAAATGACGAATACCAATTTAGATTTGAAAAAAATTCCAATCATAAATCGGTGTTTGTACTCGATGAGATTTCAAACTATAGCTATGAAAGTCTAGGATTGACTGAATTTCCTCAAGCAATGCCGGAAAAATACAAAATTATGGGAAATGCAGTTAAGGCGTACAGACAGTTTTATCTTGGTGAGAAAATGGGATTTGCTAGATGGACTAAAAGAAATATTCCTGACTGGGTGAACTGATTTCAGATAAACAAGAAACTACCTAATAAACCAATTCGTCTAACCTGTAAGCGGCGCATAACTGATATAATTAAAGAGTGAAAAAGGAATCTGCTAGTTTTATTAATGCTTAACATGACGTTAGTATTTATCGATTTATTAATTTATTTTGATTGATTTTTTACTAGTAATCTTTCTAGGCCTATCCACACATTCTTCATTATTTGTGGTTGTGCTTCTGCCGTTGGATGAATACCGTCTTCTTGCATCAATACTGTCTTACTGGCTACCTGATGTAGTATTTTTGGAACTAGCGGTATATCGAAACGTTTAGCTAGGTTTTCATACAAGGAAGCGAACTTTTGTGTATAAAATGGGCCATAATTAGGGGGTAGGTGAACACCAATAAGTAGCACTTTGGCATTGCTTTGCTGACAGGCTTTGATAATGTTGGCGATGCTATTTTCGATTTCAGAGAAGGCGAGGCCGCGTAATCCATCATTGCCGCCTAGTGCAATAATAACGATCTCAGGTTTATGGCTTAGAAGCGCTGGTTCAATTCGGCTTAGACCAGTACGTGTGGTATCACCACTGACGCTTGCGTTGATCACCCTGTATTTATAACCGTCTTGAGTTAGTTGATGTTGTAGCAGTGTAACCCAGCCTTGATCGCTATCGATGCCATAAGCACTGCTTAAACTATCACCTAAAACCAGAATGCTCGCAGGTTTTATATCTCTGGCGAGTACAGTAGTGGAACTGAATAATGAAGCACAGCAAAAAACGGCAAAAAAGAGTTGAGCGAGTTTTATCATCATGTTAACTGGTAGACCACGTGTGTTTCTAGAATCCCGTCACCTGGGTAAGCAAGTGTCAACCCGCGAAGGGACTCTGGCATTACTCAATGATATCAATTTTACCATCAATGCGGGCACCTCAGTCGCTATTTTGGGTGCTTCAGGTTCGGGTAAAACCACTCTTTTAGGATTGCTTGCCGGGTTGGATACACCCACTCAGGGTGAAGTTATTATTGATAATCACAACCTCAATGATTTTGATGAAGATGGTAGAGCAGCGCTACGTGCTGAAATGGTCGGATTCGTATTCCAGAATTTTCAGTTACTGTTGGGTCTCACCGCACTCGAGAATGTCATGCTACCCCTCGAACTGGCGCAGGCACCGCATCCGCGCAAAACAGCAGAAGAACTGCTGAAGAGAGTCGGACTTGGCGAGCGTATTCATCATTATCCAAATCAGCTCTCAGGCGGTGAGCAGCAGCGCTGTGCGATCGCCCGGGCTTTTTCCACACAGCCCCGTTGCCTGTTTGCTGATGAGCCCACTGGCAATCTTGATAGTGAAACCGGAAAACGTATCATCGATCTATTGTTTGAACTCAATGTGGAACAGGGTACAACATTGATCGTGGCAACACATGATGCAAAGCTTTCTCAGTTATGTGAGCAGCGCTTGCGTCTCGATGCGGGGCAGCTGGTAACCAACGATCTTACTTTGGGTGTTGCGGATACAGCCCATGAGTAAAGTCAGGCCTGACAAAGGGTTTCTTTTTCTCTGGAAAAACTCTTGGCGTATGCTGAGACGTGACTGGAGTGGCGGTGAGCTTAATATACTCGCCATCGGTCTGGTGATTGCTGTTACCAGTATTACTGCCGTTGGGTTTTTCACTGACAGGATAGAACGCGGTCTCAACTTGCAATCCGCAGAGCTGATTGGTGCAGATTTGGTGATTACATCAGCCAACCCCGCAGTGAATAACTACATCGAGGGTGTGCGCGCCAATGAACTTCAGGTTGCGACAACGCAACAATTCCGCAGCGTAGCAATTGGCAATAACCAACCACAGCTGGTCGAAGTCAAAGCGGTTTCAGAAGCCTACCCACTGCGTGGTGTACTGCGCGTGAGTGATACGCCTTTCGGCGCCGATGAAGCAACGATCGACACGCCTTCACCCGGTGATGTCTGGGTCGACGCACGTTTCCTACAATTACTCAAACTTGAAATGGGTGACACCATCACGCTTGGTGCTTCGACGTTTACACTTCGTAAGGTGCTACGGTTTGAACCCGACCGTGGTGGAGATTTGTTTAGTATTGCTCCACGTGTGTTGATGAACTACGCGGATGTCGAAGCAACTGGCTTGATCGGTGTCGGTGCGCTGGTGAGTTATCGTTTATTGATATCAGGTCTACCGGAGGATATCGAAAATTATCAGCAAACTATCAGTAACAAACTTCGCGTAGGAGAACGAATACTGACACTGGAGGAGGGTCGCCCGGAGTTGAATATTGCACTTGATCGTGCACGACAGTTTCTTGGTCTGGCTGCATTGATCAGTGTGTTACTTGCCGGTGTTGCTGTGGCAACGGTTGCTTACCGGTTTGCCAGCCGACATCTGGATACCAGCGCGATGTTGCGTTGTCTCGGTGCCTCACAGAAGACCATCATCCGCTTATTCGGCATGGAAATGTTATGGCTCGCATTGCTAGCCAGCACAGTAGGGTGTCTGCTCGGTGTGCTTACACAGTTTGTTATTACTGAATTGCTCGATCAACTGCTCATCGCCAAATTGCCGCCGCCCTCATTTAAAGCCGTGTTTCTGGGTTATGCGACAGGCATCGTGATGTTGATAGGTTTTGCATTGCCACCGCTATTATCTCTACGCGGTGTTCCACCCTTGCGCGTTTTGCGAAAAGATATCGGCGTCCCTGCGGTGAGTAGTTGGTTTGTTTATCTGGCCGTGGTTGTCTGTATGTCACTGTTGCTGTACTGGCAGATCGGTGATTTAAAACTCGTTGGCATAGTACTTGGTGGGATTATAGTAACGCTGATGTTACTGGCATTTGCCGCTTACCTTTTAATTCTCTTACTGAATCGACTGCGAGGACGAGTCGGCGTTGCCTGGCGGTTCGGGCTTTCGAATATTTCGAGACGGCCTGCGAGTAGCATCATACAGATTGTTGCATTTGGTTTGGGGATTACGGTGTTGCTGTTACTGTCTGCAGTTCGCTCCGATCTACTGGATAACTGGCAACGCAGTTTGCCGCCAGATGCTCCCAACCATTTTGTGATCAACGTGCAACCTAACCAGGTCGAGGGTGTAAGCGCTTTCTTTAAAAAGAGGGGCGTGGCCAACACCCAGTTGTATCCTATGGTGCGAGCCCGGATGGTGAAGGTGAATGGTAACTCAGTGCGAACAACTGATTATGATAATGCACGTGCAAAACGGATGATCACTCGTGAGTTTAATCTCTCTTGGGCCGAAAATATGCAGGCCGATAATAAACTGGCTTCCGGACGTTGGTGGAGCAGGCAAGATTTCGGTAGACCGCTGTTATCGCTAGAAGCAAAATTGTCAGCAACACTGGGGCTTCAGTTAAATGATGTCGTCTCTTATGACGTTAATGGGACTGTTATCGACTTTACTTTAATTAATCTGCGTAATATTGAATGGGATACGTTCAATATTAACTTTTTCACCGTTGTGGCTCCGGGTGTTCTGGAGCAATACCCCGCAAACTGGGTTACCAGTGTTTATCTTAATCCAGAGCAGCGTCAAGAACTGGGGCAACTGGTCTCCGAATTTCCGAACGTTACGCTAATTGATGTCGAGGTTATTATGCAACGTGTACGCGATATTATGGATCGCGTTTCTTTAGCGGTTGAATTTATATCTTTGTTTACATTAATGGCAGGGTTGGCCGTGTTGTATGCAGCGATTCAATCAAACCAGGACGAAAGGCGATTTGAAAATGCCGTGTTACGCACCTTGGGTGCGAGTAGAAAAACGCTGATGATGGGTTTGTTTGCTGAATTTACCTTGCTGGGTGCGTTGTCAGGTTTACTGGCTGGACTTTCCGCCACTTCACTGGCCTGGTTGCTGGCTAAAACTGTTTTTATATTTGAATATAGTTTTGATCTTGGCGTGGTATTCATCGGTGTTGTATCAGGTACGGTTATCGTTGTTATCGCTGGTTTGCTGGGTACACGCAGTGTCTTAGCCATGCCTCCAATACAGTCATTGCGTGGTGGCCACCCCTGAGGTTGATACCCGCGATATGAGAATAAAGAGGTATGGATAGGACAGATAAGTCGGGAAATTGGTGTTAGATTTACACTGCACACTTCTACATTTACCACGCATAAAATTGATCCAGATATTGATGAAACGAGAACTGCATTTTTAGAAGATATATTGTTTTCACAAGGATTAAAAATGATCGGCTTTATTGACTAAGCTATAGAGAGATAATTTAGTAGCTACAAAATATAGCTCTTTTTTATTAATGTTACATTAGGTTCCTATCTTTGTTTGATTTATGAAATATTCAAGCCAGTAAACGATGGATTTGCATAACATTTAGGGCGGCTTTTTCTGGTAGTAGGGCGGTTCGCGCAATGCCAGACACCACACGAGTAATATTGTGATCCACTTTGTTTGGGATCGCCCAAGTTTTAGCGTCGGCTCGGGTTAAGTAGACAGATAGTGTATTGTGCCCTGTACCTGGACGTTCTCCTACAATGTGAAATACGTTACAAGCCCCCTGTTTGGACTTAAATAGCTGCTCACCAATTCGGTAGCCGGCGCGCACCCGGCCAGATTCGACCAGAATATCCTGCGCTGCAAGGCGCATACCGCTAGCGGCGATATCTTTGTGTAATTCCGATACCAGTGTTGCTAATTGGTCTTGCTGTTTAAGTGCGCGCGCATTCAATCCGTCAGAAATAACAATAATGGCATCATAATCGGCTATCGATCGATCCCACTGCTCGAGGAGAACAAGGGATTTCGGGTCTAGTAATTCACCCGAGTTAGGATGCAATATATAGTCCTCACGATTCGCTGACTGAGTCGATAAAAATAGCCCGTCAGACCATTTTTCCCGAAAAGCTTCATCAAATTGCTCCCAGATACACGCTCTTGCTTGATCGGTAATATCGCGTATTTTAATATCAAGCGCCGGTGCTAGATCGAATACGCGGTTCCCATAACCTTCGGCAATAAATACACCTCGTTCACGTACAGCCTTCAATTGTCGATTGGCCTCCAAGCACAGCTCACTATCAGGTCGTAGATCACCTTTTGCGCGGCAAAATGCTAGGTAGACTGCAATAGGGTCGCCAAAATTTGGGCCGGGACTGCCACGGCTATCGACGACATTCAAGCGCTGGAAAAAATGCCACATGGGGTCATTAACGCGGTACCCAAATTTTTCGCGTATGCGAATATGGTCTGAGTAGCTGGTCGTTAGATACCCAAGCATGGGGTCTATCTTGGTAGGCAAAGCCATCAAATAAGCGGGGTTGGCGGGCATCACCTGATCAATACACCAGTCCAAGTCGTCAAGCGACACGCTCATATGCAGCGTAGCGCAGATATCTAGCCCGATACAAAGTCCGTGTAGTTTGCCCATGACAATATCTTCGAGGCAGCATCGTACCAGTTGCTCACGTGTTCTGAAGACTTCTGGACCGATAAACCCTGCGACGTCGTTGAGATGCACCCAAATGGGACACTGCCGGGCACGTTGTATGTCCTTTGCGAGTGCTCGAGCAAATCCGTATTTGCGTGATTCATAGGTCACCATGTCGACACCATAACTATGACCATTAGTGAAGTCAGCGCCCTGACCTGTTTCAAAATATAATCCGTAAGGACCCTTTCGCTCTGCCGCGTAGTTACGCATTGTGTCGACAGAAGTATCGAAGGTGGCGTTGGCTTCGTCGTTACCCGCAATACTTTGGAACCAAAGAGTGGTCAGTCCTGGAGATGCCTGCTCAACTTCTGCTTGCACATCAATGTGTGAGAGCACGCAGTGAGGTATATGATTATCTAGTTGAAAGACATTAATGATATCTTTCAACGTTTTCTGTATAGCTGCCACCGATGCCGGCTCACTTGATACGGGGTTAGTACCTAATACAACGTCGCCCACGCCATAAGCAAAGGCATCAAAGACTTGCCAGCGAATGTCTTCGGGGTGGTCGGTGGGCGAGTTGGGTTGTACGCGCGCGCCCATGTATCCCTTGGCACCAATTGAGCTACCTGGTAGCGGGTTAAATACTTTGGCACCCACCGTGATGAGTTCATCGTTGCTCATCAGCCTGACTAATGTGGCGATCACATCGCTCGACAAGCCGTGTCGAATCGTGTGAATATCTGCTTCGGGCTTGGTTAAGATGAAGTCCTTCAGTTTCCCGAGAGTCATGCCCTGTATGCTGGTTTTGACCTCATGATCAAGAGTGTTGTCAATTAAGGCAAAAACCCGATCACGATGCGGCGCATTTGTATCGATTTGAGTAATAGTGGTGTTTTCCAGAAGTTTTCTTGCAAGCTGTCGAGTCGCTTCATTGGGCGCTGCAACACCAACAATCCCATCACCCTCTTTGTATTCATTAGCCGCGCCTAGCCATCTAGCGTAGGCCATCGAATCAGGCTCAGTCAGTGTACGTTGTAAATAAGCCGGTAATGACTCATTGCTAAAAGGGGATACTAATAGTGGATTGCTTTTCTGTATCGACGAAGCTGTGTAGTCAGCCGTTACTGGAAGCATTGCGCCAGCTCCTGCCTTAAATAAAAAGTTTCTCTTAACCATAACTGAGCATTTGTTTTCAATAGCTCAACGTTTCGTAGAGTATATGCAAATGCAGCGGTAGGCGTAAGTGATCTGCTCCATCTGAAATGGACACATATCTACGTGGCGTTTAGTTTTTCAAATAAAAGGGGTCGTCGACCCCTTTTCAGCTTATCCTTGTTTTGTATCAATAATAGCTTCTAATTTTTAGACTTACTTCTTCTTAGCCTCTGCGATCTTCTTTTCAGAGTCTAAGGCATCGTAGAGATTTTCTTCCGGTATAGATTGCAGCATGGCTCTAAAATAGGCGGCGGGAATATTGATTTGATCTGTTCTGTTGCCAGAAATGGTGAGACGAAGCCCACTGGTTGAACCATCAAAAAAGTACAGAAAACTTAATGGAATGGCGAGTCGCTCTTGGTACCTACATGCTGGTTTGTCTTCACAGATATTTTCTTCTTTTGACAAGGTGACCAGTGGTAGTTTTTCGCCGCGCCGGGTAACGGCATCTTTGTAGGAGCGCCAGTCTGTGTCGTCGTAGTTGGCGGTAATATACAGGGCGTAATGGTCTCCGCCCTCGTGGTCAATCAACCTAGTGAGGTAGATCTCCGAGAAATTATCGGACAAGGAAGCCTCAGAGTCGGCGAAGTTGGGGCCATAGGTGACCTCCCCATTCTCGGGGTCGAGTTTAAATTCAAAGCCTGCCATGATGGCGTCTACTGAGCCCCAATCAGTGACGGGTTCAGGTGCAGCGGCTAAAGCCTGGAATGAGCTAAGTGTAAAGAGAGCAATAGTGGGTATAACGAGGGCCTGTTTAAAAAATTTCATTCATTTGCACCGTTGTAATAAGCGTAGGTTGGTAATTCAGAGGTCATTGGCTGTGATAGGTTCCATTAATCGGTGTAACTTTACGCTGAAAGGCATTTTTCATGCAAACAAAACCCGACCTTTGGTGTGCTAATATGTGCGGCTTATTGACCGTTATCCACCTTTTTCTGTGTTAGAGAGCTACATGTTCGAGAATCCTATCCGTGAAAGCCCCGCGCCAGAGACTGCGTACATTGTACGAACCTTTCCCGTGGGTCCTTTACAGTGTAATTGCACCATTATTGGCGATCCTGTCAGTAAAAAAGCCTTGGTGGTCGATCCCGGAGGCCATGCTCAGACTATTCTTGGCGTGTTGGCAGAACTTGAATTGAAGGTGGTGGCGATTATTCATACCCATGCTCATCTCGATCATATTCTGGCTGCTGGGGAGATAAGAACTGCTACAGGTGCGCCGATTTATTTACATGAGAGCGATATGTTCTTATGGGAGTCGGTGGAGGATCAGTGTGCGATGTTTGGTGTGCCAAAGGCTACATTGCCGGACCCAGACTATTACCTCAATGATGATCATGATCTTGGTTGTTGTGGCGGGGTGGCGATTCATACGCCTGGTCACACTCCGGGTTCAACCAGTTTCTGGTTTGAGGAGAGCAAGATACTGATTGCTGGTGATACGCTATTTAAGGGCGGTATTGGCCGTACTGATTTTCCCGGTGGCAATTATGACCAGATTGTTTCATCGATTCGTGAGCGTCTCTATACATTGGACGATGATGCCACGGTGATTACCGGCCACGGGCCAGCCACGACGATTATCAGTGAAAAGCAAAGCAATATGTTTGTAAGGGCTTAATAGGGTTTAAGAGTAGTTTGTCAGAGCTTTGTAGAGTTTTTTATCAGGAGCGCATATGAAACAACAGATTTTGACCATGCTGGACTTGCAGAATGCCATGAACAGCAAGGTAAATGAGGACTGGGTTAAACAAGACTTTGCCTGGTATCGGGCGATCTGGATCGAGTGTGCTGAGCTGCTTGATCACTACGGTTGGAAGTGGTGGAAGAAACAAACACCCGATGCTGACCAGGTGAAGCTTGAGTTAGTGGATATCTGGCACTTTGGGTTGAGTATCCTGTTACTAGAAGCTGATCATCCTGATGATATTGTTGGTGATATCGAGCAGCAGATCGTCAAGGCTCGGCCTTCCGGAAATTTTCCTGAAGATTTGGAAGCGTTTACCCTCGCAACGCTACAAACCAAGGGATTTGATGTGTCTGGTTTTGCCACATTGATGGCCGGTATCGACTTGTCCTTTGATGAGCTCTACACCCGTTATGTGGGCAAGAATGTGCTGAACTTCTTCCGTCAGGATCACGGGTATCAGGACGGCAGCTACCGCAAACAGTGGGGCGGCAAAGAGGATAATGAGCATCTCGTGGAAGTCGTCGCAGAGCTGGATCACAGCAGTGCGATGTTCAAGGATGATCTTTATCAGGCACTTGAACAGCGTTATTCCTTGGGTTAGCTTGAGTGGCTTAGTGAGACCGGTATTCTAAAACTGTTTTCTTCCTGTTGTTTAGTTGACTCAGGCTCTCTGACTGCCGATGACAAAGGTTTGGGAGCTTGAATCAAAAAACGTACAATAGCGCCCCTTTTAACCTCTCGTTATCAACAACTGACAACTTATGACTGACTCTTATTCTCATAAAGAACAGCTTGAATTCAATAAGCTGTGCAAGCGCCTTCGTCGAAATGTGGGTACAGCGATTGCTGACTACAAGATGATTGAAGAGGGTGATGTGGTTATGACCTGTTTGTCCGGCGGCAAAGATTCTTTTGCTATGCTGGATATCCTGATTCATTTACAAAAAACGGCCCCAATAAACTTTGAAATTATTGCAGTGAACCTTGATCAAAAGCAGCCGGGTTTTCCTGAGCATGTTTTACCTGATTATTTGGAAAAAATTGGCGTTCCTTTTTATGTGATCGATAAGGACACATACAGCGTTGTAAAATCTAAGATACCCGAGGGTAGAACGACCTGTGGCTTATGTTCGCGCCTTCGCCGTGGCACCTTGTATTCTTTTGCAGAAACCATTGGTGCGACAAAAATTGCATTGGGTCATCATCGAGATGATATCGTTGAAACACTGTTCTTAAATATGTTTTACGGCAGCAGGTTAAAATCTATGCCGCCAAAATTGCGATCTGATGATGGCCGCAATGTGGTTATACGCCCATTAGCCTACTGTAAGGAAAAAGACCTGATTGCTCTGGCTGAGCACAAAGCATTTCCAATCATTCCCTGTAATCTCTGTGGCTCTCAAGAAAATTTACAGCGGCAAAATATCAAAGCAATGCTTCACGACTGGGAAAAACAACATCCTGGGCGAGTAGAAAATATATTTCGGTCAATTCAAAATGTATCGCCGAGCCAATTGGCAGATGTAAACCTGTTTGATTTTCATAACCTGCCATTGGATAGAGATAACGAAAAAGAAGAATACGAGTTTGAAGGTGCCGTGGTTAGCGCTTCCAATATTCAGACTGGTGTTCAGATTATTGATGCGGCTTTGATTGGGTAATAGGTAGTAGTTCCGGTGTGACCCAACACAATACAGTATTTGATTCATCCCCAATCGATTGTCAATCATCTCGACAAAGCCTATGTTCTGACGCTTGATCTGGAAGCCGATCCTTGATATTACTTTAATGTAGTCTACAAGCTGAAAATAGATACCGTTAAGCTAGGCTCTATTCAAAGCTGAGTAATCCTACATTAAGTGTCTTGCTGTGGCTCGGGCTCAGAGAAAAGTACAAAACCAGCACTTCTTAGGCTACCCTAGAAAAGGTGGAGGTAGAAAAGTGATTTTTAAATATAAAAGCATCTGAAACAAATATCCAGAAAGTATATGTTAGTCAATCTGCTCTCTTGCAAGTTTTTCTCAAAAAAAGGGGAGCGTTATGTTTGATAAAAAGATAATGTTCGGCGCTGTGTTGAAAGCGAATGGGACTAATGTGAAACCCGGTTTAACCGCTGTGCCATTTATGAAAAAAGAATAATCGTCAATGGATGGTAAAGATCGAGCCTTTAAAGGCTCGATCTTACATGTGCTGCGGTATAGTAAGTTGGCGACGTTTGGGGACAAAAAATGAAAAAAAGATGGTCGAAAAAAATTACCTTAGTGTTGGTGAGTGCGCTACTGCCGGTAACGAGTATGGCAGGTGGTTTGTGGTTGAATGAATTTGGTGACCCTTCGCAGGGTCGAGCAAGTGCCGGTTCAGCAGCAGGCACAGGTGATGCGTCTAATTCGGCGCATAATCCGGCGGCCATGACGCGCCTTGGCGGTGATCATGTGATGATAACGGGCGGATTTTTGTACGCCAAAACGGAATTCGATGTGACAAGTAGTGGTGCATTGAATGGTGACGGGGATGGTGGCAGCGCGGGAGGTACTGCACCTACAGGTTCAGTATTTTATACCAGCCAGTTCAATGATAAAACGTGGTTGGGTGTTAGTTTTGGTGGCTGGTCTGGTGCGGGGCTTGATTATGACAACGACTGGACTGGACGTGTTCAGACGACGGAAATAGAAATGACCGCGATCGTTTTGATGCCATCTATAGGTTATAAATTGACCGATCAACTCTCTATCGGTATTGGTTTGCCCATTATGTATACCAAGCTTGAAATGGATTTGGCGGTTCCACAAGGGCCAGGCTTAAACGATGCTACCGCCAATCTGGACGGCGATGATGTTGTCGTCGCCCTAAATTTGAGTGTGGCTTATGATTACAATGACACTACACGTATTGGTGCTATCTATAATTCGGAGTTTGAGGCTGAGTACAGTGGGCGTATTAAAACAACAGGTGGTCTTAAAGCGTCTACTGATACGGACTTGACCTTCGCTACCAAAGTGCGTGTGAGCTTGAGCCATGATATTACTGATTCAACCACAGGGCATTTGAGCTGGGGCTGGGAAGACTGGAGCGCTATGGGCGATGTTTCCATCAGCGTTGAAAATGGTGGTGTTAGTTTGCCAAGGAATTGGGAGGACACGTACCATTATGCTGTGGGCCTAACCCATACTATTTCTGACAGCTGGCGGATCAATACCGGTTAGCGTACGACACCAATCCTGTTGATAAAACTGACCGGACAGCTGACATGCCTCTTGATCGGCAAATCCGCTACGCGTTTGGTGTAGAGCACACACCTAGCCAAGGACCTAGTATTGCGGGAAGTCTGGTCTACGCCGATTACGGTAGTGCTGCGATTGAATCAGATGGTTTGGGTGGAGGTGCAGGGCTCACTGGCTATAGCGGTGATTATAGTTCCAATGATATCTTCATCTTTTCGATCAGTGCCAACTGGGATCTGGAATAATAGCGTTAAAAACCCAAGTCTGTAGTTTTACTGTCTGCTCTGTATCGGTAACAGTTAGCTAGATCGTGTGAACCTGCGAGATACCGACCAGTTTCCAAGATGATACGCTTGTCTCGCTCATTGTCGCTTTCGATACCCCATAGATGACCTTATAATGGTTTTTTTAAGCCGGATTCAACTTAATGAGCTATCAGGTTCTTGCCCGCAAATGGCGTCCTCGCATTTTCAGTGAGATGGTAGGGCAGGAGCATGTACTACGTGCTCTGGTCAATGCGTTGGACTTTGATCGATTGCATCATGCTTATCTGTTTACTGGGACCCGCGGTGTTGGTAAAACAACCATCGCCAGAATTCTCGCCAAGTGCCTGAACTGTGAGCAGGGCGTTAGCTCAACACCTTGTGGAGAGTGCAGTGCCTGTAAGTCGATCGCCGAAGGTCGGTTTGTTGATCTAATCGAGGTGGATGCGGCATCTCGTACCAAAGTTGAGGATACTCGGGAGCTTCTGGACAATGTCCAATATGCCCCTACGGTAGGCCGTTATAAAGTGTACCTGATCGATGAGGTGCACATGCTCTCCACCCACAGTTTTAATGCGTTGTTAAAAACGCTGGAAGAGCCGCCTCCTCACGTTAAATTTTTGCTAGCAACCACAGACCCCCAAAAGCTACCCGTGACGATTCTGTCACGCTGCCTGCAATTCAATCTTAAGAATCTTAGCCCGGAGCGTATTGTTGAGCATCTACAATATGTGGTGGGTGAGGAGCAAGTGCCTGCTGAAGAGGCAGGACTGTGGGCACTGGCAAGAGCGGCGGATGGCAGTATGCGGGATGCGCTGAGTCTTACTGATCAGGCCATCGCGCACGGTGGTGGCAAACTCACAGAAGCTGAAGTGGGTGCCATGTTGGGCACCATTGATTTGACGGCTATAGCCGATATTGCCCGAGCATTAGCCAATCGCGATGCCACGGAAGCGCTATCCGTTGTTCAGCGGATGTCAGAGCACGCACCGGATTATACGGCCGCGTTGGGAGATCTCCTGTCAATTTGGCATCGTGTGGCGATTGCCCAAACCGTGCCGGATGCGCTGGATAATAGACATGGTGATTATCAGGTGGTTCTAGAGTTATCAAAGGCGTTAAGCCGAGAAGACGTTCAGCTCTTCTATCAAATTGCGTTGCTGGGGCGTCGAGATATCACATTCGCGCCTGAGCATCGGGCTGGATTTGAAATGGTATTGCTGAGAATGCTTGCTTTCCAGCCGGCACCTGAGAGCCGAGTCGATCCACCTGCACCCTCTCAGTCAGATCATGATGCAGCTATATCCAGTAACCCAATAGCCACTAACTCTAGCTCTGCCAGTACAGAGGAGGCAGAAGCACTCGTAAAAAAGCCTGAAGCTGCCTCAACTATGGGCAGCCGTGTACCTGAAGATATTTCGGAAATTATTGATGATATCCCGGCCGCGTCAGTGGTTGAGACCAGTTCTCCTACTTCTGAACCTGCGATCCCAGCAACTCCATCTATATCCACACCTGAACCGCCTCTATCAATGCCCACGGGTTTTGATGGGCAGGGTACATCTCTGGAGTTAAATGAAGATGAGCCACTCACGATGGAAACTTTATTGTCGCTTTCCCACGAGGCGCACAGAGTTAGTTCCACTTATTCTGTTTCTGAAGAAGATTTTGTAGCTGAACCTTCGCTAGCTGGATCTCTTACAGCTGAACCCTTTATAACTGAACCGCCTCCAGCTGAGTTAGCTGAACCTATTGACTCGCCACCTAAATCCAAAACAATAGAAAAACTTGCCTTGGCTCTGGCGGCGCCTAAGCGATGGCTCGATATCTACCAGGGACTCTCAGTGGGTGGTGTTTTACAAAATACCGCGGCTAACTTGGTGTTAATCGAAGTCAGCGGGAATGCCTTCCGATTTGAACTGGACATCAACAACAGTGGAATGTATGAAGACTCTCATCAGCAACGCCTTGCTGGGGCGTTGTCTGATTACTTTGGTCAGCCAGTGACCGCGGAGATTGAAGTCGGTTCTGTTGTCGCAGAGACACCCTTGGCATACCGCGAAAGACTTCGTCTAGAGCGCCAAGCGGCGGCAGTAGATAACCTGAAACAAGACATCAATGTACGCCGTATACAGGATGTTTTTGGCGGTGTTTTGTTGGAAAATACTGTTAAACCTATAGATTAAATATATGTGGTAATAATATGAATATAAACGATTTAATGAAGCAAGCCCAAGATATGCAGCAGCAGATGCAGAAAATGCAGGAAGACGCATCAAAGGCTGAAGTAACCGGTGAATCCGGTGCGGGAATGGTGAAGATTGTCATGAATGGCCGTCACGACGTACGCAAGGTGACCATTGATCCCAGTCTGTTGACCGAAGAGAAAGCGTTTTTAGAAGATCTTCTTGCTGCCGCCGTCAATGATGCCGTGAGAAAAGTAGAAGAGACGCAACGAAAACAAATGGAAAAGCTATCGGGTGGGATGCAGATGCCCCCCGGTTTTCAAATGCCCTTCTAATAAGTTGTTCTAAACGCGGTAAGAGTGAATGTTCTCTCAAAACCAAACCCTCTACACAGATTAAGGTGACACCGTGTTCGGCCCATTAATTGATGAATTGATTGACAGTCTTCGCTGCCTACCCGGCGTTGGCCCCAAGTCTGCGCAGCGGATGGCGTTACATTTATTGGAACGCAATCGTGATGGTGCAGTGCGGTTAGCAAATTCTATTGCCGAAGCAGCTGAACATGTGGGGCGTTGTCAGCTGTGCAGAACCCTGACGGAGTCAGACCTTTGTGTCGTCTGTAGTAACCCTCGTCGCGAAACACACCAGCTTTGTGTGGTGGAAACCCCTGCTGATTTATTGGCCATTGAGCAAAGCGGTACTTACCGAGGTCGTTACTTTGTATTACTTGGTCATTTGTCACCAATAGATGGTATCGGCCCTGATGCTATTGGTATTGATCAGCTGATGTCACGGCTTAGTGAAGAAGACATCAATGAATTGATTTTGGCCACAAACCTTACTGTAGAAGGGGAGGCCACTGCTCACTACATCAGCGAGCGTGCTAAGGCGCTGCATGTTACCGTTAGTCGAATTGCTCATGGTGTGCCGATGGGTGGCGAGTTGGAATATGTTGATGGCGGCACACTCTCTCATGCCTTTACCAGTCGGAAACAACTTTGATGACCTCAGACACCCTTGTGAAGACACCGCTGCCAATACCCGATCCGATTTTGGTAACCACTACGGCTCAGCTTCAGGATTGTATTGAGCAGTTGCATCATTGTGATGCTGTTGCGGTGGATACTGAATTTATGCGGACTGATACTTTTTTCCCCATATTGGGATTGGTTCAGCTTTTTGATGGTGAGACCTGCTGGCTAGTGGACCCTATCGCTGTTTCGGAGCTTAGCCCGTTAGCAGAGATGTTAACGAATCCTGAGATCACTAAGGTCTTTCATTCATGCTCAGAAGATCTTGAGGTATTGCAGCATGTACTTGGTTGTGTACCGGAACCGTTGTTCGATACACAGGTTGCCGCAGCGATGACGGGGTATGGTTTTTCGAAAGGTTATGCGGCACTGGTTGAAGCCATGCTAGGCATTCATGTGCCCAAAGGTGAAACCCGGTCAGATTGGCTGCAGCGTCCACTTCGCGAGGCTCAGTTGGGTTATGCTGCCTCTGATGTCTATCACCTGTTACCGGTCTATCGTCAGTTGTGCGAGAGCTTGAATCAGTTAGATCGAACCACATGGATGGTTGAGGAAATGGAGGCGTTGCTCGCCAAGGCTTCCGATAGAGATGACATAGATAATTACTACCTCAAAGTAAAAGGCGCATGGCAGCTTGAGCCTCAAGGGCTCGCAGCACTTAAACTGTTGTGCCAATGGCGTGAAACAGAGACCAGGAAGCGTAATCGACCACGCAGTCGCTTGGTCTCTGATAAGACGTTACTCGAGATTGCTGTCACTAAATCTAAAAGTAAGCATGACCTGTCAGAGATTGAGGGGATGCACCCAGGTATTATGCGTCGTTACGCTGACGAGCTTCTGGAACTTCTTGATCGAGGCCTGCAAAAAAATAAAGCTGATTGCCCAGAGTCGTTGCCCGAACCCTTGCCTAAGCAGGCAGGCGATACGATTAAACGCCTTAAAAAAGTGGTGGTTAGACAAGCTGACATGTTGGATCTTCCTCCCGAGGTATTGGCTCGAAAACGTGATCTTGAAATGGTGGTTCGAAGTATGCTCGAACAAAAGCATGCTGTGTTGCCTGCAGCCATTGCCAATGGGTGGCGGTATGACGTTATTGGTCGAATATTGTTGGATGCAGCGAATTCATCTGCATAAGAGATCAGTGTATAAGCATGGATAAAGAGTGCTGGATAAGGGCGGCCAGTAAACGCTTTCTGTAAGATAATGGGTAAGAGATTGGTATGGAAAAAAAGATTTGTAGTGTCTACCGAAGCCCCAAAGAAGAGGGGATGTATTTGTATGTGGACAGAAAAAATGATCTGAAGTCTGTACCCGAAGCGTTGCTCAAACGATTTGGGAAGCCTGAGTTAGCCATGACATTAGTTTTGACGCCAGAAAAAAAGCTGGCTCGTGCGAATGTTAAACGTGTTCTTGAGATGATTGAAGAGCAGGGCTTTTACCTTCAAATACCACCGCGTCCTGATGAGATAATGCAGGAATTGCGAAATAAAAATACGTTCATGTAATGGGTGATACTGTTGAGTCGGTCATGAATCAACCATCCTGGGTTTCCAAGCCCTTTACTGCGATGTCGTCGACTGAGTGGGAAATGCTCTGTGATGGTTGTGCTAAATGTTGCTTACACAAGTTGGAAGATCAGGACACCGGTGAGGTTTTTTATACCGATGTGGCCTGCCAGTTATTAGATCTTAATAGTTGTCAGTGTAGTGATTATGAGGATCGCTTTTCTCAGGTTCCAGACTGCTTCAAGCTGACACCTGAAAACGTGGGTGATCAAGCGTGGCTGCCTGATACTTGTGCTTATAAATTATTATCGGAAGGTCTGCCGTTACCTTTGTGGCATCCGCTGGTGTCTGGTCACAAAGAATCGGTTCATCGTGCAGGAATTTCGGTGCAAGGCCGCGTATTACCTGAGAAATCTGTCAACCCGGATGACATGGAAGATCATATTGTCAATTGGGTAGAGTAGTAGCTTAACTGAGGAATACTAAAAAGGTATGGATACTATTATGTATACGCCAGAGAATTACCTATGGGGCATGGTGGGTTATTACGTGGGTTGTCTGTTGGTCCTACTTTACCTCTGGCGTTTCAGAAAATTAATACCCGGCCGGCATTTTCGTGGTCTATGCCTTTTGTTTATTGCCACGGTCATATTGGTTCCCATAACAGCTTATACCGACGGATATTATCTTGCTCCTGCCTGGTTTGTCAGCCTATTTGAAGGGTTAACCGAGGCCACAGAACAGGGGTATATGCGAGGTGTTAAACCTATCGCTTTTTGCTATCTGGTGGCATTGTGTGTTTACCTATTTGGAGCTATTTTTTGCTCTCGCCGTCGCGGCCCCAGGAACAATTCAAGTTCACATAACCCTGAAGCCCACGAAGAATCAGTGGAGTAACGATTTTTTTATTATAAGTTTCAGTACCGTCAAGCAGTGGGCACGTGATCACTGAATTTGTGTTTCCACCATCGAATCGTCAGTGGTACAGATATATTGAGTAAAAAAGCGGTAAACATCAATGTATAGAATGACTCGGCGTTCATAATACTGTGTTGGACATAGGCGATATCCATCACCACAAAGGCCAACTCAGCCCTACCAAGCATACCAAATCCAATCATCCAACTATCGGGCCAATCGAACTTGCCGGTATAACGAGCAGCAATACTTGCAGAAAGAATTTGTCCTATAAAAAGCCCAACAAAGAGAATCAGTGAGTAGGGCATGACGGCGATAAATATCTCTGGATCGAATATCAGCCTAGTGCCTAGTGTGACAAAGAAAACCGGGCCGATCCATGAAAAGGCAACGTTATCAATAATCTGTTTTGCTTGTTCGTGAAAGTCAATTTTTCGGTGGTGATGAAACTCGAAGTATTCACGCTTAATCACCAGCCCGGCCATATAAGCACCTACGGCTGGGTGAAAACCAAAGTGATGGGCTAGAATGGCGACGATCACTGCCACCAGTAATAGCGCGAGCACAGTATATTCGCCTCGAGCCATGGCCAACACTTGGTTTAAGTTAAAGCGACCAATCAGTGGGATTCTGGCAACCCATCCCTCACTCGCTGGAAATAACCAGCCGCCAATCAACGTGACTAGTAGGAAAAAGAGTACGGCCTTACCTACTACCAATCCAACACCGGCAAGGGATATAGTGGCTTCACCTGCAGCCAGAGGCACCATAATGGCCACTAACACCAGTGAGGCGATATCATCCAGCACTGCTGATGTCATGATACCGGTGGCCGCGGGTGTCTTGCTTAGCCCTTCTGTTTTTAGGGATACCATGGTGAGCGACACTGCAGTGGCGGTCATTGCCAAGCCACAGAGTAGGGCCATGTTTTTGTCGCCCCAGAAATACAGGGTGCCAAAATAGGCCACCATAAAGGGAACCAGCGCGCCAAAAAAGGCAATACCCCAACTTCGTTTGATACTGCTCATGAAGTTGTCAGTATTTTCTTCAAACCCCAGAGCGAACATGATCAAGATAATACCCAACTCGGAGAAGTCGACGATAAAAACGGGCATTTCCTGTGGGAGAATATCAAGATTTACCATCGCAGCACCAAAAAACAGATACCAGAGTACAGGTGTCAGGCGTGTGTGGTGTGCAGCGTAGGATGCGGCAAAAACACCAAGCCAGATGATCGCCAGTAAGGTTAAGTCGTGCATAATTATTGAATCTCAGTTAGCAACTTGTATTTTACTGGATTAGAGCGGCGGGACGGTAGTGATTCAAATCAGTGAATACCGTGCATGTGCTTTTTCAGGATGGGGCAGAGAAGTAAAAGCAAAACACCTGCGCCACAGCCCACAATAAATAATGTACCAAATAGATTGGTGTAACTTGCTAGTGCCGAGGCCGTATCGATTTGTTGGCCCACGGTCACATCAATGGCCGCTAATTTGGCAATCTGTGCTGCGACGAATTCCGAATAGGCCGTGGCGAGAAACCAGGTACCCATCATCAGCCCAACAATGCGCGGTACAGACAGCTTTGTGACAGCTGAAAGTCCCACAGGTGACAGGCAAAGCTCTCCTGTGGTGTGTAAAAGGTAAGCTAAAACCAGCCAGATGGCGGCTACCTGACCAGTCTCGTTAGGGAAGCTGGCGCCAAGAACCAAGGCACCAAATCCTAACCCCGCCTGAATAATACCCAGAGAAAATTTGACCGGTGTATTCGGCTCACATTTTCGCTTGGATAGCGTGGTCCAAAGGGAAGCAAACAGGGGTGCCAACAACATAATAAATAGTGGGTTGAGAGCGCCAAACTGCGAGGCCTTAATGTCGAAGCCAAAAATACTTCTATCGACTACCCTGTCGGCATAGAGTGTCATCGAGGCGGCGGTTTGTTCAAATAGTGCCCAGAAAACCACCGTTGAAAAGGTCAAGGTCATGAGCACCGTCATACGACCTCGTTCAACTGGATTGCACCGAGCCAGAATAAACCAGAGCAGGCCAAGGGCCACTAATAATGCAAGTCCGTTCAATGACAACTCCACGCTATGAGGGGATTGAACCAGTTGCCAGATACCGAGTAATGAGATGAGTCCACCCAAATAGATAAGTGACTCCCGATTCAGGCCAAAAAGTATGCGTTGTTTGAGTAGAATGGGGTCATGAGGTTCAGCTAAACCTCGTAAATGACGCTGACCATACAGAAAGATGATGAGTCCTATCAGCATGCCAATGCCCGCGACACCAAAACCGTATCGCCAGCCCCAGGTTTCACCCAAGTAGCCACAGAGAAGGGTCGCGACAAAAGCACCGATATTAATACCCATGTAGAACAGGGTGAATCCACTGTCTCGGCGTGGATCATTGATGCCGTAGAGCTTTCCTACAATGGTAGAAATATTGGGTTTGAGAAAACCGACGCCAACGATGATAAGGGCCATGGAAAAGTAGAAGACTTGCAGGGCGCTCTCGTCACGAATAATTTCACCATTTTGGTACTGAGCTTGAGATCCTTCAATGGCCATTCCAAAATGACCAAGGGCCAGTAGGCAACCGCCAAAAATGACTGCTTTTCGCATTCCCAAGTAACGATCCGCAAGCAGACCGCCAATAACCGGTGTGGAATAAACTAAAGCTGCGTAGCTGCCCAGTACATCCAGGCCCATGGTGTCGGTAAATAGGTGGTATTTTGTCAGGTACAGCAATAACAGGTATTTCATACCATAGAAGGAAAAACGTTCCCACATCTCTGTGGCAAAGCAAACATAGAGGCCCTTCGGGTGGCCCAGAAACTGATCGTTGCTGTCTATCACGGTGATGTGATGAGGTTCGGCATTATTATTGTTCTCCTATTTGCCGATAGTAACGATTTTTTCTCATGAGGTTAACGTTATGATGTTGTGGTTGCACTTTGACTGATCCTTTCGATAGCATAGAGCAGATCGTCAGTGCCAATTATGTTTGGCGTTGAACAACGCATTCAGTAGGGAGTATCACTGTGTCAAATGAGTCTGTAGTAGAGGTGGCTGAGGCTGTGCGACGAGGACAACGGAAGTTCAATGTACCGGAAACCCTGCCGCCGTCAGAATTTAATTCGCTCCTTGATGTTTTACAACAAACCGTCGACCTGTTTCCACAGAATCCTGCGATTACATCACTTGGGCATACGCTTAATTACACTGAACTGGATCGGTTATCGACCGCTTTTGCTGCTTACCTTCAACAGGAAACGAACCTCAAGCCTGGCGATAAGCTAGCGATTCAGATGCCAAGTGTTACTCAGTATTTGGTGGTTGCCTACGGTGCGTTTAAGGCAGGTTTAGCTGTTGTTAATATCAACCCGCTCTATACCGAAGTAGAACTTGAGTACCAGTTTAATCATGCTGATGTAAAGGCGGTGGCGGTATTCGACAAATTTCTACCCCACGTAGAAGCGGTGAGAGCCAAAACACCTATCGATTATATTTTTGTGACATCACCTTTTGACCTTCATCCCCCCCTAAAGCGCTTGCTGATGTCGACACTGTTAAAGGTAATGGGCAAGTCGGTTCCCCAAGGTACAGCAATTTCTCTACGGCAAGCACTGAATACAGAGGCTGATCATCGCTATCAGCCGGTTGTATTGGGCCTCGATGATATGGCGCTACTGCAGTACACCGGAGGGACAACCGGTGTGTCTAAACCGGCTATTATTAGTCATGGCAATCTAGTGAGTGTCACCCGACAAGGTTGGGAATTATTTCGATTAGCCTCAACCGAGAGAGGCGCTGAGCGTATGGTTTCTCCATTGCCCCTCTACCATATTTATGCATTTGCTCTGGTCGCCACGATTGGTATTTATATGGGGGCGCACACGCTGCTCATTGCTGATCCTCGTAACATTAATGGGTTTGTAAAACTGCTGCGACGCTGGCCGGCGACTATTTTCTCCGGATTGAATACGCTGTTTGTAGCGCTCTTAAACCATAAGGACTTCGACAGTATTGATTTTTCCACATTAAAAATTACGATGTCCGGTGGCGCTGCGTTGGCAACAGGTCCTGCAGAGGACTGGGCGAGTAGAACAGGCAGTACCATCAGTGATGCCTATGGTCTTACTGAGGCATCACCAATTGTGTCTTTTAGTCCCCCTAATTCGGGAAAAAAGGGTTCTGTTGGTATCGCCATGCCCGATACTGAATTACGCATCGCAGATGAACAGGGTATTGCGCAAGGGGTCGATGAACACGGTGAAATATGGGTGCGTGGGCCACAGGTCATGAAAGGATACCTCCACTTTCCAGAAGAAACAGCCAAGACTATCACTGAAGATGGCTGGTTGAAAACGGGCGATATTGGCTCGGTGGATGCCGATGGTTTCCTCTATATTCACGATCGACTTAAAGACATGATTATTGTCTCCGGATTTAACGTCTACCCCAATGAAATTGAAGGCGTAATATCAAAACACCCCGATATTACCTACTGTGCAGTGGTGGGGGTTCCGGATGATCACACAGGGGAAGCGGTCAAATTATTTGTGGTTAGTACTAATGCTGCCTTGACGGATGACGATATTCGGGCTTTTTGCAGCAGTAAACTTGCTCGTTATAAATGGCCTAAACACATTGAGTTCCGTGATGAGTTACCCCTGTCCAATGTGGGTAAAGTATTACGCCGGGAATTGCGCGATAGTTAATCCATGCAAAATGAATTAAAGACCTGGCAGGCCAGTATTGCTGAGTGCCTCAGTATCGATCGTTTTCGTCTCAATCAGCAGCTGAGGCAAATCGAGCACTGCGTCAAACAGGGGAAACCCTTTGATCGAGAGCTGAAACTATTTGCCGATGCGTTGGAGCGCTCCCGGAAAAAGTATTGTGCTCGAAAGAACAGCGTGCCTGCCATAGAGTACCCCGAAGAACTGCCCATTGCCGCTCGGCGCGATGAGATTCGTGAAGCCATTGCTCATCATCAGGTAGTAGTTATCGCGGGTGAAACCGGTTCAGGAAAAACCACACAGATACCCAAAATTTGTCTTGAACTGGGACGAGGTGTGTCTGGAATGATTGGGCATACTCAGCCCAGGCGGATTGCTGCGCGAACAGTGGCCAACCGTATTGCAGAGGAATTGAACCAACCGTTAGGGGAATCTGTTGGCTATCAGGTTCGCTTTAATGATGTACGCAGTGACAACACACTGATCAAGCTGATGACAGACGGTATTCTACTGGCCGAAATTCAGCATGATCGTTACCTTAATCGTTACGATACGATCATTATCGATGAGGCCCATGAGCGTAGCCTGAATATCGATTTTCTACTGGGCTATTTAAAGAATATTTTGCCGCAACGGCCCGATCTAAAATTAATTATTACCTCAGCAACCATCGATGTGGAACGTTTTTCGGTTCATTTTGATAATGCTCCCGTTATCGAAGTGTCTGGTCGGACCCATCCAGTAGAACTCAGCTATCACCCTATGGATGAGGATCGTGACCTCGCACAGACGGTACTGCATACCGTTGAGAGTATTTTAGCGTTACCGAAACGCGGTGATATTTTGGTATTCCACAGTGGTGAACGAGAAATTCGTGAAACAGCGAATGCGCTTCGTCATGCCCAATTGCCACATGTGGAGGTCGTGCCACTCTATGCTCGACTTAGTCTGTCGGAACAGACCAAAGTATTTAAGCCGCACAAGGGTATTAGAGTTGTACTGGCGACGAACGTGGCTGAAACCTCGCTGACGGTGCCGGGTATTCGCTATGTGATTGACCCCGGTACAGCGAGGGTGAGTCGCTATAGTTATAGAACCAAAGTTCAACGATTACCCATTGAAGCGATATCGCAAGCCAGTGCGAACCAGCGTATGGGTCGCTGTGGCCGGATCAGTGAAGGGGTTTGTTTTCGTCTTTATAGCGAGGAAGATTTTTGTAACCGTCCCGAATTTACCGATCCGGAAATTATCCGTACCAACTTAGCCTCAGTCATTTTGAAAATGCTTCACATGCGTATTGGGGATATCCGTGACTTTCCCTTCGTGGAGGCACCGGATCACCGGCTAATCAATGATGGGTTTAGCCTGTTGACGGAATTACAGGCAGTCAACAGTCGCGGTGAATTAACACCGATTGGACGACAACTGTGCCGTATTCCGGTTGATCCAAGAATGGGCCGAATGCTGATGGCTGCAGCGAAGGAAGGCGCGCTCAGAGAAGTGTTAGTGATCGTCTCTGCCTTGAGCGTTCAGGATCCTCGTGAGCGCCCCGCGGATAAACAACAAGCTGCGGATGAAAAGCATCGTCAATGGCAGGATAAAGAATCTGATTTTGTGGTGCTGTTAAATTTGTGGCAGCACTTTGAAGAACAGCGCCAAGCATTAAATCGCAGCCAGTTTGATAAATACTGTCGTCGACAATTTATTTCTCCTCTTCGTATGCGGGAATGGCGTGATTTACATCATCAACTACACAGTGCCTGCCGGGAACTGAAGCTAGAAGATAATCATCAACCCGCTGACTATCCGTCGATTCATCGGGCTCTTCTGAGTGGCCTTCTAGGACAAATTGGTTTCCGCCATGAAAATAAAGAATATTTGGGTACCCGGAACCGTAAATTTCATGTGTTCCCCGCTTCAGGGCTACAGAACAAGCCACCTAAATGGTTGATGGCAGCAGAGATGCTCGAAACCTCTCGTTTATACAGTCACCACAATGCCTCTATTGACCCGGAGTGGCTCTCTAGTTTGGCTGCTCACCTTATAAAAAAGAGTTACAGCGAGCCTCACTATAGTGCTCGGAATGGTCAGGTTATGGCCTATGAAAAACAGACTCTGTATGGTCTGCCTATTGTGGAAAAACAACCCTGTAACTATGGCAAGATAAACCCATCATTGTGTCGGGAACTGTTTATTCGGGCCGCACTGGTAGAGGGTGAATATCGAGGAAAGGGTCGTTTTTTTCGACATAATCAACAGCTTCAAGATAGCTTACAGGATATTGAGTCCAGGACCCGGCGTAGGGATATTCTGGTTGATGACGAGACTTTATATGATTTTTATAATGAGCTAGTTCCTGCGGACGTCATTAATCTTGCAGGATTTGAGCATTGGCGTAAGGCGGCAGAAAAAAGTCAGCCGGAACTACTCAACATGGATATTGAACTGCTGGCACAGCGGCAACTTACGGATAATACAGAATCACAGTTTCCTGATCATATCGAATGGCAGGGCACACATTACCCTCTCAGTTATCACTTCGAGCCGGGGCATCCAGAAGATGGGGTCAGTGTTACCGTTCCCGTCAGCATTCTGCATCAGGTGCCATTGTACCATTTTGATTGGCTGGTCCCCGGGATGCTGAGAGACAAGTGTATTGCCTTAGTTAAAGGGCTGCCAAAAGCACTTCGTCGTCATTTTGTTCCGGTACCAACTCACGTGGACAAAGCACTGGTCTCATTAACGCCCAGTGACACACCATTGACAGAGGCTCTGGGTTTACAGCTCAAGCGACAAGTCAGTGTGGACGTTTCTCCAGAAAGCTGGCAGCAGGTCGCCGTGGACGATGTCTATGGATTGAATATTAAACTGGTCGATGAGAATAATCAGGTTCTCACCATGAGCCGGGACCTAGCCGCGTTGAAAGCGCAATACCGTGGTCAGGTTACTAAGACATTAGGTCAGCCTATAGCCAATACGATCGAGCGAACCAATCTAGATCAGTGGGACTTTGGCGAGTTACCGGAAGTCTTTTCCATTAAGCAGCAGGGTTTAACTATTCGGACTTATCCGGCACTAGTTGTTGAGCAGAATCAGGTTAATCTGAAACTATTGGATAGTCCAACAACAGCAGCCAACAATACACTCGATGGCTTGGTGACATTATATAAATTGGTTTGTCCTGAGCCTGACAAATATCTTCGCAAGCAATTATTAAAAGGCGCTGACTTACAGCTTAAGGCAGCAGGGTTACCGGGTAAGGAGGCATTGGCTCTATCTATAATTGATGCGGCCTATTTTCTGGCGCTGATCGAAAACAAACCCATCCCCCGAACCCAGCAAGCATTCGAGTTACATCTTACAGAGGGTAAGAGTGGCGTAGTGGGTTTTGCCAATGAGCTGGAAGCGTTATTAATTTCTTGGTTGCCATTATTATCAGAAATTCGTAAGGCGATAAAAAAACAGGGGTTAACCGCTGTCCATGCCGTAGGAGATATCAACCATCAGCTGGCCACACTGTTTGCTAAAGAATTTTTAGTTCGAGTACCGATCTTGTGGTTGCAGCAGTATCAGCGTTACCTAAAAGCGTTATTGGTACGATTGGAAAAACTCCCAGTACAGCCCCAAAAAGATAGAGAATTGGTACTGGCTTTAGACAAACTGGAGCAGCGATTAATAGAGTACGATGCTCGCTGGAATGATTTCTCCTTTGAGGTGAAGCATGAAGTTTGGCAGCATCGATTTATGCTACAGGAATATCGGGTTTCACTTTTCGCCCAGCAGCTAAAGACAGTGTTTCCTATTTCGGGAAAGCGTATTGAGGCCCACTGGAAGGAACTGAAGCCCATATTGTCTGCCTAACAAGCGAGTATTTATTTTTATGATTGAGGTGACACCTTAGTATTAATCTTTACGCTGAAACTTAATTTGGAATACTCGGTCATAGACACACTGCCGCCTGGACAGACCATTCAATAACATTAAATACAAACTTTTATGGAGATCACTATGTCAAAGTACAATCTAAAACCATTGGCTGCTGCTGTTGGTGCAGCGTTTATGGTATCTGTTGCAATTTCGCCTATGGCTTCTGCTGCTGAAAACCCTTTTCAGGCTAATGAGTTAAGTTCAGGTTACAACTTGGCAGATTCTCATGGCGAAGGAAAATGCGGCGGGAATATGGACAAAGCCGCTAAAGAAGGTAAATGTGGTGAAGGTATGGGTAAAGCCGCTAAAGAAGGTAAGTGCGGCGAAGGTATGGGCAAAGCTGCAAAAGAAGGTAAATGCGGTGAAGGCAAGTGCGGAGCAAATAAAGGCAAGGCCATGAAAGAAGGTAAGTGTGGTGAAGGAATGGATAAAGCCGCAGAGGAAGGTAAGTCTGCTATGGAAGGTAAGTGTGGCGGTAAAGAGTAATAGCCACTGTTGAGGTTTGATATGAGTAACAGCCAATTCCCAGTGCTAGGCGCGGGAGTAGGATTGAGGCGGGCCCTGATGGGCCCGTTGTCTTCTGTCTCCACCGAACAGGTGGATTTTATGGAGGTGGCCCCAGAAAACTGGATTAATGTTGGTGGGCGCTTCGGAAAACAATTTCGTGCGTACACTGAGCGTTTCCCTTTTAATTGTCATGGTTTATCTCTATCCATTGGGTCTCCTGCTCCTTTAGATTTTGATTTATTGGGTCAAATTAAACAGTTTATTAATGAGCATCAGATTCGTTGTTATTCAGAACATTTAAGTTATTGCAGCGACACAGCTCATCTCTATGACTTAATGCCTATTCCTTTTACTGAAGAGGCCGTTCGCTACACAGCGGATCGTATTCGACAGGTTCAGGATTTTCTTGGTCAGCGAATTGCGATGGAAAATGTGTCTTATTACGGTGCTCCTCAGCAGGAAATGACTGAAATTGATTTCATTAATGCCGTAATAGAGCAGGCTGACTGTGATTTTCTATTAGATGTGAACAATATCTACGTGAATAGTATCAATCATCGTTATGACGCGGAGCAGTTCCTTGGCGGTTTGCCGGGTGATCGAATAGCTTATGTCCATATGGCGGGTCACTATCAGGAAGCAGAGGATTTGCTGGTAGACACCCACGGTGCGGATGTTATTGATCCGGTATGGCAATTACTTGGCAAAGCCTACGCGCTATTTGGTGTTATGCCGACTTTGCTTGAGCGTGACTTTAACTTTCCTCCTGTCCATGAATTAATGGCTGAGGTTGCGCAGATTAAAGTATTGCAAGCGGACTATGCAGTGATAAGTCCTACATTAGGCGAGCCAGCTGAAGTGGCTAGGGCGCAACATGTCAGTTAATAGTTTTCAGCAGACTCAATATGATTTTGCCGCCTACCTTCGTGATCCGTTAGTGAATCCAGCTCCCGCTGATATCGAAGATCGTCGGATGAATATTTACCGTGATCTTATATACAACAATATCGAATCCTTTTTAAGCACCGGTTTTCCTATCCTGCGCAGCCTGTTTGAGGAGGATCATTGGCACACAATGGTCAGAGACTTTGTTAGTCGACACCAGAGTCATACGCCTTATTTTTTAGAAATAAGTCAGGAGTTTTTGCGGTATTTACAAGAAGAGCGTGGTCAGCATGTTGAGGATCCACTGTTTATGCTTGAGCTCACTCACTACGAATGGGTTGAGTTGGCACTCGATGTCTCCACAGCAGAGTTTCCTGAAGTGACAGGACACGTTGGTGATATCCTGTCTTCTACGTTTGAGGTGTCACCACTGGCTTGGCGACTATCCTACCAGTACCCCGTACACAGAATAGGCCCTGCATATCTACCAGAGAAGCCTCCTGAGGAGCCGACCTATCTTGTGGTTTATCGCAATCGTGGCCATGAAGTGAAATTTCTCGAAGTCAATGCCGTGACCACGCGACTATTGCAGTTGATTGAAGAGCAACAGATTACGGGTAGGGCAGCACTATTGTTGCTTGCGGATGAGTTACAGGCCGACGAGCCTGCTTCAGTGATTAGCTTCGGCGAAGGTATTCTGACAAAGTTACATTCACTCGATATAGTGATTTCAGTCTAACGTTCTACACAAAAAGCGGTCCGAAAAAAAACGGCCCGGTTGGGCCGTTTTCTTAACATCATTTTGTAGTCGTTAAACTACACCTGACTTTCTTTTATGTTGATTAGAACTTGGTCTTGAGGTCAATTTGAAGACGATCAAAGTCAAATTCTTCACCGCGGGTGAAATCACCGTACTCATTCGATAAGTAAGTAATCGCGAGAGCAGTGTTTTTACTTATACCGTAAGCGGCTTTAAGCATATGACCTTTGACATCGGTGCCGCCCCCGCCAAAATCAGAATCGGTAAATACCGCAAACACGGCATCAGCTTCCAAATCCTGATAGGTATAACCGACCTCCCAGTCCCCTTTGTTCTTCACTTTTCCTAAGGTCACGCCAGCGGCATAACCGGTATCTTCGTCTGCATCATTGTTTTTAACATAGTCAGTAAAGAAGGTAGTGGGAATACCAGCAAGCTTCGTGTTGAACTCGGCAAAAATTTCCAAAAGTTCATAATCGAATGCGTAGTTACCATTTCCATCCAGCGTGTTACCAAATCCGTTATCTTCATCAATCAGGATTTGTCCAGCATTTGTTGATCCTGCCACTGGGATGTAAAAGTAGCTTCCGCCGACCTTGAACGTCGCGTTGTCAGAAATTTTACCGTTATAGCCTAATTGGACACCCATCATCTCTTCAGTGTCTTTGTCGCCATTACTGCCATTGTCACTGTTTAGGAAGTGGTAGCCGGCAACAGCCCATACGGTGCCGTTATCGAAAGAAACATGTGCGCCTTCAGGACGGTAATCACCATCCCATAACAAACCATTTTTGGCGACTTGATAGTAAGGGTTTTTGGTTTTACCGCCGACAAGATGAAGGTTTTCGGCAAAACCCCAGTCAATCCATGCCGTATCCAGTTGGATGCCTTTTGATGTACCAGCTGAGCCGAGCGTTTGGTTAGTCGAGACAGGGTCATCCTCACCCGTAGCCAATCCAACACCCGCTTTTACGTCATCGCTGACTTGAGCTGTCAGGCCCATGCGGGCACGAATACGATTACGCCTTCTATCATCGTCTTTTCGATCGTCATCAATGGTTTCGTAACGGTAGCGAAAGTCACCGTTCCAAACAATTTTGTCAGCCCAGGAATCTGGCCTGGCAGCAACAGCAGTGGCTGTGCTCTCGGTTTTTACTTCCATTTGGTTCAGGCGCTCGGTTAATGCAGCGATCTGGGTTTTTAATTCATTTAGGGTCGCCTGGTCTGTGTCAGCAAACACAGCGGGGCTTGTGGATAGTGCAGCAACAGCTAAGTAAAGTGCGGTACTTTTCATTTTTTTGACTCCAATCCTTATTTATGGGGTTGTGAGTAAAATCATTAGCCGTAGTAGTGGCTAGTACAGGGTCAATATGGGCCGTCCCATCAGAACCATGCACGCATTGTCTGTTACGAATATGTCAGTTTTATGACGGAGGTATTACGCTATAGGCCTAATTTAAAGCGGATTGATGCCAGCATTTGCCTACTTTCTATCCAAAACCAAGGTTTACTATGATTTTCATGCTCATCTTGCGCTATACCTGAAAAAGCGGAGCGTGTAGAATTGGCCGGATTCGCTGTAACCATAAAAGCCATTAGAGCTTTAACAATAGAAAACAAGGGGAGTCGCCCAATGAAGTGGACCATGTTGCTGCTGACGGGAATATTGCTGTCGAATCAAGTTTTGGCTGAAACAACTGGTATTCCTGAAGATCCATGGGAAGGTTTTAACCGGAAGGTGTATGTATTCAATGACACACTGGATACCTATGCACTGAAGCCCGTGGCCAAGGGATACCGTGCAGTGACACCTGATCCGGTTGAAGACGGTATTGGGAGAATGTTTTCTAATGTGGGTGAGATCGTTAATGTCATGAATGACATTCTTCAGGGCAAGTTCCGTCAGGCCGGTAATGATACGGGGCGCTTCCTAGTAAACACCACCGTCGGTTTGGTTGGTTTTTTTGATGTTGCTCAGCATGCTGGTATGCCAAAGAGTGCTGGTGAAGACTTTGGTCAAACACTAGGTGCCTGGGGTGTAGGTAGTGGCCCCTATATTGTGATTCCACTGTTTGGACCAAGTACATTACGTGATGGCCCTGCCAAAATCGTTGACCAGCTGGTTAATCCGATCAATGAAATTGACCACGTTCCAACTCGGAACGCAGTTTACGGGCTTGAAATCATTTCTTTGCGTGCTCAATTGTTGAAGGCCGAAGAGCTGATTACTGGCGACAAGTACAGTTTCATTCGAGACGCTTATCTACAACACCGCGAATTTTTACTCAAGGATGGTAATGTAGAAGACGATTTTGGTGAATATGGCGAAGAATAGTAAGAGACTATTTTTAACTAACACTACTATCAGCTAGCACTACCAGGAATTGAGAAAAAATTTAAACGGGGCAGGGAGTGAGTCTCTAGCCTATTGGATCTCGATCCTGGATTACCTATGGATAAGAACAGCAAACTTTTCATTGTTGCTGACAGTATAGAGCATTGTCAGATACTGGAAAATTATCTAGCCGAGACGAATTGGGATGTTTCAAAGTTTGACAACCCAGATGAAGCGCTAGAGAAAATTGAGGCAGAACACCCGCGTGTGGTTGTGGTCGATCTGCCTCTAGACTTCATGCAAGAAAAGTTTGGTCTTCTCCCCAGTCAGGACACCGATACGGCCTATGTGGCCATTCTCCCCGAGGTTGACCCTCGCGAAGTCGCAAAGTTTTTTCATAATAACGCATCAGATGTACTGATTAAGCCTTTTGCTGATGAACGATTTCGTCAGGCGATTGAGAGGGCGTCCAACTATAAAAGCTTAATCGTCCAGAATCGTCAGTATCGCGAGCAACTGGAAATGGCCAATCGTAACCTCCGGGAAAGCTTTCGTATTCTTGAACAGGATCAAATAGCCGGGCGCCAAGTACAGAACAGCCTATTACCCGTTACACCTATGATTCATGGTGATTATGAGATTGCGCATCATATAGAACCGTCACTTTATCTTAGTGGTGACTTCGTTGGTTATAACGTCATTTTCGATCGCTATATGGTGCTTTATGTGGCGGATGTTTCTGGTCATGGAGCCTCGTCTGCATTTCTGACGGTATTGCTGAAATTCATTCTGAATCGTATTTTGCGTCGCCATGTTACTCAAAATGATTATAAGGCGTTCGCCAGAGCCCCCGAAGGCTTCATTGAGCACATCAATAAGCAAATCATGGCGTTGGGGTTGGATAAGCACTTAACATTATTCTCTGCCTGTATTGATATGGAGCGAAATTTTCTTCGTTACTCCGTAGCCGCTCATATGCCTATGCCGGTTTTTGTCACCAATGGGGATGTTCGAATTCTTCCGGGTAAGGGCAAGCCCGTAGGAATTTTTAGTAACTGTACATGGGAAGTTCAAGAAATTGCGCTACCTGATAAGTTTGCTATGGTTATTGTGTCTGATGGCGTTCTTGAAATTTTGCCAGGCAAGACCCTCAAGCAAAAAGAACAATTTATTTCAGACACTATCGCTAAATCTGATACGTCTATAGAAGCGATCTGTGAGGGGTTAGGTATTCATCAGGGTCAGGATGTACCTGATGACATAACTGTATTAACCCTGCGTAGGGGGTATTGAGTGGAGGCCGGGAAGATTCTGGTATCCCAGCATGATGGCACTTATGTTATCAAGTTGGTGGGTGACGTGCGAGTTACTCTATGTACCACACTGAATAACTATATAGAAACCATCTTTAAAGGTGGCAATGTTTCTGAGGTGGTGGTGGATATGCTCGATACCGATGGCGTCGATAGCACCACACTAGGTTTGCTTGCCAAACTGGCAATCCACTGCAACGGCAGCTTTAACATCAAGCCAACGGTATTTTGTCCGGACGAGAGCCTTTATCACACGCTGGACATTATGGGGTTAGATGATGTTTTTGATATCGTCCAAGACTCGCTTGAAACCATTGAAAACTTTGAAGAGCTACCAACAACGTCTATTGATGAGCGCGAAGCAGGGGAGAGAGTACTTGAAGCTCATAGACTGTTGTCACAGTTGAATGAAAAAAACAAACAGGAGTTTGTCGATTTAATTCACACATTGGAGCAGGGCGAGTAACCTACTTTAGTGGTTAGCTCTGATGATTTAGACCGTTGTGTTTGTTGGCTCGATGTTTGGCCTGAATAAAGTCAGAGTGAGAAACATAAAGCAGCTCAGCAATTCGTCGAATCATAGCCTCTTCATGTTTATCCAGGTGGTCATCGGCGTAGGCTATTTGCCATAGATTTTCAACGAGACCAAACTTTCTTTCTGCATCAAAGTGATCATTGATTAGCCGAGTAAATTGAAACAGGGAAGTCGCTTCAGCAACCTCTTGCTGAGCAAGTTTTATCAAATACTCGATTTGTTTTTCGCTTAATCCAAATTGTTGTTTTAGCAATTCTCGTATAGCGTCCCGCTCATTCGTTTTAAGCTGGCGGTCAATCACCATTATTTCAACCATTAGAGAGGCGGCAGCTAATTGCAACTGGTGTTCTTTGTCGCCATCTGGATTTGTGATTTCTGCAGTAAAAAACTGTCTGATACTGTCAATCAATTAGCCAGCTCCTGCAGCATATTTTCAAGCTTAATCTGATCTGCCACAAAATTACGTATGCCTTCAGCCAGTTTTTCAGTGGCCATTGAATTTGAATTCATTTGATAGCGGAAAGGGGATTCATTCATGGTGTTGAACAAGATGCTGTCGCCCGTGTCACCGGGGTCCAAACTACGAGGAAGCTCGCTATAGTCATTGTTGAGTTCTTCTAAAAGCTGGGGGCTGATGGTGAGCCTGTCACAACCCGCGAGGGCTTCAATTTCACCTGTATTACGAAAGCTAGCTCCCATCACGATGGTGTTGTAATTGTTCTGCCGATAGAAGTTATAAATAGTTTTTACCGAAACAACACCTGGGTCTTCATGGGGTAAGTAGTCGGGTTGACCGCCATTCGCTTTATGCCAGTCAAGAATTCTACCGACGAAGGGCGATATTAAAAATGCGCCTGCATCGGCAGCAGCAGCGGCTTGTTCGAAGCCAAATAACAAGGTGAGATTACACTGTATTCCCTGTTTCTCCAGTAGTTCTGCAGCACGTATACCTTCCCAGGTAGAGGCAATTTTTAGCAATATTCGATCAGTATCCACGCCGGCTTCTTGGTAGCGCTCAACAAGACGTTTTCCTCGCTCCACTGTTGCTATTGTGTCGAAAGAAAGGCGAGCATCTATTTCGGTAGATACTCTCCCTGGAACAACGGTTAAGATTTCGCGACCAATTCTGACGGCCAGTTCATCCATACTATCGGAAAGTTGATTGGCACTAGACGTCTTCTTTGCCGACGCAATACTTGCATGCAGTAAAGGTTCGTACTGGGGAAGTTGGGCGGCCTTGAGTAACAGTGATGGGTTGGTTGTCGCATCAATTGGCTGATACTGACGGATGGCCTCTATGTCTCCTGTATCGGCAACGACAACGGTCATTTCTCTGAGTTGATCTAATTTGCTTGGCTTCATCATTAGTGGCATCTTTTTACGCGGCAGACATTTGACTGAGTGCCTGATAGAGAACTTCGGTACCTGCATCTGGAAGGTGGGCGTTCTCACTAATATGGCGACGAAATTTTCGTGCGCCGGGAAGGCCTTGATATAGGCCCAGAATATGGCGGGTCATATGGCTTAATTTGACCCCATTGGCTAGTTCGCTGGCGATGAATTCAGAATACTGTTCCAGTACGGTTGTTCGGCAGGGCGCTGGCTCACTGCTATGGTATAGCTTTAAATCTGCTTCAGCCAGCAGGTAAGGGTTGTGGTACGCCTCTCTACCCATCATCACCCCGTCGACGTAATTCAAGTGTCCTATAGCTTCGTCAATGGTTTTAATCCCGCCGTTAATAATAATTTCCAGTTGAGGAAAATCCCGCTTGAGTTGGTAAATTCGATCGTAGTCGAGTGGTGGCACTTCACGATTTTGCTTAGGACTCAAACCCTTCAGCCAGGCTTTACGAGCGTGTACGACAAAGGTTTTACACCCGGCAGCGGCCAGGGTGCCGGTGAAATCACAAAGAAATTGGTAGCTATCTTGTTCGTCTATACCGATTCGATGTTTGATGGTGATAGGGATATTAGTAGCGTCTTGCATGGCTAAAAAACAATCTGCTACAAGCTGGGGATGCTTCATCAAAATTGCGCCAAATTTACCAGATTGGACCCGGTCACTTGGGCAGCCGCAATTTAAGTTTATTTCGTCATAATTATAATCGCTGGCAAGGCGTGCGCTTATGGCAAGTTCTTCAGGGTCGCTGCCGCCAAGTTGAAGCGCAATAGGGTGTTCAGTCTCGTGATAGTGAAGGTGTCGATGGCGATCACCGTGTATCAATGCGCCAGTAGTAACCATCTCGGTGTACAGCAATGTGTCCTTGCTCAATAAACGATGAAAATACCGACAAAAACGATCGGTATAATCCATCATTGGTGCAACCGAAAAGCGACGATCGATAGGACTCGGTGTTGGGAAGCTAATTGAACCGCTATTTGTGGCCATATTGAGTACAGGGTTGCTTGTCCGTAAATCGCGTCATTATATCGGTAAATTATATAAAATTACTGCATTGGGGAAGTAAAGTTGGCGTGTTAGCATGAAGAATTGGACGTCACAATAATTTTAATTAAGAAGCATCCATGAATAAGCCTGAAAAAGAAGTCGAAGCTCAGGGGGGCGTCAGTTCGATTGCATCCCATGGATTGATGGAGTGTCTATTGCTGGCGGCTAGCCTGGAAGGGAGGCCTACCTCAATAGCATCCATTTCCTCTGGCCTTCCACTAGAGGATGGAAAGCTAACCCCCTCTTTGTTTAATCGTGCCGCAAACAGAGCGGGCCTTGCATCCATTTTACTTTCCAGGGATCTCGATAAAATTCCTTCGGAAGTATTGCCGGTTCTTCTCATACTTAAAAATGGTGAGGGGGTGGTGCTGTCAGACATCCATACTGACCTAGGGCTTGCTGTACTCATTGACCCTGAAACACACCAGCCGGTGCAAGTTGACTATCAACAATTGCTAGAAATTTACAGTGGCCATGTTTTTTATATGAGGCCAATGCAGCAGTTTGATTCACGCACACCAAAGATATATCACAATGGTCATGACCATTGGTTCTGGGGTGTATTGAAGAGCTCATGGAAAATTTATCGCGATGTGTTGATCGCTTCTTTCCTGATTAATTTGTTTGTTTTGGCGCAACCCTTGTTTGTCATGAATGTGTACGACAGAGTAGTGCCCAATAATGCCATTGAGACACTTTGGGCCCTAGCCATTGGTGTGGTCATTGTTTATTTATTCGATTTGGCACTGAAATTATTACGAGCTTATCTGGTAGAGCTTGCAGCTAAACGAACGGATGTTGTGTTATCAGCCCAGTTGTTTGAGAAAGTTCTGAACCTAAAAATGGTGGCCCGACCAAACTCCACAGGTGCGTTTGCTTCACGACTCCATGATTTCGATATGCTTCGAAATTTCGTCACTTCGTCCACGATGCTCACATTAATTGACCTGCCTTTCGTCGTCCTATTTTTAGTGTTTATCTTTTACCTTGGAAGTTGGCTCGTAGTGGTGCCAATTGTTATTTTTCCTTTGGGACTCTATATCGCTTTTAGAGCACAGCAAAAGCTTCGACCAACGATTGAAAATGTGATGCGTGGCAGTGCCAAAAAAAATGCCACCTTGATTGAAAGTTTGGTTGGTATTGAAACCATTAAAACGATGGGCGCTGAAAGTCAAGTACAAAGAGCCTGGGAGCAATCAGTTGGCTACGTCTCACAGTGGAGTCTACAGTCCCGGATTACCTCTAATGGCGCGCTGCAGACAGTGCAGTTTCTTCAGCAAATCGCCATGGTGGCCATTGTTGTAACGGGCGTATACCTAATTTCTGATCAGAGCCTGACATTAGGTGGTCTTATTGCCTGCGTCATACTCAACGGTCGAGCATTAGCGCCAATGAGCCAGGTGGCCAGTCTACTCGTCAGTTATGACCATGCTGAAGCCACACTGAAATCCCTAAACGAAGTGATGGAACTTCCTGTCGAGCGAGACCCAGAAAAGCGATACCTACATCGCCCGGTATATGAGGGGAAAATCCAACTTAAACAGGTGTGCTTTAGCTACCCTGAACAACCTATGCCAGCACTGGATAATATCAATACAACCATCAATCCTGGTGAAAAGGTCGGTATCATTGGTCGAATAGGTTCGGGAAAATCAACCTTGGCCAAAATGTTAATCCGTCTTTACGATCCGTCAAGTGGTTCAGTTTTACTTGATGGTTTTGATGCCCAGCAGTTAGATCCTGCCGACCTCCGCAAAAACCTGGGGTATGTAGCCCAGGATGCAAAATTATTTTATGGCACGGTGCGCGAAAATATTACCTTTGGTCTCAATGCAGTTTCCGATGAAGAGGTAGTTGCGGCAGCAACAAAGGCAGGAATCCTTGAGTTAGTGAATAGCCATCCACTTGGTTTTGAAATGCCTGTAGGTGAACGGGGTGAGACTTTATCGGGTGGGCAGCGTAGTGCAATTTCATTATCTCGTGTTTTCCTCAGAAGCCCTCGGGTATTGTTAATGGATGAGCCGACTGCCGCAATGGATCAGGGTACAGAAGAAAGAATGCGTCAACAAATCAGGACTGAATTTACTGACTGCACTCTATTATTGATCACTCATAAGATGAACATGCTGGATTTAGTTGATCGGCTAATTGTGATGGATAAAGGGACAATTGTCGCTGATGGGCCTAAAGCAGAGGTATTGGAAGCTTTGAAGACTGGCACCGTGAGGGGTAGATCCTAATGCTGGATAAACAGTTGGACAAAGTGCGTAAGCATTTTAATGAGACTCCTTCTACCGATCTGAAGTACATGTCTTATTCCTCCGAGGCGGTATTAAAGCAATCACCTTTGATAGCTCAATCACTGCTGTGGGTCATTGTGGCCTTTATAGTGGTTATGATGACATGGGCCAGTCTTGCTGTAGTGGATGAATTTACTCGAGGAGAGGGAAAAATTGTACCGTCTAGCAATTTACAAGTGGTTCAAAATCTCGAAGGCGGAATACTGGCAGAGCTGATGGTGTCAGTCGGAGATATTGTTGACCGCGGGCAACCACTACTACAAATTGACGATACCATATTTGCCTCTACCTATAGAGAGCGGTCTCTTCAGGCTGAGCAACTCATTGTTAAAGCGGCGAGACTGCGTGCAGAGGCCAACAGTAGTGACTTTGATATAGAGTTGTCCAAGCTTAATGGCGTGAGAAACCACTCGTTGGTTCTTAGTGAGAGGGCTTTATATGCGTCACGCAAAGAAGAGCATCTCTCCGAGTTAGAAATATTAAATCAGAAAGCATCTCAAAAATATCAAGAGTTATCTTCGGTTAAGGTTAATAAGCAGAGTCTTTCTGATAGTTATGACCTGCTAAAAAGGGAACTGAATATCACGCGACCTCTTGTTGCAGAAGGGGCTGTGTCACATGTTGAGTTGCTTAGGTTAGAACGACAGCTAAATGATTTAAAAGGAGAGCTGGGTCAAGCGAAACTGGCCATCCCTCAACTTGAGTCGGCATATAAAGAAGTGATAAAAAATGTAGAAACTCACACCCAGAGCTTTGCCAGTGAGTCGAGGGGAGAATTGAATGAAATTATGTCTGAATTAGGGCGTATTCTTCAAAGTAATGAGGCATTGGAGGATAGAGTAGACCGAACCATTGTTCGCTCACCGATGAAGGGGACCGTGAAGCAACTCAAAGTGAATACCATCGGCGGTATTATTCAGCCGGGTATGGACTTAGTGGAAATTGTGCCATTCGACGATTCCTTGTTGGTAGATGCTCGTGTGCGACCGGCTGATATTGCCTTTATTCACCCTGAACAGCATGCCACCGTAAAATTCACCGCTTATGATTTCTCAATACATGGGAGCTTGTCGGCCAAAGTGACCCATATTAGCCCTGATACCATCGTCGATGAAGAAGGCGTTAGCTATTATCAGGTCAGACTCAAAACAGAAGATAACCACCTTGGTCGAGAAGACGAGCCATTACCCATTATTCCGGGTATGATTGTTCAAGTGGATATATTAACAGGGCAGAAGACAATACTTGATTACATACTCAAACCTATTCTTAAAACCAAAGAGTTGGCCTTCCGAGAGCGTTGATTAGTACTGTATTTACCCTGTCATAGTGAGCACGTTATAATCTCTTTGAGAAGTCGAGCTAACTTGTAATTAATAGCGTCTCAACACTAGCCTTTTCCATAGAGTGCTTAGATTCTTTTGTGGGACTAAGGATTATGATTTATGAGAGCCTATAAATTTAAAGTCTTTGATGCATACTTTATTAAGATTTTTTACTACTGTGGTGTATAGAATTTACAAATTGATGTGTAATAAAAGGGAGAGTAATTGTGTTGCAACGTAACTTATTAATCACGGCGCTGGCTAGTATTGCAGGAATTTCATTTCAGCTTCAGGCCGAAACTCTCGATTTGCGAGACGCTATTGCCCAAACGATTCAATCAAACCCAGAAGTTCTTACCGAGTTGCGGGAGATGGATGCACGTGAACGCCAAGTTCGTGAAGCATTGGGTGCTTACTACCCTACGGTCGATTTGTTAGCCGGTTTTGGTTTTCAGGAGCGCGACCCTACGTCGGAACAAAAAGTAAATGGGGAGCGTAACGAACTGGATCGCAGTGAGGCTCAGATAAACCTTCGCCAGCTCGTGTTTGATGGGTTCAGTACTACGAATGAGTACAGAAACCAGCAATCACGGCTTGAAAGTTCCACTTTTCGGGCCTCATCCGTGGGAGAGGACGTTGCTCTGAAAGTAGCGCGAAGCTACTTTGATGTGATGAAACAGGAAGATATTCATGTACTAACGAATCAAACCCTGGCAACGCACAAAGATATCTATGAAAAAATGAAAAAACGTTTTGATTCAGGTGTAGGTAGCCGTGCCGATCTGGACCAGATTTCTAGCCGTTATGCTTTAGCTAAAACCAATGCAATTAACCAGAATGCAAATGTGATTGATGCTAAAACAAACTTCCAGCGTGTCGTTGGCCGTTTTCCTGCGCAAGGCGAGTTGGTTAACCCTGGGTCTTACCGAAAATATTTGCCAGCTTCAGTTGATGATGCGGTAGCAAAAGCGGTAGAAAGCCATCCTCTGCTGAAATCATCAGGTGCTGATATAGATGCTGTGAACTACCGTTATGAGCAAACTAAAAGTGCCTTCTATCCACACTTTCATTTTGAAGTTGAACGTGACCTCAATGACAATATCGATGGTGTTGAAGGGCAGGTAGATGATCTTAAGGTTATGCTGCGCATGCGCTACAATCTGTTCCGCGGCCGCTCTGATGAAGCGCGCACGCAACAGTTCGCCCACTTGCTAGAAAAATCTAAAGAAATTCGTAATAACACGCATCGTCAGGTTGAACAAGAAACACGCCTGTCTTGGGTTGCCTACGAGGCAATTCGCGATCAACTGCCGGCACTTGAGGATTACGCAAGAGATGCTGAGTTAACACGAGATGCTTACGTGCAGCAGTTTGATCTTGGCCGAAGAACGTTGCTAGATCTTCTTAACACCGAAAATGAAATGATTGCCGCAAGAGAGTCTCTTGTAAGAGCCAACCATGACACGTTACTTAACGAGTACCGTTTGTTCCATGCAATGGGCGAACTGCTCTTTACGGTAGGTGTTGAACTCTAAAAGCGGCCATGATGCGTAAAAAAAGCCTGAACGGTAATTAGTAGCCCCTAAACGGCAAGCTAGTTCTTTTATTATTGTGATATAAAACACATTACAAATACTGTTTTCAGTTGAGATAGCCCATAAAAAGCTTTTGTATACTGAAAATAAGGCCGTTATACGAACAAAACGAACCTCATAGGGTGGTACAAATGGACGTCAAGGTGAAAGATGAAAATGCTGTTGAGTTAACTGATGGTGCCAAGGCCATAGGCTTTGTACGATCGACCGAAGGTGCGACAGTTGTCGTCATTTCTGCCGATGGCTCCATTCGTGAACTTAATCCTGGCGACCCTATTTTTGAGGGAGATATTCTTCAAGTAACCGACGGCTCTAGTATTGCGCTAGCATTTGCTGACGGCTCTGTTCGCCAGTTATCTAGTGGTGAAGCCTTTCAGCTTAGCCAGGGGAATTTTGACCAACTGACGTTGCTAGAAGGCTTTGACGAGACAGAAAACCCTGAATTTCAGGATCTATTGGCAGCCCTGAGTGCGGGTGAAGATATTTCTGAAGATCAAGAAGCTACTGCAGCGGGTGAAAGTGGTGCTGGTGGTGGTGAACTTGGCGGTGGATTATTATTTTCGTTAATTGGATCGGAAGTAACGCCTACTGCGGGTATTGATCCTGACTACATACCGCCACCCTTGCTCGACCCTACGGCAGATACTGATGTAAATCAGGAAGTTTCGCGTAGGGTTGACCTTGGAGCCTCAGGTCTCGTTACTGTAAATGCAGATGCAATCCCTGAGAATGAAGAAATCGTTTATACCGTTCAGGTAGATGAGGCCCCTGTGGGAAGTGATTTAATCCTTACCCTGACTAACGGTGTTCAAATTACTATTCTGGAAGGCCAAAATAGCGGTACCTCCTCACCACAACCTGCACAAGGTGATGATGTCTACAAAGATGGTGAAACATTTAATGTAGGTATCCAGAGTTCTTCTGGTGGTGGCTATGACACCTTGAATATTTCTGACACCACAAGTGTAACGATTGTCGACACCATTGATGCCTCTGTTGTGACCATTACCGTAGTAGATGCAGCTGGTGACGTGATTGCTGACCCGAGCACTATCGTGGAAGGTACCACCGCGTTCTTCCGCTACAGCGTGGACAATCCGCCCGAGACTGATCTAACACTGACAACGACCGATCTGGGTAACGTCATTATCACTGCCGCTGGACCGGGCTATACCGATGTGGCGGTACCGAACCGTGCTGATGACCGGTACGACCAAGGTCCAGATGAAACCACGGCCGATGTACTCACCTGGAGTGGTGGTAACTACGAAGATCTGACCCATACATCCACCGCGGATGCGACCATTGTTGATGACAATGATGCTTCTACCGTGACATTAACAGCAACAGCATCTGTAGATGTAGGTGGTTTAATTACCTACACGGCAACCGTCGTCAATACACCGGTGTCTACGCCATTGGTTATTACTATTCAGGATGAAAATAACGTCACGTTGGGTAACATCACGATTAACCCCGGTGAATTTGAGGGCACATTAGAGGTTGCGGCTCCAGGTGAAGCTGATGTCAGTTATGACGTTACTATTCTCTCTGCTACCGGTGGAACCTACGAAGCTCTTGACATCACTGACGGCGCATCAACTGTTGTCAGCGGCATTCCGGCCAGTTCTGCAATGATTACAAATACTAATGTCGGTATACAAGAAGTTCGTATCACGGTCGCTTCTAACGAAGGTTCTAATTCAACGGGTGTGGTAGATCCTACTGAAGTGCAAGGCCAGGAAGGTAGTAGATTAAAGTTTGATGATGATGTGTTCTTTAAACCAGGAAATTACACCGTCACCATTGAGCATGTTACTGGTGATCCCGTTATTTTAACGGATTTGTCCATTACTGATTCCAATGCGAACGAACTTTTAATTTACGAAGGTAATGCAAAGTTAGAAACAGGGGATACTCGTGGTAACACAAACCCTGATGGCTATATTTTCAACGTGGTTATCGGTCCTGATTTTGGTAGTGACGCTACCGACTTTACTGTTAGCGAGCCCATTGGTTTTGAAGTTCTTGGTGGAATACTGACACTTGATACTGCATCTAGTACTGATGACTTTACGTTAGATTTCTCTGAACTGTCGATCAATGGTGGGCAGGATTTATTTGGTTACGTAGATACCATTGATATCTCAGGAAAGGGGACTGGTGAAGATAATACAATCTTCCTTTCTGCTCAGGATGTAATTGATCTGGGTACTGGTGGGGACATTGAGATTAATATTATTGGTGATGATGCTGATGATGTGGTGAACCTTGTTGATGGCGATGCTTATGCTGATACAGTGTGGCAGAAAGTTGGTTCAACGGACCAATATGACTTCGTAGATACCGGTAACGGTGATTTTGTTCTAGCAACAGTACTTGCAGATGGAAATGTGGTTGTAAATATTACTTAATTGAAGGTAGCTAATAAAAAAGCCAGCCCATTAATTGGGCTGGCTTTTTTTATTACAATAATTCTTGCTGCATCCTGTTCGTCAAATCTCGCCATAAATTTAACTGACCTGGCTTGCCCGCTTTGACATGTTTAGTTCGTGTTTTCGCCAACCATAAATTGTCGGCATTAAAACTGTACACGGGGCGTAGATCAGGTCGTTGACTGGCCGGTTTTATCAGCTTGTTAAGATTATCGAGAATCGGTGGTTCGGCATTAGGCGTGGAGTAATAGGCAAGCACCATATGTGCTTGGTTGAGCGTTGTCGCTTTGACATAGTGAATACGCAATTTAGCGGTATCTAGTCCCATTTTTTTCAGGGTGAAATATTTGGCAATAGAGAAGTCCTCGCAGTCGCCCGCATCATTGGCAAGAAACTCTAACGGTGTTCCCCAGTAATCGTTCTTATTCCATAGGTTGGCATCACTGACGAAACGAGCACCATTAAAAAAATCGTTGTTATTAAAGCATCTGGTTTCTTGAACAGTGATGACTCAGCTCTAACGGTTAATACTAGGGCCTTTGCAATTGGTGTTGGTGTTGGTGTTGGTGAAGTAGCCTTGATTACTTTGTATGACTGGCAAGACTTAGTTGGTGCTGATGGTATTGACGAGACACTTGTTAAGTTAGGTACATTAACAATCACAAACAATAGTGGCGTTGATTACATTAATTCATCCGTGATTATTAACATTACTCAGGATGGAGTGATAGCTGTTGACGGAATAGACGTTGACTTTGTAGGTGACCCTAGCCTTCAAGCATTATTCGAAGGCAACACTTCATGGAACTTTGATACTGTTGAGCTAACTGCTGATGCTGGAAGTGACTATAAGGTGACATCGATTACTACCACAGAAGAATTAACTGGTGTGGATCAAAGCCTTGAAGTAACAGCGGGTGTAGCTGATACGGATGGTGATATTGCGACGGATACTTTTGAGATTGTCTATAGTTGGAACAGCTGAAGATGATGTTATCTCAGGTGGTACTGGCTCAGACACTCTAACAGGTGGTACTGGTGCAGATGTTTTCCAGTGGAACTTTGGCGATGAAGGTGTCGGTGCTGTAGATACTATTACTGACTTCAATCAGTCTGGTGGTAGTTACAATGTAAGCGAAGGTGATGTGCTCGATTTGTCCGACTTGTTAGTGGGTGAAGAAGCTCTTGATCATTCATCTGACTTGTCGTTAGCTCAAGCATTGGATGGCACCTTCTTGTTAGTCCAATCTATCAATGCCGGAGCTGACACGATAATATTCGCTGAACCAAGTGCTGGTTCAGCCTTGCAATCTATCGTGATAGAGGGCGTGGATCTGACTGAAGGTGGTACCCTCCAGTCTGTTGATATTATTGAAAGCCTCTTGTCTACCAACACATTGGTGGTTGATTAACCTTTAGACCGTTAAAACTAAAAAGCCCCGACAGTGGTGTCGGGGCTTTTTTTATAAGAACAAAAGCCTTAGAGCAACTCCCGCCGCATTCTCGAGTTTAAATCCCGCCATAAATTTAACTGACTAGGCTTGCCTGCCTTCAGTTGTTCATTTCTCGTTCGGTTTAACCGAAGGTTATCTGCGTTAAAGCTATACACAGGCCGTAGGTCTTGTCGCTGACTGGCTGGTTTTATCAGCTTGTTAAGGTTGTCCAGAATAAGCGGCTCTGCATTGGGGCTAGCGTAATAGGCTAATACCATGTGGGCCTGATTGAGCGTGGTTGCTTTTACATAGGTAATCCGCAACTTAGCGGTATCCAGCCCCATTTCTTTGAGGGTGAAGTATTTTGCAATGGAGAAGTCCTCGCAGTCACCCGCATCATTGGCAAGAAACTCTAACGGTGTTGCCCAGTAATCGTTCTTATTCCATAGGATGGCATCACTGACAAAACGAGCACCATTAAAAAAATCGTTGACGATAGTGAGTTTTTTTCGATCGTCGCTGCTGTGATATTGGTGAATTAACCCTTCCCAGTGGCGAATCCGGGTTTCGGCAGTAGGGCCATATTTATCACTAATCTTTGAGAGTAGTTTTTCACTGACGCCCTGATGTTGAGCAATGGCTGCCGAGAATAGACCAATGATTGCAATGGGAAGCCAGGCAAAGCTGGTTTTAAGTGCTGACCTCCCCATTGAATTCATTTGAAAATAATCCTATTTTTGCGACAGTTTTCATGCGTTTTTTTATTATTTTATCTTACCATAGACCCCATAGCGGATAGCTATCCGGTAATGGCTATAGGTGTGATGTAGCACTCAATTGGCAAGTGAACTGGATTGCATTAGACTCGTTGATAATAAATAAAAAAGGGAAGGCCGCGTGACACTGTTTCGTCAGTTGATTATCGCCGTAGTAATCTTGTTTATCTGCCTCTATGCAGGTAATACGCTGGTTAGTCTCCACAACAATCGCCTGTTGGTCGAAGATCAAATGCAGGTACATGCGCAGGATACAGCCACATCTCTTGGCCTATCCATGACGCAGGCTGCTCAAGAAAAAGATATTGCCACATTGGACACTATGTTCAATGCCGTTTCCGATAGCGGTTATTACCAACGTATTTTCTTTACTGATCTTGAACAAAATATTGTGATTGACCGAGAGTTCCCTGTATCCATAGAAACAGTTCCCGATTGGTTTGTGTCGTTAATGCCTTTACCCTCACCAGAGGGAAAAGCGGAAGTGTCGTCGGGTTGGTCTCAGCTGGGTGTTCTTAACGTTGTCAGCCATCCCGGTCAGGCTTATGTAAAGCTCTGGCAAGTAACAACGACGCAGCTAGGCTGGTTTACCGCTATTACTTTATTGGTTTGTCTGCTGGCTTATCTCGCACTGAAATGGTTACTTGAGCCGTTAACTCGCGTTGAAAGACAAGCTAACGATATCTATGAAAAACGCTTTGTTATACAAGAGAACATTCCTAAAACCCGTGAACTGAGACGTGTGGTCTTGGCGATGAATCGAATGGCTCAGCATCTCAAAGAAATCTTTGACGAACAGTTGGCGACAATAGGACAGTTGCAGAAGCAATCATTTCGCGATGCGGTCACGGGGATTTCTAACCGCAGTGATTTCGATAATCGTATGAATAGTTTTGTCGATGACAAAGAAGTCGGAACACATACCGGTGCGCTGATCATTATCGCCATGCACGATATTGCCTCCGTCAATGATTATGCAGGTCGGGCGGAAGGTAACCGCTTACTTAAAACCATTGGTGAGTGCCTGAATAGTACTGTTTTACGACATCCACGAGCATTGGTTGCCAGAAGGAAGGGGCAGGAGTTCTCCGTATTTATCCCCGATATTACGCCTCAGGAGGGCGAGGAGTTGGCTGGAGCCGTTTTTGAGACGGTACAGGGCCTTAGCTGGCTTAACAATGACCAATGTCCACTGCACTTCAATATGGGCTATACCTATCATTCTGAGGTCACTAGCGGTGCTGACATGCTGAGTGAAGCCGATCTAGCCCTACGCCAGGCCAAATTGCAGGGTACTAACCGTTGGGCGAAGCTCTCTGACGTCCGGGATGGTGAAGCACCCGTTCTGGGTCGCACGTTGCAGGAATGGCAGGCATTTTTAGAGCAGACTATCTCGGATCACTCTATAGTCCTATATTTTCAGCCGGTATTAAGCCTTCCTGATAAGACTGTCGTTGCCCATGAAGTGTTTGTACGCTTTATTAATGGTGATGATTTGTTAACGGCGGGGATAGTGATTCCTATCGCGGAGCGGCTGGGCCTAATGCCTCAGCTCGATCGATTGATTCTTGAATCTCTGGCCACTACTAACCGGGAAAAAACCTTTTCTGGCAAGTTATGCGTTAACTTGTCGATGCTTTCAATACAAGAAAACGGTTTTGTTAAATGGCTAGATTCTTACCTAACCTCTCAACGTGAATTGGCTAGTAATATCGTGTTTGAGGTGTCTGAAAAGGCTATAGTCTTAGATGATAAGCCCATACGACGGCTCGATAAGCTATTACATAAATGTGGCGCTTCTATGGCGATTGATGGCTTTGGACTAGGGTCCTCAGCCTTCGGTTATTTGAGCAGCTTGCCACTGAACCACCTAAAAGTGCATCGTAGTTTCCTTCGTGAGCTGGATCAGAATCCTGATAATCAATTCTATATCAAATCGCTGGTTCAGCTTGCTCATAATCGCAACGTTCAACTCTGGTTGGAAGGTGTTGAAAGCGAGATAGAATGGAACCAGCTTGCCGAACTTGGTGTTGATGCAGCTCAAGGTTATTTCCTAGGTGAGCCCCAGTCTAAGCCTGTTGAATAGTATTGATCGGCGTATAATATCGGCCATTATTTGATGTATTTAACCCTCTCACTTTCTCAGCTTGACGGAAATAACTATCCATGTCAGTTCGTACCCGTATTGCACCATCACCCACTGGTGATCCCCACGTAGGTACTGCCTACGTAGCACTGTTTAATCTTTGTTTTGCTCGCAGTTTGGGTGGCGAGTTCATTCTTCGTATTGAAGACACGGACCAAACCCGAAGCACCGGTGAATCTGAACAAATGATTTTGGATTCACTGCGCTGGCTCGGTCTTAATTGGTCCGAAGGACCCGATGTGGGCGGAAAATTCGGCCCTTATCGACAAAGTGAGCGCATGGCTATTTATCATCAGCATGTGATGAAGCTGGTGGAAAAAGGCCACGCATTCTATTGTTTTGCCACGCCAAGTGAATTGGATACCATGCGCAAGGAGCAGATGGCTCGAGGTGAAACGCCCAAATACGATGGCCGTAGCCTGAACCTTTCTCAAGCTGATGTGCAGGAGCGACTCGCGGATGGCGTACCCCATGTTATCCGGATGAAAGTACCGGAGGAGGGCAGTTGTACCTTCAATGACATGCTGAGGGGTGAAATCGAGATACCCTGGGCCCAAATTGATATGCAGGTCTTGCTTAAAGGGGATGGTATGCCTACTTACCACTTGGCCAATGTGGTTGATGACCATTTGATGGAAATCACCCATGTGATTCGGGGTGAGGAGTGGATCAATTCTGCACCAAAGCATCAATTACTTTATGAGTATTTTGGCTGGGAAATGCCCCAGCTATGCCATATGCCGCTGTTAAGAAATACGGATAAGAGCAAGCTCAGCAAGCGTAAGAACCCGACCAGTATTAATTATTACCGTGAAATGGGTTATCTCCCCGAAGCAGTGATTAACTATTTGGGACGAATGGGGTGGTCAATGCCCAATGAGGCTGAGAAATTCACCCTTCAAGAAATGCTGGAAAACTTTGATATCCACAATGTGCACCTGGGTGGACCTGTTTTTGATACGGAAAAACTGGATTGGCTCAATGGTTGTTGGATTCGTGAAAATTTGGATGATAGTGAATTTGCCAGCCGTGTTGCCGACTGGGCCATTAATCGTGACAACTTGTCTCGAATGATTCCTCTTATTAAAGAGCGTGTCGAAAAATTTACCGATATAGCACCCTTGCTGGGTTTCATGCTGTCGGGTATGCCAACTCTGAGTGAAGCCAGTTTTGAACATAAAAAGCTGGATAATGAACTGGTGCGTAGGGTGCTTCAATACAGTGTCTGGCGCCTCGATGGGCTGCGTCATTGGTCCCGTGATGGGTTGTATCAAGAATTAAATCAAATAGCCTTGTCGGTAGACTTAAAGCTTAAAGATTTTCTATTCCCATTGTTTGTGGCCGTTACAGGCTCTCCATCGGGGCCGCCGCTGTTTGATGCGATGGAAATTCTGGGTCCAGACTTAGTCCGAGCGCGCGTCAGACATGCATTAGAGACGGCTGGAGGGGTGTCTAAAAAACAACTGAAAAAATGGGAAAAAGAATACCAGCTAATCTGCGCTAACCGAGCTGAACATCCCGAAGAACAGGCTTGACTCTTATTGGGCCAATACCTAAAATGCGCAGCCTCTTTCGGGGCCTTAGCTTTTATGCCCTTTGGGTGCAGCGGGTTACAGCTGGGCTTATAGAGAGTAAGTAAAGCCTGTATAAGGTTATCAGCAACAGATTTGGGGCCTTAGCTCAGCTGGGAGAGCGCAACACTGGCAGTGTTGAGGTCAGCGGTTCGATCCCGCTAGGCTCCACCAAACGCAAGCCCTTGCATCGCAAGGGATACAGCAAAAAAGGTCAACTTAAATAGTTGGCCTTTTTTATTGGATTATTATTTTTGGGGACACTTTCTAGGGTATTTTCCTGATTATCACTCCGCTTGATAGCATCAATTCCCTTCTGGTAAAGTTGCATTTAATAGGTGAAAAGGAACATTCAAATGCGCCCCATAATTCATGTCATAGTATTACTTTCTGGCTTCCTACTCTTCTCACCTTCGAGTTATGCCGGCGTCGATGGGAATAGCTTATTAGAAGAATGCGCAGTATCAGAAAAATTGCAAAATAACGAAAAAACTGATGATGTCCATAAACGTACCTTTTGCCTTGGCATAGTCGACGGGGTGTGAATGAGTCAGACAAGAATGGATGGCCCATTTAAAATCTGCACACCAAAAGGCGGGCTTTCAAATGAGCAGAGTGTACGAATTGTTCTAGCGTATTTAAGGAAAAATCCTCTTCGACTACATGAATACAAAGGCTATTTGATAATGGATGCTTTCCTGGAGGCGTACCCATGCAAGTAGCCACAAGAGACTCTATTGAGGCCGAAATACGCAAGCTAGAGTGTCTCAAAGAGGTATTACTCGCCGAAGATGACCCTATCTGGGATGAGGTTAATGCTACAGACAGAGACTTGAATTATTTGAAGCAAAAGCTAGATGCTTACCCATGCGAGTAGCACCTAATAAACCTTTCACTGAGCCGATTGGATATTTTCAAGTTGCTTATTCAGCCTGTAATCAACATCTGCTAAAGTGATTCACTCAGTTACGTGAAAAGGATGAGTTAATGCAGCCAACAATTAAGATAATAATGCTAACCATAGTTCTGTTCTTTTCACCTTTAAGTTTTGCCGACGGCAATGAACTACTAAAAAAGTGTGCGGAAGCAGAAAGTTTTTTAAATGCCGACGAAGATGGTGATTCGATGTCTTTTGGCTTTTGCGTAGGCTTTGTCCATGGTGTTAGCAGTATTATGAAGGTTATGGAAAATGATGGCTCACTAAAAGTTTGCTTCCCAAAAGGAGGTATTACAAACGGACAGTCAATGAGTATTGTGCTGGAGTATTTAAGGAAAAATCCTACTGAATTGCATGAACGAGAAGTCTTTTTGACAATGAAGGCATTCTTAGACGCATTCCCGCATCCATGCAGGTAGCACGTAACAGAGCAACACTAATGAAAAAGGAATATTCATCGGATCAATAGATATTTGAACATTGGTCGATATAAGATTGTTAAAGTCCATAATAAAAACGCCGCCACTGTTACCAGGGCGGCCTTTTTAATTCTTTATAATGCAGAATGTTAGGCAGGATAGTCCCGCTGGGCATAACCAGTATAGCGCTGACGTGGGCGGCCAATTCGGTATGGATTGCTCAGCATTTCATTCCAGTGAGATATCCAGCCAACGGTGCGGCCTGTGGCAAAGATAACAGTGAACATTTCGGGAGAAATACCGATTGCCTTCATGATAATGCCGGAATAGAAATCAACATTTGGGTAGAGTTTTTTCTCAACAAAGTACTCATCTTCCAGTGCAATTTGTTCTAGACGCTTGGCAATTTTCAGCAGTGGATCGTGTTCTAGGCCAAGTTCAGCGAGGACTTCATCACAGCTTTCCTTCATCACTTTAGCGCGTGGGTCAAAGTTTTTGTAAACTCTGTGTCCAAAGCCCATGAGGCGGAAACCGTCTTCTTTATCCTTGGCGCGAAGAATAAACTCATCAATGTGTTTCTCATCACCTATTTCTTCTAGCATTTCGAGCACAGCTTGGTTCGCGCCGCCGTGTGCCGGCCCCCAAAGTGCAGCGATTCCACTCGCTATACAGGCGTATGGATTTGCGCCAGAAGAACCTGATAGACGAACTGTTGACGTGGACGCATTTTGTTCGTGATCGGCATGGAGAAGGAAAATCAGATCCATTGCTTTAGTTAATACAGGGCTGACCGTGCTCTTAGCACCCGGTGTTCCAAACATCATGTTGAGGAAGTTTTCAGCATAACTAAGGTCGTTGTTTGTCGACACATAGGGCAGGCCTGAGAAATGTCTGTGACACATGGCGGCCAAAATAGGCATCTTGGCAATCAGTCGGTTAACAGTGAGCATTCTGTCATCCGCATTAGAAACGTCTGTAGTGTCGTTGTAAGTCGCTGACATAGCAGCAACAACAGCACAAAGCATGGCCATAGGATGGGAGCCCTGACTGAAGCCACTCATAAATTGTTCTACGGCACTCTCTACGTTGTTGTGGGATTTTATGGTCTGTTCGAATGCTTCCTTCTCTGAATCTGAAGGCAGTTCACCATTAATAAGAAGGTAGCAGGTTTCCAGGAAATCAGAATTTGCTGCTAACTGCTCAATGGGATAGCCACGGTGTAAAAGAACACCTTTATCCCCATCAATGAAGGTGATTGCTGATTCACAAGAGGCTGTAGCACCAAAACCGGGATCAAACGTGAAGCACCCTGTTTCAGGGACCCTGGCGATGTCGATGACATCTTGACCAAGAGTGCTGCTTAGAACCGGTAGCTCTATCGAAGTGTCTGTGCCTTCTTCAGAGAGGTGGAATTTCTTGTTGCTCATTGGATTCTCCTACGAGTCCTAGATCTGCCTTTACAAGCAATTGACTTACGAACTAAAAAAATTCAGGCCGGAAACTATAACTTGCTTTGCGTATTTGTCAATTTTACTGCGAGATTACTTCGCATAGATCAAATGAATGACGGCTATCCGTAAACCTTATACCTCCGTCAATTCGTCCATTGTAATCATTGCGCAATGTTTCTATAATTTGCGGCCTATTTAAGCCCGACATGCCTGCGATGGCTGTTGATCCCCACCAGTTTTTATCTCTGCTTGCTGTGCAGATATAGGGTGTATCCGTGAACAAGAAAAGACCTGTAAATCTTGATATTGGAACAATCCAGCTTCCAATAACGTCATATGTATCCATTCTTCACCGAGTCTCTGGTGTCGTGTTATTTGCTGCGATTGCCGTGTTTCTCTGGGTATTGGATGCAAGCCTGTCTTCTGAAGAAAGCTTCAATGCGATAAAAGAATGCATAGGAAGCACCTTTTTCCAGTTGATTATTTGGGCTTCGCTTGCTGCCCTAGCTTACCATTTGGTGGCGGGTGTTCGTCACTTGGTGATGGACTTTGGTGTTGGCGAAACACTTGAAGGAGGCCGCCTTGGCGCGATGATCGCTCTGATTGCTGCTGCTGTACTTATCGTTCTGGCTGGAGTCTGGGTATGGGCATGATAACTAACGTTACCAGTTTTGGTCGTAGCGGCCTGTCTGACTGGATTCTACAGCGCGCAACTGCCGTTGTTATGACGGTATACACGGTTTTTATTACGGTCTATCTGCTGACTAACCCTGATATGGATTACGGCCAATGGCTTGCACTAAATAGCCATATCTCTATGAAAGTCTTAAATGTGTTGACGGTCGTGTCTATTGCGATACACGCATGGATTGGACTGTGGGCAGTACTCACTGATTATGTGACTGTTCGTCTATTGGGGCCGAAAGCGACTCCACTGCGAATTTTTTTCCAGCTGGGCATGATTACCATCAACTTGGTATATCTCATCTGGGCACTTGATATTGTTTGGGGGATTTGAATCCATGAGTAATAGTATAAGAACCATTTCCTTCGATGGGCTAATTGTCGGTGGCGGTGGTGCCGGTATGCGAGCAGCCCTGCAACTGGCTCAGTCCGGTTACAAGACGGCCGTCATCACCAAGGTGTTTCCAACCCGCTCACACACAGTGTCCGCTCAAGGGGGTATTACCTGCGCGATAGCCAGTGATGACCCCAATGATGATTGGCGTTGGCATATGTACGACACCGTCAAAGGTTCTGATTATATCGGTGACCAAGACGCTATTGAGTACATGTGTTCTGTAGGCCCTGAAGCGGTCTTTGAGCTCGAGCACATGGGGTTGCCTTTCTCTCGCACTGAAGAAGGACGTATTTATCAGCGTCCTTTTGGTGGTCAGTCCAAGAATTTCGGTGAAGGTGGCCAAGCGTCACGCACTTGTGCAGCGGCTGACCGAACAGGCCATGCACTGCTGCATACGCTCTACCAAAACAACATTAAGAACAATACCGTATTTTTCAATGAGTGGTTTGCCGTTGATCTGGTAAAAAATGCCGACAATGCCGTCGTTGGCGTTATCGCGATCAACATTGAAACCGGTGAAACGGTTTATGTTAAATCGAAGGCCACTGTAATTGCCACTGGTGGTGCCGGTCGAATTTATGCCTCAACCACTAACGCCCACATTAACACTGGCGACGGTATTGGCATGGCGCTACGTGCCGGCTTCCCGGTGCAGGATATCGAAATGTGGCAATTCCACCCCACCGGTATTGCCGGTGCTGGTACCTTGGTGACGGAAGGCTGTCGAGGTGAAGGTGGCTATCTCGTCAACAAGGATGGCGAGCGCTTCATGGAGCGTTACGCTCCCAACGCCAAGGATTTGGCGGGCCGCGACGTGGTGGCCCGTTCCATGGTGCTCGAAATTCTTGATGGTCGCGGTTGTGGCCCCAATGGTGACTATGTCTATCTGAAGCTGGACCATCTGGGTGAGGAAGTGCTGGAAAGTCGCTTACCTGGTATCTGTGAACTGTCGCGGACCTTTGCTCATGTTGACCCAGTAACGGATCCCATTCCTGTAGTGCCGACTTGCCACTATATGATGGGTGGTATTCCCACCAACGTGGATGGCCAAGCGCTAACCCTTGATGCCGAGGGCAACCATGACGTAATTGAGGGCCTATTCGCCTGTGGTGAAGCAGCCTGTGTTTCCGTTCACGGCGCTAACCGCCTGGGTGGTAACTCACTACTGGATCTTGTGGTATTTGGCCGTGCTTCTGGTTTATTTATCGAGAAATCTCTTCGTGAAGGGATTGACCTCCAGGAGCCTACTGAAGAGCATATCAATATTGCCATGTCAGGCCTTAACCGCATTAATAACAGTACTAATGATGGTGAAGGTTCGGCAGAACTCCGTGCCGAACTACAAGACATTATGCAGAAATATTTTGGTGTATTCCGTCGTGGTGATTTGATGCAGGAAGGTATCAAGAAGCTTGCAGCACTTCGCCCACGTATCGAAAATGTACGCTTAGACGATAAGAGTAATGCCTACAATACAGCTCGTATTGAAGCGCTGGAATTACAAAATCTTCTAGAAGTAGCAGAAGCGACAGCCATTACTGCAGAAGAGCGTAAAGAAAGCCGCGGTGCTCACGCACGAGATGACTACGCTGATCGCGATGACGTGAATTGGTTGTGTCACTCCATGTATTTCCCAACAGATAAGAGTGTTGGCAAGCGTGATGTAAACTTTTCACCCAAGACTATGGAAGCCTTCGCACCGAAAGCTCGTGTCTACTAATAAGGGTCTGTTGAGCCATGTTGAAAGTAAGTGTTTATCGTTACAACCCTGAAACGGACGAAGCGCCGTATATGCAGGATTATGAAATCGACACCGCTGGCAAAGATCTGATGGTGCTTGATGTTTTGGAGCTCCTAAAGGCTCAGGATGCCTCTCTGTCCTATCGACGATCTTGCCGTGAAGGCGTGTGTGGTTCCGATGGAATGAATATTAATGGCAAGAATGGGCTAGCTTGTATTAAGCCTCTGTCTGAATGTGTGAAAGGTGGAAAATTGATACTACGCCCACTGCCAGGTTTGCCGGTTATTCGAGACCTGGTGATTGATATGAGCCAGTTCTACGCCCAGTATGAAAAAATCCAACCCTATTTGGTTAATAACGAGCCCGCACCTGCCATAGAGCGACTGCAGTCTCCAGAAGAGCGGGAAAAGTTGGATGGTCTCTACGAATGTATTCTTTGCGCATGCTGTTCAACAGCCTGCCCATCATTCTGGTGGAATCCTGACAAGTTTATTGGTCCAGCCGGTTTGCTTCAGGCATACCGCTTCTTGGTGGATAGTCGTGATACCGATACTGAAAACCGTTTGGCAAAACTCGATGATCCATTCAGCGTGTTCCGTTGTCACGGTATTCAGAACTGTGTTGCAGTTTGTCCGAAAGGTTTGAACCCAACAAAAGCCATTGGTCATATTCGTAATATGTTGTTGAGAAGTGCTACTTAATAAAGTGCTCAAGTACAAGCTATCGGGCCCTCTATTTTTAATAGGGGGCTTTGATGATTCTGTATCTAAATTATAGGGAAAACCTCGATGCCTGAAAGCATCATGCAGCAATTTTTGCGGACCTCTCATTTATCGAGCGGGAATGCCGCTTATATTGAAGATCTGTACGAAACGTACCTTCATGATCCAAATGGTGTGTCCGATGAGTGGCGCTCATTTTTTGATTCGCTCCCCAGAGCCAATGGCCACAGTGGTACAGATGTATCGCATGCGACCGTACAGTCTCATTTTGAGCTTCTTGGCCGTCGTAGAGCTAGGCCTGTTTCAGCCCCCGGCTCAGGCGGGGTCAATATTGAGCATGAGCGGAAGCAAGTCAAAGTCCTCCAGCTGATTAGCGCCCACCGAGACCGCGGGCACCAGAAAGCCGATCTGGATCCATTGGGTATTATGATCCGAGAGCCAATCCCTGATCTTGAACTATCGTATCACGGACTCACTGATGCAGATCTGGATACCACATTTCAGTGTGGTATGTTATACATCGGCAAACAAGAAGCGACTCTCAAAGAGATTGTTTCTGCACTGGAAGAAACATACTCCCGTCATGTTGGCGTAGAAGTTTTGCACATCACAGACTTTAATGAAAAGCAGTGGTTGCAACAACGTTTTGAAAGTGTACGTGCCCAGCCAGTCTATGACGACGAACTACGCAAGTCTATTTTGCAACGTCTCTCTGCTGCAGAGGGTCTAGAGCGGCACTTAGATTCTAAATATCCCGGAACCAAGCGTTTTGGGCTTGAAGGTAGTGAATCGATGATACCCATGATCGATGGCATGATCGAGCGTGCCGGAGAATATGGGGCAAAAGAAATTGTATTGACCATGGCTCACCGCGGTAGGTTAAACCTGCTGGTTAATGTCATGGGCAAAAACCCTGCAGAACTCTTTGCGGAATTCGAGGGAAGACGACACGTCGACACCTCTGGTGATGTGAAGTACCACCAAGGTTTCTCCTCTAATGTAATGACCCCAGGCGGGGAAGTGCATTTGGCACTGATGTTTAACCCCTCTCACCTTGAGATTGCTGCACCCGTAGCAGAAGGTTCAGCCAGAGCACGTCAGGATCGTCGAAATGATCCTCACGGTGATAAGGTCGTACCGATTGTTGTACACGGTGATGCTGCTTTTGCTGGTCAAGGCGTGGTTATGGAAACCTTCCAGATGTCACAAATACGTGGCTATAAAACGGGTGGCTCCGTGCATCTGGTCATAAACAATCAGGTCGGATTTACGACTAATCTAAGAGAGGATAGCCGCTCTTCAGAATACTGCACTGATATAGCTAAGATGGTACAGGCACCTATCATCCATGTGAATGCTGATGATCCAGATGCCGTCATGTTCGCGACTTTCCTAGCCATGGATTATCGCTATCAGTTCAAAAAAGATATTGTGGTTGATTTGGTCTGCTATCGGCGCCGTGGTCATAACGAAACAGATGAGCCATCATCGACTCAGCCACTCATGTATCAAGTGATCAAAAAGCTTAAGACTACTCGGGCTCTCTACGCCGACAAACTCATTACTGAAGGGATTATCAGTCAAGTCGAAGCTGATAGCTTGTTGTCTGAGTATAGAAATACACTTGATCGTGGTGAAAACGTAGTTAACAAACTGGTGTCTGAGCCAGATCAGGCTCCATTTGTTGATTGGACACCTTACCTTGAGCATGATTGGACAACCTCTGGAGATACGTCATACCCGATGATCAAACTTCAGGAGGTTGCTGAAAAAATCAATCATATTCCTGAGGGGATTGTCGTTCAGCGTCAGGTAGAAAAAATTTATGAAGACCGCCGTAAAATGGCGGGTGGTGCGCTTCCCCTGAACTGGGGGATGGCAGAATTGTTGGCGTATGGCACATTGATTGAACAGGGTTATCCTATTCGTATGACGGGCCAGGACATTGGCCGTGGCACGTTCTCTCACCGCCATGCTGTGGTTTACAATCAACGTGATGGTCAGAGCTATACTCCTCTCGGCGCTATGTCAGAGAATCAACCCGCATTTGAACTATACGATTCTTTCCTCTCAGAAGAGGCTGTTTTAGGTTTTGAGTATGGTTACGCATCGACAGCGCCGGCTGGCCTCGTTATTTGGGAAGCGCAATTCGGTGATTTTGCCAATGGTGCACAGGTAGTTATCGACCAGTTTATTACCAGTGGTGAGCATAAGTGGGGGCGCATGTGTGGCCTCACTATGTTGTTGCCACATGGTTATGAAGGCCAGGGTCCGGAGCACTCCTCAGCACGACTTGAGCGCTTTCTGCAACTTTGTGCTGAGCATAATATTCAGGTTTGCATCCCCACAACGCCGGCACAGGTTTACCATATGCTGCGTCGTCAGGCTATTCGACCCATGCGTCGTCCATTGGTGGTGATGAGTCCCAAATGGATTTTACGTCACAAGCTGGCTACTTCATCGCTGGAAGATCTCGCTAATGGCGAATTTTTGAATGTCATACAAGATAATGACGTCGATAGCTCCAAGGCCCGCCGATTAGTCCTCTGTTCTGGTAAAGTTTACTATCACCTCTATGAAGCCCGTCAGGAAAGGGGTATTGATGATATTGCCCTAGTGCGGATCGAGCAGCTATACCCATTCCCTGATGATGTACTACTTGAGATATTTAATTCTTATAGCAGTCTCGAAGAGGTTATCTGGTGTCAAGAAGAACCGATTAATCAGGGGGCATGGTATAGCAGTCAACACCACATGCGCCGAGTTCTAGCCGAATTCAAAGATGATCTTGAATTGCGTTATGTGGGACGTGAAGCTTCAGCGGCACCTGCCTCGGGTTATATGTCGCTCCATTTGGAAGAACAAGAAAAATTTATTAATGAAGCATTGAGTTTTTAAGTGGCGGCAAAGCAGCCATCCTTGACCAAGGAAACGAAAAAAATGAGTATTGAAATTAAGGCACCTACATTTCCTGAGTCTGTACAGGAAGGAAATATTGCTACATGGCATAAGCAGCCTGGTGAATCCGTTATGCGTGATGAGCTGTTGGTTGATATTGAGACGGACAAAGTGGTACTAGAAGTGGTTGCCCCAGCTGATGGCACACTTGCGGAAGTACTAAAGGCCGAAGGTGAGATCGTTCTCAGTAATGAGGTCATAGCACGTATTGTTGCTGGAGAAGCTATAGCAGCAGCCCCTGTAGAAGCAGTGCCCGCTGCGACCACCATAGATGATAATAGCGAGAAGATTGCCAGTCCAGCTGCGCGTAAACTCGCCGATGAACGCGGTATCGATTTGCAGAAAATCGTCGGTACTGGAAAAGGTGGGCGAATTTCTAAGGAAGATGTAGTGGCATGGCAACCACCACAGCCTGCACAAGCAGCACCGGCCGCGCCAAAATCTGTACCTGCTCAAGCAGCTATCGTTACCCCCACCGGTGATCGCATTGAAAAACGAGTTCCAATGACTCGGATGCGTTCACGTATTGCCGATAGGCTGCTGGAGGTTACTCAAACAACAGCCATGTTGACGACGTTTAATGAAGTCGATATGCATCGTATTATGCGTCTTCGCACTGCATTTAAAGATGAGTTTACTAAGGTTCATAATGGTACCCGCTTAGGTTTCATGGGTTTCTTTGTCCGCGCGGCAACTGAGGCGTTAAAACGTTTCCCTGCAGTGAACGCGTCTATTGATGGTAATGATATTGTTTATCACAGCTACCAGGATGTTGGTGTTGCTGTGTCTACAGACAAAGGTCTAGTAGTACCAGTACTGCGCGATGCAGATAATATGAGTATTGCTGAAGTTGAAAGCGCTATAGCCGAGTTTGGTGCAAAAGCGCGGGACGGTAAACTCACGATAGAAGAGATGACAGGTGGAACTTTCACCATTACCAATGGCGGTGTGTTTGGTTCACTGTTATCCACTCCCATATTGAATCCACCACAGGCAGCCATTCTCGGCATGCATACCATCAAAGATCGTCCGGTAGCTGAAAATGGTGAAATTGTGATTCGCCCAATGATGAATCTTGCATTGTCTTACGATCATCGGTTAATTGACGGTAAAGAAGCGGTTAGGTTCCTTGTCGCTATTAAAGAGATGCTTGAACATCCAGCTAAGATATTGCTTGAAATATAGTCGGTAACTTACTGATAAAAATGAGATTTAATATGTCTGATAAGTATGATGTCATTGTTATAGGTGCCGGCCCAGCCGGTTACGTGGCCGCCATCAGAGCCGCACAACTTGGCCTGAAAACAGCTTGTATTGAAAAGTGGACTAACGCTGAGGGGCAAGGTGTGAATGGTGGTACTTGCCTCAATGTCGGTTGTATACCCTCTAAAGCATTACTGGACAGCTCTCACAAGTACCATGAGACCAAAACTGATCTTGCCCCACACGGTATTAAAGTGGCTGATGTCGGTATTGATGTGAAGGCAATGATTGACCGTAAGGGAAACATTGTTAAGCAACTCACCGACGGCATTGCTGGATTGTTCAAGATCAATGGCGTCACCTCATTATTTGGTACCGGTAAGATCCTTGTTGGTCGTCAGGTTGAATATACCGATCACGATGGTAATAAACAGGTACTTACCACTGAAAATGTGATTATTGCTACTGGCTCACAGCCAATAAATATCCCCGTGGCCCAAGTCAATGGGAATACCATCATTGATTCTACTGGCGCTCTCGAGCTTACCGAGATACCTAAGCGACTGGGTGTAATTGGTGCTGGTGTTATTGGCCTCGAATTAGGTAGTGTCTGGAACCGCCTAGGAAGTCAGGTTGTGCTACTGGAGGCAATGGATGATTTTCTGGCAATACTGGATCAGAAAATTGCGAAAGACGCCAAAAAGATATTTGCCAAGCAAGGCTTGGATATTCGCCTCAGTTGTCGCGTTACAGGTAGTGAGGTAGAAGGCGATGAAGTTGTCGTCACTTATCAAAACAGCGATGGCAAAGACGAGCAGGAAACCTTCGATAAACTGATTGTATGTGTTGGGCGGAGCCCCTTTACTGAGGGCTTGTTAGCTCCAGACTGCGGCGTTAACCTGGATGAGCGCGGCTTTATTTTTGTTAATGACCAGTGTGCAACGAATGCCCCTGGTGTTTGGGCGGTGGGCGACGTAGTTCGTGGACCAATGTTGGCCCACAAGGGTTCTGAAGAAGGTGTCATGGTTGCTGAGCGTATTGCTGGCCAAAAAACCCAAATGAACTACGACATTATCCCCAATGTCATCTATACCCACCCAGAAATTGCTGCTGTGGGTAAGACCGAAGAACAACTCAAGCAAGCTGGTGAATCCTACAACGTGGGCGTCTTCCCTTTTATCGCCAGTGGTCGAGCCTTGGCTGCCAACGAAACTGATGGCATGGTCAAAATGATTGCTGATGCGGACACTGACCGTATTCTTGGTTGCCATATTATTGGCCCAAGTGCTGCTGACCTAGTTCAGCAAATCGCTATTGCTATGGAGTTCGGTGCCACAGCGGAGGACATTGGTATGACAGTATTTAGTCACCCCACACTCTCAGAAGCGGTACATGAGGCTGCTCTGGCTGTTAATGGTCACGCGATACATATTCCAAATCGTAAAAAACGAACATAATTGCGCTTCAGGAAGCTCCCAAGTACCGCTGGACCGGAAGATTTTTCCTATATCGATTCAATAAGTTCAGCAAACAGGAATCACTATGAACCTACATGAATATCAGGCAAAGCAGCTTTTTGCTGAATACGGACTTCCCGTATCGGAAGGTGTGGCTGCAGAAACTGTTCAAGAAGCAATTGCTGCTGCTGATGTTATCGGAGGTGATCGCTGGGTTGTTAAGGCTCAGGTTCACGCAGGTGGCCGCGGTAAAGCAGGTGGCGTCAAACTGGTAACGTCAAAGGCTGAGATTGAAGCATTTTCTCGTCAGTGGCTTGGAACTCGCCTAGTAACATATCAAACAGATGCTGGCGGTCAACCCGTCAGCCGAATCCTCGTAGAACCCTGTAGTGATATTGACCAAGAGCTTTACCTGGGTGCTGTTATTGATCGATCCACTCGTCGAGTCGTTTTTATGGCCTCGACCGAAGGCGGCGTAGAAATTGAGAAAGTGGCAGAAGAAACACCTGAAAAAATTCTTAAGTCTACCATTGATCCCCTGACAGGCGCTCAGCCATACCAGGCGCGGGAGCTGGCCTTCAAGTTGGGTTTGAATCCTAAGCAAATCAAGCAGTTCACCAAACTATTCCTTGGCTTGGCAAAACTATTCCATGATTTTGATTTGGCTCTGCTAGAAATTAATCCATTGGTTATCACCACTGACGGCGATCTCCACTGTCTTGATGGCAAGATCAATATTGATGGAAATGCGCTCTATCGTCAGCCTAAGCTGCGTGAGATGCATGACCCATCACAGGATGATGCTAGAGAAGCACATGCGGCTCAGTGGGACCTTAATTATGTGGCACTAGATGGCAATATTGGCTGTATGGTCAATGGTGCTGGCTTAGCTATGGGTACGATGGATATCGTTAAGCTCCACGGTGGTGATCCAGCGAACTTCCTTGATGTGGGCGGTGGCGCCACCAAAGAACGCGTTGTTGAAGCGTTCAAGATCATCCTTTCAGATGACAAAGTTAAAGCTGTGTTTATTAATATTTTTGGTGGCATTGTCCGTTGTGACCTGATTGCTGAAGGTGTGATTGGCGCTGTGCAAGAAGTAGGTGTTGACGTGCCTGTAGTTGTTAGACTCGAAGGTAACAATGCAGAACTCGGCACCAAACTCCTAGCAGACAGTGGATTGAATATTATTGCAGCAACTAGCCTGACAGACGGCGCTCAGCAAGTGGTTAAAGCAGCGGAGGGCAACAAGTAATGGCTATCCTGATAAATAAAGATACTAAAGTTATCTGCCAGGGCTTTACTGGCGGGCAGGGCACCTTTCACTCTGAACAGGCTATCGAATACGGTACGAAAATGGTTGGCGGCGTGACACCAGGTAAAGGTGGAAGTACTCACCTTGGATTGCCCGTATTTAATACCGTAGCTGATGCTGTAGCGGCAACCGGTGCAGAAGCATCAGTGATCTATGTCCCTGCCCCTTTCTGTATGGATTCCATACTTGAAGCTGCTAATGCCGGTATCAAACTGATTGTTTGTATTACCGAAGGTGTTCCTACCCTAGACATGCTTACGTGTAAGGTCAAATGTGATGAATTGAGTGTGCGCCTAATCGGACCAAACTGTCCAGGCGTCATAACACCAGGGGAATGTAAAATCGGTATTATGCCTGGTCATATTCATTTGCCAGGCAAGGTTGGCATTGTTTCTCGTTCTGGCACTCTGACCTATGAAGCCGTTAAACAAACCACTGATTATGGTTTTGGTCAGTCCACCTGTGTTGGTATCGGTGGCGATCCCATACCAGGCTCCAACTTCATTGATATTCTTACCATGTTTGAGAATGACCCAGCTACAGAGGCTATCGTCATGATTGGTGAGATTGGTGGTACTGCTGAAGAAGAGGCCGCAGCCTTTATTAAGGACAATGTCTCCAAACCGGTAGTTTCCTATATAGCCGGCGTTACCGCACCTGCGGGTAAACGTATGGGCCATGCTGGTGCCATTATTTCTGGCGGTAAAGGCACAGCTGAAGAGAAGTTTGCCGCATTGGAAGATGCCGGTGTTAAAACTGTTCGCAGCCTGGCTGATATCGGTAATGGGTTGAAGGAGATCACTGGCTGGTAAAGCTGGAATCCTCAATCAAAAGGGCGACCATTTGGTCGCCCTTTTTTTATGGCAGAAATCAGGCCCGTTTTATGACAGAAATAAGCCCCGACAAATTTAATCACCCAGTTTTTTTATACTAACGCTTGAAATACAGTCATTCAGCCCCACCTTCCTACCAGTGTTTTAATAAGAGATTGGAGAGACAATACCGATGACTACCGAAACCCTTGGTTTTCAAACAGAAGCAAAGCAGCTTCTGCATCTAATGATTCATTCGCTGTACAGTAATAAAGAGATCTTTCTGAGAGAACTGATCTCTAACGCATCCGATGCGGTAGATAAACTCCGCTTTGAGGCGCTGGCTGATTCAGCTCTGTACGAAGATGCCCCAGACCTTCGTGTACGCATTGATGCGGATATTGCCGCTCGTACCATTACCATTCATGACAATGGCATTGGTATGTCCCGCGAGGAAGCCATTGAACATTTGGGTACCATTGCCAAATCAGGCACATCTCAATTTCTTGAGGGGCTAAGTGGTGACCAGAAGAAAGATTCTCAGCTTATTGGGCAATTTGGCGTAGGTTTCTATTCTGCCTTTATCGTTGCAGATAAGGTGGTTGTGGAAACCCGTAGAGCTGGATTACCTGCAGATCAAGCTGTTCGCTGGACCTGTGAAGGAGAAGCGGAATACACGATTGAGGATATTGAAAAAGCCGACCGTGGCACCACTATTATTCTTTATTTAAAAGAAGAAGCGGAAGAGTTCGCTAACGATTTGCGGGTTCGAAGCACGATTAAGAAATACTCAGATCACATTGCCGTCCCGATTGAGATTAAAAAACTGTCTACAGAGCATGACGAGGAAGGTGAAGATCAAGAGAAGGGCGTTGACGAGTATCAGGCTCTCAATACCGCCACGGCATTGTGGACCCGCCCACGCAAAGATATCAATGAGGAGGAATATAGGGAGTTCTACAAGCATGTATCCCATGATTTCGAAGATCCTCTGACGTGGAGTCATAACCGTGTAGAAGGCAAGCTTGATTATACCAGTCTCCTCTATATACCTAGCCATGCACCTTTCGACCTTCAAAATCGAGAGGTGTCTCGAGGGTTGAAGTTGTATATCCAGCGTACCTTTATCATGGATAGTGCATCGCAGTTCTTGCCTCTATATCTACGTTTTATTAAAGGTGTTCTTGATTCCAGCGACCTGCCACTGAACGTCTCCCGAGAAATTCTTCAAGGTAGCCCTGCGGTTGATAGTATCCGTAGCGCATTGGTGAAACGAGTGCTGGATATGTTGGAGAAAATGGCGAAGGAATCGCCGGATGATTACACCATTTTCTGGACGGAATTTGGTGCTGTTCTAAAAGAAGGCCCAGCTGAGGATTTTGCAAATCGTGAGCGTATTGGCGGCTTGTTCCGCTATTCGAGCACAAAAACTGAGGGCGATGTGCCGTCAGCTTCTTTCGCTGACTATATCTCTCGAATGAAAGAGGATCAGGATAAAATTTACTATCTAGTAGCTGATAGTCTGACGGCAGCCCGCAACAGTGCTTACCTTGAAATATTCCAAAAACAGGGCATCGAAGTTCTGTTACTCACTGAACGCCTGGATGAGTGGACGCTCTCCCACCTTTATGAATTTGATGGTAAACAGTTACAAGATATCACCAAGGGTGAGCTCGATGAGTCCGTTTTGGGCAAGACTGAGAAGGATGATGAAACTGATTCTGAATCAGCCTCTAATGTCATGGAAAAAATTACGACCTGCCTGAATGGTCGCGTTGACAGCGTTCGCGAAACCCGAAGACTAACTGATTCACCAGCTTGTCTCGTCTATGCCGAACATGCGTTAAGTCCCCAAATGCGCAAGATGATGGAGGCCGCAGGTCAGCCCGTTCCTGAAGATAAGCCTGTGCTGGAAGTGAATCTCACTCACCCGCTAGTAGCAAAACTCGGTGAAGAGACCGGTGATGAAAAATCGGCTGAATTGGCTGAGCTATTATACGATCAGGCGGTACTCTCGGCTGGAGAACAACTGGACAATCCCGCCCTGTTCGTTAAGCGTTTAAACCAACTACTATTTGAGGGCATGTCATAGCCACATTCCTATCAATAGCCCTATAATCACCACATAGACAACATCGAAACCCAGTGATGGCAGTAACAAAGCGCATAGCAGTACTCGGTGGTGGCAGTTTTGGTACTGCCATCGCAAATATGATTGCCGCCAATGGCCACGATGTTGTTCTATGGATGCGTGATGAAGAAAATGCTAAGCAGTGTTATCGAACCCGTGAAAACTCACAGTACCTTCCTGGTTACCAGCTTGAGCCTTCCCTTCAATTTTCCTCCAATCTAGAAGAGTGCCTTGAAGATCGTGAGGCCGTATTTTTTTCTGTACCCAGTAAAGCCTTCCGCAAGTTGGCTCAACAGGCCAGCGCTCATATAGCTCCAGGAACCAAGGTTATTAGTACCGCTAAAGGTATTGAGGCGTACACCTTTAAATTAATGAGTGAAATCTTGGAAGATGAATTGCCCCAGGCTCGAGTGGGTGTCATCAGTGGTCCAAATTTAGCGAAAGAAATAGCCCAGAAAGCCATTACAGCGACGGTTGTGGCGAGTGCCGACGATTCCCTTTGTAAAGAGGTCCAAACACTACTGAGCTCTAAATACTTTAGAGTGTATGCTAATCATGATCGCTTTGGGGTAGAGCTCGCCGGTGCCCTCAAAAATATTTATGGCATTGCTGCAGGCATGACTGCATCAATGAAGATGGGACAAAATACGGTCAGCGTACTCATTACTCGTAGCCTTGCTGAAATGAGCCGCTTTGCTGCTAGCCTTGGCGCCAACCCCATGACATTTTTAGGTTTAAGCGGAGTGGGTGACCTATATGTAACCTGTACCTCTCCACTTAGCAGAAATTTCCAGGTGGGCTACGCTTTGGGAGAAGGGCTTTCAATTGATGAGGCGACTCAAAAGGTAGGGCAGGTCGCAGAAGGTATCAATACCACCCGTATCATCAAAGAAGAAGCAGAGCAGCTCGGCATCTACATGCCACTGGTTAACGCGCTCTATGAAACCATGTTTAATAACCGGCCGGTACAAGAAGCACTAAGTGGCCTCATGCTGGCCGAACAAAGTACTGACGTCGAATTTACGGTGGGAAAATGATGGAACAACAAACAAAAACCAATTTACTGAATGTTCATACCTGGATTCGCCTGCTTTATATGGTGTTATTTGGGGTCTTGTCTGTCGTGGCTCGGATGGTTATCTGGGTTGTTGCCATCTTGCAATTTATTCTGCTGCTCGTGATGGGCGATGGTAATAATAATTTACGTGATCTGGGGCAGGGTGCGTCGAAGTGGTCCTATCAGGTCTTTCTATTTCTTACCTTCAATAGTGATGATAAGCCATTTCCATTTTCAGATTGGCCAGAAATTGATCCTCCACCAGCTGGAGATATAATTGAAGCTGAATTTGTGGAAACTGAAACGACTGAAGAACCTTCAGATTTAGATGACGTTCCAACATTTGTCGATACCGAGGAAGAGCCAAAAAACGAAGACAACAATAAAACTGCGTAACAGCGGTTCTCATGCTTATTTACTTATTTCGTCACGGTGACGCGCCTTATGATTCGTCCTGTGGTGAGCGTTCATTGTCAGCCCAGGGTGAAACAGACACCCGTCAAGTGGTGCAACAACATATTGATGTGTTGTCTCAACTACAGCTTGTGCTCTGTAGTCCAACTCTTCGAGCTAGGCAGACACTTAAAGTACTTACGGATACGCTAAACTATCAGGAAGCATTGCTTTTTGAGGATGCTCTGCGCTCCGAAGGTCATATTAATGCGGTGGAATATTGTGTTGAGACCCTTGATGTCGAACGAGTATTACTCCTCAGTCATCAGCCACTTATTGGCCAGATACTAGAATACCTGACAGATAAGCCGGGGATAGGATGGTCAATCGACACCAGCTCGCTTGCCTGTCTGAACACCATCACTTTTGGTCGCGGCTGTGCTGAGATGCAGTGGTTAACTCACCCCTGATAGTTATAACGGCTGAGGCATTAAAGGCTAAGCTCGGCCCAGCCACATAATGGCTAGGCTGAATGGATAGATATCAGTGACTAACAATTGATCAGTGAAAGAAACTCGCTACGGGTGGCCTGGTTGTCACGGAACGAGCCTAGCATTGAGGATGTTTTCATTACTGAGTTCTGTTTTTCTACTCCACGCATCATCATACACATATGCTTGGCCTCAATAATCACCGCAACACCCTGAGCATCGGTAACTTCCTCAATGGTATTGGCAATCTGAGAAACCAGTGTTTCCTGGATTTGAAGGCGGCGAGCGAACATGTCAACTATGCGAGCCACTTTAGATAGCCCAAGCACTTTACCGTTGGGAATGTAAGCGACATGGCATTTACCGATAAAGGGCAATAAGTGATGTTCACAAAGTGAATAGAGCTCAATATCCTTAACGATGACCATTTCACTGAATTCTGAAGGAAACAGCGCGTCATTGATCACCTCAGCTAAGGTTTCATGATAGCCACGAGTAAGGAACTCAAATGCCTTGGCTGCACGCTTTGGTGTATCCACCAATCCAGGGCGAGAGATGTCTTCGCCGGTAGATTCAATAATCTGGGTGTAACTATCAGAAGTATTCAACATAATTCTCATAAAAGGTAGTGGTTTTGGGTACGTAACCGTACGTGAGCCTGCCAGAAACGTAAAGCCATTTATCTGTTGTCCCGCTACAATGGACGCCATGCAAAAGATGCCAGAAAACCTGATAACCATCGGTGATTTTATTCGATGTGGGGCAGAGACGTTTGATGAAGAGGGCCTCTTTTTTGGCCATGGGACTGACAATGCCTGGGATGAATCCCTTGCCTTAGTACTATTTTCACTATCACTACCTTGGGATTCTGATAGTACTATTTTGGAGCAGCCCCTCTCAACTGAAGAAAAAGCAGATATTACGCGCTTATTTAACCGACGTATTAAAGAATTAGTGCCAGCGCCGTACCTTACCGGTGAAGCTTGGTTCGCAGGCTTTAAATTTAACGTCGATCCGCGCGTACTGATCCCACGCTCACCTATTGCCGAATTAATTGAAGCACAGTTTCAACCCTGGCTCGTTAAGCTCCCAAAGAGCATTCTAGATCTCTGCACGGGTAGTGGTTGTATCGGTATAGCCTGCGCACACTATTTTCCAGATGCCAATGTCACGTTGAGTGACATCTCAACCGATGCACTGGCTGTTGCTGAGGAAAACATCTTCCTTCACCAGTTGGTTAATCGAGTCAGTACTGTACATTCGGATATGTTTTCAGGACTTGAATCACGTCGGTTCGACTTAATTGTCACGAATCCACCCTACGTTGATGCAGAAGACCTAGCAGAAATGCCCCGTGAATATCACCATGAACCTGAAATTGGCCTGGCATCAGGTACTGACGGACTCGACTTTACCCGTCAGTTGTTGCTAGAAGCTGGGGAACACCTGAACGAGCAAGGAATACTGGTGGTAGAAGTTGGTAATTCCTCGACTGCACTGGAGGAGGCATTCCCACATGTACCTTTTATGTGGTTGGAATTTGAGCGGGGAGGGCACGGTATCTTCCTCTTAACCGCAGAACAGCTTTTTGAACACCGAGAAGAATTTATTTCATCGTAACGACATAAGAATAATCATCGTATAATATCCACTATTGTTCTCTAATAGTTTTAGCTCGGACAGCTGAGCACTATAAAAGACGTTAATATTCTAAATTTGGAAGTTGTTATGTCAGGCAATACTATTGGCAAGCTATTTACTGTGACCACGTTTGGCGAAAGCCACGGGCCATCGCTTGGCTGTATTGTCGATGGTTGTCCTCCAGGGCTTGAGCTATCTGTCGAGGATATGCAGCACGATCTAGATCGTCGCAAGCCCGGCCAGTCGCGTTATACCACACAACGCCAGGAAGGGGATGTGGTCAAAATTCTTTCCGGTGTCTTTGAGGGGAAAACCACGGGTACTTCCATTGGACTGGTCATTGAAAACACCGACCAACGCTCCAAGGATTACTCGAACATTAAAGACCAGTTCCGTCCGGCCCACGCTGACTATACCTATCATCAGAAATACGGTTTTCGTGATTACCGAGGTGGTGGTCGAGCATCAGCTCGTGAAACTGCCATGCGGGTAGCGGCCGGGGCCATTGCCAAGAAATACCTAAAACAAAAAATGGGTATTGAGGTACAGGGTTATCTGTCCCAGTTAGGCCCAATTAAAGCTGAAAAAGTCTTGTTGGAAGAAGTGTCAAATAACCCTTTTTTCTGTCCAGATCCGGACAAAGTGCCGGAGATGGAAGCCTTTATGCAGAAATTGCTAAAGGATGGGAATTCTATTGGTGCTCGAATAACAGTAACTGCCACTAATGTTCCAGAAGGTTTGGGAGAGCCCGTTTTTGACCGTCTCGATGCTGAGATTGCTCACTCCCTGATGAGTATCAATGCGGTAAAAGGTGTTGAAATTGGTGCTGGGTTTGATTCTGTTGCCCAAACAGGCACCGAACACCGTGATGAAATCACCCCTGAAGGTTTTCTTTCTAATAATGCCGGTGGAATCCTCGGTGGTATCTCTTCGGGGCAAACCATTATTGCTCACATCGCATTGAAACCTACAAGTAGCCTCCGTATTCCCGGACGCTCGGTGGACGTGCACGGTAACCCCATTGAGGTTATCACCAAAGGTCGTCATGACCCCTGTGTTGGTATTCGTGCTACGCCTATAGCAGAAGCTATGCTAGCGATCACTCTGATGGATCATTTTCTACGAAATCGTGCTCAAAACGCTGATGTTAATACGGGCCTAGAACTGCATACACGCCCAAAAACTAGTTAACCAATGGTAGGAGAAAAGGCGCAACCAGCGGTCCCTTACTGGCGATTATCGGCCTTTTATTTTTGCTTTTTTGGCCTTCTCGGCGCTCTTTACCCCTACTGGTCCCTCTACCTAAAGTCTCAAGGGTTTTCCTCTGCTGACATAGGCCTTTTACTGGCCATTCCCATGGCGACCAAAATTGTTGCTCCAAACCTTTGGGGCTGGCTCGCCGACTACACAGGCAAAAGGCTACTGATCATTCGTCTGGGTGCCTTGCTCTCATTCCTCTGTTTTATCGGACTATTTATCGACCAGAAATTTTGGTCAATAGCATTAGTATTAGCGGGCTACAGTTTTTTTTGGAATGCCATACTGCCCCAACATGAAGTTATCACTATCAGTTTTCTTCGCCAACGACCGGAAACCTATAGTCGAATTCGCTTATGGGGATCAATCGGCTTTATCATTTTCGTTCTGGGCAGTGGCTTTTGGTTTGATACCCACGATATTCAAACATTGCCCATCATTGGCCTAATACTTCTGGCGGGTATCTTTCTCAGCAGTTTATTCGTACCTAATCCTCATCATCAACGTCATGAGAAGGCGGCTCATAAATTCAGGGCGACTCTAAAGCAACCTGCTGTTCTTGCCTTCCTCCTAGCAGGGCTACTGATGCAGTTTTCTCATGGTATTTACTACAGTTTTTTCAGCCTCTATATGGAATCTTTTGGCTACAGTCGAAGTGGTATTGGCATGCTATGGTCAGTTGGCGTCGTAGCGGAAGTCTTTCTTTTTATCTTGATGCATCGATTGCTACTTCGGTTCGGCGTTAGGGAGATTATGCTTGGCTGCCTGTTTATAGCCACGCTACGCTGGCTACTTATTGGCTACGGCACAGAGCAATTGTTACTGTTAGTGTTAGCTCAAATCTTTCATGCGTTCACCTTTGGTGCGTTTCATGCCGCTGCCATAGATTGTATTCGTCGTTTGTTTGAACCGGCTAACCAAGGAAAAGCTCAAGCTCTATACAGTGCTTTTTGCTTTGGGGCGGGCGGGGCACTGGGATCATATTTAGCTGGGGTTATCTGGGATATACAGCCATTGTGGGCTTTCAATATCGGAGCACTAGCCAGTTTTATCGCTATGATCATCGTCTGGTTTTGGTTAAGAGATAAAAGATTAAAGCTAGGGGAGTAATTCGTTAAAAAATGCACTTTTTAGAACCACGGTCCTGAATACTAACTATATAATGCGACACTGTAAATTTCGCGGAGATGGAGCTACCTATGAAAGCTATACTGATTATTCTAGCATTAGTCGGCGTAACACTATTTTACCCGACGTATGATTTGGTGGTTAAGGCCGATTTATTTACTGAAGACTTTTTTGTACAAGAAACAGGATTTATGACGCACAAACGCTGCCATCAAGCTGCCTTCGAAGCAAAAGTAAATTATTACCGCTGTGATAGTAAAACCATATGGCAGTCATTTTTTTCAAAATCCTCCGGCTATGATCCAGAAGTTCGGTATAACACTAAAAGCTTGTCACAATAGCAAAAACAAAAGACTCCGAATCTAGTCCCGTAGATTCTTGGGTTTCAGTTTTGACCCAAGCAAACTTAACGCCAGATGTAGGGCCTAATGGATAGGAGATACTCGCTGACCAGCCTACATTCTGTTTGCGGTCGTCATTTCTTGCGTCATTAACCGATGTTTCTCCACCATAATCGTATGCAAAGCCAATTGTTCCACGCAATCCTGGACGATAGGTGTACTCAGCACTTGCGCCAAGCGTAAGTGTTGGGTCTTGCTCTAGACGATTGCCGTTATAAAACTCATTGTTACTGGTATAGAAGGCCACCTCTGATGTGGCCTCAAACGTCCACGGACCACGGTTATGCTCAATACCAAGCTGTGGACGAAATGCAAAACGATTTTGTCCGAGATTGATTAAAAGGTCTTTGTCGTAATCACCGGTTGGTAACCTAACGGCTAATCCTGCACCTACAATGGTTTCACCATCCTGCTTTCTCCTGTACGCCACATAATCACCTGATTTTAATGGAGGAGCACCGTAGAGACTGATGGCATAACGTATAAAACTATCTGATGGTCCGTTGCGTGTAGTTTCAGCATAAGCCCCGTCTAATAACCCTTTCCAATGTCCTTCTTGATAGCCTTGGGTGATGTCAATCCGTGAGCTTTTTCCAAAGCTTTCGAAACTATAGATATATTTAGCGACTCAGGTATCCATATCCATCTCAACATCTTCTAATTTCAAGGTGGGGTCAAACAAGATGTCTGCTTCAGTCTTTACATAACCCATACCTATGAAGTGTCTTTCAACGGGAATATGGGCCCAGAGCCCTGGTTCTACATCTAGTGCTTTTACCGATTTCGACAAGATAATCACGCTAAAAAATATAATAAGGATAGGAGTAAAATTTATTTTTTTACTGCTCGTCATGTCTGATCCAGGGAGCGTTGTCTTACTTATTCTGAATATAATATACCTGAGGGAAAGAATAGGGTCACCATAGTTTGGTACGCCTAGACACGAGTTAACTGAGTTATAGCATTGAATATTATGTTTAGCTGCCTACGATCCGTATTGATGACTCACCCATATCACCCTATATTTGGCTAATAGCGAACGTGACCATTGACAGCCTTTTGGTTTTCATCAGACAATCAGCGCCCGCTGACGAAATAAAAATAGCCATCAATGTCTAGACCGTCCGACAGTACAGACAGAATCCGCGAAAAGAAGAAGCACTTCCTCGCGCGCGAAGAGCGAATTATAGAAAGAGCCTTATACCTGTTAATTCGAGATGGTATAGATAAGGTAACAGTCTCAGCAATTTCTCGAGAAGCAGGTGTCGGTAAAGGGACTATCTACAAGCACTTCCTCACCAAAACCGAAATTCTGATGCGCATCGTTCTCGACTACGAGAGAAGTATCACAGAAAACCTTCGGATTGGTATTGAGGCGACTGAAGCTGGAGACCCGGGTGCAGCAGCTCGCGCCTATTTTCAAGCTAGGTTGTCAGATCCTGGACTGGATAGGCTGGTTCAACAACTGGAGGTCAAATTACAAGGAAGTGAAGAGGTAGAGAGTAAACTGTCAGAATTGCACGCAATGCGCCGATCCAACATTGATGCTCTAAACAGTATGATAGCCAAGCTCATCAACAAGGGAATACTTGAAGATGTCCCACCACATTATCACTATCTAGCTTGTTGGGCTCTGGCTCAAGGAGCGGTGGAGGCCTACTTCAATGTCAGCTACGGTGCAGATGTTGAAGACAAGGACGAGTTCCTTCAGTTTGTAGCCAATATTGGTATTACCATGGGAAACCGTGGTCAGCTACGTGACAATAAGCTCTTCTAGGCTCAGCTGTAGTACCACCACGATGATTTTAAACAATCTTATTAATCCCTAATCACCTCCATACTAGAACAGTAAAAAAAGCTGATTTTTTAGGCTTCTTACTTTCGATAGATGCGAGATAGTGAATGAGTATCGGCTTCCGTTAAAAGGGGCCTAGAGGCCGGTTTTTTAACGGTTGAGATTACATATTGGGATAATTAGGTCCACCAGAGCCTTCAGGCGCTACCCACACAATATTCTGGGTTGGGTCCTTAATATCACAGGTTTTACAGTGGACACAGTTCTGCGCGTTTATCTGAAACTGCTTGGAGCCATCCTCTTTATCAATAACCTCATAGACACCAGCTGGGCAATAACGCTGAGCAGGTTCATCAAATAACGGCAGGTTGTGACTAATAGGCACATCTGCATTTTTTAAGATCAGGTGACAGGGTTGTGCTTCTTCATGATTGGTGTTCGATAGGAATACTGACGTCAGTTTGTCAAAGCTGAGCTTGTTATCAGGCTTTGGGTAATCAATTTTTTTACATTCGGCTGCTAATTTTAGCTTGGAGTGATCGGGTTTTGGGTCTTTCAGTGTCCAGGGCAGCTTACCGTTGAATAGGTTGATATCAATGAAGGCATAAGCTGAGCCAAGAATATTTCCCCACTTGTGCTGAGCAGGACCAAAATTACGCTGTAGGTGAAGCTCTTTGTAGGCCCAGCTAGCTTTATAAGCAACGGTATATTCGGTAAGCTCATCATGTTTCCGCTCAGTGCTGATAGCCACTGCTACCGATTCCGCAGCAAGCATGCCGGATTTCATAGCGCAGTGAATACCCTTGATCTTGGCAAAGTTCAGCGTTCCCGCATTGTCACCAATTAATAATCCGCCAGGAAATGTCATTTTAGGTTGGGATTGTAAGCCACCCTTGACCAGAGCGCGGGCACCATAGGAAATACGTTCACCACCATTCAGATGCTGACTAATAACCGGGTGGTGTTTGTAGCGTTGAAATTCGTCGAATGGACTCACATGTGGGTTGGAGTAGGAGAGGTCGGTGATTAAGCCCACTGCCACTTGGTTATTTTCCAAATGATACAAAAATCCACCGCCAGAAGAGCTGCTCTCATCAAGAGGCCAGCCTGCCGTATGAATCACTAGGCCTTCTTTATGTTGTTTTGTAGGTATTGACCATAACTCCTTGATTCCCAATCCATAGTGCTGTGCTTCTGAGCCGGTGTCGAGTGAGAATTTTTCAATAAGCTGCTTACCTAGATGGCCGCGGCAACCTTCGGCAAATAACGTGTATTTGCCACGTAACTCCATACCTTGCATGTAGGCATCTTTATGTTCTCCATTCGGACCAACACCCATGTCACCTGTAACAACCCCTGTGACGGCAGCATTCTCATCATAAAGAACATCAGCAACGGCAAAACCTGGGAATATTTCGATACCTAAATTTTCAGCCTGCTCTGCTAACCAACGACAAAGGTTGCCCAGGCTGATGATGTAGTTACCCTGATTGTGCATCGTTTTGGGAGCAAAGAATGATGGGATTTTAAGCCCCTGGTTTTCTGTTAAAACATAAATATTATCGTCTTTCACCTCAGTGTTCAGAGGTGCACCCACTTCTTTCCAATCAGGGAATAGCTCATTAAGTGCCGTGGGCTCAAATACGGCACCTGATAGAATATGAGCACCCACTTCAGAACCTTTTTCCACTAAAACAATGGAAAGTTCTGCATTGATCTGTTTCAGACGGCAGGCGGCTGACAAACCTGCGGGGCCCGCACCGACGATGACAACATCGTAATCCATATATTCACGTTCCACGGAATTCTCCTTCGGGCTCTTGTTTTTATGAAGATGTCTGAAAGCGCTGATTTTAGCCTTTCTAACCTTAGGGTGCTATGTGGTTTTCTCAACTCACTAGGCGGTACTCATGGGTCAAAATTAGATGTAGATAAAACGTGCAGTTACCTTGATTTGGCAGCGTCAGGGCGGCATGATTACGCCCTTCCCGGGGTCATAAGGGTGTTCTACTTATCCCAATTCAGCCTCTCCAAATAACTGACCAAGATCAAAGGGTATTCCATGAAAGTACTTGTAGCGGTCAAACGCGTTGTCGACTACAACGTCAAGGTAAGACCAAAAGCCGATGGCTCGGGTGTTGACCTGAACAATGTAAAAATGTCGATTAACCCATTTTGTGAAATTGCTGTTGAAGAGGCAGTACGCCTTAAAGAAAAAGATTCAACTACGGAAGTCGTCGTCGTTTCCATTGGCCCTCAGAAGGCACAAGAACAGATCCGTACATCTCTAGCATTGGGGGCTGATCGAGGTATTTTTATCGCGTCCGATACTGATCTTGAGCCACTCGCGATCGCCAAGTGTCTAAAAGCTATTTGTGATCAGGAAAATCCTGACCTTATCCTCATGGGCAAACAATCCATTGATGGCGATAACAATCAGACTGGACAGATGCTCGGTGCATTGACCGGTTATCCGCAGGGCACATTCGCATCAGAGTTAATCATCGATGGCGCTAATGCTAATGTAACGCGTGAAATTGATGGCGGTCTGCAAACAGTTGGTCTCCGTCTTCCCGCTATCGTGACGACAGACTTACGCCTCAACGAGCCACGCTATGCCTCTTTGCCGAACATTATGAAGGCCAAGAAAAAACCAATGGAAACGACGACGCCTGAAGAACTTGGTGTCGATACAACACCTCGAGTCACCACACTGAAGGTCGAATCACCCGCTGAACGAGCTGCTGGTATTAAAGTGATAAGTGTCGATGACCTACTGGATAAACTGAAAAACGAAGCGAAGGTGATCTGATGAGCATTCTGGTACTTGCTGAGCATGATAATAGCAGTCTGAAACCAGCAACACTTTGTACCGTTGCTGCTGCTCAGGCCATAGGTGGCGATATTGATCTATTAATTGCGGGCTCAGGCTGTAGTGGCGCAGCTAATAAAGCCGCTAAAATCCCCGGGATAGGAAAAGTGCTTGTGGCCGACAACCCAGCTTATGAGCATAGATTAGCTGAAAATATTGCGCCTTTAGTCGCTGAAGTTGCTACTAATTACTCCCATATACTAGCTCCAGCAACAACCACAGGAAAAAACATCACACCACGCGTTGCTGCACTGCTGGATGTTCAAGCAATCTCCGATATCAGTAGCGTCGAAAGTCCCGATACGTTTAAACGACCTATTTATGCAGGCAACATCATTGCCACAGTTCAAAGTAGTGATTCGATTAAGGTTTTGACCGTAAGAACGACGGCCTTTGAAGCAGTTTCAGCTGAAGGGGGTACGGCCAGTATTGAAACACTGACAAGTATTCATGACTCAGGTACGTCTACCTTTATTAGTGAAGAGCTTGCCGTCTCTGAGCGACCTGAGCTTACCGCCGCACGTGTTGTGGTTGCTGGTGGTCGCGGTATGGTCAGCAGGGAAAACTTCAAACTACTTGAAAATCTCGCTGATAAACTAGGAGGCGCTGTAGGAGCATCGCGGGCTGCAGTGGACGCTGGTTTTGTTCCCAACGATATGCAAGTGGGTCAAACGGGTAAAATTGTGGCTCCTGACTTATATATTGCAGTAGGTATTTCGGGTGCAATTCAACATTTGGCAGGGATGAAAGACAGTAAAGTGATAGTGGCAATTAACAAGGATGAAGAAGCACCCATCTTTCAGGTGGCAGACTACGGTTTAGTTGCCGATTTATTCGATGTGATACCTGAATTAAATACTAAACTCTGATTTAGCCAATAAAAAAACCGGCCATTTAGGCCGGTTTTTTTATTCATTTTTTTCAGGTCAATCATTGTGATCCTTATTTTTCCTGTGTTTTTTAGCTCTTTTCCTTTCTTCTGGCGTCATTAAGCGCCATTTATCCTTCAGTTTCTGACGTTCTTCTGCCGGCATACTATGGAATTTATCTCGCGCCTTTTGAATACGTTCACGCTCTTCTGGTGGTAACGACTTAAAATGCTCACGACGTTTTTGTAATTTCTCACGTTGCTCCGGTGTTAACTCTTCATAGCGTTTATGGCGATTACTATTGGAATAGTTGCCTCCAGATTCACCACTCTTATCGGCAAGTTTTATGGCGTTGTCACGCCTATTGGCGTGAATATCACTCTGTGAGTATTCCCAGGGAGACAATCTCTCTCGATCCCCTCTAGAGGAGTCGAACCATGTCTGCTGCCCCTTATCTGCCATCGCAGTTGATGCAAAGACTATTATTGATATCAATAACAGACTGAGCCACGTGATGCGTTGAGTGCTTATGCGAATCATGATTACATCCTAACTTTGTAAATTGTTCTCTTCGCTCGCCAACCAATAATAAAAGTCCATATCCTCATAGAGATCTAACCCTTCACTCAATAGAACGTCATCTTGGTTCATTTGAGGATTTTGCAGACTGGGCGATAAAACCAAGACCAATGCCAATACTGAGGCCAGAGCCATACCTGTCAGTGGAACAAAGAATCGAGGCATACGACGTTGACTAGCGCCATCAAGGGCTTGCATTCTCGCCTGAGCCAAGCGTTGAGTCGTGTCGGCATCGAGTTCGCGCTCTGAACTACGCAGAACGTCCTGCATTGTCTTTTCAAAGTCACTCATACCAATGCTCTCCTAGTGTTGCTCTGAGGCTGTGTATAGCCCTCGAGTAATGGGTCTTCACACTACCTTCGCTACAGGTCATTGCCGCTGCTGTCTCTGCCGTGCTGAGGCCCTCCCAGCACCGTAGTATAAACGCCTGTTTCTGACGGCCTGGCAGCGCAGTCAGCGACCGTTGTAACACATCCAGTTGCCGTCCCATTTCGTGCTGCTGATGTGGGGAGATACTGTCTGGTCCCGGTACATTTTGTAGCGGATCTTCATCTGACTCAGCACCACCCTCATTGCTCCGAAATTTGGTGAGCCAGCCTTTCACTCGATTCTGAACTTTTCTACGCCGATGCAGATCGTTAATTCTACTCTGTAGAATTCGGTAAAACAGGGGACGCCATTCTTCCGAATCCTTATGGCTATAACGTGCAACAAGTTGCGTCATTGATTCTTGCACGATATCCAGCGCATCTTCGCGGTGGCCCAGTGATGTCAAAGCGATTCTATAGGCCCTTCGTTCGACCGATATCAAGAAATGTTCAAGAGATTGCCGTTCCAGAGTCTCGCTCCTTTCATCAGTGCCGGTCATATCACTATGCATATCTAACAACATGGTTCACTCATCAAGAGTTAATGATAATCATGCGAATGGTGCAACAATTCATTAATCAGAATGGTGCCGCCCAAAACTGCAAAATAGTCCTCCACATAGTCATTGTTCCGATAATAATAGCGCTGACGGCTATAATAGCGCTGGTTACCATAGTAGCGGTGATGATTGCTATAGTGCTCGCGACTCTTATGTCCATATTTATGACTAGAGTAATACCTACGATCATGGCTTTGGTTGTCATGCTTGCCATAGTCGTGCTGTTGGCGAGCACTGTATTTATCACGGTGCTTATCTTGACCGTAATCACGATCTTTGGCCAAAGCTGGTGCTGCTGCTATGACCAGTGATGCCGTCAGTAATCCAACAATAGCGAGATTTTTCATAAGAAGTCCCTCAATTTATGGCTCTCATAGACTTTAAACGTTCTAGCGAGGCATCGGTTGACGGATGAGGTTATCTTTATGGCGCTAACTATGAATATATTTTGAGCCAGATAGGGCAATGATCAGAGGGTTTTTCCATGGCTCGAATCTCATAATCTATCCCCGCATCCGACGAAGTCGCCATGAGTGACGCAGAGGCGAGCATAAGGTCAATACGAAGCCCACGTTTAGGTTCTCGTTCGAACCCACGGCTACGGTAGTCGAACCAACTGTATCGATCGGGCTCAGTAGGGTGAAAATGTTGATAACTGTCGACTAACCCCCATTGCTGAAGCTTTTCAAGCCAATCGCGTTCTTCTGGTAGGAAGCAGCACTTACCCGTGCGAAGCCAACGCTTACGATTGTCATCTCCAATACCAATATCTATATCCAGTCGAGCCACATTCACATCACCCATGATCAACAGCTTCTCGTCAGGTTCGTGTTGTTGCTCTAAGCTCGATAGTAAATCTGCATAAAACTGTTTTTTACAGGGAAATTTCTGAGGGTGGTCTCGACTTTCGCCTTGAGGAAAATAGCCATTGTAGATATTTAATTTTTCGCCATTAGCCTCGAACTGCCCATAAATAAGCCTCTTTTGGCTTTCCTCTCCATCTGAATGGAATCCCTTTTGGCTCATAATAAGAGGTAAGCGGTAGAGCAGGGCAACACCATAGTGACCCTTTTGTCCGTGATAGATGACATCGTATCCAAGCTGCTTAATAGCATCGAGAGGAAACGCCTCATCAACTACCTTAGTTTCCTGTAGACCAATAATCTCAGGGGAATGTTTTTCTACAATAGCTTTAAGCTGGTGCAGACGAGCGCGAAGACCATTGGCATTGAAGGAGACGATCTTCATCTTAGGGTTGTTTGGCCTGCTGCATAGGGGGTTTTGCTAAAGTCATATAGTCTGAAATGATATTCCCGGTTTCATAAAGAAGAGGGTCGCGCTCAGAAAGAGGCTTACTCTTTTCTTCTTCACTCTTTTCTTTACTCCCGTCCTCAGTTTCATCAACGGCGCGTAATTCTTCAATGGTGGCGTAAGGAGGCTGAGCTTTCGCTACCCGCCGTTTATTTTCAAGCGTTAGCAGTATGCCGTCATATTCCTTAACTTCTACACGACGTTTCTCCTCATTAAGAGATAACTGCTTCAGTTTTTGACGCTCCTTCATTAGCACTAACTCATCATTTAGGTGAACTAGGTCAGGATCCTGTTGCAGTCGGTATTCGTGTCGCTCTTGTAGAGTCTGCATAGAAACAAGCGTTAGGTTATAGCGGCGGTGGGGCGCTGCAGGAATCCGGTCCCAAGGTAAGGCGTTATCTTCACTACTTTCACCTACCTTATCGATGTTGTAGTAGGAGGGTAAGGTGACATCGGGAACAACGCCTAAGTGCTGGGTACTGTTACCGGAAACCCTGTAAAATTTAGATTCAGTGAGCTTTAACTGCCCTTCACGAACGGGTAACTGAACCTGTACAGTGCCTTTACCAAAACTTTGACTACCTACCACTAAACCACGTCCGTAATCTTGTATTGCACCAGCAAAAATTTCTGAGGCAGAGGCGCTAAGACGATTAATTAACACCACCAGAGGGCCTCGATAGTATGCCTCTGCACGAGACCGGTAGTTCCGAGATATAACTTGACCAGAATCTCGCACCTGCACAATGGGACCAGGATCAATGAATAAATCAGTCAGAGTGGTCGCCTCTTGTAAAAAGCCTCCACCATTATTTCGTAGATCAAGAATGATGCCATTCACGTTCTCTTGTTCTAGCTCACCTAACAGCCGTAACACATCCTTAGTTGTGCTCTTAAAATTTGGATCGCGATTGTAGTAGGCATCCACATCAAGATAGAAAGTCGGGATCTCAATTACGCCTATACGGTAACGACCTTCTTTGGTTTTAACATCTATAATTTCAGCTTTTGCGGATTGCTCCTCGAGCTGAATTTTGTCACGAACAAGCGAAATATCACGACTACTTCCAGCAGATTCACCTTTGGCGGGGATAAGCTCAAGTCTTACGATACTGTCTTTGGGGCCACGAATGAGATCAACGACATCATCCAGGCGCCAACCGATGACATCGACTTTTTCTTCATCGCCCTGGCCAACCGCAATAATCTTATCGCCAGCTTGGAGTACACCCTGTTTATCCGCAGGGCCGCCAGGAACGACACGAACTATTTTCGTGTGTTCATCTTCCAGCTGCAGTACAGCCCCAATACCAGTGAGAGACAGGGACATCGCAATACGAAAGTTTTCCATGGAACGAGGCGACATATAGCTCGTGTGCGGATCATACAAGCTAGTAAGAGAGTTCATAACAACCTGGAATACATCCTCACTATCGCGTTGTGTTAGTTGTTTAATCAGATTGGTATAACGCTTTATGAGTAGTTCTCTAGCCGCTTCAGGCTCCTTGTCATTGAGAATCAGACGGAGATAAGCTTCTTTTATACGTTTCCGCCAATCATCATCCGAGTCAGAATTGGTAGCAGACCATTGGTTACTATCCACATCAAGTGGAAGATATTCGTCCTTAGCCAGATCAAACTGAAAACCGCCTTCTAATAAGCTGATATTAGCCTGAAGCCGTGCCATCGCACGTTGGTTATAGCGGTTATAGATATGAAATCCAGCACTTAAATCACCTTCCTTAAACATATCATCAAGGCGAACTTCCCATTGCTCAAATTCATCGATATCGGCTTGCAGAAAGTAGCTTTTCGTGGGGTCCAGGTTATCGATCAGCTGGTATAACAGCTTACGTGACAACATATCGTCCAGAGGTTGTTTTCTATAGTGCTTGGTGGAGAGATCTTTTATTACTTCTATTGCGGTTTTTGCTTGACTAGGGGTGTAGTCAAGCTCAGCGGTTGCCATAACCAATGAGGCAATACATAACAGTACTAGAGAGAGAGAAGTTCGCAGCAGGAAAGGCATCAGTTTTTCAATATCAGGTTAGTGTATGAGGCACGAAGTGTAACAAACTTCATACGTTATATGACCGCTCCAAGCCACAGATGTTCGCAGAAATTACGGTCAAATAACCTACAATCATGCCTTTAAATACAATTTTTCGACATCAAACTCAAACTATTGTGTGAAAAATACAAAACACCACTAGTAAACCATGTACAACTTGTTACTGGTAACTCACCATTGATCCTTTTAGCGAAGAATGGAATTATGGGTGCCTTACTAACCCCAAGACGATCATAAGATGACGAGTTTGATGAAATGATGAGTTTGATGACATGACGAGTTTGTTAAAAAGACCCGCAGCACTTGTTACCGGTGGAGCGACAAGATTGGGGTTTTCTTTTGCTTATGCCTTGGCAGCAGACGGATATGATATTGCCTTACATTACAACCAGTCGAAAGGCAAAGCCGAGCAAGCTGCTGAATCTATACAAGCGCTAGGTGTCAGCTGTAAAATCTTTCCGTTCGATTTGTCGGAACAAGACCCCGAATCTTTGATTGAGCTTGTTGCCATTGAGTTTCCTACTCTTCAATTATTAATTAATAGTGCATCATCCTATAAAGCAGCGACAATCGCCCATACGGATCTTGCCTTACTGCAACAACAATTTACCGTCAATTTTTTTGCACCATTCCTTTTAACGTCAGTATTTGCTGCTCACTGTTTGAAGGGCTGTGTTATCAACATTCTGGATAACAAAATTGCTTTTCAGCAAAATGATTATGCAGCCTACCTTCTCTCCAAGAAGACGCTTGCAGAATTTACCCAGCTCGCAGCCATGGAATATGCTCCACGCATACGTATTAACGGGATCGCACCCGGTGTGGTTATGCCTGGGATAGAGAGAAGTGACGACTATATAAAATGGCGAGTTGATGGCATTCCACTGAAACGTCAGGGCAGGGTAGATGACGTGCTTCAGGCGATGTACTATCTTTTAAATAATGAATTTGTTACAGGACAAATATTAACCGTCGATGGGGGCGAAGGGATAAACCACCAAGGTCTCAATGCTGAGCAATTCAACAGTAAGAATGCGCTATGACTATACGTTCTTTGAAGATGACTTCTAGGACGAAGAGTTCTGAGACAAGGGTTGAACAGCCGGTTAAAGGGGAGGGGCCACACCAGGTTATTATTTCTGTGGGCTCAAATATCGAGCCACATAAAAATATTCTTTTATCACAAGACGTGCTGAATCACGAAACACAGTTACTGGCTATTGCGGATGTTATTGAAACAACACCGGTTGGTTACACCCATCAACCAGATTTTCTAAACACCGCCTACCTCGTTGAGACGGAACTTGAACATGATGAATTCAATGCTTTTTTGAAAACCGTCGAAGATCGATTGGGAAGGAAGCGAGGGCCAATAAAATCAGGCCCTCGTACGATTGACCTAGACATTGTCATCTGGGATGGACAAGTTATGAGCTCAGATTATTTCAACTACGCGTATGTTTCAACGCCAGTAGACCAGATCTTGACTGGGCATAGGATATCAGTACACAGATAAGTCATATTACCGAAAGAAAGCCAGTGTCAGCTTCATTTTGATTTGATCTCAATGAAAATTTAGTTCATTTGGTGTAAGCGCTAGCCAATGGAATCCTGTATTCACCACATGGATGTGAATAATACTTTCGAATAAGTGAAATTCTGTGCCATTTCCTTATAATGGCCGACCATTCTAGTTATCAACTTGTCTTGGAGAAATATCGTGAAATCACCTGTACGCGTAACTGTCACCGGGGCCGCAGGCCAAATCAGCTATTCCCTGCTGTTTCGCATAGCCTCAGGCCATATGCTGGGTGAAGATCAACCCGTTATTCTGCAAATGTTGGAAATCACACCCGCACTGGAAGCCCTAAATGGGGTTGCTATGGAGCTGGATGATTGTGCTTTCCCTCTGTTGGCCGGCATGGTTTGTACCGATGACCCCAATGTTGCATTTAAAGATACCGATTACGCATTGCTCGTTGGCGCACGTCCTCGTGGCCCAGGCATGGAGCGTAAGGACTTGCTGGAAGCGAATGCTGCGATCTTCTCCGCCCAAGGTAAGGCGATCAATGACAACGCTTCTAAAGATATTAAAGTATTGGTTGTGGGCAACCCGGCCAATACCAACGCTCTTATCGCCCAGCGCAATGCACCTGACATCAACCCACGTCAGTTCACTGCCATGATGCGTCTGGATCATAATCGCTCCATGACTCAGCTGGCTAAGAAAACAGGTAAAACGGTTAATGATGTGACCAACATGCTGGTTTGGGGAAACCATTCAGCCACTCAGTTCCCCGACCTGCACCATCCTAAGGTTTCTGGCGAAATAGCTATCAACTTGGTTGACCAGCAGTGGTACGAAGACGAATTCATTCCTACCGTACAACAACGTGGAGCCGCTATTATCAAGGCTCGCGGTGCATCTTCAGCGGCTTCTGCTGCAAATGCTGCCATCGATCATATGCACGATTGGGCACTGGGTACGCCAGAAGGCGATTGGGTTAGCATGGGCGTATACAGCGATGGTAGTTATGGCATCACTGAAGGCTTAATCTACTCTTTCCCTTGTGTTTGTAAAAATGGCGACTGGGAAATTGTTCAAGGCTTGGAAATCAACGACTTCTCTCGTAGCAAAATGACCGCTACTGAGCAAGAGTTGACTGAAGAGCGTGATGCAGTACAGCACTTACTGCCGTAAGCTTCAGATGTTTCGAAAAAGGCGCCCTTAGAGCGCCTTTTTTTATGACGTTTATTTTTAGATACAGAGTAAACCCTAGAACCGCATTAACAAATGCATCATCACTAAAATGGTCTAGACTCTAATATGAAGAGCGCTAATAGTTCCTCTGCAAGGAGTCGCTATAGATGGTTGCTGTACTTACCCAAACCGACCACGCAAGTCAGGTGGTACTAACACCTAACCAGTCACTTAGCTGGGAGGGGAACATGTGGGTCATTTTCGTCTTCTCGATGGTCACTATTTTATTTGCTTTACCTATAGCATTGCTCGGAGGCTGGGTTGTTATACCTTTCGCTGTAATTCAAATACTAGCGCTGACTTCTGGCCTTTACGCCACCCTTAAAAAACTGAATTACAGAGAAGTTATTACACTACAAGATGGCCAGCTTTTTCTTCAAAGAGGAAGCAACAAAGTGGACACCAGCTGGGTATTTTCCACGTCTTCAGTGAAAATTTTAATTGAGGAGCAAGATCACCCAATGACATCGCCAGATATAAACCTTGTGGCTGAGGGCCACTGCTACCATCTGGGTGTATTCCTCAATAAGGCTGACCGCCTAGAGTTAGCTGACACACTTAAAAATCATCTGAATTTAAGGGTAACCAATCTATATTCATTTCATCGCGTCAATTTTTGATACAGTGGCTGTTTTTCCTATCATGTAAAAACAAGGAGGCCTTGAATGGCTTTTCCCGAAGTAGGCCAATCGGCACCTGAATTCAACTTACAAAATCAACGTGGCGAAACGGTTAAGTTGTCTGATTTTAAAGGCAGTAAAAATGTCGTACTGTACTTTTACCCCAAAGCCATGACGCCAGGTTGTACTGTACAAGCCTGCGGTATTCGCGATAGCAAGTCAGCGTTTGCTGAACAAAATACGGTGGTTCTAGGTGTCAGCCCCGACCCCTATCCACGTCTTGCTCGGTTTGAGGAAAAGCAGACGCTCAATTTTGATCTTTTGTCTGATGAAGATCATGACATCACCGAAGCCTATGGTTGCTGGGGTCTGAAAAAATTCATGGGTAAAGAGTTTATGGGCGTCTTGCGAACTACCTTTGTCATCGGTAAAGATGGCAACATTGCTCTAGTGATGAATAAGGTAAAAACAAAAACTCATCATGATGATGTACTGGATTGGATAAAAGAGAACTTAATATAAGACTATCGATTTAAAGTCTAGTTTGAGAATCCATCGGTAACAGGCTAAAGTCGCATCTTAATTTTCTATACACTAAATGTTACGTATTCCATAAACTGAGGTAATTGAATGTCCCTTGATCTGTCCCAAGTTGTGATGGCCGCTGCTGCTCCTGCCGCCTCCGAACCTAACCCAATGTACACGCTACTTATGTTTGGTGGCTTGTTCCTCTTTATGTATTTTCTGATTATCCGTCCTCAACGGAAGCGTGCAAAAGAACACAAAGAACTAACAAGTGCACTAAGCAAGGGCGATGAAATCGTTATGAATAGTGGCTTGTTGGGTAAAATCGCTAAGTTAGATGATGACTACATCACTATTGAAGTGGCTAATAATGTGGAGCTTAAGTTCCAACGTGCTGCGGTACACGCGGTGTTACCAAAAGGTACCATCAAACAGGTTTGACCTGTCGTTAAGGCCGCTTTTGCGGTCTTAACCCTTTTTTAAGATCATGTTCTCAATAGCCTATGATCAACTTTCCTGAAAAACTCAGCCTCGCGCAAACCCCAACACCGCTGCAGCCCCTTGATCGCCTTTCGGACGAACTTGGTGGACCACGAATTTGGGTAAAACGTGACGATATGACAGGCTGTGCGATCAGTGGTAACAAAGTCAGAAAGCTTGAGTTTGTGTTAGCTCAAGCACTGGCGGAAGGTGCCGACACACTGATTACCTGTGGAGGAATTCAGTCTAATCATTGCCGAGCAACAGCAATACTCGGCGCTCAACTGGGCCTAAAAGTCCACCTTATCCTCCGCGGCACCCCTCCTGATGAGCTTGATGGCAATCTGCTACTTGATCATCTAACGGCGGCACGCGTCAGTTATTACCCGGTGACGGAATATCAGCATCTGGACACGTTATTTAATCAATGGCAGTTACACTACCGTAATCAAGGTCATCATCCTTTCATTATTCCCACTGGCGCCAGCAATGGCACGGGTGCTTGGGGGTATATCAATTGTGCGCGAGAATTGGCGGATGACTTTAGCCACCATCAAATTACACCCTCGGTCATCGTTAGTGCTACAGGATCAGGGGGAACACAGGCAGGACTAACACTTGGGGCTCACTTATTTCAGCTCAATGCACTGGTATTAGGTATGGCTGTCTGTGATGACGCAGACTATTTTATTCGCAAAGTACGTGAAGACATGCGTGACTGGCAGCAACAGAGTTCCGTGTCTTTGGATATCGAAAAAATTGAGATTCATGTTAATGATCAATATATTGGTCCCGGTTATGCGAAAGCCACGCCAGAGATTTTTTCCACTATTCGTCAACTTGCAGCACTTGAAGGCGTCATTTTGGATCCTGTCTACAGTGGTAAGGCCTTTCATGGACTACTACAAGAAATTAGGGCGGGGCAGTTCGACGATGCGAGTGATATCGTATTTATCCACACTGGAGGCCTATTTGGCTTATTTTCCCAGCGTAACCAGCTCGGGCTCTCATGAGTAATCACTTTCATTCCATAGCCTCGACCATCAAAAGGGTCTATCTATGACACTACAGGAGATGATTGGAACAATTAGTGGTTTTGTATGGGGGCCCGTGATGTTGGGACTGATTCTTGGTACTGGCCTCTATCTCAGTATCGGACTACGAGGTCTACCCCTTCGCAAGATAGGTTACGGCTTTCGGCAACTGTTTCGCGGTCGCATAGGCTCTGGTGAAGGTGATATCAGTCCATTCAATGCACTAATGACCTCTCTTTCTGCCACAGTGGGTACGGGCAATATTGTTGGGGTTGCTACCGCGGTAGGTATTGGTGGTCCCGGCGCGCTATTCTGGATGTGGTGTACTGCTTTTATCGGCATGGCGACGAAGTATGGCGAAGCCGTTCTAGCCGTTGAGTACAGGGAAACCGATGAACATGGTAAAAAAGTGGGTGGGCCCATGTATTACATCCGTAATGGCTTAGGGTCAAAGTGGGCATGGCTAGCTGCACTATTCGCTCTTTTCGGCACACTAGCAGGCTTTGGTATTGGTAATACCGTTCAGGCCAATTCTGTCGCCGATGCACTGAACAGCAGTTTTGCAATACCAGAGTGGCTCAGTGGCTTAGTCATGATGATTCTGGTTGGTTTGGTATTACTCGGTGGTATCCAACGTATTGGCAGTGTCGCAGGTAAACTAGTCCCTCTCATGACAGGCCTATATTTATTGGCCACATTGATCATCTTATTGATCAATTTAGACGCAATACCAGCCGCTATCATACTGGTCGTTAAGAGTGCATTTTCACCCGTGGCGGCAGGGGGCGGTTTTGCTGGTGCTACAATGATGCTGGCACTCAGAATGGGGGTGGCACGAGGTATTTTCTCCAATGAAGCTGGTCTGGGTAGTGCACCTATAGCTCATGCTGCAGCAGAAACAGATAGCCCAGTACGGCAGGGCACCATCGCGATGTTGGGTACTTTTATTGATACGCTGGTGATATGCACAATGACCGGGTTAGTGCTGATTCTCACGGGAGCCTGGAGTAGTGGTGAACAGGGCGCGGCTCTCACCACCTTAGCGTTCAGTTCAGTCTTACCCTATGGAGATAAAGTGGTATCAATTTGCCTCTCACTCTTTGCTTTTACCTCGATACTCGGTTGGAGCTATTACGGTGAACGATGCGCAGAGTATCTCTTGGGCATAAAGGTTATTGTGCCATTTCGCTTGTTATGGGTAGCGGCCATCTACATTGGCGCCACAAGAGAGCTAGGTGAAGTCTGGGGTATTGCAGATATCCTCAATGGGTTAATGGCCATTCCAAATCTGATTGGTTTGTTGTTATTAAGCCCCGTTATTTTTAGATTAAGTAGGCGTTATTTTGAAGAGATACCTAATGCCGATAAGTCAAAGCCGCGATAATGTTAGAAGTACTGCATTTTGTATCCACGGTCTCTAATTTGAGGTTTGCTGGTAAAGACATTACATTGAACTGATCACGGTTGAGGTTGGAATACTAAGAAGGACATCCGGAGGAAAAGAGAGATAGTGAGGGTCGGAAGCATAGTGAGGAAAAAATAGTGCCAACGAATTTTGGTGACAAACTGGTCATCGCCATTTCATCTCGGGCTTTATTCAATTTGGATGAGAGCCATCAGGTTTATGAAGACCAAGGGCTCGACTCCTATTCTCAATATCAGGTAGAGCATGAGGATGAAATACTTGCTCCCGGAGAGGCGTTCCCCCTGGTAAAAAAGCTGCTAAGAATTAATGAAAAATTAGGTGGGGAGCCTCGGGTCGAGGTGATATTACTCTCCCGTAATTCTGCTGATACAGGTCTCCGTGTCTTTAATTCGATTGAACACCACAAGCTCAATATTAGTCGTGCCGCTTTTTGTGGGGGTGAAAGCCCCTATCGCTATGTTGCCGCTTTCGGTTGTCACCTCTTTCTTTCAACCAATGCAGAAGATGTGCGTAATGCATTGGATCACGGCATTGCAGCGGCAACATTATTATCATCAGGGGCAGAGGATCGCGATGATGATGAACTTCGCTTTGCCTTCGATGGTGATGCTGTGCTGTTCTCCGATGAATCTGAACGCATCTATAAGGAAAGTGGTCTAGAAGCGTTTACTGAAAATGAAATAACTGCGGCAAAGCAGCCTATGAGCGGTGGCCCATTCAAGCACTTCCTACAAGCGCTACATGGCTTGCAGGCCGAGTTTCCACCCAAAACCTGTCCCATTAGGACAGCGTTGGTTACGGCCCGTTCAGCACCTGCTCATGAAAGGGTGGTGCGAACGCTACGAACCTGGGGTATCCGTATTGATGAGTCTCTATTTCTTGGTGGGCTTAACAAGGGGGCGTTTCTGAAATCCTATGGTGCCGACGTCTTCTTCGATGATCAGCAGACCCATTGTGAGTCTGCTAAATCTCATGTAGCCACAGGCCATGTGCCACATGGTGTTGCCAATGAGAATTAACATAAGAATGGGGTGGTTCACCTTCAGATTACCTAGTGTAGATAAGTCATAACGCTAGAACACGGTAAATTTCACACCCATACCCAATAGAAGGAAAGCCAGAACGGTCTGAAGTATATGACTGGGTATTCGTGCTGCAAGCTTAGTCCCCACCTGGATGGCAGGCAGTGACCCGATAAGTAGGCTTGCCAGTAATACAAAGTCTACATTACCTAGAAAAAACAGATGGCTCAGACCTGCAATCAGAGTCAGTGGTACCGCGTGAGCGATATCGGTACCCACAACATGTAGTGCTGGCAACCGTGGGTACAATGTCATTAATAGTGCCGCGCAGAAAGCGCCTGCGCCCACCGATGACAATGTTACAAAGATGCCAAGAAATATCCCAACGACAAACGTCACACGTGTGGCATGAAGCTGAAAAAAAGCACCTACAGGTCCATGGGGCCTATCAGACGCATCACGAAGAAAACGTTTAAATAGAATCACAGCTGCAGTAATGATCAGCATGACACCAAGGCTGGTCGTCAGAATTCCCTGATAGTCATCAGCATCAGTAAAGACTTGATTGAGAAGTATGCCAGTGATGATGGAGGAAGGGATGCTTCCTGCTGCCAAAAAACCGACTAGGCGCCACTGCACACTATTCTGGCGGGCATGTGCCGCCACTCCGCTTGCCTTAGTGACAGAGGCGTAGAGTAGGTCGGTGCCAATGGCAACGTTATAAGGAATACCAAATAGGATCAGCAGAGGCGTCATTAACGAACCGCCACCGACGCCCGTTAACCCAATAATCAGACCAACACCGGCACCCGAGATAACGTACAGTAGAAAGTCCAGCAAGTGATTGTTTATCCGGCCACTAATCAAAGGTTGGCAACTCTAGCAATTTCTATCTATTCTTCAAAGTAATAGTTATTTATATTTCTAGATCATCAGAGTCTATATAGGTAAGGCAATGAAACTACAACAACTTCGCTATATATGGGAAGTGGCACACCATGAGCTGAACGTCTCCGCCACGGCTCTGAGCCTGTATACCTCTCAGCCAGGTATCAGTAAACAGATAAGGCTGTTAGAGGATGAGCTAGGCGTTGAAATTTTTACTCGAAGCGGTAAACACCTGACACGAGTTACCCCTGCGGGTGAAGACATTCTTGCCGTGGCCGGTAATATTCTTAGGCAGGTTGATGATATTAAGCAGCTTGCGCAAGAATATAACAATCCTCGAAAGGGTAGCCTGACCCTTGCTACCACCCATACACAAGCTCGTTATGCGCTTCCGGGCGTTATCGAATCCTTTATTAATAAATACCCTGATGTTTCACTACATATGCATCAGGGCACCCCCATACAGATTTCTGAACAAGCGGTTGATGGCACTGTAGATTTTGCTATTGCCACTGAAGCACTGGACTTGTTCCATGATCTATTAATGATGCCGTGTTATCGCTGGAATCGCTGTATTTTAGTTCCCAAAGATCACCCTTTGACGCAGATCTCATCTTTAACACTGGAGGATGTGGCCAACTACCCCTTGGTAACGTATGTGTTTGGTTTTACAGGTCGTTCCAAGCTTGATGAGGCGTTTAATGATCGAGGACTAATACCTAAAGTTGTATTTACCGCCACTGATGCGGATGTAATAAAGACTTATGTGAGACTGGGACTTGGTATTGGTATTGTTGCGCATATGGCCTACGACCCGGAGGCGGACAGCGATCTGGTCGCTCTTGAGGCGAAGCACTTGTTTAAATCCAGTATTACCAGTATTGGTTTTCGCCGGGGTACTTATCTTCGTAGCTATATGTATGATTTTATCGAGCTGTTTGCACCTCACTTAACCCGGGAGAGGGTAGATGAAGCTTGCTCAATTCGTGCTAGAGATGACTTTGAAAGGTTCTTCAGTTCAATTGAATTGCCGGAATATTAAGTAACCTTAAAGTAACAAAGGTGAATTGACGGGCTACTGCGGAATCTTTTGTAGTAAGTTACTTTTTGGGTTAGAGAAAATCCAAATCTGGGTTGTCGTTAAGAATTTCTTTCAACTCATCTTCTTCAAGGGTTTTTTGATTCAGTACCTCTTTGACGAATTTAAAATAAATCGTATGAATCTCTGGCGCTTTACCTTCGCGTTCAACCAAGAAGAAGGGTGCTCGCTCTACATTAAAGAGTGAGGCGATCTCCATTCCAGGTGATAAAGGATCCCGCTCATCCGCGATCAACACCTCATCAATCAAGCTAATCTGGCCAGTGGCATCCAACTTTTGCTGTACTTCTTCGCACTTCTTGCAAAGGCTGCCATCCAGTTTAATCTTCTTAACGAGGGTGATTTTCATGAGATTATTCCAAATTACTATTGGCCAAATTACTTTTTAATGTTTACGTCGTGTAGCCCACATTCCTTAAGAGTAGCTTCTTCCCACCACCAACGGCCTTCACGCTCATGCTGAGTTGGTCCCGTAGGACGAGTACAAGGCTCACAGCCAATGCTAACAAAGCCTCGGTCGTGTAACTCATTGTAGGGCACGTTATTACTACGTATGTAGGCCCAAACCTGTTCGGAAGACCAGTTTGCTAATGGGTTGAACTTAGTCAGGCTTTCACCGGGACGAGCAAAAGCCTTGTCATCTTGAATCACTGGAATCGCAGCACGTGTTCCAGGGCTCTGGTCGCGGCGTTGACCTGTAATCCATGCATCCACTGTCAATAATTTACGACGCAATGGTCCAATCTTACGGATGCTGCAACACTCTTTATGATCATCTTTGTAAAAACTGAATAAGCCTTTCTCCCGAACCAATTTGTTAACGGCTTCTGATTCAGGGAACACTACATCAATATCAATATTGTAGTGTTCGCGTACTTTTTCAATGTAGCGGTAGGTTTCAGAGTGCAGTCGGCCAGTATCCAGAGAGAATACCTGAACCTTTTCGGGTGCTATCTTATACGCCATATCAACCAGAACCACATCTTCAGCACCACTGAATGAAATGGCGATATTGTCAAACTGTTCCAGGGCAAAAGACAAAATTTCCTGGGGTGTTTGAGCAGAAAGGGTCTGGTCAAGATCGACCGTGGATAGAAGGTTTTCAGACATAGGAATTACTCAATATTCTCTGTGGGTTATCGACCAGTCATCATAAGGCCGCGAATGATACCAGAGCCTTAACTAAAGGAAAAATAATCAGAAAATATAACTTACATTCATCCAGCTATTAAGATGGGAGTGCTGTGATAGAGACTATTATCAGGTGTTTTTTGGTGAAGTTTACGTTGTTAAGCAGACTGATAGGCATCATGGCAAAATAACGGGCGTTTGTTGCGCTATTCGCCTGAAATCGGTAGAGTTGCGCCGTTTTTGATCCCCCGTTGAATCGTTGAGGAATAGATTGTGGAAATCGCATGTTTGGACTTGGAAGGCGTTCTGATACCAGAGATCTGGATTGCATTTGCTGAAAAGACTGGCATTGAAGCGTTAAAGAGAACAACACGTGATGAGCCAGATTATGATGTACTCATGCGTTATCGCTTAGATATCCTTGAGAAGAATGGTCTTGGTCTAAATGAGATTCAAGAGGTGATTGCCACCTTGAGTCCATTAGATGGTGCGAAAGACTTTGTGGATTGGCTACGTGAACGTTTTCAGGTAGTGATTCTTTCCGATACCTTCTATGAGTTTGCCCAGCCACTCATGCGGCAGTTGGGTTTTCCAACGTTGCTGTGCCATAGGCTGGAAGTGGATAGCCATGGCCGTGTAACCGATTATAAGTTGCGTCAGGCTAATCCAAAACGCCAAGCCGTAGTCGGTTTCAAAAGCATGTACTACCGCACTATTGCAGCGGGTGATTCCTACAATGACACCACGATGCTGGCTGAAGCCGATGCAGGTATTTTATTCCATGCGCCACAAAATGTGATTGATGAATTCCCACAATTTCCGGCTGTTCAAGATTTTGAGTCACTTAAAAAGGAATTCATCAAGGCGAGTAATCGGGATTTAAGTCTTTAGATAAGACTCAAGGACGAGTATCGCTATCAGGGTTCAATTAATACCCTAATTTTATCCAGGGTTTCCTGATACTCACTTTCAGCGATAGAGTCAGCGACAATACCACCTCCGCCCCAACAATGAAGCTTCTCACCATCAGCTATCAGGGTTCGGATGGCGATATTGGTATCCATACGTCCCGTAGCACTGATGTATCCAATGCTGCCGCAGTAGACTGATCGTCGGCAAACCTCCAGCTCTTCAATAATTTCCATGGCCCGCTTTTTAGGTGCACCGGTAATCGACCCTCCCGGAAAACACCCACGAAGTAAGGATAAGGCTGACTCATTGCTGCGTAATTTACCCGTTACGGTGCTGACAAGATGATGCACATTAGGAAAGCTCTCCAGTGCAAACATTTTAGGAACACGAATGGAGCCGGGTTCACAGGTCTTACCTAGGTCATTCCGCAATAAATCCACAATCATCAGATTTTCAGCGCGATTTTTAGGGCTATTCATCAGCGCAATGGCATTAATTTGGTCCTCATCGACAGTATTACCCCGACGAGAAGTCCCCTTGATTGGCTTAGCCTCAACCTGACCCATTGATAATTTTAGAAAACGCTCAGGAGAAAGACTGAGGACTGCCTGATTTTTATCACCCCATTGATAGAAACAGCTATAAGGCGATGGTAATACTCTACGTAAAGACCGGTACAAAGCCCAATTGTCGCCACTAAACGGCGCTGAAAAATGTTGAGCGATATTTGCTTGATAGCAATCTCCCTCTGATATGTACTGCTTCACCCTGGCTATGGTTTTCAGGTAGTCATTTTTGGATATGGATGGACTAAAGCTTCCGTCAGTAAGCGAATGATTAACGACACTATCATCAATGGCACTATCGTCAATGACACGGTCATTCGTCTGCTTCAATCGCCGGGTTATATCTTTTCGCAGGGAATCTGGACAATTGTGGCGAAAAAAAAGCCAGGCTTTCTGTGCCAAGTGATTTAACACCAGCGCCCAACTGTAATTACCTACTCGCATATCCGGAAGGTTATCGACTTTACTCAGCGTATGGGGGAGCACCTCGATAGTACGGCCAAGGTCGTAGCCAAAATAACCTGCCAGGCCACCGACAAAAGGGTGGCTGTTATAACATTTATCTACAGGGCCTGTGGATGCCAGTAATTGCTCTGCCAACGAAAAAGGGTCTTCCTCACTAGCGTGGGTGGTATGTGAAGTAATGATCCGAGTGGTATGACCAACCGTTTCCAGCACCGTATCGGGCTGGGCAGTAATGATATCGAATCGCCCGTATAAACTACGAGGTTTACCGCTATCTAGCCAGATAGCATCCGGCAGGTCGCGAACAGCACCAAATAGCCGCTCAGCATCTAACCGATAGGGGAAATCGACAATATCTACTTGTTTCATGGGATGCTAGTCTACGTCACTGCTCACCAAATTCAATTTATGATTGGTCGAAAAGCGTCATGTAACCATCCTAAGAATCTTGTGGATATTCATCTAAAATCTCATTTCTTATATAATGAAATGTCTATTTTCCTTTGGTTATTCCATCAATCACAACTATTTGATACTACTCATTGCTGGATAGAACAGATGGTGGCACTCTCACTTTCACTATGAATTTTTATCCTCTAGACGACATTGCCAGTATTTGCGAAGGTTACCTTAAGCGTTTTACTGTAATAGGGCAGGATATGCTACTGGTGCACAGTGGTGGTCAGACTCGCTTGATCCCTAACCGGTGCCCACATGACGGCTCGCCACTAAATAGAGCGCGACTTACTGACGGCTGCATACAATGCCCTAAACACAAAATCACTTTTCGTTTGGACAACGGAGCAGCCTTAGGCGGTGAAGCCGTTGCTGATATACCACCGCTGGCTCACTATGAGCTGGTGGAAGAGAATGGCCAAGTAGGCATTTTGATTAAACAATAACAGGAATGAACATGACGTACTCAACACCCGATTTGTGCGACGACCACCCGGAACTCGTTCACGTATTAGAACCAATGATGGGAAACTTTGGAGGCCGAGAATCCTTTGGTGGTGAAGTCGTCACAATAAAGTGCCATGAGGATAACTCGTTAGTCAAAGAGCACGCCGGCAACCCTGGTCAAGGAAAAGTCATGGTCGTAGATGGTGGCGGATCACTTCGGCGCGCATTGTTGGGTGACATGATTGCAGAAAATGCCGTAAAGAATGGTTGGGAAGGCATTATCATTTATGGCTGTGTCCGCGATGTAGATGCTCTGGCTAGTTTAGACCTTGGAGTACAGGCTCTTGCCAGCATTCCTCTGAAAACAGATAAGCGTGGTATTGGTGACCTGAATGTTCCCGTCACATTTGGCGGCGTAACCTTTAACTCAGGAGACTATGTTTATGCTGATAACAATGGAGTTATTGTTTCGAGTCAACCTCTGAAAAATTAAATGAGGATGCCAAAATACTACTATATAATTTGTTCAATTTTTGTATGCTAGCTTCATAGGTATACATTAAGCGGATTTAACACTGAGATTGTTTGTTTCTATTAGGGGGAAACTGATGCGTTATATGAGACCCATACTTACTATTGGAATTTCGGCTGTTCTGATGGGGTGTACTGATGAGCAAACATCACCAAGCCCTTCTGTTATAGCAGGAGAAGCTCTGTTCCAGGAAAACTGTTCTGAATGTCACCCCAGAACAGGTCGTGGTGATTATCTAAAGCGTATTCCCGCGACACTTCTGACACGAAAATCGCAGCACGAATTAATGGAATGGATTCGGGGGTCCGGTCAGCATCGCGTAATGCCAAACTTTGAGAAGCTGACTGATACTGAGAGGGCCGCTCTTGCTGATTATCTTCATAGCCAGACAAAGAGCAAAGTATCCAAATAGGTTATAAAAAAAGGAGCTACACAAACGTGCAGCTCCTTAAAATCTTCTATGGGAACATAGAGTGAATAAAACTTAGAATTGGTTCTTGGTATTGTCTTTACCTGAAGCTTTCAGTGCAGCTTCATTAGCAAAGTATTCTTTATGATCATCACCCATATCATGGTCGACCTATGAAGTCTTCATTCTACAAATACAATTAGCCAGTAATTATATCTAGGTATGCAACTCCAATATCCGCATTAAAGTAAGCCATGCCCAATTTATTTAAGTACTCCAAACGGTCTGCACTGATCAAGTCTATATCCGGTGCACTGAAACCATTTACCTGATAAATACCCGCCAGATGAGCCATAAAATTTTCACCTTCTTTCACTAACAGTAAGCTCGCTGCACCCACATCGGGTTTTACTTGTATATTCAATTCTTCTGGGAGTTTTATTGTAAACACGACTGGCTGCTGATCACCCTCAACCCGCACGCTGCGGTCTCTAACCGCTTGCTCAGCCCAGTAAAAAGCTAATTCTTTACTTTGCGTCAAAAAAACCGGCTCAATCGATTCTGTATAGCTATTCCCGATAGTTGCCATGGTTTTTTTGGCGGCGTCCTTCAACGCTTTATCACCGGAGCGTTTCAAGCCCTGCTCTTTGATTGAGTCGACCAGCGCAGATGAAGTACCGTGATACCAAGTATCACTCGTAGCAAACCCTTGTTCGGCTAACAAATCTTTAGCATCTTTAAGAAAAGCAGGTGTATCAGCCATATTCGACATCACTTAATCAGTTTTTAGTAGAAAGCAGGTTGGAATTCTAACGTAAAAAACCATTCGATTTTTTAGTAGGGATAATTAGAAACCATTACATATATGAAAAGTATTCATAAAAAAGGCGACACCATATACAGGGGGCCGCCTTTATGTCCAAGAATGGACTGTACACTGGTTATGAAGGGGCAATCACCAGGGTACTTCATTTCAAAACTAATTCAGCTTAGCCAAATTGGTTAGACGTGTTTTTCGCGCCGCCAGCTTTCAAAGCGTTCTCACCAGCAAAGTATTCTTTATGGTCGTCACCCATGTCCGAACCAGACATGTTTTGGTGCTTAACGCATGCGATACCTTGACGAATCTCTTTACGCTGTACGCCAGCAACATAGCCCAGCATGCCGGCATCACCGAAGTACTCTTTAGCCAGGTTGTCAGTAGACAGCGCAGCAGTGTGGTAGGTCGGCAGAGTGATCAAGTGGTGGAAGATGTTTGCTTCACGAGCAGTATCAGCCTGGAAAGTGCGAATCTTGTCGTCGGCCCGTGCAGACAGCTCAGACTCGTCGTACTCAACGCTCATCAGGTTGGCGCGGTCGTAGGCAGATACGTCTTCACCGGCTTCAACCATGGCGTCGAACGCCTGCTGACGAAAGTTCAGAGTCCAGTTGAAAGAAGGAGAGTTGTTGTAAACCAGCTTCGCATCAGGAATCTCTTTACGCACTTCGTTCATCATGTCGGTGATGTCTTGAACGCTTGGCGTTGCAGTTTCGATCCACAGCAGGTCAGCACCAGCTTTAATAGCTTCGATGCTGTCAAATACGCAACGCTCTTCACCCGTACCCTGACGAAACTGGTACAGACCTGAAGGCAGGCGCTTAGGACGAACCAGCTTGCCATCACGGTTGAAGCATACGTCGCCTTCAGCCATGTCAGCAACAGCGATTTCTTCAACGTCCAGGTAAGAGTTGTAGATATCGCCCTGATCGCCAGGCTCTTTAACAACAGCGATTTCTTTAGTCAGGCCTGCTCCTTCAGAGTCAGTACGTGCAACGATAACGCCGTTGTCGATACCCAGCTCCAAGAAAGCGTAACGCAGAGCACGAAGCTTAGAGTGGAAATCGGCATGAGGTACGGTGACTTTGCCGTCCTGGTGACCACATTGCTTTTCATCTGCAACCTGGTTTTCGATCTGCAAGCAACATGCGCCAGCTTCGATCATTTGCTTAGCCATCACGTAGGTCGCTTCAGCGTTACCGAAGCCTGCATCGATGTCAGCAATAATCGGCACAACGTGTGTCACGTGGTTGTCGATTTGATTTTGAATATCTTTAGCTTTTACTTCATCACCCGCTTCACGAGCAGTGTCCAGAGCACGGAATAGGCCACCTAGCTCACGTGCATCAGCTTGACGCAGGAAGGTATACAACTCTTCTACCAAGCTAGCAACAGTAGTCTTCTCGTGCATAGACTGGTCGGGAAGAGGACCGAAGTCAGAACGCAGGGCCGCAACCATCCAACCAGAGAGGTACAAGTAACGACGGTCAGTTTGGCCGTTGAAGTGTTTCTTAATAGAAATCATCTTCTGCTGACCAATGAAACCATGCCAGCAACCTAGAGACTGTGTGTACTTAGTCTTGTCACCGTCGAACGCCGCCATGTCAGCGCGCATTACGTCAGCAGTGTATTTAGCTATGTCTAAGCCAGTTTTGAATTTATTCTGAGCACGCATACGCGCTACAGATTCAGGGTTAATCGCATTCCATGCGCTACCGTTTGTTTTACACAGCGCTGCGGCTGCATCGATGTCGTTGGTGTAGTTTGACATGGTCAGTCCTTCCCGGTTGAAAACAAAAAATTGGTCCTCTAAGGAAACGAATTCTAGCCAGCCACCCAAAATTTAGCTAATCTATAGACCTTATTTCCGGTATTTTTAATATGAATGTACGTGGCGTAGATTTAAACCTGCTAGTTTATCTAGATGTGCTTCTCAAAGAGCGCAATGTAACGCGTGCCGCGGAAAGCATGGGCATCAGTCAACCAGCTATGAGTAACGGTCTGCGCCGTTTACGTGACTTGTTCAATGACCCTTTACTGGTAAGAACTAGCGACGGTATGACGCCCACTGAAAGGGCAGAGCAATTACAGCCAATCGTGAGAGAAGTCCTCGCATCTATCGAGAAGGCCGTAGAGCCACGAAAAGAGTTCAATGCTGCTGAAGCAGACAGGGTATTTCGGATCTCTGTTAGTGACTACACGGAATCAACACTCTTGCCTCACTTGATGCGCCGACTTCGCTCAGAAGCACCCAATATTACGCTCGATGTACTGACACCCAGTGACATCAGCTACCAAGATGTAGAGCAGGGCACCGTTGACTTAGTCATAAATCGATTTGATGTACTCCCGCAGTCATTTCATCAAATGACCATCTGGCGGGACACTTTTTCCTGCATTTTAAGCAGCCATAACCCCATACGCGATGCATTCACACTGGATAACTATCTAGCCTCTGGGCATGTCTGGGTTAGTAAAACGGGCATGGGGGTCGGAGTAGGTATGGGGCCCGGGGCTAGGTTGGGGTGGGTCGATGAAGCATTAGAAAAACTTGGCAAACAACGTCGTATCCGTGTTTTTACACGCCACTACCAAGCGGCAATGCGCCTCGCTGAACTACGGGATCTGGTGGTCACGCTACCCACAAAAGCGGCCGAACTCCTAGCAGACAACCCCAACGTGGAGATTCTTGATCCACCTTTCGATATTCCTGAAATAGAGTTAAAAATGGCGTGGAGCCCCTTACTACAACACAATCCTGCACACCAATGGATGAGGCGTTTAATCGCCGATGTCGCCAGCACCCTGAACTAGCACCTTTATTCGCTCAAAAAATAGCGGAAATAAAACCCATAAAATTGCTAAATCCTTATTAGTTTTCCTACAATCACACTCTTCATTAGTATTTAACAGAAGGCTCCATCATGACAGAACGTGTTCAAGTGAGCGGACTTCAGGTCGCTCGTTCGATTTATGACTTGGTTAAACAAGACATTATTCCCGGAACCGGCGTTAATATGGACGCGTTCTGGCAATCATTTGCTTCTATTATCGCGGATCTTGCACCTAAAAATCGCGAACTTCTTGCTAAACGGGACCACCTGCAAACGCAAATTGATCAATGGCATCAGGAGCGGGCCGGCCAAAATGTTAATCAGGCCGAATATAAAGCGTTTTTACAGGATATTGGTTATCTGGTTTCCGAAGGTGACGACTTTGCTATCACCACCTCTAATGTAGACCCCGAAATCACCTCACAAGCAGGGCCACAACTGGTGGTGCCAGTTATGAATGCCCGATTTGCACTTAATGCAGCGAACGCTCGATGGGGTAGTCTGTATGACGCACTGTATGGCACGGATGTTCTACCCGAAACAGATGGTGCGGAGAAGACTGCAGGTTATAACCCTGTTCGCGGTGCAAAAGCGATTGAATATGGAAGAAACCTTCTTGACCAAGCCGCTCCCTTAGCACAGGGGTCACATCGCGATGCAACACAATATTCTATCGTTGATGGCGCGCTTCAGGTTCAGCTCGGTGACGATCTTCAGGTAGGACTAGCAGAGCCATCCAAATTTTCTGGCTACCAAGGATCGCCTGAAAATCCCGACTCAATCCTAATTGTAAACAATAGGTTACACCTTGAAGTTCAAGTAGATAGAAATACAGAAATTGGCGCCTCAGATTCTGCTGGTATCAAAGATATTCTAATGGAAGCAGCTCTGACGACGATTATGGACTGCGAAGATTCTGTCGCAGCGGTAGATGCTGAAGACAAGGCTCTGATCTACCATAACTGGCTAGGCCTGATGAAGGGCGATCTTGAAGAAGCCATGGAAAAAGGCGGGAAGACCATTGTCCGTCGAATGAATGCAGATCGTGAATACACGACACCAGATGGCAACTCCCTGGTTCTTCCAGGACGGAGCCTGTTGTTTATTCGCAATGTGGGCCACCTCATGACTAACCCGGCTATTCTCGATACTGATGGCAACGAAGTGCCAGAAGGTATTATGGATGCCATGATGACCAGCCTGATTGCTATTCACGACCTCAAGGGCAATGGCACCTACCGCAACAGTAAAACAGGTAGTGTCTACATAGTTAAACCCAAAATGCACGGTCCTGAGGAAGTCGCGTTTACCAACGAGTTGTTTGACCGTGTTGAAGATGCGCTTGGTCTTGACCGTAACACGGTGAAAGTGGGCATTATGGATGAAGAACGCCGCACTTCGGTCAATCTGAAGGAGTGTATTCGTGCAGCCAGCGAGCGCGTCGTGTTTATCAACACAGGATTTCTCGATCGAACGGGTGACGAAATCCATACCAGTATGGAAGCGGGTGCCTTCGCACCGAAGGGCCTACTTAAAACCATGAAGTGGATTTCCGCCTACGAAGACCAAAATGTTGATGTCGGTCTCGCTTGCGGCCTCAAAGATAAAGCACAAATTGGTAAAGGCATGTGGCCTGTACCCGAAAACATGGCTGACATGATGGAAGCCAAAATTGGTCACCCAATGGCAGGCGCTAACACTGCCTGGGTGCCTTCTCCTACAGCGGCTGCATTACATGCGCTGCACTATCATCAAGTGGACGTATTTGCGCGTCAGATAGAGCTCGCTTCGCGTGTACCAGCCAGTGTTGACGACATTCTGACTATCCCACTCCTCGATAGAGAGCTATCTGTAGACCAAATTCAGAAAGAACTCGACAACAATGCTCAGGGTATTCTCGGCTACGTTGTACGCTGGGTGGAGCAGGGCGTAGGTTGCTCTAAGGTGCCAGACATCAACAATGTAGGCTTAATGGAAGACCGTGCAACGCTTCGTATTTCCAGCCAACATCTTGCCAACTGGTTGCGTCATGGTATTTGCACTGAAGAACAAGTGATGGAAACCATGAAGCGCATGGCTGCAGTAGTAGATGGCCAAAATGCAGCTGATTCCGTTTATCGCAACATGGCACCAAACTTTGATCAGAGCATAGCCTTTTCCGCTGCTTGTGATCTGGTTTTCAAGGGAAAAGAGCAACCCAGTGGCTACACTGAACCCCTGCTTCATGCTTACCGACAGAAAGCAAAACTGCTTTAACGGTCGAATCATTTAACCATTAATCGTTTGATCACCAATCGGTTAACTATTGTTTTAGCGATCGACGAGCGTCGGAGTCAGCAATGACTCCGACCGTTTTTATTTGTGCTATCTAAAGAGATAGCTGCTCTATATATGCAAACGTCTTAGCTCAGGATCCAGCTCAGCCTGCTCCCAAAGGCTATCGAATTCTTGTGCCAACTCAACAGCTTCCATTGGTGCATGGTCAATCACATAACCGACGAATCGCTCAGGCTCCTGCTTGTAAAGAATCCCGACCCTATCAACAAGAAGAAAGTCGGTATGCAGACAGGCTTCTTTAGATTGAAACTTCCTCATTTGAATACGACTTGGCAAACGGAGACACAAATCCTGCAACAAGTTTGTCTGCTGAATGACATGGGGGATATCTTTCACCAGAATTCTCACCCGAGCCATGGGGTGACTGGTAGCAAAGGCATAAACCGCATCGCAGAATTGACTATTGCTGTACATCTCCGGTTCCAACCGATCAGTAAAGATACGTATTTCCCTTTGTGCTCGGTTGACCAATTTTACAGCTTGATCCCGGAAGTTTTCCGCACCATCAAGACTTATTCTTTGTCGCTCTTCCTCGGAGATGTCCGGTAGAACGGGTTGTGGTGAGTTATCGCGGTAGCGGTGCAGCTTAAGCAGCATCGTCTTATGTGGAATCCCTGCATCCATGAAGGGGTCACCCTGAGCTATAAAACCAAAACCCTCATAAAATGGAACAGCCTTGATTTGAGCATACAAAAACATCTGATCCATTCCTTCACGAATGGCATAACGAATCATATTACGCATTAGCGATGAGCCAACACCTCGTTCTCGATACTCCTTGAGCACCGCCATCCTACCGATATGCCCATCAGACAACATCCGACTTGTTGCCATCGCCTTATCATTGGGCCCATAGGCCAACCAATGAGCGGCGTGCTGATCATGTTCGTCGATCTCTTCTTCCACAGGCACATGTTGCTCTTCAACAAAAACCTTATGTCGAATGTCTGTTAGTACACCACTGGAAACCTCCCAGCTGGTTTGTTCAACTTCAATGGGGAAGTATTCGACCGTTTCCATCATAATCACCCTTTATTTTTAATCGCCCTTTGTTCTTGATATTAGCTCCACTGTGGCTGTATAAACAGTATCGGATAGTTAAGATTTGCGTTACACCAAGGCGGAGCAGCTACTTGAAAAATACCATCCACAGCTTAACTATCCTAATCCTTCTTGCTCTTCTGCAGATACCCACGCTTTTGCAAGCCGATGCTACTCCGCCTATTTTTGATCGATCAGCACGGTTTCACCCAGTTATATCCAAAATGGGCATGGTGGTATCACAAGAGGCCATCGCCAGTAGAGTGGGGGGCGAGATCCTATCCCGTGGCGGTAATGCTATCGATGCGGCAGTGGCTACGGGGTTTGCCCTTGCCGTCACGCTACCACAAGCCGGCAACCTCGGTGGCGGCGGTTTTATGCTAATACACCTTGCAAAGAGCGGTAAAACCCTGGCAATCGATTATCGTGAAATGGCACCCTCTGCCTCTCATCAGGGGCTATTTCTCAATAGTCAGGGAGAGGTTGATGTGACACTTGCCCGGTTCAGTCATCAATCTGCAGGGACTCCTGGGACGGTAGCGGGCCTTACCCATGTACTTAAACTTTACGGCACGATGAACCTTCAACAGGTTATGGCGCCGGCTATTGCGCTAGCTGCCAACGGAATTCAAGTCAGTGATTCTCTTGCTTACTCACTGGATAGAGCTCGACCCAGGTTGCAAGCCAACTCATCCTCAGCCCATTATTTCTCAAGGAAAGACGGAACACCACTACAGGCTGGAGATAATTGGCAGCAACTAGACTTGGCCAAAACACTTAAGCAAATTGCACATGAGGGTGCTAATGGTTTTTACCAAGGCTGGGTGGCAGGTCTCATCGTAGAAGAGATGGAACGAGGTGGCGGTCTCATTACACAGGATGATTTGACTCACTACCGCGTGATTGAACGGACACCCATAACGGGAACTTATCGGGGCTACGTCATAGCGTCTATGCCACCGCCATCATCTGGTGGCGTCCACTTAGTTCAAATGCTGAACGTGCTTGAAGGTTGGGACTTGGCCAATCTAGGTCACAACAGCGCAGCCTATCTGCACCGGCTGATAGAAACCATGCGCAGGGCCTATGCTGATCGCAGTCAATACTTAGGGGATCCCGACTTCTATCCTGTACCTGTTGCCGCACTGACGGATAAAACCTACGCAAAACAGTTGCGTGAACATATTCATTTACAAGGATCTTCACGTTCGACGGATATTCAACCCGCCTTAACGGTTCCCGAAGAAAGCCCGCAAACAACACACTTTTCAGTGTGGGACAGTCAGGGCAATGTTGTCAGTAATACCTACACGCTGAATTTTTCCTATGGTAGTGGTATCTCTGTAGCAGGTGCTGGGTTTCTACTGAACAATGAAATGGATGACTTTTCCGCTAAACCCGGCGTCCCTAATGCCTATGGGTTGATCGGAGATAAAGCCAATGCTATTGAACCGAACAAACGCCCCCTATCATCCATGACTCCGACCATTGTCTTCCAAAATGGAAAACCCATTATGGCTACGGGCAGCCCCGGAGGCAGTACTATCATCACGGTGGTTTTACAAAATATTCTTAATAGAGTTGAATTTGGTATGAATATCGCTGAAGCAACGGCCGCGCCGCGAATTCACCACCAGTGGTTGCCTGATATGGTTCTGGTTGAGAAAGGTATCAGCCCAGATACCATCATGGTACTCAAGAAAATGGGACATCAGATTGATACCACACCCCATGTGTTGGGGCGAATTCAGGCCATAACGAGTGATGATGACCATCTTTCTGGTGCTACTGATCCAAGGTGGCCAGGCGGAGAAGCTGCTGCGGTCAAGTGAGCTAAGCCTAACCTTGGGATATAGTTACGCTTTTGGCTCACCATTTTCATACTGAAGACCATCTACCTTGGCAATTCGAATCTCATCTGATTCATCAACCAGAGTAGGGTACTTCGGTGCGGTCATATATCGGGCAAACCAATCAGTAAGCAGCGCTTCATCCTCAAGCACGCTCGATAACAATGATTTCACCTGCTGAATAAAGGCCGGGTCGATATTTTCTGTCGCCATATCTAGGGTTAATGCTGGATCACTGTAATACACTGAATGTCCCTGAGACAGCAACTCAGTGGTTAGATCATCCAGCATATCAGTGGCAGAAGGTGCCCTAAAACCGATGGAATAAGTCATACAGTCATTCAGAGCAACCCCTGAATGCGCAATTTGCGGGGGAAGATACAACATATCTCCGGGATTCAGAACCCAGTCCTCAGAGACATCCAAGTCTCGCAATATCCGCAGACTGGTGCCCTTGAGTTGAGGAGAGTCTTGATCACAAGCCTGTCCAATCTGCCAGCGACGCTGGCCCAACCCCTGAAGTAAAAACACATCGTAATAATCGTAGTGGGGGCCAACGCCACCACCTTCAGGTGCATAGCTCACCATTACATCATCGAGACGCCAGGGTGGTAAAAACGTAAAATGATCCAGTAAGGCCTTTACTTCAGGTAGCCATAAATCGACGGCCTGTACCAGTAAAGACCATTTTTTTTCAGGTAATTGACTAAAGGTCTCTTCGTTAAACGGGCCATGGAGTGCCTCCCAAGGCCCCGTTTCACCTTCCTCGATAACGATACGTGATTCGATCTCATCTTCAAGAGACAAGCCCGCTAGTTCGTCGGGGCTTAGAGGCGATTCGAAATTGGGTAGGGCATTACGAATTAATAGTGGTTTTTTTTGCCAATATTCCGCAAGAAATTTTTCGGCTGAAATATTACCTAGAACAGGGAAGTTGTCTGACATCTATACACGCCTTTAGGTTATTTGAATTGCCGCATGTGCGCACAAGCCACGATAAGATCAAATAGCCTTGGCCTGCTCCACGGCATTACCAATATAACTCGCTGGTGTCAGAGAGCGGAGTTCCGCCTTAGCGTCCTCGGGAATATCAAGGGTTTCCACAAAGTTGAGCAGCGCGTCCTTCGTAATACCCTGACCTCGGGTCAACGCCTTCAGCTTTTCATAGGGTTCAGGTATGTTGTAACGACGCATCACTGTTTGTACGGGCTCGGCTAGAACTTCCCAAGTATTGTCCAAATCTTCAGCAAGGCGCGCCCCATTGAGTTCGAGTTTACTAATACCTTTCAAGGTTGATTGGTAGGCAATCAAGCTGTACCCAAAACCGACCCCCATATTGCGGAGCACCGTGGAATCAGTCAGGTCACGTTGCCACCGGGATACAGGTAGCTTTTGCGCCAAGTGCCCGAATACAGCATTAGCGAGACCAAGGTTGCCTTCGGAGTTTTCAAAATCAATGGGGTTAACTTTATGTGGCATTGTGGAAGAGCCCACTTCACCGGCCACTGTTTTTTGTTTGAAATAACCGAGAGAGATATAGCCCCAAATGTCTCGATTAAAGTCGATCAAGATAGTATTGAAACGAGCAATAGCATCAAACAACTCGGCAATATAATCGTGAGGTTCTATCTGCGTGGTGTAAGGATTAAAACTAAGCCCCAGACTAGTCACAAATATCTCGGCATTGGCGGCCCAGTCAACATTAGGGTATGCAGACAGGTGCGCGTTGTAATTACCCACTGCACCATTAATTTTACCCATCAATGTCACTTGTCGAATTTGCTTAATTTGGCGATTTAGACGATAGGTCACATTCGCAAACTCCTTACCCACGGTGGTCGGCGAGGCTGTCTGGCCATGAGTGCGAGAGAGCATAGGCACATCTGCATAGGCTTTTGCCATTATCGCCATTTGACCTGAGATCTCTTCAGCCTGAGGTAGCAGCACCAGGTCTCGACCTTCCTTGAGCATTAACGCATGAGAGAGGTTGTTAATATCTTCAGAGGTACAGGCAAAGTGTACAAATTCTTTGATGTCACTCAACTCAGGGACATCAGCAATACTTTCCTTTATAAAGTATTCAACCGCCTTGACGTCATGATTTGTTGTACGCTCGATTTCTTTGATACGTTCAGCATCTTTCTCACTAAAGCGATCAACTAGGCTATTCAAGACTGCATTGGACTCAGAGGAAAGAGGCCCAACCTCGGACAACTCTGGGTGTGAAGCTAAATGCTGTAACCAGCGAATCTCTACCAGCACACGATTCTTGATGAGGCCAAACTCACTAAAGGCTGAACGAAGATCAGCGGTTTTACTGCCGTAGCGGCCATCGACGGGGGATACTGCTGTCAAACTGGAGAGCTTCATGGTTCATTCCGAAATCTGATGAGATTTAATCCGTTAAAAATCAGTTGAGAGTAGGGTTGATAGCGCTGAGTTGATAGTGATTTGATAGTCGCGCGAATTCTACCGTAATTACCGGCATTTTTCAGGTGGAAATTATTCCTAAGACCAGGAAAACAAACTGAGATATTAGAGACTCACCCTCACATCTCGCAGCTGTGCGAGGATATCTTTCCGGTTGAGTATCAGGTGACGCCGCCGCCCTCCCAGCTGGTGCCACAACATTGCAGCACGAATACCGGCAAACAGTAGGCAACGGATTCGCTGAGCAATGCTTTCCTGCTGGAGGTAATCAGCATAACCGTTGACCTGAATTCGATGCCGAAAGGTACTAATGCTGTCTTGATACACCTGAGCTAAGTTGGCAATAACATTGGTATGACTGGTTGAGAAATGTTCTGCCTGACGAGAAGCCTGCTCCAATCTTTCGCCAATTTGATTTAACATCGCCTTATTCTGACGCAGTTTCTTTGACAGGTGTACCACGCCGACAACATATCGCAAGGTGTCTGACGGCTTTCCCCTAGACTGCAGCGTAATCAGTTCCTGCATAGATTCGATACCCAATTGCAGGTGTTCAACTGAACCAAAGACCGCATCAGTACTTTCCGGATTTTTCTGAAACAGACTATCAATACAGACATTAAAGCGATCTGATGGGACAGAACCATTTTTGGCCAGCGTTTCCACCAGCTGGCATGCCTGAAATATACCAGCCAATGCAATCACTTGATCACGTGTGGGCTTGCTTAGCATCTCTTACTCCGGCTCATTCCATGATCGTTCAATAACACCTCCACCTAGGCATAGCTCTCCCTGATACAGCACCACTGATTGCCCTGGTGTCACCGCACGCTGAGGTTCTTCAAATGTGACCACATAACCATTATCGCTTTTAACCAAAGAGCATGACTGGTCTGGCTGACGGTAGCGGGTTTTTGCCGTACAACGAAACGCTTGTATATTCAGCGTCGGCTCGTCATTGATCCAGTGAAACTGCGATGTATATAGCTTGTCAGTAAATAATAATGGATGATCAGTACCCTGGACAGCAATCAGAACATTGCGGTGCATGTCCTTTGCTGCGACATACCACGGTGCTTCTTCCGCACCCTTGAGACCACCTATACCCAAGCCCTGACGCTGGCCTAATGTATGATACATAAGCCCATTATGTTGACCAATCACATCACCGTCAGGGGTTTCAATATTACCTGGCTGAGCAGGAAGGTACTGTTCCAGAAAGTCCTTAAAGCGCCTTTCTCCGATGAAACATATCCCCGTTGAATCCTTCTTTTTTGCCGTGATAAGTCCATGCTGCTCAGCAATGGCTCTTACTTCCGGCTTTTCCATTTCACCAATAGGAAACAGCGTCTTGCTAAAGGCATCCTCATCAACAGCGTGGAGGAAATAACTCTGATCTTTATTATTGTCGATTCCCTTTAATAAGTGTGTGCGACCATCACAGTCCTGTCGCCGAACATAGTGACCGGTGGCAATGCAGTCAGCGCCCAGAACCTGAGCATAGTCGAGAAACACCTTAAACTTAATTTCTCTATTACAGAGAATATCAGGGTTGGGTGTACGGCCAGCTCTGTACTCATCAAGAAAGTATTCAAAGACATTGTCCCAGTATTCCGCTGCAAAATTGGCCGTGTGAAGGGGTATACCAAGTGTGCCTGCTACTGCCTGTGCATCACTAAGATCTTCTCTCGCCGTGCAATAGTCAGTGCCATCATCCTCATCCCAATTCTTCATGAACAAGCCTTCCACCACATATCCTTGCTGTTGTAGCAACAAGGCTGTGACAGATGAATCAACACCGCCGGACATACCGACAACGACTTTTCTTGGACTCGACATAGAACTCATCATGTTAGTTGGAGTAGGGCATGTTATTAAATGCGGCACACTATCAAAAGCAAGCTGGCAAAAGTGAACTAGGGAGCGGATTCTACCGATGTGTTTTTAGCAAATCCAATGGATAAATGACCTTTGCACGGTAATCGTCAACAGCCTCCAAAACCATGGGGCTTCTCAGTTGTGAACGTTTTTTTAGTATTTCTTCATAATTCAGCCAGACAGCCTCTTCAATATCACTATCAATCGTAGCAGAATCGTCAAATTCAATAGCCTCTGCAGCGAGGGCCAGTCGATAATAAGTCACGCCATTGGTCGCCGCCTTATAGGAACTAAAACTGATCACACCAGCGGGCTTAATATGCCATGCAGTCTCTTCAAGGGTTTCTCTAATAGCGGCATCAACCACAGTTTCACCTGGCTCAACATGCCCAGCTGGCTGATTGAAAACCTCACACCCATCACGAATTTCCCTCACCAAGAGAAAATGGTTTTCGCACTCAATAACGGTAGCGACCGTCAGGTGAATTTTATCGGGCAACTCTGGGTTTCCTTGAAGCGCTTCGGGCTGGTCGCGCCGAACTGTGTTTCTGTTGCCGGGGCAAATGAACCATTTCCTGGCAATACTCCCCGAGCCCAAGTTCACCCAACTGCCAGGGCCCAATCGCACTACGAATCAGTCGCAGGGTCGGAAAGCCAACCGCAGCCGTCATTCGCCTTACTTGTCGATTACGCCCTTCGCTAATCTTCAACTCTATCCAGCTTGTAGGTTGCTGCATACGATGTCTGATTGGCGGATTTCTTGGCCATATCACTGGTGGGCTTATTTCCTTAACACTTGCTGGTCTGGTCATGCCATCGTTAAGCTTAATACCCCGAGCCAAACTATCTAATGCAGAGTCTGTCACCTCACCATCAAGCTGTACTAAATAGGTTTTTTCCATCTTGAATTTTGGATCAGCAACCCGTGCCTGTAGTTGACCATTATCAGACAGCAGCAATAATCCTTCTGAATCACGGTCAAGTCTACCTAGTGGATAAATATCTGGGATGCTCAAGTATTGTTTCAAACCAGGGTGACCATCGTGGTCTAAAAACTGGCTTAAAACGCCGTAGGGCTTGTTAAACAGTACTAAACTTGCCATGAACATCCGTTACGCATTAGTGAACAACCCTTAGTATACAGACCATAAGGACATTAACCCTGGGGCTATTAAAATGATGTCTTCGGTGGGCAATACGTTCTAGGTCAAAGCGATAATTGAGAGTACATATTTCAAGAAGGACGTTGAGTGATTAACTATCACAAAAACCATATCCATCCCCCGAAGCAGGGCATGGGGTAACAATTAGGGTAACAAATAAGCTGGTACTAAATTTGGTACAACATCTCCCCCGCACCAAAATCCTTGTTGATGGCATGCCAGGGGTTTTTATGACTCACTGGTCACTAATAATATTATCGCCTTCCACGTCAAGAGGCGCGGCAGGAAGATCGTCATGCTGAGTAATGCTGGCGCCAAGAGTTGCAATATTAGTGGCATGTAGGCCTTTTTCACCTTCAACCAAGTCATAAGTAACTTCCTGACCGGCTTTTAAGGTTTTATAACCTTCCATAGTGATGGCAGAATAATGAGCAAATATATCAGTGGTGCCGTCTGATGAGAGGATAAATCCATATCCCTTGGCATTGTTAAACCACTTAACAGTTCCTGTGTGCATATTACAAACCTCTTACCAGACAGTTTAATTATTAAAAACAATCCAGCTTAATACTGATAGTTATTACACTAATGGACAGCCATTGAGATTAAAAAACTTTAATCTAACTTCTGTTTCTATATCTATTAGCGTGATAAGTCAAGGATCAGAAATCATAGAAAAAGTGAACACAAGAGTGTGAATACTATTAAAATAGGAGGTAAGAGACGTCAAAAGATTTTAGTGTGCATGTATGGATATTCGGTTAAATATTAGTCTTAGCAGTAAAGATGATGATCAGACGTGGCAACATGACAGCACCGAAGTTGTCGAAGAAGTCAGGCCACGCCTAAAAAGGCCGCCTATGTTTAAGGTTCTCATCTTCAACGATGACTATACGCCGATGGAATTTGTGGTTGAGCTACTGGAGATATTCTTTAGTATGAACCGTGAAATAGCGACACGGATTATGTTGAAAGTCCATACGGAAGGAAAAGCAGTTTGTGGTGTCTATACTCGTGACATTGCAGATACGAAGGCAGCACAAGTGAATCAGTATGCAAGAGACAACGGACACCCGTTGCTCTGCGAAATAGAGCCCGCAGAAGATGATGAGAAGTAATCCTGGGTTAAAGGTGGTTGTATGTTAAGTAAAGAACTTGAACTAACACTGAGTAAAGCATTCAAGGGTGCCAGTGACAAACGTCATGAATTTATGACGGTTGAGCACTTGCTACTAGCACTGCTCGATAACGAGTCAGCCATTAGTGTGCTGCGGTCTTGTGGTGCCGATTTGAATGTATTGAGGCGCGATCTGAATGAATTTATAGAATCGACAACACCTCTTATTCCAGATGAGCTTGAAGGCAAAGATACCCAACCCACCCTTGGATTCCAGCGTGTGTTACAACGCGCAGTTTTTCATGTTCAGTCTTCGGGTAACAAGGAAGTGCAGGGTGCCAACGTGTTGGTCGCTATCTACAGCGAACAGGAAAGTCAGGCCGTCTACTTTTTGCGGTTACAGAATGTCGCCAGAATTGATGTGGTCAATTATATCTCCCATGGGGTGTCTAAGTATGCTGACCAGTCAGAACAGCATGATGGCGATACGCATCAAGATGAAGCAACCACAGAAGCCGAAGCTCACGGCCAAAGTCTGTTAGAGCAATTCACAACGAATCTCAATGACCAAGCCCGCCAGGGTTATATTGATCCGTTGGTGGGCAGAAGCCATGAAATTGAGCGTGTATCCCAAGTTCTAGCTCGTCGTCGTAAAAATAACCCATTACTGGTTGGAGAAGCCGGGGTAGGCAAGACGGCCATCGCGGAAGGGCTGGCCAAGATGATCGTCGAAGAGAAGGTTCCCGATATACTGAGCGGTTCCGTGGTGTATGCATTGGATCTCGGAGACTTACTTGCTGGTACAAAATACCGTGGCGATTTTGAAAAGCGCTTCAAGGGTGTGCTTGCCGAACTTCGTGAGCAAGACCGCGCTATTCTATTCATTGATGAAATTCATACCATTATTGGTGCTGGTGCAGCTTCAGGCGGTGTAATGGATGCATCGAATTTACTCAAGCCTTTACTGACCTCAGGGAAAATTCGCTGCATAGGGTCTACCACCTATCAGGAGTATCGGGGCATTTTTGAGAAAGATAGAGCACTGTCTCGTCGCTTCCAGAAAATTGACGTACCTGAACCTACGGTCGAAGAGACCATTGATATTCTGAAGGGTCTGAAATCAAGATTTGAGGATCACCATCAGCTACGTTTCTCAAAGGCCGCATTAAAATCAGCTGCTGAGCTGTCGGCACGCCATATCACTGATCGTTTTCTCCCAGATAAAGCGATTGATGTCATTGATGAGGCCGGTGCCTATCAACAATTACTACCCGTATCAAAACGTAAAAAAATTATTGGCGTACCTGAGGTGGAAGCCATTGTGGCCAAGATTGCCCGCATCCCACCAAAAAGTGTGTCCTCTTCAGACAAAGAACAGCTAAGAGGTTTATCCGACAAGCTTAAGATGGTTGTATTTGGTCAAGATCAAGCCATTTCTGTGCTGTCTTCCGCTATCAAGTTGGCGCGAGCGGGCTTGCGAGAGGGAGATAAACCTATTGGGTCATTCCTGTTTGCTGGCCCCACAGGGGTTGGTAAAACCGAGGTATCCAAACAATTAGCTGAGATCATGGGTATCGAACTGCTGCGGTTTGATATGTCTGAGTATATGGAGCGACACACCGTTTCACGTTTGATTGGCGCGCCTCCAGGTTATGTCGGCTTTGATCAAGGAGGTCTGTTAACAGATGCTGTTACCAAGAGTCCCCATTCAGTGGTTCTTCTCGATGAAATAGAGAAAGCCCACCCTGAAGTATTCAATCTATTATTACAGGTCATGGATCATGGGACGCTGACTGATAACAACGGGCGTAAAGCTGATTTTAGAAACGTTATCCTGATTATGACGACCAATGCTGGCTCCGAAGAAATGAGCCGCACCTCTATTGGTTTTACCACACAGGATCACAAGACCGATGGTATGGAGGCCATTAAAAAAGTATTTACACCTGAATTCAGAAACCGGCTGGATGGCGTTATTCAGTTCAAGTCTCTGGAGGGTGACGTTATTCATACTGTGGTAGACAAATTTTTAACACAGCTACAGCAGCAGCTCGATGAAAAACACGTAGCGCTTGAGGTTGACGATGAGGCAAGAGACTGGCTAGCAGTAAATGGTTACGATGAAAAAATGGGTGCCCGTCCAATGGAGAGATTGATTCAGGAAAAAATCAAGAAAGTCCTAGCTGAAGAGGTCTTGTTTGGCGATCTGGCAAATGGCGGAGTCGTTAGGGTTTCTGTATCGGATGGCGAGTTATTGGTGGAGACCGAAACTGAAAATGCCTGAATGGGATTTTCGGTGATTACCGAGCGCGATAGGTAATACGGCCTTTGGTAAGGTCGTAGGGAGTCAGCTCAACCTTCACTTTATCACCCGTCAAAATACGAATGTAATTTTTACGCATTTTTCCAGAGATGTGTGCAGTGACAACATGTCCATTTTCCAGTTTGACGCGGAAGGTGGTGTTCGGAAGCGTATCAATCACTTCGCCTTCCATCTCAATTTGTTCTTCTTTTGCCATAACTTTTATTTTCTCCAAACCGCATTAATCTAGAACGTGGCGCATTCTGCCTGAAAACGAGGTAATGTCAATTAGACTCAACCCATTCCCCCTCTATCAGTAACTCTACCGGTTGGAAGTTGACTTTATAGGCCATTTTTCGGCTATTTTTTATCCAATATCCCAAATAAACATAAGGTAGCTTCATCTGCTTTGCCAGCATGACTTGAGCCAAAATAGTATAGGTACCCAAACTTCTTTTGGGGTAATTAGATGAGTAATAGCTATATATAGCCGATAAGCCATCATCAAGAATATCGATCACGCCAGCAGCAACCAGCTCATCGTCAAGTCGAATTTCTAGAATTTTACTGTTTCTCCAAAGATTGCTGATAAAGTCTTTAAATTGTGCGCGTGTTGGTGGATACATATCGCCATCAGAATGCCGATTATTAATATAACTCCGATAGAGAGGGTAATGTTCTGCCTCATCAATATCCCGTCTCACCCAAACGCTTAAATCCGAATTCCGGGTGTTGCAACGACGCTGTTGTCGGTTAGCTTTGAAATCACTCACAAGTAACCTGGTGGAAATACAGGCGTTACAGTCCTCACAACGAGGAGAATAGATGTAACGACCACTACGACGAAACCCCAGCCCAGAGAGCTGCGTGTATAAATGAGGATCCATATCAATCGCCGGATCAACATACGCTGTCGTCGCTTTTTGGCCTTTTAAGTAGCTACAGGGGTGAGGCTCTGTTAGAAACAGCCTGACGACTTGAACATCTGGTGTTATATCACGGGACATATCGGCACATTTACCACGTCTGCTTTATTGTAGATTAGACCCTGTTTTATGTAATTTTACACTGCCATTGATCTGGCCATCTACAAGGTTCATCACTCAAACTCATCAATTTTTCCAGAAATTCCTGTCGAGAAATGGTAACTGCACCCATTGAGTGCAAGTGGTCATTACTGAGCTGGCAATCAATAAACCCTTCTTTCGTGTTCTGCCTCATCAGCATTGCGAGCTGAACAAGTGCAACTTTTGAGGCATCTCGCTCTAAACTGAACATGGATTCTCCACAAAAAACTGAACCAATCAGAACACCATATAAGCCACCGATCAATTGCTCGTCCCGCCACACTTCAAGAGAGTGGGCATAACCCTTTGCATGCAAAGCAACATATCCGGCCTTCATCTCATCAGTAATCCAAGTGTCCCCATGAGACTTTTTACGTGGAGCCGCACAACTTTCGATCACAGACAAAAATGCTGTATCTAACCGAATTTCCCATTTTTTCTGATTAAAAGCTTTTCTCAGAGAACGGGAAATTTTTATGTCATTAGGGAAAATAACCGTCCTTGGGTCAGGAGACCACCACAGTAATGGCTGACCATCTTCATACCAGGGGAAAACACCCTGACGATACGCTGCTAATAACGTACTTGGTTGTAGATTACCCCCAACAGCTAACAGACCATCAGGGTCGACAAGCGCTTTGCTTGGGCAAGGAAACACAGGATGATCTGAATCGAGTAGGGCTAGATCCATCACAAAAAATTAACTCAGTTCGTCGAGGTATTTTTCGGCGTCAAGGGCCGCCATACAGCCTGATCCAGCTGAAGTTACAGCCTGTCGATACACATGGTCTGCCACATCACCAGCAGCGAAAACGCCAGGTATGCTCACAGCCGTGGCATTCCCCTCATTACCACCCTGAACAATAATATAGCCATTCTTCATTTCAAGCTGGTCGACAAAAATATCTGTGTTCGGTTTGTGGCCAATGGCAATAAAAACACCGCTAACATCAATTTCTTTATCTGGTTCAGACTGAGTGCTCTTTAACGCCAGCCCGTTCACACCAGTATCATCACCCAGCACTTCATCAAGGGTGTAGTTCCACAGGATGTTAATATTCCCATTTTCAGCACGCTCCATGATTTTGTCCTGCAGGATTTTTTCTGAACGTAGTGAATCACGACGATGAACCAACGTTACTTCACTGCATATATTGGATAAATATAGCGCCTCTTCAACAGCAGTATTACCACCACCAATAACGGCAACTTTTTTGCCACGATAGAAAAAACCATCACAGGTGGCACAGGCACTGACGCCTTGCCCCATATAGGCTTCCTCTGAAGGCAGCCCTAGATACTGGGCAGAAGCGCCCGTACAAATAATCAATGCATCGCAGCTATAATTTTTACTGCCCTTTAACTGAAATGGGCGCTGGTTGAGATCAACGCTATCAATATGGTCAAAGATAATTTCAGTATCAAAACGCTCAGCATGAGCCTGCATTCGCATCATCAGATCTGGCCCCTGAACACCTTCTGCATCACCAGGCCAGTTATCAACATCCGTGGTCGTAGTAAGTTGTCCACCTTGCTGAATTCCCGTAATAATCACGGGGTTAAGATTAGCGCGTGCGGCATAGACTGCAGCAGAATAGCCAGCAGGCCCAGACCCAAGAATGATCAATTTGTGGTGTTGTATGTCTGACATAAATACAGGTTCCAAAGCTAGATAGTTTTCTTTCGAGGTTCATACGTTAGTAACCATCATAAAGAATGCCCGCGATGAGACAAAGTAGGAATTGCCTATCAAGTAAATTTAGTAAACTTATGATGAGTACGGTTTGCACAAGTAAACCATTGGTTATGTGCTGAGTTATACGCTAGACGTAATATGAGAAGGACATTACGCCGCTGGTATTTCAACCTACGGCCATTACAATAGCGGTCAGTAGTGACGAACCTGGATGACGTCTTGAGCAGAACTAAACAGCCCAAAAAAATCGCTAACAAGAAACCTGAACCGCAAAAACCTTCGCGCGGCAAACTGATTCTGAGGGAAGGGGCCCTGATCGGTTGGTTGGCAATCTGTGTCTATCTTCTTGTCGCTTTTATTACACACTCGCCAGAAGATCCGGGGTGGTCACACACTGGCAATATTGACCATGTGAACAATTCCGCAGGGCCATTGGGTGCCTGGCTATCAGATGTATTCTTCTCCCTGCTTGGATACATGTCCTACTTATTCCCGATTTTACTGGCACTGCGTGCATGGAATATATTCCGCATTCATCGAGAAGAACGCAGCGGTTTCGATGGCGTTGTATTTTCTCTTCGTGTTCTAGGGCTAGTGCTCGTCATGGTCTGCGCCACATCGTTGTCATCGCTTCACTATGGTGATGTACAGACTCAACTGCCCTTTGGGGTGGGTGGTATTCTAGGCACGTCTGTTTCAGCGGCTGCAGCCTCTGCCTTTAGTCACGTGGGCAGCACACTCATCTTGCTGGCTATTTTCCTATTTGGCTTAACGGTATTTACCGACCTATCCTGGTTGGTGCTAATTGATGGATCTGGCCGAGCCACACTGCGATTCTTCGAATTTATCCAACATAGCATGGCAGCTCGCAAGATACGTCGGCAGGAAGCACATCAAACGGAGCTTGCCCAGCAGCACCGTATGGATATTAAAGCTAAGCAGGCGAAAAGGGAGGCGTTACGAATTCCCCCCAGTATTCAGCCTCCAGCTAAGAGGATAGCCCCAAGCCTTCGGGTCGAAAAAGAACGACAAACGTCACTCTTCGAAGAAGCGTCAACAGGTGGGTTGCCCACCCTAAGCCTGCTGGATAAAGCCGAGAGCACAAAAGACAAAGGCTACTCAAGAGAATCTCTTGAAGCCATGTCAAAACTTTTGGAACTGAAACTTCAAGATTTCGGCATTAGTGCTGAAGTTATTGAGGTCCTTCCTGGCCCGGTAGTGACTTGTTTTGAAATCCAACCCGCAGCAGGAATAAAGGCAAGTAGGATCACCGGCCTGGCCAAAGATTTGGCTCGATCACTTGCTCTGGTTAGTGTCAGGGTAGTGGAAGTCATTCCCGGCAAATCAGTGATGGGCATTGAAATTCCTAATGAACACCGAGAAATGGTGCGTTTGAGCGAAGTGCTGTCTTCGGAAGTCTACGAACAGGCTAAATCACCACTGACTCTCGCACTGGGAAATGATATTTCGGGCACACCGATGGTGGCTGATTTGGCCAAGATGCCCCACCTTCTGGTTGCAGGAACCACCGGTTCAGGTAAATCTGTGGGTATCAATGTCATGTTGTTGAGCCTGCTTTATAAATCTGGCCCAGAAGATGTGCGGCTAATCCTGGTTGACCCTAAAATGCTTGAACTGTCGGTGTACGAGGGTATCCCGCATCTATTGACGCCCGTTATCACTGACATGAAAGATGCTGCCAGAGGATTGCGCTGGTGTGTCGGCGAAATGGAACGTCGGTATAAGTTGATGGCAGCACTTGGCGTTCGCAATCTCTCTGGATACAACAAGAAGGTAGCCGATGCCGCAGCCGCAGGTAATCCAATACCCAACCCATTGTGGCAACCCGATGAGAATGCCAGCCTATTTGCCGAAGAGGGCGAGGTACCTGTAGCGCCCATGCTGGAGAAGCTCCCCTATATTGTTGTTGTTATCGATGAATTTGCCGACATGATGATGATTGTTGGCAAGAAGGTCGAACAGCTCATAGCACGCATCGCTCAGAAGGCCAGGGCGGCAGGTATTCACCTTATCCTTGCCACCCAACGCCCCTCGGTGGATGTGATTACCGGGCTGATCAAAGCCAACGTTCCTAGCCGGATTGCGTTCCAAGTATCCTCCAAAATTGATTCTCGAACCATTCTTGATCAGGGGGGGGCCGAACAGCTACTGGGCCACGGAGATATGCTGTACCTACCACCGGGAACCAGTGTCCCGATTCGGGTTCATGGTGCCTTTGTCGATGATCACGAGGTTCACAAAGTCGTGGCTGACTGGAAATCCCGTGGTGAGCCATTATATCTGGATGAAATCACCGATGAAGTAACCACCAGCAATATCCCCGTACCCGGATACAGCAATGAAGGTGGAGAAGGTTCTAATGATGCTGAATCTGATCCGCTTTACGACGAAGCAGTCGGCTTTGTACTACAAACCCGCAAGGCATCAATTTCATCGGTACAACGAAAACTCCGAATTGGCTACAACCGTGCAGCGAGGTTGATCGAACAGATGGAAGCCACCGGCGTTGTGAGTGAAATGGGCACTAATGGTAATCGTGAAGTATTAGCACCGGCACCCGGTCGTCCATGAAGACTTTACGTTTAGGTTGTTGGTGGCTTCTAACGTCAGTCCAACTATTGATTTCAACTCAGCTGTTCGCAGGCGGCCTACCTGGTGGTGGAGCCGAATTACGCCAACTTCTCACAAATCTAAACGCCTTAAACACCTCATTCCACCAGACAGTCTATTCCTCGGATGGCCTCGCAATGCAACAAACATCGGGACAACTTCTCGCCGCCAGACCAGGAAAAGTGCGCTGGCAAGCAGAACCACCCATGGAACAATTAGTTGTGTCTGATGGTGACACTCTCTGGATCTACGACCCAGACCTAGAGCAAGTGACGATAAAACCGTTCAATCAGGATCTATCGAAGACGCCTGCCATACTGTTTATTGGTGATCTGGATACACTTGAACAAAGCTATGAAATCTATATTGAGAAAGGTGACACCGTTGCTTTTACCCTAATCCCTCTCACCACCGACAGCCTTTATGAAAAAGTTGCACTCAGTTTTAAGGGCGAAACACCCATTGCTATGGTGCTGTGGGATAGTCTTGGGCAGAAAACAGCGATTAACTTTTCCAAGACACAGTTAAATGAACCAATAGACCCCGTCTTATTCAGTTTTGAGCCTCCAGAGGGTGTAGATATTCTCCGCGATGAGTAGAGACCTGTTTAGCCAAGAAGTTTATCAACCTCTGGCCTCCAGAATGCGCCCCCGCTCTCTGGATGAATTTGCGGGACAAGTACACCTAGTGGGGGAGGGGAAGTCCTTACGAGAAGCTATCCAAGTCGGGCAACTACACTCCATGGTATTCTGGGGGCCACCGGGTGTAGGGAAAACCACCTTAGCCAACATCATTGCGGATTCTGTAGACGCCCACCTCGAATCACTCTCCGCTGTCCTTTCCGGTGTCAAAGAGATCAGAGCGGCGGTAGCCCGAGCAGAAGAAGAAAGAGACTGTCGGGGCCGCCAAACCATACTGTTTGTTGACGAAGTTCATCGGTTTAACAAGTCTCAGCAAGATGCATTTCTTCCCTTTGTGGAAAATGGCACCATCCTATTGATCGGTGCCACGACGGAAAACCCTTCATTCGAGCTAAACAATGCGCTGCTTTCCCGATGCCGGGTCTATGTATTGCGAAGCCTTGAAATAAACGATATCACCAAAATCATTAATCTCGCTCTGAACGATTCAGCGCGAGGACTCGCTGACCGTGGGTTGCAGATTACTGACAAGGCTCTTGAATTACTGAGCACCGCTGCCGATGGCGATGCAAGAACGGCACTTAATCTACTGGAAATCGCCAGTGACCTCAGCAGCGAGGGAACCATCAACGAAGCCATTCTCGAAGAAGTCCTGGTAGGCGGAACCCGACGATTTGATAAGGGCGGGGAGTACTTCTACGATCAAATATCTGCTTTGCACAAAGCGGTAAGGGGATCGTCTCCAGATGCGGCTCTCTACTGGTTTGCTCGGATGATTGATGGTGGTTGTGATCCGCTGTATATCGCCAGAAGAGTCGTGCGAATGGCCAGTGAAGATATTGGCAATGCTGACCCCAGAGCTTCATCTATTGCGCTAAATGCATGGGAAATTCAAGAGCGCCTCGGCAGCCCCGAGGGGGAGCTGAGTATTGCTCAGGCAATCCTGTACCTAGCTTCGGCGCCTAAGAGTAATGCCGTATATAGCGCCTACAACCAAGCATTTTCGGACGTTCGAAAGATGCCGAGTTTTGATGTGCCTTTGCACTTGCGAAATGCCCCAACCAAACTCATGAAAGAATTGGATTACGGCAAGGAATATCGATATGCCCACGACGAACCAGGCGCTTTTTCCCCCGGTGAAAATTACTTTCCTGAAGCCATATCCGATACACGTTATTATCTACCCTCAAATCGTGGGCTTGAGCAAAAAATTGGTGAGAAGCTCGACCACTTGAGCGAACTGAATAAAAACAGCCCTAAACAACGATATAAAAAGGGAAACAACAGTGCTTCTGATTAAATCCAGAATAGTTATGGCCAAAAACCTCAAGAGACAGACCACACTTTTAGCTAGCCTTTTAGGTGGTAATAACAATTGCCCGGAGTTTCTATCATGCAATGGTTAGCAGTGGCGTTCGGCGGCGCACTGGGGGCAATGGGTCGTTTTGCTGTCAATGCCGTGGTTTTTCCCGTACTCGGTGGTCGATTTCCCATTGGTACACTCGTCGTCAATGTAGGCGGCAGTATCTTAATGGGCCTTTTCTATGTATTAATTATTGAGCGGGGTGTGTTACCGGCTGAATTACGAAACCTCTTGATGGTGGGCTTTCTCGGCGCGTTCACGACCTTCTCAACCTTCTCGCTTGATACCCTTGCTTTGTGGCAAAATGGCCACTTTGCACTGGCGGCGGTTTACGTCGCTCTAAATGTCGTGTTGTGCCTAGCCGGAACGCTGGGCGCAATTGTTTTGACCCGTTTATTTTAGGAATACCCTTTCTCCATGTTGGACCCAAAACTTGTTAGATCTGAACCCGAAACCATCGCTGCGGCACTCTCTGTTCGTGGATTTTCTCTGGATGTTGAAACCTTAACTCAGCTGGAAATCCAGCGACGTGAGTTACAGGACAAAGCCCAGTTATTGCAATCTGAACGCAATGCCTACTCCAAATCCATGGGTAAACAAATCGGTGAGGCCAAAAGTAGGGGAGAAGACATCACCCCACTAAGAGAAAAGGGCGAAACATTAAAAAAGGCCTGTATTCAGGCTGAAGACGAATTGTCGAACGTACAGCATAAGCTGGACAGTTACCTCAATACGGTGCCCAATATTCCAGATGCCGAGGTTCCAGTAGGAACATCCGAAGATGACAATGTGGAAATCCGTCGCTGGGGAGAGCCACGAAGCTTTGATTTCGAGATAAAAGATCACGTCGATCTTGGCGCCAACATTGGCCAACTTGATTTTGAGACAGCAACGAAAATTACAGGGTCCCGGTTTGCCGTCATGCGCGGCGGTATTGCCCGGCTGCACCGAGCATTAGTTCAATTCATGCTGGATACCCATGTAGCCGAACACGGCTATGAGGAAATCAACGTACCTTATATCGTCAATAGTGAATCACTATTTGGCACCGGCCAGCTCCCCAAATTTGAAGAAGAGCTCTTTAAGTTACAGGATGACCGAGACTTCTATCTAATTCCTACCGCCGAAGTACCCGTCACCAATATCTTCCGCAATGAAATTGTGGACGCAGATCAAATGCCCATAAAGTTTACCTGCCACACACCCTGTTTTAGGAGCGAGGCCGGAAGCTACGGTAAAGATACTCGAGGAATGATTCGTCAGCATCAATTTGAAAAGATTGAGATGGTCCAGTTTGTTAAGCCAGAAGAATCTACGGAGACCCTAGAAAAGCTCACCGGCCACGCTGAAGCCATCCTGCAGAAACTGGGACTCCCCTACAGAACGGTCTTACTCTGTGGAGGCGACATAGGTTTCTCCGCAGCACGCACCTACGATATAGAGGTCTGGTTGCCATCACAGGAGCGCTATAGAGAAATTTCCTCCTGTAGTAACTTCCGTGATTTCCAGGCGCGTCGGCTAAAAGCACGGTGGCGCAATCCTGAAACGGGTAAACCTGAACTACTACATACTCTAAACGGCTCTGGATTAGCCGTGGGTCGAACCCTGGTAGCGGTAATGGAAAACTATCAGCAAGCGGATGGCAGCATCACTATCCCCGAAGCACTCAAGCCTTATATGGCGGGTCAAAATCAAATCGGGTGATTCGAAGGCATGAAGCCTAACTTAGCATTATAAGCAGTCACGCCTCATAGCCTTGGGCGTCAGCAACCATTTTGTAAGGAAAAGTTATGAGCGATTTTGACTTTGATCTGTTTGTCATAGGTGCTGGTTCTGGCGGCGTTCGAACAGCTCGCATGTGTTCTCAGCAGGGTATGCGCGTTGCCATTGCAGAATCTCAATATCTGGGTGGAACCTGCGTCAACGTAGGCTGCGTCCCCAAAAAACTGTTTGTTTATGCATCCTCCTTTGCGGAAGAGTTTCGAGCCGCTAAGGGTTTTGGTTGGCAGGTTGGTGAAACACATTTTGACTGGCCAACGTTACGTGAGAACAAAAACCGCGAAATTGAACGGCTTAACTCGATCTACGGCAACTTATTAGATAACGCCAAGGTTACGTTAATAGAGGGCTGGGCATCGATCATTGACCCACACACCGTAGAGGTGAATGGCCTCAAATATCGTTGTGAGAAGATTCTAATCGCCACAGGCGGCGTACCTTACGTCCCCGATTTTCCCGGAAGTGAGCTCGCTATTACCTCCAATGACGCTTTTTTCCTGGATGCACTACCCAAACAAATCATTATTGTCGGCGGTGGGTATATTGCCGTGGAGTTTGCAGGCATCTTTAATGGGCTTGGTGTCGAGACTCATTTGCTTTATCGCGGGCCCTTATTCCTAAGGGGCTTTGATGATGACCTACGTCATGTTCTAAAAGATGAACTTGAGAATCACGGCATACACCTACATTTTTCCACTGATATTGAAAAAATAACTCAACTTGAAAGCTCGACCTATCGAGTGGACCTTAATAATGGTGAGTCCATGAATACCGGGCTCGTCATGTACGCCACAGGACGTAGCCCCCATACAGAAGGGCTCGGACTAGAAAACACGGCGGTAGAGACACGCCCTAATGGCTCAGTCATCGTAGATGATTATTTTCAAACAGCAGAGCCTTCAATCTACGCTCTGGGTGATGTTATAGGCCGTGTAGAGTTAACCCCTGTGGCCATTACTGAAGGAATGGCGCTGACCAAGACACTCACAACCGGCGAACCCACCTCAATTGACTACACCAACATACCCACAGCCGTCTTCAGTCAGCCCAACACCGCATCAGTAGGCTTAACGGAGCAACAAGCTATAGAACGACACAGTGACGATCTATCGATCTTTAGAAGCCATTTTAGGCCGATGAAAGAAACATTAGCGGGTGGTGAAGGCAAGATCTTCATGAAGCTAATCGTGGTAAAAAGCACCGATAGGGTAGTGGGCTGTCATATGGTGGGAGAACATGCTGGTGAGATTATTCAAGGTATTGCCATCGCCATTAAAGTCGGTGCGACCAAATCTGACTTCGATGCCACTATTGGTATACACCCAACCGCAGCAGAAGAATTTGTCACGATGAGAGAATAGGGTAGAAGTGTTTTATCTACCCCGATAATCACATCACACTAACCAAGAAATTCGTCATAATTTATCATGAAATACTCCTATCTATCTGATATTTATGACTTATACATAAGCTAGATATGGGTTATGTTAAATTGATAGCAAGCCAGACACTAACGGAATGGAATGAATCAAAAGAACTGAAACAATCGACCTAAAGGGCTTTTTTAAGGAATACAGCGTTCAAACAAGCCTTCGCTTTATAGAACAGCTTACCTATATATCTAATACACAGCTGTAAATGTGCTCATTTATCATCATTGCATCAAGCTAATGTTGTAGAAACCTGGCTTCCAATAGAAGCAATGCGTATCACTCCTATTACCTCCGAACCATAATCACCCAACACCTCAAACATCATTACGTCCATATACCTATGCACGCTCGTAAGCATCATTTGTGAACAGGGACCTCAGTCCAACAATATTCTTAGCCACGCAAACAACCTTGCTTGCCTGATCTCAGCTAGAATGATGCACGGCAAGGGTTAACTGGTTTAGTAATATTCAACTTACCGGCTACAGGCAGCTTGCCCGGCGTAGTACCAAGCCAACAAGTCGTACTGGCAGGTTATACCAAGACCCCAGCCCACCTTGCCTTACCTACAACTGCGCATAATGTATATTATGTTAAATCAATTATTTGGAAACAGCTATGAGAGCATATGTCGACTTAAGAGGCTTATGGTCATTTGAAGTAAAACTTAGCCCCTCTTCCCGGCCATGCCCTCTCCATCTAACAATCGTTTAGAATAGGCAGGTATTCATTTTTGGAAAAGACAATTGACACAACAAGCCTATGACCTGGTTGTTTCCCTGATAGATGCAGCCAACCGTGAAGACCCAAACATTGAAACGGCTGAGGGTAAAGATTGGCCGAAAGAGCTGCTTTATTCACATCGCATGTCTGACATGCTGGAACGTTATCAACCAGCGGCGGATGATGTGGCAAAAATAGCTATTCGTGGTCAGCATATCCAGCGATGGAAAACGCCACGTGATACTTACCCGATGAATCGCCAAGGTTATCATCAGTGGCGAAATAGCCTGTATCAATTTCATGCGGATAGCACTGCCCTTCTAATGGGCAAGGCTGGTTATGATGAAGCATCACTGGAGCAAGCAAAGGAAGCCATTGGAAAACGTGGTCTCAAGGTAAATGCTGACACCCAGTTGCTGGAGGATGTGGCCAGCTTGGTGTTTATTGAACATTACATGCTAGCCTTTTACGATAAACACCCTGAATACAATAAAGAAAAATGGGCCGAGATCATTCGTAAAACATGGGGAAAAATGTCGCCAGAAGCACATACATTTGCACTTGCGGGTAATCTCACGTTACCTGAGCCCTTAATTCCACTGATTCAACAATCAATATCAACAGGTAATTCCAGCTAACCCGGGACGGGTATCCATTAATCACTAACGAAGTTGTGATTTCATCTGACTGCCAACACATAATGCTTATAAATCAATGTGTTGACTGCTTATTTGTTTGTTGATTCTGTCTATTATGCTGGATCTAGCGCTCAGGTTTAGAGTGGAATACTCTCGCCCCTATTAACGAGAACCACGTTGTTCCGATGGATTATGGTGCCCTATTCTGGCAAAATTCGCCTTTTCCAAGGCTCTACGTTTAGCCACCCCATCTGGCTAACAGTCGATCGTATTTATCCACCCTCTTTTACCGGACGATCTTTTACCGGGCAATGTGTGAATGAATGGATTTAGCCCTAACTGAAACACCCTTACAAAGGATTCATTATGTCTTTTAATAGCTTTCCTGATAAGCAGCTTATCGCCAAATTGACCGCTAAAATGTTGCTGGAGATTGGAGCTATCAACTTCCGACCCAATGATCCTTATATACTGACTTCTGGCAAGGCCAGCCCGGTTTATATCGATTGCCGGAAAATCATATCATTCCCTAGAGTACGCTCTACCCTGATGGATTTCGGTGCTTCAGTTATTCTGCGGGATATCGGTTTTGAGTCAATCGACGCTATTGCTGGCGGCGAAACAGCTGGAATCCCCTTTGCTGCCTGGCTTTCAGAGCGACTCTCTCTTCCCATGCAGTATGTTCGCAAGAAGCCAAAGGGCTTTGGACGCGATGCTCAGATAGAAGGTTCACTGACGGAGGGCTCTAAAGTACTACTAGTTGAAGACCTGACTACTGATGGCGGAAGCAAGATCACCTTCTGTGACGCGCTCCGAAAAGCGGGCGCTGAGGTAACGGATACATTCGTTATTTTCTTCTACGATATATTCCCCGGCACCCGAGAAAATCTCGCAAAAGCTGGTATTAACCTACACTCGCTAACTACCTGGTGGGATGTTTTAGAAGTCTGCAAGGAAAGCGGTGAGATGGACGATCAATCACTGGCCGAAATCGAAGCCTTCCTGAATGCACCTGAAGCATGGTCTCTCGCTCACGGTGGCGCGGAAGGCTAATTTTATAAGCTTACTTTTTTAAGGGGAGATACGCTGTATCTCCCTTGTTATATTTTAAATACCATTTGAAATAATATTTCATATATATTAGATAGTTGAAGAGTAATTTTAAAGTAAAATATAGAACCCTACACCCTTATCAACTTATATAAAACCACACTGTTTATGGCGCGTTTAGGCTCCAATCGTAAACGTAATCAATCTCTCCCTGAAAACCAAGAAGATACAATGCCAGCCGGTCATCAGCATAGTGCGCAAACACCTTGAGCATCGTTTTGTCGTCTTTGGCAAAGTCTTCCCGATACCAATTAAACATACTCGACGCTTGCATCTTGCCATTCTTGAGATAAACCCCACGCGCATGATTAATGTAATCGTGACCTGCTTTCTCGAGCATGGGATTTACATTTGAGCTGGTAAAGGCCTGAGTTAACACGTTAGGACAGCTGACACTTGCACAGCTAATACCAAAATGTGTTTTATGGTCTTTCCAAATAGGTATAAGAATTCGGTGTTCGATATCGTTTAGGCTCAGATGCTTCCCAGCCACTCTGGCCAAGGCATTATCCATCGCACCGTCAATTTCATTGATGCTTTTGACTGGATAGTGGTCTAGAACAAGCTTCACCGTTAGCGCATTGTATAAGTTAAGCCAGTAGGCATGCTGTTCTCTACGGTTATATTTCCTAGGGTCGATATTCTCTAAGTCTCCGAGGTATCGCGCCAGAATTTTCTGACTAGCAGGCGTTACGGCACTGTAACGAAAGCGATTAACGCCCGATGAATGGTTATCAATGACGTATTTACCCAGAATGGAGCTCCAGGCACTGTGATCAATTCTGGTAAAATTACTCTGTTTACTCTTATCCCAGAAACCCCAGTAATCTTGGCTGGGTGCGGCCATGGCAGTGATACTAACCAACATAAGGCCAAAAATAAGACTATTGAGCTGTTTTATCAGTGTCATTTTACTCTCTGACTCTCATTTTATATTTACCAAGCTCTTTGATACCACGTACCCTACCGCCTTACAATACGAAGTCTGCATCCTGTGAATCAACGCCCTATGAAACATTTAACTACGTCTCAAGTTTCAGCAATTGACCAGCAGCACATCTGGCATCCCTACTCTTCTATGATAGGCCAAATTCCAACCTATCATGTAGCCAGTGCCGAAGGTGTTCGCTTAACATTAGTCGATGGACGCGAACTGATTGATGGCATGGCATCCTGGTGGTCCGTTATTCATGGCTACAACCATCCTACCCTCAATGACGCTCTAAAACAGCAGATAGACTGCATGTCTCACGTGATGTTTGGGGGCATTATCCATGAGCCGGCAGCCCTACTAGCGAAAACATTGGTCGATATTACCCCAGATGGACTCGAAAAAGTGTTTTTTTCCGATTCCGGCTCTGTCGGTGTTGAAGTGGCGATCAAAATGGCGATCCAGTATTGGCACTCTCTTGGTCAGAGTAAAAAATCTCGACTTTTGAGCCTTCGACATGGTTACCACGGTGATACTTTCGGGGCCATGTCGGTTTGCGACCCCACAACGGGGATGCATCACCTGTTTAAGGGCAGCGTTGCTGAACAGCTTTTTGCTGATGCCCCCCAGCGTAAATTCAATGACACCTGGAACGAGTCATATATCAGTGACGTTGAGCAAAAAATTGTCGCGCACGCCGACGAATTAGCCGCCGTCATTCTTGAACCCATTGTTCAAGGTGCTGGCGGCATGCGCTTCTATTCACCTCATTACCTTAAACGTGTACGAGAACTCTGTGATCAACACGATGTACTGTTGATTGCGGATGAAATCGCCACCGGTTTTGGCCGAAGTGGAAAACTATTTGCCTGTGAATGGGCCGATATCTCACCTGATATTCTGTGTGTCGGAAAAGCACTTACTGGGGGCTATATGACCCTTGCCGCCACCCTATGCAGTGAAAAAGTCAGCCATGGTATTTGTAGCGGCGAGGCCGGTGTTTTTATGCACGGCCCCACGTTTATGGCTAACCCGTTGGCCTGCGCTGCAGCCAATGCCAGTATCGAGTTACTACTTGCCTCAAACTGGCAATCTCGCATACCCGAAATTGAACAGCAACTTGAACGAGGTCTCGCACCCGCCAGAAGCTTTGATAATGTCGCGGATGTTCGCACCTTGGGCGCAATGGGTGTGATTGAAATGAAACAAGCGGTGGATGTGGCTGAGGCTCAAAAACAGTTTGTGGAAAAAGGTGTTTGGGTACGGCCCTTCGGCAAGCTGATGTATGTAATGCCACCCTATGTCATCAGCGATGAGGACATCGCAGTACTGACTAAAGCCATGGTAGAGGTTGCCCATGCTCTCGCCTAGCAACCGGTAGACTTCACTATACGAGTGGGTAAAGCCCTACTGCCTTATTGAGCTCTGCCATAAACGGCGCACTGTGCGCCCTCGCCTTTTCAGCCCCTTCTTTCAGCATCTTTTCAATATAAGCGGGGTCTTCCATTAATTGGTTATAGCACCCTCGGGGTTCACTAAGCTCATCGTTAATCAATTCAAACAGCTGTTTTTTAGCTTCGCCCCATGCAATGCCATTTTCAAATTCTTTGCGCATCGACATCGTTTGCGCCTCAGAAGCAAATGCACGCCATATCTGAAATACGGTGGAGGTATTAGGGTCCTTCGGTTCACCAGGCTCCAAGAGATTCGTTTTAATCTTATTAATGTGTTTTTTAAGCTGCTTTTCAGGAAGAAAAAGTGGGATGGTATTGCCGTAGCTTTTACTCATTTTTCGGCCGTCGAGTCCTTGTAACACCGCCACATGGTCATCTACTACTGCTTCGGGCAAGGCAAAATGTTGGCCGTAAATATGATTGAAGCGTTGGGCAATATCCCGAGCCATTTCAATATGCTGAATCTGGTCACGTCCCACAGGGACTTTCGTACCGTTGAACATCAAAATATCAGCGGCCATCAGTACCGGGTAGGAAAATAATCCCATGGTAATCGCCGCATCAGGATCTTCTCCGGCATCCAGATTTTTCTGAACCGAGTCTTTATAGGCATGTGCCCTATTCATCAGCCCTTTAGCGGCCACACAACTCAGAAACCAGGTGAGCTGGGGGATTTCAGGAATATCGGACTGACGATAGAAGACGACGTTGTCCGTATTCAACCCTAATGCCAGCCAGGTAGCGGCTATCTCACGTGTTGACTCATGGACCTTCGCGGGATCCTGACATTTGATCAGAGCGTGAAAATCTGCCAGAAAATAATACGCATCCACACTGGTATTCTGACTAGCGGCAATGGCCGGCCTAATGGCACCCACATAGTTGCCTAGATGAGGCGTTCCTGTGGTTGTGATACCGGTAAGAACCGTGTCATGTGTTGGCGCTGATGCTGTGTTGTTACTCATAGGTACTTTATGCTCATAGGTACTTTTATTTTTATAGCTACTTTATCTAATAGCTACTTTATTCTCATGAGGAGGTTTCTCACGGACAGGTTCTACTAATACGGACTAATAATGAATAGTGGCGCCCATCATACGGATTTCATCCGAGTAATAAAGTAGAGGCCGATCCAATTCAATCCTAATTAATGATCAGGCTCTCTTCATAGTTATAAAAGCCGGTTAAAGCCCGGTAGAGATTGTAGGCATCTTCAGTTCCGGCCAGCTCTCGTATTGAGTGCATAGCAAAGGTAGGGACACCCACATCAAGCGTCTGAACTCCAATACTTGCTGCTGTGATGGGACCAATCGTGCTCCCACACCCTAAATCTGTGCGACTAACAAATGACTGCACAGGGATGTTCTGCTGCTCACAAAGATGTCTAAAGATTGAAGAGGTAATACCGTTGGTAGCATATCGTTGGTTGGCATTGGTTTTTATCACTGGCCCATTGTTTAGGATAGGGCCGTGATTACCATCATGCTTGTCGCTGTAGTTGGGATGAATACCGTGAGCATTGTCTGCAGAAACCAGCAATGACTGACTAATAGCACGAGCCCGATCCTCCGCATCCGGATATAAACGCTCGATTAACGATTTAAGCATGGGCCCATTGGCACCACACGCGGAGGTACTCCCAACCTCTTCATGGTCATTACAGATGAGCATCGTGGTCACCTGATCACCGGCCTCAAGGAGCGCCTTCATCCCGGTAAAACAACTCAGTAGGTTATCCAGCCTGGCACTGGAAATGAAATCCTCATTAAGCCCTGTTATCGCGGGCTTCTGGCAATCATAAAGATAAAGATCATAGTCCAGCACCTGCAGCTCCATAGGGTCACCATATTGCCCCAGCAGCTGTGCAGCCATAAGTGCTCTAAAGTCCTCCTCACGATTCTCTCCGCACTTAAAAAGTATCGGTGGAATATCGGTCTGAGAGTTTATCTTACGGTTGCTATTGGCCTCTGAGTCCAAATGGATTGCCAAGCTGGGTATCACCGCCACTGGCTTTTTCATATCCACTAGTGCTTTCTGTAGGCGACCATCGCCAACATTAAACACAAGTCGACCGGCAATAGAGAGATCACGATCAAACCATGGGTTGAGCAACGCCCCGCCATAGACCTCTACGCCCAACTGAAAATAATTGTGTTTGTGTAACTCGGGTTTTGGTTTGACCTTTAGGCAGGGGCTGTCGGTATGAGCACCCACCATACGAATACCGGAATCAGTGACGGAATTGTATCCCATGACAAACGCGATAATCGAGGATCCGTTTCGGGTCACGTAGTAACGCCCTCCGGGTACGACATTCCAACTGTCCTCTTCAACCAGAGGTATAAACCCCCCAGATTCCAACTCCATCTGTATATTATTCACTGCGTGAAATGGCGTTGGTGAGTTGTGAATGAATGCCAGCAGCTCTTGGTTGTACTGTTGATTACTCATTAATCGTTCCTGTTATTACTATACGCAGACTTTCTTCTGCCCAAGCGATCTTGAAGTTCTAAGCAGCCAATGCCAATGCGGTTATTATTGACCTTCTAACGTTGCAACAACACTCTCACAGCCGGTGCTCGCTGTCTCGCCCCGACCGAACAAACTCCTTAACTCACCTACCATAAAGACTGGAATGGCGACGCCCGGCATAAACACAAGTGTGCCAATCTTAGTGGCAGCGGTTTTCTTCGGTACAGCCGTCACCTTTGGGTTAACCATAGGACCTTTAATGTGAAGCGCAGACACATCTGAATACCAGCGCTTCTTTTGCTTTGGCAGCAAGACCATATCCATGCTCTCCTCCCCAAAATTGAGTGTCGTGCGGCCTTCTATTGATAGGTTAGGCCCGTCAGCAATTAACAACTGACTCTTTGCTACGCCCTTATCAATATCAAACGTCACCATAACGCAATCCAACAAAGCATATTTATCTTTAATTTTAGCCTTACCTAATGCCCAACCAAATACATCAACAGTAAGAATCTCTACGTATTTCCTTGGGATACGTGCATTTTCAAGTCCAAAATGAACACCACCATCTAGTCTCGATATCCACTCATGAAAAGAATTCCCTTCACCTTGAATATCAACATCAAGATTGACTTCCCCCGCAACCTTAATCTCCTGCTGAGAATCAGATATCCATGATCCTAGCGCTAGATTACTAGCATGCATATCGAGACTAAATTTAGGTGTACCCTGGGCATTCAATTTAAAATCAAGGTCAGCTACCCCACCCTCAATAGCTATCCGCATGGGTTTTATGCGCAACACTGAATTTTTAACGTTAACCTGTCCCTTCAAGTAACCGACAGTGACGCCAGCGCCGATAATCTGATCAATCGAAACGGCAAGGTCCAAATCAAGATCACTTAATCCGGAAAAATCCAAAACTTCGTGACTAAAAAGTGGCTGCTTATCAACATCTCCAGGTTTAGCTTTGTCAGTATTTTCCGTTTTTCTCTGATCTACTTTTGACTGACCGGCAAGCTTACCAGCATTATCTGTCGTGACTTTAGTTATACCCAGATCAGACAAATGCATCACAGGTATCGTCATTTTCCCACTCACTTGCGTCCGGCCATCTACCTGTATAGTCGTCAATGCCATGCTACCTTCTGTCTCACCTATACGCATTTTTCCCTGATAAGTAAGTCGGTCTTTATCTACCTCTACCGCCCCACTGGCTGTATAGGGCGCGAACCCCTTTAGGTCCACCCCAAATAGAGCACCCAGCGCCATCGGTTGTGCAACGCTCAAGTCGCCTCGAAACGATCCCTGATCAGGCTCTTTTTCATTGAACGCTCCCTCAAGGTTGAGTTGATACATGTCGGTGTCAGCTGAGGCAATATCGATTTTTTCGATATGCCAGCGATCATTCTGAACAGAAGCATTCATGACACCTTTCAGGCGGCCAGGATCGTCAGATTGTAGATCTTTGCCGAAAGCCTTGCTGATTGCTCCTATGTCTATATCCCATTTAGACTCTACATTCACTACCCTTGTAAAATTTGTCTGTACAGTACCGCTTGCCTTAATGGTAGGGCTATCTGTGGGGCCTACATTGACCCGAACATCCTCAATAAGCTGCTTTTCCTTACTCCCCGTTAGGGCCGCGCTAAGATCAACAGGACCTAACGCCAATATATCATCATCAAGCGATTCTTCAGCAAGTAAGCCTAGATCCGATAGGCTTTTTATATTGGGGGCCTTCAGGCTCACATCCCAATTCATTCCTTGCATCAAAATTAAGTTGTCTACAGCCCCATGAGCTGTCATATCGACACCATCCAACCCCTTCAAGTTCAAGGCCGCACCAGTTAGCTTCAGGGTATTAAAATCACCCGTGAGCGTGCCACTAAAATCCACAGGGCCTAACGCTAGCAGGGTCTCATCAACTGGGTCTTCACCAAGTAATCCTAGGCCTGATAAGCTTTTTATATTCGGTGCCTTCAGGCTCACATCCAACTGCAGTCCTTTCAACAGCTCTAAGTTATCTACAGCACCCTCAGCTCGGACCTCGACACCATTAAACTCCTTCAATCTCAGGGTCGCGTCGGCCAGCTTTAGGGCATTAAGATCACCCGAGAGTTTGCCACTAAAATCCACAGGGCCTAACGCTAGCAGGGTCTCATCAACTGGGTCTTCACCAAGTAATCCTAGGCCTGATAAGCTTTTTATATTCGGTGCCTTTAGGCTCACATCCAACTGCAGTCCTTTCAACAGCTCTAAGTTATCTACAGCACCCTCAGCTCGGACCTCGACACCATTAAACCCCTTCAAGCTCAGGGTCGCGTCGGCCAGCTTTAGGGCATTAAGATCACCCGTGAGCGTGCCACTAAAACCCTCAAGACCTAACGTCAGAACATCCTCATCAACCGGATCTTCTCCAAGTAAACCTAGGCTAGACAGCTCTTTTAAATTCGGAGCCTTTAGGCTCACATCCAACTGCAACCCTTTCGATAAAACAACGTTATCAAGGGCTCCTCTAACCTGTGCTTCAAAACCATCTAGCCCATATAGACTCGCTGCCACAGCTTCAAGCCGTGGAGCCGAGATATCTCCACGGATGCCTGCCGTAAGGCTGAATTTAGTAAAATCGGGAATGGTGCTGTCAACCAGTTGCAGAATACTACCAATGTATGAATCATTGATCTCCAATTGGAACTCAAGGCCTTCTCCGGTGATGGGATCATTTATCCCTCCGGTTAATGAGGCCTTCAGCGTGTCGCTGACCAAGCTTAAATCAACAGGATATATCTGACTGTTATCCTGGATTTGGGACAGTGCACCCAAGGTACCTTTTAGGACGAAAGAACGTGAATCAAGGGTTCCTGCTCCATATACTTTCACGGGCCCCTGATTTAGAGAATCATCGACAATCAACTCACGTAAAGTGAAGGTCTCTGATTCCTGTAGATCACCGCGCCTATAGACCACAGTGATATTTTTAAAATCTAGCTTTTCTATAATGATGGGGGGGATGGAAAAAGCTTCCAGCTCATTTTCTTCATCAGGGCCTCGCTCCTTTATATTTATATCAACATAAACATCGGTAAAGGTAAGATCGTTAATCCACCAGGTACCTGTCATCAGATATGAACCTAGTTTCTGCCGACCAGAAAAATCGCCGATCGACAGCTCATAACTGCCATCATTGGCTTTGAAATGAACCTTTTTTACCTCAAGCTCAAGCTCCTTTCCGAAGCTGATGGTAAATGGCCCTTTTATGTCTAGTGTACTGTCGAGGAAACGATCAACTCCCCAGATAAGAGCTACCCGATAATCATCATCATCCAGAACCGACAACAAGACGGTGAAAATAACAAGCAGCCCCAAGAGTAAGCTTGATACCCATAGCAAGGCACGGGTAACCCAGTGCCACCCTCCCTGTTTCATCAAATTATTCTTTTTCATTCAGATGCCCAAGCTGCTAGCGTCACTAATCCCTGAGTCCTATTACCATATGCAATTACAGTTGGAACTTTAGTAAAAACTAGAGTTAGGCTATAGAGCCCATACAACATGAGTTAAGCAACCACCTTTCGCTAGAATTCAGAGCCCCTACTAGACTTAAAGGCTAGATAAAAAATTTATCTCCGATGCACAGCACCCCTATGCTGCTGACGGTGCTCAATATTCTCATTACGATGTTCAACATTCTCCCTTCGATTACGCCTCCTCTGTTCATCATCGTAGTAACTTCCATCGTTGTAACTTTCTCTGCCTTCTTCAGCATCCTCGCCTACAACCCTAACCCTGTCTTGTTTATGCACTACCGGCTCAGCTGAAGCAGGCCTTGGTGCTCTGGCCTCTGGTTGAACAACATCCACAACATTTGGGTTTACATCAACAACCTCAGCATCAGGGGTCGGTTGATCGCTGAACTCCGCGACTCCTTGTGAATTCGTACGTTCATAGACCTTCTCAGCATTCACAGTGAAACTGATCATAAGGATTAGTACAAACGCACTGATTTTTCTCTGACTATTCATATTATCCACCTATCTTATCTGACATGAATGGCTAAAGGTTTGGTGTGTAAACATGTCCGCTAACAATAAGCTCGATGTAGCCGCCAAGGGACGCCAATCTCTACCGAGAGTTTAGCAACGAGCCATCTAACGACAGTATAGTTTGAGTCGGTAATCTTGGGCCATGTAGTTGTTGTAGCACAGCAACAAGATAAACACGACTTGATACCTTGCTAACCATTCAAGAGGACGGCGATCAATATAGCGCCGAGAATCATTCGATACACCACAAAGGGTAGCATACCGATTCGATTAACCCAGGTAATAAAGAGATGAATACAGAAGTAGGCAGTAACACCCGATAGCACCGTACCCAGTAGAATATCAAACCAAGGTACCGTGGCGAGTTGTAATAACTGCATCCCTTTATAACTACCACTCAACACAATAACGGGGATGGAAAGTAGAAACGAAAACCTTGCTGCCGCTATACGATCAAACCCCAAGGCCAGTGCAGCCGTAATGGTAATACCAGATCGGGATGTTCCGGGTATCAACGCAATGGCTTGTGCGCAGCCTACAATCAGAGCAGAACGCCAAGTAAACTGGTCCAGGCTTTTCACCCGAGAACTAAATTTATCCGATAAGCCTAACAATAGGCCGAATACGATAGTGGTCAACGCAATAACAGCAATAGAACGCAGGTGAAGTTCAATTAGATCACCTAAAAAAAGTCCCGCTAAGCCCGCCGGAATTGTGGCTAAAATAATCTGCCAGCCCAAGTGACTTTCCGGTGTTTGACCTCCACCGGCCAGGCTCCTACACCAACAAAATATTAATACCCTGACATCTTTACGGAAGTACCATAAAACCGCCAATAACGAGCCTACGTGTGCAGCCACATCAAAAGCGAGGCCCTGATCCTCCCAACCAAAAAGTGACGATGGTAAAATTAGATGGGCTGAACTTGAAATCGGCAGAAACTCTGTAAGCCCCTGAATTATTGCCAGAAAAATAACCTGAACTGTATCCAATATTGTTCTCGTCTCTTGTTATTATCGCCAGAAATTCACATTGACTCAGGTTTATTGACGTAACCGTACACGCTTTTTCCAGGTAATCTTATCTCTCAGGTAGACAGGACTCACGCTATCAACAGAACAAGCCTGCCCTGCCATCACTCGAGGTAAGGCGAGATCAAGTATATCTTCTGCCTCAGGCAAAAGCGTTAAATCCACCGTGGTAGGTCTTATCGGAATCATATCCACATCAATTTCATCCAGATAATGCCAACCATCACCAACCACAGCAAGGGGTGATCCAGAAAACGATGAAGCCACGTCCTCAGGTGAGGTTAGGCTATCCTGACTGACTCGGGTTAAAACAGAACCTTGATACTTAAATAGCGCCCAATAGACCTCTTCCATTCGTGCATCTAGAATCGGTAACACGTAGGAGTCTGATTGAATCCCCAATTTTCGAATTGAAGTCTGCGCGAGAGCCTCCAAGGTTGATACTGGGAGGACAGGTATGCCTGCGCCAAAAGCCAGCCCCTGTATAACACCAAAACCGATACGGATACCTGTAAAAGATCCAGGGCCAGCAGTAAAGGCCAACGCATCCAGCTGTGATAGCGCTATTCCTGCTTCACTGAGGATCTCATCAACCATTGGTAATATAAGGCGAGTATGCTCTCTACTAGCAAGCTGATACCGGGAAATCCGCTCTCCACAATAAAACAATGCCACAGAACAGGCCTGTGTCGATGTATCAATAGCAAGAATATTTGTCACGGCAAAAAAAATCCCCCGTCGAGCGGGGGATTGTAACCTTTTTATAAAAAAGAACGGAGGCTGTCTAAGCTCTTTTTTAGACTCAGGGTTTCTCCTTTCAATTAACTGGCTGTGGGTGTTTTAGCCCCGGTAACCACTGGAGAGGCTTTAGCCTTAGGTGCAGCGACTTTCTTCACTGCTGGTTTCTTCACTGCTGGTTTTTTAGCCACGGGCTTTTTTGCCACCGGTTTCTTCTTCGCAATGGACTTCTTCACAGTAGACTTTTTCGCTGTGATAGGTTTTTTGACCGGAGATTTCACTGCCGTTTTAGTCGCTACCACTGATTTCTTTGGACGACCCGCTCCACGTTTGGCTGCAACCTGCTTAGTCGGTGCTTTTTTTACAGATGCCTTGGTTTTCGTTGTTTTAGTTGTCGTTACTTTCTTTGGGCGACCAGGGCTACGCTTCGCTAGTACTTTGTTTCCTCCCCCCTGAAGGGATTCCACCTTTCCTTCTGCCTTTTTAATGACATCAGCCGCTTGCTTGTACAAACGCTTTTCAGCGGCCTTTACTCTAGATGCTGCGGATTTCTCAACAGCTTTTAGCTGCCTAGCCATATTTGTGGCTCGCTTTTTTAGCCAGGATTGTTCATAACGCTTCAGCGCATTTTGTAAATCATCCTTCACCTTAGCTTCTAGTTTTTTCTCCGCCTTTGATACCCGAGCCATTGCTTTTTCCTCTAGGCTTTTCACCTGAGAAACAAGTTTGGCTGCCCGTAGTTCTGCTTTACCAATAGCGCCATTAGCTACAAGCTTATCCAGCTTATTCACATGGGCCCGCACATCTTGCACAGCATTCTTGAGTGCAGCTTCAGAAGCCTTTGTCACCTTTTTGGCAACTCGGTTACGATTGGCAGCTACTTTTTTGCGCGCGGCAGCAACTTTTTTACGTTGCGAGTTTATCTCTTTTTCAATGGCATTAAAAACTGAAGTAGCTTTATCAAGCACAGCTTTCGATGTTAGTTTTTTTACCTTTGAAGCCGGCTTTTTGATAGTGGTTTTACGTATCGGTTTTTTTAGAGCCATTTTCTTTGCTACGCGAGCCATTATATTTCTCCTGAAATTGTACTGTGGCAGAACTATTTAATTAAAGACAAAACAAAGATGGTTAAAGTTTATGCAATAAAAAAAATTTATCCACTAAAATAACTGCTTTATATCAAATTAGTGACAAAACTAGACCTAATTTGCAAGTTTAATCATTTAAATAGAAGTGTTTTCTGAATTAAACAAAGAAGTGCCCTAATAAATTCAGGGAAATCATTCACGCATGGAATATAATTATACTCAGGACCACCGGCTTCAGAAAAAACCTGCCTATAGTTAATATTTAATTCTTCAAGCGTTTCCAGACAATCCGCCGTAAATGCTGGACTGAAAAATATCGACGGATTTAATCCCTTCTTTTGCCCATTTTTTCAACTGTTCATCCGTGTAGGGTTGTATCCACTTTTTTGGTCCGAACCGAGATTGAAATCCAACACTCCAATCAGATGATGCCAGTTTAAGCACAAACGCCAACGCGTCAGCTGTCGACATAAAGTGTTCGTATAAGGATCACCTTTGTCGGTGTATTCCTGAGGAATTCCGTGAAAGGAGATAAGCAGTTTTTGATTTTCCCCCGTCTCTTGCGAGTGATTCCGCATGTTCTGCGCCAATGCCTCTATATATTCAGCCTGAATATAGAATGATTTAATCGTGTATATATCCTATACATTCCTCTCACTACGAACAATGTCGGCCAACTGATCATACACAGCACCTGTCGTAGAACCTGAATACTGTGTATATAAAGGAATCACAATATAGCGATCAACACCCTTCGTTTTTAATTCAACAATTCTTGAAGCAATGGAGGCTTCTCCATAGGTTTCTGCACCCACCACCAAGGGAGCCTCACTACCACATTCAACATCCAGCATATTCTGCAAGACGAATACCTGACGCTGACTAATAACTCTTAGCGGGGAACCTTCATCCAACCAAATTTCAGGGTGCGCATCAGCTACTTTTTTGGCCCGCAACGGAATCACAAATAACCTCAGCAAAAACCACCACAGCAATCGTGGCGCTTCCACTACTCGGCAATCCGAAAAGAATGGCTTTAAAAAACGTCCAACAGGCTTCGCTGCAGGCACATCGGGCGCACCAACGTTAACCAAAATAACGGCGGATTTTTTCATTGCGTAGCGATGACAGAATTAAGTATAAAAAAAGGGCTCCGAAGAGCCCATTTTGAATAAGTTATTAATCTCAGGTCAGTGCGCTTTCGAGACGTGACTGAACGTCATCCAATGGACCCACACCATCAACTCGAGCATAAGCCGGAGCGGAATCAGATTGAGATGTTGCCAAACCCTGATAGAAGTCTACCAGTGGTTTTGTTTGGTCATGATACACATCCAGGCGGTTGCGAACGGTTGCCTCATGGTCATCTTCACGTTGTACCAGTGCTTCACCCGTCACATCATCAACACCTTCTTGCTTAGGCGCATTGTGTGTGATGTGATAAACTCGGCCTGAACCTTCATGAACGCGGCGGCCACTGAGGCGAGAGATGATTTCTTCATCTGCCACATGGATTTCAATCACCTTATCGATGGCAACACCTTCCGCCAAGAGAGCCTCAGCCTGAGGAATGGTTCTTGGAAAGCCATCAAATAGGAAGCCATTGACACAATCAGGCTCTTGGATGCGCTCTTTAACCAACGCAATAATCAGATCATCTGAAACGAGCCCGCCAGATGCCATAATACCTTTGGCCTTGAGACCTAGCTCAGAACCCGCTTTGACCGCCGCGCGCAACATGTCGCCAGTGGAAATTTGAGGAATACCAAGCTTCTCCGTAATGTAGGCAGCTTGAGTGCCTTTACCGGCCCCAGGTGGGCCCAACAGAATAATTCTCATCAATGATCTCCGGTTTTCTGGGTGGGGATAAATTATTTGTTAACTAATTACCCCCATAGGTAATTATCGGCCGCAAACCTTACACATAAATGCTTGTAACCACAAGATGTCCCACGGTTTTTGGAACTCGGGACTATAATTGCTTAGCTTCATTCCAAAGTTGATCTAGTTCATTCAGACTTGTTTCAGTCAGTGTTTTACCCCTATCAGCTACGCTTTTCTCAATATGCTGAAAGCGGTGCTCAAATTTTCTGGAAGACTTACGCAGGGTGGTTTCGGCATCTACACCCGCATGACGGCACAAGTTGGCCATCGTAAACATCAAATCCCCTAACTCTTCTTCTATATTGGCCTTATCACCCTGCTGCAATGCCATTTTTAACTCTGTAGTTTCTTCATCAAGCTTATCCACCACACCACTAATAGAGGGCCAATCAAAACCATGGTTGGCAGCGCGCTTTTGCAGTTTGCTCGCCCGTGTTAAGGCAGGAAGGCTTTCAGGAATATCCGCCAATACTGAAGAGCGCCCTTTTTCTTTCCGTTCGGAGGACTTGAGAGATTCCCATGTCTGTTTTATCTGGGTTTCATCAGGTACGACCCCATCTTCTCGACTACTTGTGAGGGTACCTTCTGGGAACACATGTGGATGCCGAGTAACCAGCTTTTCTACCAATGTGGTAATGATGTCGTCAAAGCAGAAGAGATCTTGTTCCTCACCTAGCTGACCATAAAACACAACCTGAAACAGAAGGTCTCCCAGTTCCTCCTTGAGATGGACATAGTCTTCACGCTCGATAGTATCAACCACCTCGTAAACTTCTTCGAGGGTGTAGGGAACAATGGTTTCGAAGGTCTGCTTAAGGTCCCAAGGACAGCCTGTGTCCGGATCCCGAAGACGCCGCATCAGATATAACAGGTTATCCAGCGAATGCTGTTTATCATTCATCCAAGCACCTCATGATTCATCCACACGCTGAACTTTAGTCATATTTGGAATTTTTCTCAGGCGAGTCATCACCGTACTCAGTTCCTCGATACTCGGTACTTCTACGGTAACCTCCATGCCTACGGAAACACCCTCATTGGTCTGGTCACTTTTGGAGGTCACCGCTAAAATATTCAGGCCAGACTTATCAAGTACCGTTGAGACATCTCGCAACAAACCTGATCTATCATATGAATCAAGCATGATTTTTACTGGGTAAACATGTTTTGGCTCACTACCCCAGCGAACCTCAAGCACCCTCTCGGGTTCAATGGCCTGCAACCGCAATAGATTGCCACAATCCTTCCTGTGTACAGAAACACCACGTCCATTAGTGATATACCCACTAATTTCATCCCCAGGAACCGGATTACAGCAGTGGGCAATACGGGTTAACAGGTTACCCACACCATAGATGTATATGTCCGATTCAGCATAGCGACTGGCTTTAGCCTGCGATATATAAGAAAGCCTACGCGGCTTCCTGGCCATATCTCGCTGTGCCAATGTGGCATTGACTACTTGATCTATCCTAACGTCACCAGCACCAATCGCGGAATAAAGGCCGTCTGCACCATGTTTATTATATTTTGCCGAAAGAGCATCAAGGTCAACATCCTTAATATTGAGCTGGCGAAATTCACGTTCTAGTATGGATTTACCGGCATGGATATTTTGTTCCATGTTCTGTTTACGGAACCATTGCTGCACCTTGGCACGGGCTCTAGCCGTGTATAAATAACCAAGAGCTGATGACAGCCAATCTCGGCTTGGGGATTCTTGCTTACCTGTTAATATAATCACCTGATCGGCGGTATGGAGTGCCGTATTAAGGGGCACTATCTTTCCATTAATCTTGGCTCCTCTACATCTGTGACCAATAGAGGTATGTACTCTATATGCAAAATCGAGAGGCGTGGAACCCACGGCAAGATCAACCACATGACCTTCTGGTGTAAAGACGTAAATTCGGTCAGTACCATTATCAAGGCTGAGTAATTCCTTAACATGATCACCTTCAATTTCTTCGTGCCACTCCAATACTTGCCTGAGCCAGGAAATTTTATCTTCATAGCTGTTACCTGTGGATTTGGCATCTGTACCTTTGTAACGCCAATGGGAACAGACACCGAATTCTGCATCCTCATGCATTTCATAGGTACGTATTTGGATTTCCAGAACCTTCCTATGTGGACCAATAACCGCTGTGTGCAATGAGCGATAACCGTTTTCCTTCGGGGTGGCAATATAATCGTCAAATTCATTATGGATATTTCGCCAGTGACTGTGAACGATACCTAACAAGGTGTAGCAATCGGCGATAGTAGGCACGAGTACTCTGACCGCACGAATATCGTGAATCTGAGAAAACCCTATATCCTTGCGATGCATTTTCCGCCAGATACTATAGATATGTTTGGCCCGTCCAGCGATTTCGCCTTTTATATCTGCCGTGGAAAGTTCCATCTCAAGGGTGCTAATCAGCTCTTTAATGTACTGCTGGCGATCCATCCTGCGCTCATCCAGTAATCTGGCGATACGCATATACTCATCCGTCTCGAGGTACCTAAATGCCAGGTCCTCCAGTTCCCACTTTAACTGGCCGATACCCAGCCGATGAGCCAGAGGTGCGTAGACATCGAAAATTTCCCGAGCCACACGCAAACGTTTCTCGTTGGACGCTGTTTTCAGAGCACGGATCGCACAGGTGCGTTCAGCGATTTTAATCAGAGCAACGCGGACATCATCAATAATGGAAACCAGCATTTCCCTAACTTTGGTGGCTTGCTGAGCGGCAACATGACCAAATACGTCACCATCTCCATCTGCTCTCAGCGTACTGATTACCGCCATTTTTCGGACACCTTCAATCAACGTGGTAACACTCTCGCCAAATTGCTCCTGCACCGACTCAATGTCCAGTCGGCCTTCTCTAACGGCTCTGTATAGAATGGATGCTACTAGGCTGTCTTGATCATAAAGGTGGAGTTCAGTAAGAATTTCAGCCATTTCTTGGCCTGTACGAAAACTACTAACCGTCGACGCCCAAACTTGGTCGGTTATATGGTTATTACTTGATTCAGCTTCTAGGGCCAATTCACATGCGGCCACCAATACTTCTCTGGAAAAACTGCCTTCGGCAACTTTATCCAGCAAGTTCGTAACCCACTGATCTATGCAAACATCCCCATCATCATGGAGGGGGTGATGATCCCTAACCTGTACCATAGGTGGTTCTACCTAAACACAACGCTTTCAACTTGTAGCGAGGACGAGCACTTTATAACTTAACCCAATAAATATGCTGGTAATGAAATAAATTTTTCCGCCAAAGTAGCCTTAATAAGTCAATAACCTGAACATCGGATTCTTGATAAGAACCATGATGCTGCTAGTAAATACCCGAAGATAGATAACGGTCTCCCCGATCGCAGATAATCGCAACAATCACTGCATTTTCAACTTCCTCGGAAAGCCGGAGAGAACCTGCTACTGCTCCACCAGACGATACGCCACAGAAAATCCCCTCTTCGCAGGCCAATCTTCTCATACATAGCTCAGCCTCTACTTGCCCCATATCCAGCGTTCTATCAACCCGTGATGAATCGAAAATATCTGGAAGGTACTCTTTTTTCCAGCGTCTGATACCTGGAATACTGGCACCTTCTTCTGGCTGTAGACCAATTATCTGAATATCCGGGTTTTGTTCCTTAAGGTATCGAGAGACACCCATAATAGTGCCAGTAGTCCCCATGGAACTGATAAAGTGGGTGACCCTACCACCACTTTGTCGCCATATTTCAGGCCCCGTATGTTCGTAGTGCGCTAGAGGGTTATCCCTATTGGCAAACTGGTCCAACACGATGCCTTCACCTCTGGCTTCCATCGTTTTAGCCAGATCACGTGCACCTTCCATACTGGCTTCTTTGGTCACTGAAATTAACTCAGCACCATATGCCCTCATGGCAGCCTTTCGTTCCTCAGTACTGTTTTCTGGCATGATCAACACCATCTTATAGCCCTTGATGGCCGCGGCCATAGCCAAGGCTATACCAGTATTACCAGAGGTAGCTTCAATAAGAGTATCACCAGGGCGAATATCACCACGGGCTTCTGCCTTCTGAATCATATTCATGGCAGGCCTGTCTTTTACGGAACCAGCGGGGTTATTACCCTCCAACTTCACAAGCAGTGTATTACTTGTTTTACCTGGAATACGTTGCAGTTGTACGAGCGGGGTTTCTCCCACACAGGATTCAATAGTTGGGTACGACATCATTCTCTCAACCGAAAAACATATATTAGTGGCACGTTATTAATAGCCACGTATTTTATAGTGAGGCGCATGCCTTTACCCGAAAAATAGCCTATACCCAAAGATAGATTCATCATAATCACCTTCGAAGCAGTTATTGAATAAATCGGGATAAATACTAGAACAGACTTCTCTAAACCTATTTTTAACACCAATAAACGTCATTGAAACCTTTTCTACAAAGCTACTCCCGGAGAAAAAGTTACCAACCAACGGGGACTATAAACCCCATGACGGTGACTATTTTATTCAGATGAAAGAGTAACAAAAGCGACAACGAAATCTTGTTCATCAGAAAGACTAACCAAGGCCTTGCTAGCGCCCAGCTCTTCCATACGTATCTGCGCCGCACCCGAAAAATTCAATAAAGGCGCCCCAGCACTGTCATTGACTATCTCAATATCATGCCATGAAATAATACCAATACCTGTCCCTAGGGCCTTACTTGCCGCCTCTTTGGCAGCATAGCGTTTCGCCAAATAAGCCTCTGGCTGTTTTTTAATATCAAAAATAGCCAACTCGGATGAGCACAAAATTCTTTCCGCAAAAAAACGGCCTCGACGCTCAAGAACGCTTTTAATCCGCGCTATTTGTACAATATCTGTGCCGATACCAATAATCATCACCACTCCTTTTTCACGACTCCTCTACAGAGCCTCCTGAACGATTAAAGAGCTCTCTGCTACGCAGGGGTTTGCCACCTAAATGTGGATGTATAGCAAGGCGCATCAGCCTTTTTTTGGCCCTACTACTCGCCAAACTGTTTGCAGAATCTGTTTGATCACAGCCATGCTGGATAGCAAGAAGTTCTATACCCTGAAACCAGTTAGGCGCACGATGCTCTTCACTTACGCGATGTCGAGCTACTATACCCACGGTAGGATCAAACCAGTACCACTGACCTGCTTCAACGGGCTCACCAGACTCAGCATCAACGTCGAGTACAAGAGCATAGCCAATATCTTCTAGTAAACAGGTTTCAAAATGTCGTAATGCAGGTTCAACCTGCTCTCCACCGACAAGTTTGGTCATTATTTCTAGATAACAATCAAAAATCCACTCATGCGGATCATTCTCAGCTAATACGCGCAGTAAAAGCTCATTGAGGTAAAACCCACTGAAGAGGCGATCACCTGTGAGCATCAGAGAAGATCCAGACTGCTCTGCATTCACAAGGGTCTTTAAATCAGATTTCCCACTCCAGCAGACCAATAAGGGAGTGAAAGCTGAAAGCGTTCTTGTGGGGGTTTTCGCTCGACGGAAACCCCTTGCTACAGCACGGAATCGGCCATGATGGCGGGTAAAGAGATCAACCAATTGACTGGTTTCACGGTAAGATCGGCTATGGAGTACAAATGCTGGCTCACCATCAACACGCATGGTTATTATACCCCGTCATGTCAAACTGGACCCAAGAAGCCTCAAGCTTTTCAACGGCACGCCTATTGATGTTCATCGGGCCTCTGTTTTAAATAGACTGTTTTAGATATACCCGACTAGTCGTCATATCCTAGGCTACGCAATGCCCTGTCATCGTCAGACCACCCTCTGCGAACCTTGACCCACAAACTAAGCATTACCTTAGTTTCCAATAAGCGCTCCATGTCGAGACGTGCCTCCTGGCCGATTTTTTTCAAGCGGGCACCTTTCTCGCCAATGATGATTTTTTTCTGTCCATCCCGTTCAACCAGTATCAAGGCATTAATATGACAAATTTTCCCCTCGTACTTGAAGGACTCTATTTCCACCGTCACTTCATAAGGGACTTCTGCGCCTAGTTGACGGGTTATTTTTTCACGAACTAACTCTGCAGCAAGAAACCGTTGACTCCGATCCGTGATTTGATCTTCAGGAAAATAATGAACAGCTTCCGGAATATGAAGCTTGATGGCCTTCTCCAGAAGCTCAAGTTGTTGGCCGAGTAGAGCTGAAATGGGTATCAGCTTAGCATTAGGTAAGCGTTTAGCTAGAATTTGTAAGTGTGGTAACAACTCAGATTTACTTTCAAGACGATCAAGTTTATTAATGGCGATAATGATGGGTGAATTGGACTTTATCACTTCCTCTGCAACCCTCTCATCCGCTTCTGTCCAGATGTTGCGGTCCACTACAAAAACCACCACATCAACATCGCGAATAGCGCTCTCTGCTGCGCGATTCATATAACGATTAATCGCTTTCTGCTGATTGGTGTGAAGGCCAGGCGTATCTACAAAAATCAGCTGAGTATCGCCTTCTGTTTTGATACCTAGGGTGTTGTGTCGGGTAGTTTGGGGCTTTCGTGATGTAATACTGATCTTTTGACCTAACAGGTGATTAAGTAACGTGGATTTACCCACATTAGGCCGCCCCACAATGGCCACATAACCACAGTATTTCATTGGTTCAGTTACCGTCATTTAATCAGTCCTTTCAAGGCTTTCTCTGCGGCTTGTTTTTCAGCATGACGACGACTATTGCCGTGGCCTATTGTTGGTTGTTTCAAACCATCAACCTTACAGTGCACTGTAAACTGTTGATTGTGTTCCTCACCGGAGACACTGGCCACCTCATAGACGGGTAAGGCGCTACTACGAGCTTGCATAAATTCTTGGAGCTGGGTTTTGGGGTCTTTCAGGCCTTCACCCTCCAAATTATCTAGGCGAGTTTCAAACCACTGCAGCACTGAGCTCTCACAGGCCGACATACCGCCGTCGAGGTAAATAGAGCCAATAATGGCCTCTACAGTATCCGCTAAAATTGAGGCTCGGTGATGTCCTCCCGACTTCATTTCCCCAGCACCCAAATGCAGATGTTCACTCAGCTGTAGTTCGTTGGCGATCTCAGTGAGAGTAACTCCCTTAACAAGGTTAGAACGGTAGCGACTCAGTTCACCTTCCCTGACATCAGGTAGTCGCTGATAAATTGCGTGCCCGATAATAAAATTTAACGCAGCATCACCAAGGAATTCAAGTCGTTCATTATTGTGGGCACCATAGCTTCTGTGGGTCAGAGCCAAGTCCAGAAGGGCCGGATCTTTAAATTGGTAGCCAACACGGTTCAAAAATTGTTGCTTAGTGATATCCACCCTCTACTATCTACTTAATCTGTCTTTACTTGGAGCTGTCATAGGTATTTTCGAACCGGACAACAACATCGACATTTCCCATAAATTCCACTCTTTTTTCATAATTTAGGGTGACAAGTGTCTTGGTTTTCTCGCGAATAACTTTTATGTCGTTCTTATTAATGCCACGTACATTATTAATATCGAAGGAACTGTATAGCTTTCTCCTCACATCCTTGTCCGTCAAAGTATGGATGTTCTCATGAGCTAATGAATCTAACGCCGCACGAATAAAGGAGTTATCCAAGTATAGCGGCCCAACCTTAAAAGCAGCTGTCATGAAAAATCCCACCAATAGTAATGCAGTGAGTCCGCCAAGAGCGGTTATGCCTTTCTGTTTATTATGTCTCATGCCCCTATCCCCTTTTCAAGTTTCAACTACCACTACTGAATTTTGCCCATTCGGCTAAAACTAGGCAAACTACTGAACGATTCCCAATGCATCCAAACTGCTACGGCCTTTCCAACAATATTTCTCTCAGGGACAGGACCCCAAACACGGCTATCGCTACTATTATCCCGATTATCTCCCATCATAAAATAATGCCCCTGTGGTACCACAATAGCGTAGTCGCGCCCTAGGCGCCCTGCCACCTCATGCTTTTGTATCTTGTGTACTACATCGCCCAGATTTTCCTCCATTAACAGAAAATGCGGATTTTCGGGTATCGCTGGAAGACGGGTTTGTTCAGCCAGCTTGCTGTTAACGTAAAGCATATTATTGATAATCCGAATATTATCACCCGGCAAGCCAACAACACGTTTGATAAAATATCTGTCATCATTAGGTGGGAAAAACACCATCACATCGCCACGCTGCGGCTCATTCACAGGGATAATCTTGGTCCCGGTAACCGGCAGACGCAAGCCATAGGTGTATTTATTAACAAGAATAAAATCACCCACTTTAAGCGTTGGAATCATTGATCCCGATGGAATCTGAAACGGCTCGAATAAAAAAGAGCGAAGGACAAAAACTACCAGCAATACAGGGAAAAAAGAGCCACTGTATTCAACCCAAGTAGGCACAGGCTCATCGCCACGTTTTTTGGCCAAAACTAATCGATCTAAAAACCAGATAATACCGGTGACAATAACGAGTATCATCAGTACCAATGGGAAATTAATATCCATTCATAAACCTCAGCTATCCGTCCTCAATACAGCCAAGAAAGCTTCCTGGGGAATTTCCACATTACCTACCTGCTTCATTCTCTTTTTGCCTTCTTTTTGTTTTTCTAGCAATTTCTTCTTGCGAGAAACATCACCACCATAACATTTTGCGGTAACATTTTTCCGAAGAGCCTTCACAGAAGTTCGGGCAATGATATGGCCGCCAATGGCGGCCTGAATGGCCACATCAAACATCTGGCGAGGTATCAACTCCTTCATTTTTTCAGTGAGCTGGCGACCCTTTTTCTGTGAATTTCCTCGGTGGAGAATCACAGCAAGAGCGTCAACCTTTTCACCATTGATCAATACATCCAGCCGAACCAGCGGAGCGGCCTCGAATCGGCTAAAACTATAGTCGAGGGAAGCAAAACCACGACTGACTGATTTCAGGCGATCAAAGAAGTCCATTACCACCTCACTCATAGGGAGTTCATAGGTAAGGGAGACCTGCCCTCCAACAAATTGCATATCTTTCTGTACACCCCGCTTGTCAACACAGAGCGTCATAACATTTCCTACGTAATCCTTTGGCACCAAAATATTAGCTTCACAAAGAGGCTCGCGCAGTTCATCCACATACACCGGATCCGGCAGGTCTGAAGGACTGGAAATATGTATGAGCGTGCCATCGGTCTTCAGAACCTCGTAAACCACCGTGGGCGCTGATGTAATCAGGTCAAGATCATACTCTCGCTCAAGTCGCTCTTGGATAATTTCCATATGCAACATGCCAAGAAAGCCACACCGAAAGCCAAAGCCCAATGCATCTGAGCTCTCTGGCTCGTAGAAAAGTGAAGCATCATTCAAGGTAAGCTTGGATAAAGCTTCACGAAAATCTTCAAAATCATCCGAACTTATAGGAAACATGCCCGCATAAACTTGTGGCTTAACCTTCTGAAACCCAGGTAAAGCTGGCACATCTGGTGTTTTGGCATGAGTAAACGTATCACCCACAGGAGCGCCATGGATATCCTTGATGCCGGCCACAACAAAACCTACCTCACCGGCGCGGAGCACGCCTGTCTCCAAACGCTTTGGGGTAAAAACACCGACGCTGTCAACAATTTGGGCCTTGCCAATGGACTTGGTAATAATCTTATCTTTAGCCTTTAGTGTCCCTTCTTTAACGCGCACCAAAGAAACTACGCCCAAATAATTATCAAACCAGGAATCGATAATAAGTGCCTGTAATGGCGCATCCACATCTCCGGTTGGAGGAGGGATTTTGATGACGAGTTGTTCCAATATATCATCGATACCCATACCTGTTTTGGCACTACATCGGACGGCATCCTCAGCATCAATGCCTATGATCTCTTCAATTTCCTCTATGACACGCTCTGGATCGGCTTGAGGAAGATCCATTTTGTTCAGTACAGGAAGCACTTCAAGACCTTGAGCAATAGCGGTATAACAATTTGCCACTGACTGAGCCTCTACACCCTGCCCAGCATCGACAACGAGCAATGCGCCTTCACAGGCTGCAAGGGAGCGAGAAACCTCATATGAAAAATCCACATGACCAGGGGTGTCAATAAAGTTTAACTGGTAAGTCTTGCCATCTTTGGCGGTAAAATCCAGAGTCACACTCTGGGCTTTGATAGTAATACCGCGCTCTCGCTCGATATCCATGGAATCGAGTACTTGGGCACCCATTTCTCGTTCGGAAAGGCCACCGCATGTCTGAATAAAGCGGTCAGCTATAGTGGATTTCCCATGGTCAATATGGGCAATAATGGAAAAGTTTCGGATATGACTTAGGTCAGACACAGCGCTTCAATTTTAGTTGTTGCCATTAATGGCGGGTGGGTTAATTTTGCGCGTGCAGTCTAGCCTATTTGGCTTTTTGAAGCCACGAATTGCCATCCATATAAAGTGGCCTCGTATCAAGTCAAACCACAAGCTATGACAAACCATCAAATACGTCAGTTATCGATCTCTATACTGCCGTAAATTGATCGGCCTTGACGGATTAATCGGACCGCCACGGGCTCTTTCACAGATAATGTTTTCAGTGCATCATAATACTGCTCAGGGCTATCAATGCTGTTTTGCCCTAGCTGTACAATAATGTCACCGCGGTAAAGCCCTGCACGATGGGCGGGAGAATCCGGAAGCACCATCATAATCATTACCCCCCTGCGCCATCGGCTTACCATTTCGTCATCCACAGCAGAAATGATCAAACCCAGCTTATCAGGACGGTCTAATGCATTGACGACGGGGTCAGCAGTCGGTAACGCACCAATGGTGACATTCAGAGCTTTAGTTTTCCCCTCACGAACTAGCTCTATATTAACTTTTTTATCTGGTGAACTTAGGCCTACAGCATGCGGGAGGTCATTAGACTCAATAATGGGCTGACCATCAAATTTAGTAATGACATCCCCAGCAAAAATACCTGCTTTATCTGCAGGGCTATCAGGTTCGACCTGAGCCACCAATGCACCATGCGGTTTTTTCAACTTGAATGATCTAGCTAAATCTTTATCTACGTCCTGTATATAAACCCCAAGCCACCCTCGATCTACATGCCCCTTGGATTTCAACTGTTCGACCACTTCTATGGCAACACTGACTGGAATAGAGAATGAAACACCCATGGACCCACCCGACCGGGTAAATATTTGTGAATTGATACCGACGACCTTGCCATCGAGATTCAGAAGTGGCCCTCCCGAATTCCCAGGATTGATTGCAACATCACTTTGAACAAACGGAACGTAGTTATCGCCTTTTTCTGTAGGAATACTGCGGCCAATGGCGCTAATAATTCCTATACTAGCCGAAAAATCCAGGTCAAATGGAGAGCCTATAGCTAAAACCCACTCGCCCACCTTCAACTTATTTGGTTCTGAAAATTTCAGAGCTGGGAGCCCATCAGCATCAATTTTAAGTAGTGCTAAGTCAGAACGCTGGTCAACGCCAATGACCACGGCATCGAATTCACGACGATCAAGTAACTTAATAACGATTTCATCAGCACCGTCTACAACATGATGATTAGTGAGAACGTATCCATCGTGAGAAATGATGAAACCAGACCCAGTAGATAGCGCATCTTCAGGCTGCCCTCGACGATGCTCAAAAAGATCTTGAAAAATGTCCGGGGTCTCACCGTGGGGGAGCTGGGAGAGTCTTTGATTCTGTTCGACCTGGACAGTATCTATTTTCACCACAGCAGGAGATGACGTTTCAATCAACTGAGTAAAGCTAGGCAATCCGTGACTGAACCCGACGTTACTCCAGAAAAGACTGACCGCCAGAATAAGAGCTGAAAACTGCTTCAGCATAATGCTCTCCATTCAATGTTTAACGCGTTGCTGTATCAGACAATTAAAATCGAGAAAGGTTAGACCTAGTTGACCATAGGGATTTGCTCTAAGAGCATTGGGTGTACTTCGAGGTTGTTTCGATTGATATAGGAGTGCACCCTTACTGCAAGGCTTCCAGCCATCAACCCTAACATGCCACCGAGCGCGGTAGAGAGATCACCTGAGGATAGATTATCCGCCAATATGGCACCAGCGATCATCGTCAGTAACGGTAACAAATAAATCAGCAGGGTACCGTTGACCACCACATGTTCCGGAATACCGATAACAACCTGATCATTCATGCTAATACGACTAAGATCACAATGACCAGGTAGTGCTCGAATGGCAGTAGTTTTACCCGTCATTTTAGCAATTAAACGTTGACCGCAGCCTTTCTCCGCTACACAGGACTGACATGCTGACTGCTGTATGGTTTCGATCCATACACCATCATCTTCAATAGCCACTACTCGACCCGTTTCGCGTATCACTTAAACATTCTCATAAATCAAACGATCTGGACGATTGTAGCCGGTCTTTAACACTGAGCGTTAGCAAGGCTTCTAAAAATCAGCTCTCCACTTAACCTATCACTATGCCATTCTTGGTCATGCCCAAACAACTACTACTGTAATCGAGTGATAGATTCAGCCACCTGCTTTGCCGCCTCAATAGGGATCTCACCAACGACACAGATCGCGTAGTTACGGCCCTCAACATCCATGTGACTCAAAAACGCGACTGTTGCACCTCGTTGAGCCTGAATTTTGGGTAAATTAACCGCTTCATCAGAATCAATAAATACAGAAAAAACGGCAAGACCATCAGTGAACACCTGTGTTTCTCTCTGTGTTTCGGTTGACGTATGTGTACCCGCCATTGCAAAACCTGGTGGCACCCACGAAGCTTGCCACTTGTGGACCATAGGGGCGGAAGAATTCGAGCCTATCGTCTCAAGACAAGGAGACGCCTCCAACGAAGCCATATGATGTTCTGTATCAGTTGGCTCCAACGCCATATCATCAATCAGGATACCAATCGAAATATCCATAAACTGAAACCGCTCTAGCACCCGTTTATTACTGCCGATCAACATGGATTGCAGTAAGAGCCCAGTTTCTTTATCAATCCCCAGCGCATAGCCGTAGCGAAATGGATCCTTAGGTACTACATGAAGAATGATCACCGTTCTACCAGCAACACGATCCTCACCCTTCACATAAAGGTTGTAATAATTTTCTAGATGCCCACGAGAAATGTTGGCGATACCTGATGTAGTACCCCTTAGAATGGCATCTCCGAGGCGCTGACATTTGAGATCATTCCCCCGTCTCACCACCTCTTTTTTGGGGCCGCTGAGATGAACTATACGCTCAACTTCCTGCCCCTCACGCACCGCATGTAAGACCTTAACTGTTTTTAAGGTTCCACCATACTCATAGGAAAAAACACCCTGATAACTGAGATGCCTATTAGCCTCAGCCATACGTTTGAGCAGGTTGGTAACAGAGAGCGGATCATCGATTGCAAGAGATGAGGAAACCGCGACCACCGAGAGGATAGCCGCGACACAACATCGTAGAAAGAACTTCAATAACGCTTGCTTCACTAATCCTGATCAGTTGGCATGCGAGCAAAGGGCAACATACCTTGATTAGTATTCATTGCTGCATGCTCTGTATGTTGTAACATCAAATCATTAAGATAAGCCTGAACCTGCTCACGCGTTACCTGATCCGGCACGACATGACTAACCTCAACGACAGATTGAGGTGCAGTGTAGCCTTGCTCAGCATTGCTAGTCGCACTCACAGTGCGCGCGGTCATAGGAGGTATACCAAACTCTGCCGCTGTCCGCAGTTGCGGTGCCGACAAATCAACTTGCACCTCATTGGCAGAGGCCAATGGCGCAGGTTCACTAGCGGGCTGGCTGTACTGCTGGATACCGATAACAGCAATGGCTGCGACAGAGGCCGCTACAGCAAAACGACCCAGGGGCTGAAGAAGACGACCCACACCGGTGCGGGCATGGATACTTTGCTCTTGCTCAATGGCATTGCGAATGGCAACTGAATAGTCCACAACTTGTTCCGGTAGCTCCCGGCGCATAGCGGCTGCAGCCATCTGATGGCGACGCCATGTATCACGCAGCTCATCATCCTCAGAAACACTTTTAAGTACTCGACGAACTTCCAGTTCATCAGCTTGGCCATCCATAAGCGCTGACAGAGATTCTTTTATTTGAGTTTTATTATCACTCATGCCTGCATTTACCTCAGTTTACTGTTACTTCAACACTAAGTTATGCCTTCAATTACACTTAGCAGTTTATCGAAAAACTAGCTGTGAGACATGAGCCCGAACAAAAGGTTCAACAACTTGGAAGAATTAATTTCCCAATGCTCTAACCTTTTCATCAATTGCCTCCCGGGCTCGGAATATCCTCGACCTCACCGTTCCAACCGGACAATCCATTATCTCAGCAATTTCCTCATAACTGAGACCCTCAAACTCACGTAAAGTTACCGCGGTACGAAGATCTTCAGGTAAATCTCTAATAGACTGATCAACAACAGCCTCAAGTTCATCTCGATAAAGAAGATTCTCTGGAGAATCAATATCTGTTAGTCGATGTCCTCCCTCATAATAATCGGCATCTCCTGCATCGACATCACTTGCAGGTGGACGACGATTGCGAGCGACCAAGTAGTTCTTGGCAGTATTTACCGCAATACGATATAGCCATGTGTAGAACGCACTTTCGCCACGAAACTTGGCTAGCGCCCGGTATGCCTTGATAAAAGCTTCCTGAACAACATCGTTAACTTCGTCAAAGTCCTTGATATAACGACTGACAATGGCATGCACCTTGTACTGATATTTCAGTACAAGCATATCAAATGCCCTCTTATCGCCTTTTTGGACGCGAGCAACTAACTGCTTATCGGTATCTTTTGCCTGCTCGGCTTCCATAACTACTCCAATCCCCACACCATCAAATATGGCAGCATGCTAGACCACTTGATCTGCAATTAGTTCGTATTCTCGTTTAACCGATATGACACCGGTATGCATTTTTGTCTAGCTATACTATCATGCCAACCACGGATTTAGAGGTACCAAGGCCGTTAATGAATAAGTCCTACAACCACGATGTTCTGGTCATCGGTAGCGGCGCTGCGGGCATGACCGTCGCCCTGCAACTAGCTGACCACCACAAAGTCGCCCTGCTCAGCAAAAGTGCAATAAAATCTGGGTCCACCTGGTATGCACAAGGTGGCATAGCCGCTGTTTTTGATAACGAAGACTCCGTTGAGTCTCATATTCAGGACACGCTAGTGGCCGGGGCGGGGCTGTGCCATGAAGATGCCGTTAAATATACTGTTGAGAATGGCCCTGAAGCGATCCGCTGGCTCATTGAACAAGGCGTCGAGTTCACCCAAAACGAAAATAACACTGCGTACCATTTAACCCAGGAAGGCGGTCATAGTCATCGCCGAATACTCCACACGGCCGACGCAACTGGCAAAGAGGTCTCGACTTCTCTGGCCGACAAAGTCATCAAAAATAATAATATCGAGCTGTTTGAGAACCATGTCATTGTCGATTTGATTACTCAGGCAGATCGCAACTCTAGTCGGATTCGATGTACCGGAGCCTACGGTCTGGACACCAGTAAAGACCGGGTGTGCGTCTTCCAAGCTAAGGTAGTGATACTGGCGACTGGCGGTGCCAGTAAAGCCTATCTCTATACCAGCAATCCCGACGGAGCATCAGGTGATGGTATTGCTGTTGCATGGCGACGAGGCTGCCGTGTAGCGAATATGGAATTCAACCAGTTCCACCCCACCTGCTTATACCACCCCAACGCCAAAGCTTTTTTAATGACTGAAGCACTCCGAGGTGAGGGAGCCTATTTGAAGCTACCCAACGGTGAACGCTTCATGACGAAATTCCACCCAAAAGCTGAACTGGCACCAAGGGATATTGTCGCCCGCGCCATAGACCATGAAATGAAGCGATTGGGTAGCGACTGCGTATATCTGGACATAAGCCACAAGTCTGCAGAATTCCTTGAAAGCCACTTTCCTACAGTTAAAGCTCAGTGCTTAGCCTACGGCATTGATATCACCAAAGAACCCATACCCGTAGTACCTGCAGCCCATTACACCTGTGGCGGAATCATGGTAAATCAAAAGGGGCAAACGGATCTGTGGAACCTCTACGCTATTGGAGAAACGGCATTTACTGGCTTGCACGGCGCCAACCGTATGGCCAGCAATTCATTAGTAGAGTGTATTGTCTACGGACGCTCCGCTGCTGCAGCCATCAATCTTAATCTCGCTGACATTCCAGAACCGGAACCTGCCAGACCATGGGATGAAAGCCGCGTTACTCACTCGGATGAGGATGTGATCATCTCCCATAACTGGGATGAGCTACGTCGTTTTATGTGGGATTATGTGGGTATCGTTCGCACTCAAAAACGTCTGGAGCGGGCTCAGCACAGAGTCGAATTACTACAAAAAGAAATTCAGGATTATTACAGCAATTACAAAATCAGTAGAGACCTGCTGGAACTTCGCAACTTAGTATTAGTGGCCGAATTAATCATTCGCTGTGCCAAACAACGGAAGGAAAGCCGAGGTTTGCACTTTACGCTCGACTACCCTAATACCTCACCGATTGCCAAAGACACCATCATGGTTCCCATCAACTATGCTGGACAGAATGTTGTTGTCAGTAAAGACTAATCAGGGTTACTTGGAGAGACCAGTAGTAAGACCTGCCTAAGTTGTCTTAATTGCTCAGAATTTGCACTGTCAGACAACAAGGGAACAGCTATCTTTCCATTCCATTCGTCCTTAAAACCCACCACCAAAAATTGCCCGAAACGATAGAACCAACAAAAACTGACAGGCTGCATACCCTCTTCGTTCATCAGCGTCCAATTACCTTTGTCACAGCTGATTTTCTTCCACGTCGGGTAACCCCAATTTCGGAAAGAGATCCACAGGCCAAGTAACACTAAAACCTGCAAAGGAATAGAAAATAAAGCGGGCACACCGAGCGAAAAGAGCACAACCGAGTCCATGCAGTGGATAACGATTATCCAGAGTAGAAGAAATCTTGAGCGTTGAAGGTTAATTTCAACGGGTTTGTGATCGTGTGTCACGGATGATCTGCACTATCCTTTGCAAGTCAGTATCTTCGGGATCTTCTCGTCGAAGAAACCAACCAAACATATCCTGATCTTCTGAATCGAGAAGACGCCAGTATCTCTCCTTGTCTTCTTGTTCCAATGTTTCATAGATGTTATCAAGAAATGGGAGAAGTATCAGATCCAACTCAAGCATACCCCGTCGGCTCGCCCAAAAAAGTCGGTTCCTCTCCATCAACTCTACCCATCATTTCATGTTTAAAAGGGTCGCCATTATAGTGGAAATGGCTAAGTTTACCCACTAAGATATAGGCCTTCTCAAAATCAGGTTGCACATGAACAACTGGCTGTCTTTTTTGCACCAACAGGGTGCCTCCATTCATGAAAATAACACCATTACTTTTGGTGAAATACCCAGTGACTACCCTGACTTATTACAAAAAACCACGGTGACCCCACTCATACATGTAGGTCTGCTGTCCATTGACGGGAAGGACTCGGCTCGATTTCTTCAAGGGCAAGTAACCTGCGACATTCAGCAACTAAGCCCCGGCCATAATCTAACAGGAGCTCGCTGTAACCCTAAAGGAAGAACACTGACAAACTTTCTTTTGTGTCAGCCTAGCGAAGACAACCTATTGATGCTGATGCAGCATGCTCTGGTTCAATCGAGTATTGACGAGCTCAGTAAGTTTGCCGCTTTCTTTAAAGTACAATTGGCGGATCAAAGCAACCAGTATCAATGCATCGGTATCAGCGGTTCCCAAGCCGGAGCGCTAGCAAAAAATATCGCCACTTTATGCCAGCATTCCTTTAGTGATGGCCGCCAGCTTTTAGTCGTTCCCACCGAGAGTGCCCCAGCCATTTGGCAACAGCTCACCACCAGCGCCACGCCCACGGGTAATGAATTGTGGCATTTACAAGATATTAGGGCCGGACTTGGTCATGTGCAGACAGAAACGACAACCATGTTTGTGCCCCAAATGCTCAACTTCCAGGCCACAGGCAGTATCAGTTTCAAAAAGGGTTGCTATACCGGGCAGGAAGTCGTGGCCAGAATGAAATACCTGGGTAAACTCAAACGCAGAATGTATCGGATAGCTACTAAGGGTTCATCGTTACCTGTACCTGGATCCCCCTGCTTTATGCCTGGCGAGGAACCAGGAACTCAAGGACAAAGTATCGGCAATGTTGTTCTTGCAGCTAGGTCTGATGATTCCCATCAAGACATGCTTGTGGTACTGACAGAAGAGGCTTCCAAGTCAGAAACGTTGATTATTGGAGAAGGATCACCACAAACAGTACAACAACAACCTCTACCCTATCTCATAGATTAAAATTAAATAAACAATATGATTATTTACAAATAGTTATAATTAAATATTAATGTTATTTATTACAATCTATTTGCTGCCAAAATAACGCTATCTCCACAATGCCACTTGAACCAACAGCATACCTGCTGCACTGTAAGCGACTCAAATCCTGCTATGTATAGAGAATGAACAATGCTTGAATGGTTCTCTTTTGAATGGTTCTCTGAAAACCAAACTCTGATCACTTGGCTCAGTGTGGTTTCGTTGATTACCTTTGTAGGCAGCCTGCTGGCACTACCTTGGCTGGTATCAATGATTCCTGAAGATTACTTCCTACACCACCGCCGCAAACCCACAAATTTGAAGCATCAGCACCCAATCATCCGACTGCTACTTGTTGTTGGAAAAAATCTGCTTGGCTTGGTATTACTCTGCGGAGGAATTCTGATGCTATTTTTACCCGGACAAGGGCTTCTCACCGTTATAGTGGGACTATTGTTACTAGATTATCCGGGGAAATTTATTTTGGAACGACGAATTGTTGCTCAACCATCTGTTTTGCAAGGACTTAACTGGCTGAGAACCAAAGCTAACCACCCCCCGATCAAAGTGGATCATCACTAATGAGGCTTTAATACGTCACCCCCTGCATAACCCCTTCTTCAGAGGATGGTAATCGCCAATCAATGGGTACAACACCCCTGTTTTGGAGGTAATCATTGGCCTGGGAAAAGTGTCTGCAGCCCAAAAAGCCCCGATAGGCAGAGAGGGGTGAGGGGTGCGGTGCCTTTAACACCAAGTGTTTACTCGTATCGATTAATGCGCCCTTCTTCTGTGCATAACTGCCCCACAGCATAAAGACCAACCCTTGGCGCCGTTCATTCAAAATCTGAACAGCCCGGTCTGTAAACTGCTCCCAACCCCGCCCCTGATGGGCACCAGCATCGCCCTGCTCCACTGTAAGCGTAGCGTTGAGTAACAGTACACCTTGTCTCGACCAATGCGTAAGGCAACCATGTTCTGGCGGCTGTATTCCCAAATCACTCTGAAGCTCCTTATACATATTTCGCAATGAAGGAGGAATAGCCACCCCTGGAAGTACAGAAAAGCAAAGCCCATGAGCCTGCCTTGGCCCGTGATAAGGGTCCTGTCCGAGAATGACTACCTTAACTTGGTCAAACGGTGTTTCATTAAATGCTGAAAACCAGTTAGAACTGGCAGGATAGATGATCTTACCGGCCGCTTTTTCCTCTCTCAAGAACTGCTTAAGCTGAGCCATGTAAGACTGCTCAAATTCACGTCCAATCACCTTTAACCAAGAGGAATGGATCTTAATTTTGTCATTATTACCTATCACAGATTATTTCCAGCTATTATTTTAAGTACGCAGCAATAAACCGGAATTTCTGCGCTAAATCAACTGGTGTAAGCTGAAACTCAGCGATCATAGAGAAGACATGATGAAAAAAATTGGACTGGCACTCGGTGGCGGCGGCGCAAAAGGTATTAGTCACGTATTGATACTTGAAGCCTTGGAAGAAATGGATCTCCGCCCCTCTTTTATAACGGGTACCAGTATAGGGGCATTAATCGGTGCCATGTACTGTGCCGGAATGTCTACGGCTGAAATGAAAGCTATTTTTCTAGAATTCAGCCTGCGGGAAAATGAATCACTCCGACACATCGTCACCCGCAAGCATTTATTTAAGTGGCTAGACTTCATTGCGCCTCAATTTCGTGGCCGTGGATTGTTGCGCGTAGAAAACTTACTCACCTACTTATTCGAATCGGTCCATGCCACACAATTTTCCGAACTAGAAATTCCACTAAAAGTAGTCGCATCTAATTTTTGGAGTCGTCAGCAGGTCGTGCTAGACCATGGGCCATTAATTCCTGCTATTCGGGCTAGTATGTCCCTACCCGGCCTGTTTGAGCCTGTCAAAATCAGGAATCAGGTATTAATAGATGGAGGGGCTGTAAACCCAGTCCCTTTTGATCTATTGCCAAAAGATTGTGACCTGACTATCGCTGTTGATGTCATTGGAGATAGAACCGTTTCTGAAAAAATCCCCTCATTATCCGAGGCGGTGTTCAACACCTACCAAATCATGCAAAAGAGTATTATTCGAGAAAAACTGAAGACCATGACGCCCGATATCTATATCGAGCCAAATATTGTCGATGTGCGTGTTCTGGCGTTTTACAAAGCCGCTGAAATCTTCAAACAAGCTGCCCCAATCAAACGAAAACTGAAACAAAAAATCAATCAGCAACTCAATAAGAACAAATAAATTTTTCTATGGACTGGTTAGTTTCATCCGGTTTTTCAATGGGTGTACCATGACCGGAATTTTCGACTACAACTAACTGAGCATTCTGCATGGCATCGACAATTGCTTGCTTAACGGCCACTGGAGAGTAATCTCTGTCGCCGGCCAGCATCAGTGTAGGCGTAGTAATCGATGTTAATTGATCCAGCACACCCCAACCAAATAACGACGTTAAATTGCGCAAATAGATTTCCTTAGGATTGCTGGAAATCTGTGTCGCCAATAGATCTATTAACGCCTCATGACCCTCGCTGGCAAACATATTTTCAGCTACTTTTCGTCCAAAACGCTTCATCCCAAATAAATGAATTAGCAACAGGCGTGTCCACAACATTTTTTTTGTAGCAAACGTATCGTTAGGCAACGCTGGGCCAGAGTTAACAATGGTCATGGTACGCAATCGGTGAGAGGCATCAACAGCCAACTGGAATGCAACCATACCGCCCATGGACAACCCAACCACATGGGCAGATTCGACCCCCAATCTATCCATCAGAGCAACGATATCTGCGGCATGAATGGGAATACTATAGGCTGAATCAGGCTTACTTGATTCGCCATGACCACGAAAGTCTGGGGCAATCACCCGAAAATTCTGTCGAAAATATACTGTCTGGTGAGACCAATCCCGCCGACTTATCCCCAGGCCGTGGAGAAAGAGTATGGGTTCACCCTGCCCCTCATCGTCATAAGAAATTGTTACACCGTTAACGATTGCTGTTGGCATAGCTTACCTCCCCTAGGCGAAATGCTACTCGATCTGAAAAAGTATTGACGATGGGATAAGAGAACTTTCGGCCACTACGTTCTTTTGACAACCTAGGCTTTCAACTTATCATGAAGTTTGACGACCTGACCTATAATAAGAAGACTGGGTGGACGCATTTTTTCGTCTTCCACCTTTTGCACCACCTGCATCAAATCACTCACCAGTACTCGCTGATCATACTGTGTAGCTTTATAAATAACGGCAACAGGAGTATCTGCAGGCAAGCCATGCGTTATCAGTTGCTTTGTGATAATTTTCAAACCACCTAAGCCCATATAGATAACTAGGGTCTGGTTTTCACGGGCTAGTGATGGCCAATCCAGGTCTACAGCATCATTCTTAAGGTGACCAGTAGCAAAGGTCACAGACTGAGCATAATCACGATGTGTTAAGGGGATACCACAATAGGTGGAAGCGCCTGAGGCTGCAGTAATTCCAGGAACCACTTGAAATGAGATGCCTTCAGCAAATAGTTTTTCTGCCTCTTCTCCCCCTCGACCAAAAATAAAGGGGTCGCCGCCCTTGAGTCGCAATACCCGTTTACCTTCTTTTGCTAATTTGTATAAAAGCTCATTAATTTGATCCTGAGGAACACAGTGGTTGCTTGCTTCTTTTCCCACATACATCCTGTCAGCGTCCCGGCGAACCAAGTTGAGAATATCCTTTGAAACAAGGCGGTCATAAATAACAATATCGGCTTTCTGCATTAACCGCAGGGCACGAAATGTGAGTAGATCCGGATCTCCTGGGCCTGCGCCAACTAAATAGACTTCACCCTTCTGCGGAGCCTGACCTTCCTCTATCAGTTCCTGGAGCTGTTTTTCTGCGGCCTCTTGGTTTCCACACAAAACCTGCTCAGCAACATCACCCTCGAACACCTCTTCCCAAAATGCCTTTCTACTCGGCCCCTTGGGTACTGCTGCCTTTACTCGATCTCTGTACTTGGCTGCTAATCCGGCAAGCGCACCATAACGGTGGGGAATAAGTGCTTCGATCTTTCCCCTCAATAGTCTAGCCAATACCGGTGCCGTACCACCCGTACCAACAGCAATAGTCACTGGAGAGCGATCAATAATGGCCGGCACGATAAAAGTACAAAGATTAGGGCTATCGACCACGTTCACAAAAATATGTCGCTCAGCAGCATCAAGAGAAATGGTTTCGTTAAGCACTTGGTCGTCAGTTGCCACAATAACCAGATCAATAGCATTCATCAAGCGACTGTTGTAATTGGCTTCTATCAGGTTAAGCGATGCCACATTCATGCTTTTAATGGATTCATTAATCGATGGTGCTACGAGTGTTACTCTAGCACCCGCATCAAGCAACAATGACAGCTTTCGTTCTGCAACATCCCCGCCTCCGACTAACAGGCAATGCTTCTCAGAGAGATTTGTGAATATAGGAAAGTAGTCCATCGAAGGCTGTCTCAAATATAATTTTGGTAAATTCTAACTTTTAATGGCGTCAAATAGTTGATTTATCTCAACGTTCTATATGAAGCCCGAAAGATGAACAAAATAAACAGAATTTTAATCTGTTAAGTTGCAGAATGGCCTATTCTGTACTGAGTGCAACATCTTCAGCTTACCTGACAAGTCTAAAAAAATTTGGGTCGACACACCGCTTAACCCTGACACCAAAATCAGTCAGTCTATTGCCGTATTCAATTCTGATGATCTAGATGCAGGCTATGAGGTACTCCCTGGGCTGGTGTTGCTGACCAAGGTTCAACCCGTGTTGTTCAGCCTGGGTACAATAAGGCTGGTGACGAAGTCTGGTTCTCTGTTTGGAATGGTGCAGATAAAGAGTCAGCCATCGTCATAGTAGATGACAAGACGCGTAAATTGAAAGCAGTCATTAAAGACAAGCGCCTAATTACGCCAACCGGCAAATTCAACACTACCAACACCAAGGAAGATATTTACTAATCACTCTTCCTCGATAAAATTAAAGCCCTCGGAAACGGGGGTTTTTTTTGGCGCGCTTTCAACTAATAAGAATCAAATACTATTTACTTTAATAGTCATTGAGAATCGTCAATTCTGTTTTTTCCAACATCGCAGACAATAAATATCTACCCAATTTTGCGGCCACAAGATAGTCGTTATAGTTCTGATCTATTGATTGATACGTCAGAGTTGATACATTAGGGTGCAGCGCTGAGGCAGCAGGAATTCACCGATGCTAAACATCACTGACCTGAAACAGGAACAGAAGAAACCTCCTATTTTCAGGCTGGCTTTCCGACCGTTTTTTCTGTTTGGCAGCCTATTTTCTATCATCGCCTTGTTGTTGTGGGCCATATTTCTAAACAACCCATCTATTGCTTGGCAACCCTACGGGGGCTGGCTTTGGTGGCATGGACACGAAATGCTATTTGGCTTTAGCGCCGCTATTATTGTTGGTTTCCTACTCACCGCTATTCAGAACTGGAGTGGGATTCCCGGCCTGTCGGGCTGGCCTCTGGCAGGATTGTTCGGTTTCTGGCTTCTCGGTCGACTGTTAATGCTATTCCCAATCGTTCCCACAGAAATAATTGCTATTGTCGACACCCTGTTTTTACCGTTAGCCGCATTTGCGCTAGCTAGGCCCATCGTGGCCGCTAAACTATGGCGCAACCTGATGTTTATTCCGCTCATTCTATTGCTGGCCTGGACTAACGGTCATAACCACTACCGTTTGATTGGCGGAGACCTACTGTCATTGCCCGACACCCAGTCGACCATTCTAATGGTCACACTCATCATCGTCATTATGGGCGGTCGGGTGATTCCTTTCTTTACGGCAAATGCGACCAGTGCTCAAAAACCACAACCCCTATTCATTCTGGAACTGTTCTCTATCGTCTCCCTAGGCTTGGCTACAGCGTATACGTTAATCACCGGCAGTCTTAGTGCTGAACCCGTTTTGGGCGTTCTCTTTGTGGTATCCGCATTTACAAATGCCATTAGAATGGGGCGATGGAACGGAATGCTCACATTCGGCAATCCACTACTTTGGTCACTACACCTAGCCTATTTACTGATCATCATTAGCTTGGGATTGCTGGGAGCCTTCCACTTTGGCCTTGAAGTACCACTGAGCACCGTACTCCACGGACTGACTATCGGTGGTATTGGGCTAATGGTTCTGGCCATGATCAGCCGCGTCTCACTTGGTCACACAGGAAGAGTATTGCAGGTAGGTCGTTGGATCACCCTTGGCTATGCCGCTGTTGCCCTATCCGCTATCGTCAGAGTTATTGCACCGCTGGCAACAAACCATCCTTCCTCTCTGTATTTGTTTAGTATCGCCTGTTGGATTTTTGGCTATCTCGCCTTTCTAGTTATTTACTGGCCTATGCTAATCAAACCCCGGGTGGATGGAAAGCCCGGCTAGTCATGGGAGTTAACCCATCGCCCCAATCTGGCTTAAACGAATTATCTACGGGAGGACAGCTGCTACTTATGCTTCAGCTCGATCAACGTCAATGATGAGAGTTAACCTAAAATGAGCCGCTTATCTGTCATGTCCCGATAGAATACACACCAGAAAGATGTGGTAGCTTCTGGTATTCCCGACAGCTCAGATTAGAGACCACTATTTAGCAATAGTCTTTTTTTGTTGATTGTAGCCTTGGCTTCTCTACAATACCTACGAAATCAATGGTTATCTGTTTCGTTGCACCAACCCTGTAACGGTGTTTACTTAACCAAGTGTTATTCTGTTATCACTGCCAAAAATGCTACACAAACACAAACTTATAGCTAGACTGCTCTTGATGGCTGTCATGGTTCATAACTATCGACTCGTTTAGGCTAAATAAACATGCACAATACTTCTCATCAATACGGCGGACACCCTTATAACCGACAAATTTCCCTTTGGTTATTATTCTGCGCTGGCGTCATTTTCTCGATGATTATACTAGGTGGTGTTACTCGTCTGACTAACTCAGGACTATCCATGGTGGAGTGGAGACCATTGATAGGTATTATCCCGCCAATCACTGATATGGAATGGCAGGAAACCTTTGCTAAATACCAACAATTCCCGGAGTACCAAAAGGTCAACCACGGTATGACCGTCGGTGAATTTAAATCGATTTTTATGTTCGAATACCTACACCGGGTTCTCGGGCGAGTCATAGGAGTCATATTCCTCCTGCCCTTTTTGTTTTTCTACTTTACCAAACGCATTCCAGCCGGGCTGACCCCCAAATTAATGGTGATGTTCACGCTGGGTGGCCTACAGGGATTACTGGGTTGGTATATGGTAAAAAGCGGGCTGGTTGATAACCCTAGAGTCAGCCAATACCGGCTTACTGCCCACCTTGGTACTGCCGTTATTATTTACGCCTATATTCTTTGGGTTGCCTTTGGATTGTTATCTGTCAGCGCATCACTCAATTCATCTCTCAACTCTGTAGCACAAGGTCTTAAACGCTTCTCCTTCATGCTCAGTGGCTTGATTTTTTTAATGATACTCTCTGGCGGTTTAGTGGCAGGTTCTCGTGCAGGATTTGCCTACCCGACCTTCCCTCTAATGGGAGACTCTTTTATACCTCCGGGCTTATTCAATACAGACCCCGTCTGGCTGGCTATTTTTGAAGATATTACGACGATTCAATTTAACCACCGTATCCTTGCCTACGTGCTATTTACCCTGATTCTGGGCTTTGCTTTTAAAGTACTAAGAAATGGTATTCAAGGAAAGCTTCGAACAGGAATACACTGCTTGATTGCTCTATTGTTGGTACAGGTGACACTAGGAATCTCAACATTATTATTACATGTACCTGTTGCCTTAGCCGCAGCCCACCAAGGCGGAGCGATCGCCCTGTTTACCGTATCACTGTTTATTAGCCGCAGCTTTAGCAATAACATCACAACAAGACTATAGGCCAACCCCAAGAACTAGCAGGACTTCAAGAGATCGCTGATATGGTATTTAGGGTCTTGGAGAGATAATCATAGTTTTAGATGGAACGCTGTTCCTTTTTTCTCATCATCAGTGCATTAGAAAAAATTCCTAATACACCGCCATCTCCCGTGTTGAAACTACGTCTATTTGACGCCAATCATGCATTTTTACATCCTATCCATTATCTTTCTGTTAAATTAATAGGCTGATTAACCGATTTAACTAGGTATAATTCCACAATTTCCCCTATGACTGGAGTATTGATATGAACAAACTGATCGGAGCAATGATGGTAGTAGCGCTTAGCGCTGCAGGTAGCCAAGTGATTGCAGCCGGTGATGCAGCTGCGGGCAAAGCTAAAGCGGCTACTTGCTCAGGATGTCACGGAGCCAATGGTGTAAGTAGTAATGATTTATGGCCAAACTTGGCGGGCCAGAAAGCCGGTTATCTGACGAAGCAAATAAAGGCATTTCGTGATGGCCAACGCAGTGATCCAATGATGTCTTCAATGGTAAAATCATTATCCGATCAGGATGCCGAGAACTTAGGAGCCTACTTCTCTGGACTATAAGAAAATTTAGTCTACCTTCCATAAAAAACCCGTTATTCATTTTTCTTCTTGGAAAATAAATAACGGGTTTTTTATGGCCCGGCTTCTTCATTTATCTGGAAAGAACATTCACTCGTTCCAACACTGATCAATCAACAAACAATCTGGCATTTCTAAACAATCGCATCCAGGCGCCATCTTCCTGCCAATCGTCAGGGTGCCAGGAGTTGGTTACTGTGCGAAATACCCGTTCAGGGTGAGGCATCATAATCGTTGCCCGCCCATCAACACTGGTCACACCCGTGATACCCATGGGTGAACCGTTGGGGTTAGCAGGATAAACCTCGGTGGCATCATGGTAATTATCCAGATAACGCAGGGCCACGCTTCTGGACGCACTGAAGGCCTGAGCATCAGTATCGCTTACAAACTCAGCCCTGCCCTCACCATGTGCTACTGCAATCGGCATATGTGAACCTACCATTCCGCTCAACAGTACTGAAGGTGTCGGTTCAACACGAACAAGAGAAAAACGTGCCTCAAACTGTTCAGACAGGTTTCTAACAAAACGTGGCCAGTGCTCGGCGCCTGGGATCAGAGGTTTAAGGTTAGATAGCATTTGGCAACCGTTACAAACCCCAAGAGTAAAGGAGTCATTGCGGTAAAAAAACTGCTGAAATTGTTCTCGGGTCTGAGCATTAAATAAAATTGTCTTAGCCCAACCTTCTCCGGCGCCCAGTACATCGCCATAGGAGAAACCGCCACAAGCCACAAGTCCTTTAAAGTCATCCAGACCTATACGGCCATTCAGGAGGTCACTCATATGGACATCAACTGAGTCAAAACCTGCTCGGTCAAATGCTGCAGCCATCTCGACTTGACCATTTACCCCTTGCTCACGGAGGATGGCAACGCGTGGACGAATACCCCGGTCAATATAAGGTGCTGAAATATTGTCATTGATATCAAAGGTCAGGCCAACGCTAAGGCCAGGATCTTCGAGGAAAAGCCCGTCAAATTCTTGTCGGGCACACTGGGCATTGTCACGTTGAGCTTGAATTTGATAACTGGTTTCACTCCAGCGTCGTAATAACTCAACACAACTATGACTATAAAGCCGCGCGCCATCCTGGTGAATTTCTATGCTCTCAGAATTGTTGAGCTTAGCCACGGCACTAACCGGAATACCCACCGCTTCAAAACGCGCCCTAATGGTCTTCTCATCACTCTCAGTCACTTGGATCACGGCACCCAACTCTTCGTTAAAGAGGAGTGATAAGGCATCACCGGGCTGCTCATCGAGATAGATATCAAGCCCCGTTCTTCCCGCAAATGCCATTTCTACCAATGTAATAAATAGGCCACCATCTGCACGATCATGGTAAGCAATAATTTCACCCGCCAAATTAGCAGCCTGAATGGCATTAAAGAAACCCTTAAGCTTGTCTGCACTAACCACATCCGGGGTAACATCACCCATCTGGTTATAAACTTGAGCCAGAATAGAACCGCCAAGTCGATTGTGATTCTCTCCAAGGTCTATATAGAGAAGTACCGTCTTACCCTTGTCAGTTCGTAATTGAGGCGTCAGTGTTTTTCGCACATCTTGCACGGGGGAAAAAGCAGTAATAATCAGAGATAACGGCGAGGTGACTGCTTTATCCTCTCCATCCCGCTCCCATGCTGTGCGCATAGACATAGAATCCTTACCCACGGGAATAGTAATTCCAAGCTGAGGACACAGCTCCATACCCACCGCTTCCACCGTTCGGAATAGCTTCTCATCCTCGCCGGGGTGACCCGCTGCACACATCCAGTTTGCCGAGAGTTTAATATCTGAAAGTTGACGGATACTGGTTGCAGCAATATTGGTTATCGCCTCACCAATAGCCATTCTTCCCGAGGCAGGAGCATTCAGAAGGGCCAAAGGTGTACGCTCTCCCATCGCCATAGCTTCACCAGCATAACTGTCAAAACTCACCGTAGTAACGGCACAATCCGCCACGGGCACTTGCCAAGGGCCCACCATCTGATCACGAGCTACCGTGCCTGTAATGCTGCGATCGCCAATGGTGATAAGAAAACTTTTACTGCCCACTGACGGATGCTGAATAACCCGCCCAATAGCTTCATCTAACACAATACCGGACCAATCAAATGCCTGTGTCTGAGGGAGGTAAACGTCAGCATTGCGGTGCATTTTAGGTGGCTTACCAAACAGTATCGACATCGGTAAATCTACCGGCTTAGCATCAAAGTGCCTATCGTTGACCAGTAAGTGTTTCTCTCCAATAGATTCGCCTACCACAGCATAAGGGCAGCGTTCGCGCTCGCAAATAGCTTCAAATCGGGCCAAGTCTTCAGGTTTCACCGCCATCACGTAACGCTCTTGCGCTTCGTTACACCAAATAGCCAGAGGAGACATTCCGGGTTCATCGTTGGGCACTTGCCGCAATTCAAAGTGTGCGCCACAGCCCCCATCCTTTGCCAGCTCAGGGAAAGCATTAGACAGCCCACCCGCGCCCACATCATGTATGAAGGCAAGCGGGTTCTTGTCTCCTAGTTGCCAACATTGATCAATCACTTCCTGAGCGCGACGCTCCATTTCCGGGTTCTGCCGCTGTACTGAAGCAAAATCCAGATCTTCAGCACTGGAGCCAGAGGTCATTGAAGATGCAGCACCACCTCCCACGCCAATCAACATCGCGGGGCCACCCAGCACAATCAACTTGCAACCCGGGTCAAATTCATACTGTTCAATATGTTCTTCGCGAATATTGCCGTAACCGCCGGCAATCATGATTGGCTTATGGTAACCACGTCGTTCGCCATCAAAATCTAGCTCGAAGGTTCTGAAGTAACCACAAAGGTTGGGACGGCCAAACTCATTATTAAATGCAGCACCACCGATGGGCGCTTCGACCATGATATCTAATGCCGTCACAATACGGTCTGGCTTGCCATAATCCTGCTCCCAAGGCTGAGGAAGCTCGGGAAGATTCAAATTTGAAACAGAAAAACCAGTGAGACCTACCTTTGGCTTAGAACCTCGACCTACCGCGCCTTCATCGCGAATTTCACCACCGGAACCTGTTCCTGCACCAGAAAATGGAGCAATAGCTGTAGGATGGTTGTGGGTTTCCACCTTCATTAGTATGTGTATCGGTTCCTGAGTATAACCGTAGATCTTATTTTCAGGATCGGGAAAGAAGCGACCGGCCTCACTTCCCACAATGACTGACGCATTATCATCATAAGCAGAAAGTACATTCTCGCCTCCCTCCTCATAGGTATTTTTAATCATCCCAAACAGTGAGATATCCTGATCTTCACCATTGATCGTCCAAGAGGCGTTAAAGATTTTATGGCGGCAATGCTCAGAATTTGCCTGAGCAAACATCATCAACTCCACATCGGTAGGATTTCTGTCAAGCTCAGCGAAACTCGTCACCAAATAGTCTATCTCATCATCAGCCAGCGCCAACCCCAACCTTACATTCGCCTGCTCAAGTGCAAACTTGCCCTCTTCAAGCACAGAAACGGTGGTCATGGGTTCCGGATCATGATGCGAAAATAGTTTTTCAGCATCAGAAATATCAGTAAAAATCGCTTCTACCATTCGATCATGCAAAAGTGCTTCAATCCGCTGGCGATGCTCTTTGATAATAGTGCCCCGGAGGTAATAGGCGACACCTCGTTCCAAACGGAGTACCGTCGTCAGGCCTGCATTGTGGGCAATGTCAGTAGCCTTGCTCGACCAGGGAGAAATAGTACCTGGGCGTGGAACAACCAGAAGTAACTCACCTTCAGGGTCTTCAGCACTAACCTGAGGTCCGTAGGTCAGCAGAGCAGTGAGGGTCGCTGACTCAATATCTGATAAGTCACCCGTCACTTCCACAAAATGCACAAACTCGGCGTAAAGACCCTCTATGGCTGGTTCAATCGCTTTCAGGGAGGAAGAGAGTTTTTGTTTTCGAAACTCAGAAAGCGCCGGAGCACCGCGGAAAATCAGCATCTTGGAATAGCTCTCTTCAGGCAGAATTTAAAGGCAGTTATTGTACTGGAATTGACCTCAATACGTCATCGACTGAAACGACTGATTTAACCACTCAGCTACTGTAATCCTGACCACATCAGAAAACAGTTGAACCACCCTAGTTCTGTCTCTAATCTAGATATACTAAATTAGTCCATTTAATGCTGAAAAAAGAACACGGGCTAGAATGGCGACAATCGTCAGGGTAGCTAAAGTTCGCTCTAACATGTGGCTTTATGACGGGACCGAAGTATGCGTGGGTTTTATTTTCACTTTAAGAAGACAACGAAACGTATCACCCTATGCGTATTGCTTTTTGTCGTCGCTCTCACCCTGTCCACCAGCCGTGCCCCCACCACACTAGAAGAAGTCCTTAGCAATAACGAACTGCGCATTCTTACCCTAATGGGCTCCACAACCTACTATAAGAATGCAAAAGGAAAAAATGGGTTTGAATACCTATTAGCCAAAGAATTTGCGGAAACACTGGGTGTTGAGTTAAAAGTAACCGCCATGAACTCATTGAGCGGAGCCCTATTAGCTGTTGGGGGACCGCGGGGGCATCTTGCCGCTGCAGGCCTAACCATCACACCTGAACGGCAGAAAAAAATGCGTTTCAGCAACCCCTATTATTATGCGACACAAACACTCATCTATCGAAATGGCTCTAAACGCCCCAAAAATATTGACGACCTCGACAGCGCTCACTTACTTGTTATACCCAATAGCTCTCACAGTGAACGGCTCTCCGAATTGAAGCTTGAGCACCCAGACCTTCAATGGCAAGAAGTTGAAGGTCTCGAGATGCTCGATCTCATGGCACAGGTAGATTCCGGGGAGGCCGACTACGCCATTGTCGACTCCACATCCTATTTGGTTGATCGGAGTATCTATCCCAATGCACGCGCAGCATTTAATGTATCAGAACCGCAACCTGTAGCCTGGGCTTTTTCTTTACACGGCGACAACTCATTAATAGATGCGGCAAATACATTTTTAAGCAATTTTGAAGAAAGTGGTGGCCTTGAGCTGCTAAAAAATGCGTCTTTGATCCAAACCAAGGGGTTCAATCTAGCTGGCTCCCAACTGTTCCTTCGCCGGATCAATACTCGATTACCTAAATACGAAGAAATACTTAAGGCAATTGCCAAAGAATATAATATCGACAGGCACCTGCTCGCAGCCATTGCCTACCAAGAATCACATTGGAATGCTAATGCCACCTCACCCACCGGTGTACGAGGCCTGATGATGCTCACATTACCCACGGCCAAAGAGATGGGCGTTTCTGATCGCCTGGATCCCAAGCAAAGCCTGACAGGTGGTGTGAAATATTTTCTAAAAACAAAATCACGCTTACCTAAAAGTATCACTGGCGAAGATCGCACCTTGTTTGCTCTGGCCGCCTACAACGTGGGCATGGGACACTTGGAAGACGCACGGGTATTAACGGACAGAGATAAAAGAAATCCTAATTTATGGGAAGAAGTGAAAAAATCGCTCCCTTTACTACAACAAAAAAAATATTTCTCTACCGTACGACATGGCTATGCCCGAGGCCAAGAGCCTGTGGGCTATGTCCAGAATATTATTCATTACCGAGCAATATTAAAATGGCATTCACTAGAAGCCCAGCGCCGCACTGAACGAGAACAAGATTTTGACTTACCCAATTCAAGCGACTGGAATCCTAATTCACTTCTCTCACTGTAGGTATTAACTTGTTTTTATTTTTATAGCTTTTTGATTAAATTTATTTGGCGTTTTTTTTTAAAAAACTCACTCATTAACTGGCTACATTCTTTAGCCATGACTCCACCAACCACATCGATCTTATGATTGTAGTGAGTCATCTCAGTTAACCTCAACTGACTGGCAACAGCACCAGCTCTTGGCTCCGTGGCACCGTAGACAAGACGACCAACCCTCCCATGGAGTATGGCACCAACACACATCGTGCAGGGTTCAATGGTGACGTAGAGTGTAGTTTCTGGCAGCCGATAATTCTCCAGCCGGGAGGCTGCATCGCGCAATGCCACGACTTCTGCATGAGCAGTAGGATCACAGGAAGAAATAGGTCGATTCCACCCCTCACCAATCACAGCACCATTCTTGACCAAGATGGCTCCAACCGGTACTTCGCCCACTTCAGCGGCCTGGGCAGCAAGACTTAACGCCCTGCTCATCCAATCCCTATCGGCTGGGGTGTAACCTTTTTCTTCCATCATGCTATAACCGTTAATACATTAACCTGGACAGGCATCGAGATATTTTTTAATACGAAATAAAAAATTAGAAGAAAAAATAAAGAAAAATCTATCGAACTTCATCCATTTCTTCACGGCGTTGGTCAACGGTGTCCTGTAGGAAACCCTCGATAGCCTCCACCTTATCAACTTCGCGCTGGTATATAACTTCGGGGCGGTCATCGTTATTTGAAGATTTCTTGCTATCGATAAACACCACGTAAATTAGCCCGAGAACGGCCGCCGCCACCAATAAATATTTCATATTGCTCCTCCTCGAAATACTACCTATACAAACACCCTTCAACGTATAAGGTTAGGTAAGCAAGTCAGCCCCAGAGAACCTAAATAACGCTGTCTCTCACTCCCACTCAGTAGTAACGTATGAATTAATACGTTAACTATCAAAAACTTAAATTATAAAAATAGAACGTGTGCAACAAGTGTGTAAGTCTTTTACCACTCTGCACGATTTTCTTACGCTTAGGTTCCTATTGGATTTCAATAGTTTACGTCTTCAGCGCTTGCACATTGTAAGACGAAGAGAACACTTAATCTATACACCATACGCAGTAACCTATGACTTACTCTTAGACGTTAAACGTCTACCAAACTGCGCT
>DGPB01000013.1:26218-26450 GCA_002390285.1 Cellvibrionales bacterium UBA4451 | reverse complement strand
CGGTATCCTGCAGATGGTTCTACGTCAATTACTGCAGACATGACGGCGGCTTGAGACGTTCCAATTTGCTGCCCAGCTTCATTAGAGCAACATCAGATGATCAAACCAGTGAAATGCTGGGTTATTTAGAAATGGAGCCCTTGCCTAAGGCATAGCTACTATTGCAGATTTTCAGGAGTCAGAAAAAAGGCACAGGCATTCTAACAGATACTGACAAGTTAACTTGAAGGTC
>DGPB01000013.1:0-26162 GCA_002390285.1 Cellvibrionales bacterium UBA4451 | reverse complement strand
AAATAAGTTAACTTGTCAGTACCAGTAACTGCTCTGTTATAAGGAGAGTGGGTACCATTGGCGCATGGGAACCAACGCTGAAGAGTTTTGAAGTAGGTGGTTACCCGCACCAGGACACTTAGATGCGTTATTAGTAATCTCAATGTTTAATGGAGACCAAACAAATGAGTTACGTGCCGTACCCAAATTCGGGTTACTCTGAGAATTGTCCTCCATTGTCAGGCACAAGGTTTCCTCTAAGTTCATGCGAAGTTATATAATCTATTCAACTTGGGTCGTCATTTTGTATCTGTTAAGAGCTATCGATCCTTCAGTCAGCGCGCCTTTAGGTCTTGGGAAAAGGCAGTGATAATTTGAAAGGGAATCAATTTATTTCGACCTAGGAAGTTAACTTGCCAATACCCTTCAACTGTATATCAACCATTGAGAGCCTTATTGAAGTATGAGTAACTTAAAAATAAACGAAACTGAGCTGACTTCCTTTGATATCAAAGCTAAGCCTGTAATGGAAAGATATCTAAAATTATTGGATCTTGACACTAGTGACTACACTTTTGCAGCTAATTATTTATGGCTGAGCAATGGTAGTGGATTTTATTCAATTATCGAGGACACTTTTTGTTTCTTTTTACTAACAAATGGCGAGATCTCAATGCTGCTACCACCCTTAGGAGCACGAGAAAATATTCTTAAAGCTATCCCTGAATGCTTTGATCTCATGGTTAAAAATAATAACTTTAATACTAATACGAAAATTGAATATGTTGATGAATCTTTGGTTGAGATTTTTTTAAACGATCTAGAAGAAAATGTTGATATATTTGATATTTTCGAAGATTACGTAGTTGAAAGAGTATTGGTTGACTATATTTATGAGTGCACGGATTTAATCGAGCTGAAAGGTAATAGCTTTAGCACTAAACGAAACGAAATCAATAAGTTTAGACGAATTCACTCTGACCATAAGTTAGAGATTCTAGATGTTGAAAGACATGCTGACGGAATATTGGCGTTACTTAATAAGTGGATCTCTGATCGAATGAGGTATTTACCATCCGATCAAACAGAATTATTTCTTGATGGTATTTATAGTGAGCGCAGCGCAGTAAAGAGAATGCTAAAATTATACAATGAGTTGGATCTAATTGGACTAGTTATTTTAAGCAAAGAAAGGATCATAGGTTTTACTGTTGGTGAGAAAATTAACGACACTACGGCAAGTGTTATTATTGAGAAGACCGATTTTGATATATTGGGTTGTGCTCAGTATATTTTTCGTGAATTCGCAAAAGTTTTATTTGAGAGGTATAAGATTTTAAGGATTAACGTTGGTGACGATATGGGATTTGAAAACCTAAAAAAGGTGAAGATGTCCTATCGGCCCAGTCTAATGATTCCTAAATACGTAATTTACAAGCGTTAATTCAAGCTAACGTGAAGATTTTAGTTGAAATAGCTCAATTACAAGATTTGAATGCTCTTGTTAAATTGGAGAATGAAGTTTTCAATTCTTCCGATGGGTTGCTGACTAGGCGTGCTTTTCGTTATCACATGAAATCAAATAATCTATTATTGGTCGCCAGGCAATCCGGTGATAATTCGATGCTGGTCGGTTATATTTTAGTACTAAAGCGAAAATTATCAGCCCGTATTTATTCATTAGCAACGAATACTGTATTTCAAGGGCAGGGCGTAGCTAAAACTCTTGTAAAAAAAGCGCTGGCCGAATGTGCTGCTAGTCACCTGTACAAAGTGAAGCTAGAGGCACGGGCGACTAACTTTAAGGCAATAAATCTATACAAAGCACTCGGGTTTGAGGAGCAGTATATTTATCCTAATTATTACGAAGATAATGAGGATGCCAACTGTATGGAGTGGCGCCATGCATTGGTTAACAAGGTATTGCAGCCGACGAGACTAGTGTTAACTGATCAGAAGGGGTAATTCCCCCCTCCTGCATGTCAACGGATCTATCTATAATTACACTGAAAGCAATCTTTGGGGGGGCGGATAAAAAGTCTAAGATGATTTTCTTGTAGACCGCCGCCTTAGTTTTTATTTCACATAGCCAATTGGACGTTTTTAGAACGGTTAGAAAAGCGAATACTTTACAAAAACTCCATGGGATACTACGACACAGGGGCTGTAATTATCCAAAGGTTTTCACTGGGAGCGGCACTAACGGGAGAATACGGTCAAAACCTATACCTTTCAGCGTCAAATCTCCTCTGAAACAGTGCCTTTCAGTTAAAATACCTTCGGACTTATTAATTAACAGTTTGAATGCAAAAAATTAGACAATGAGTGTTGAAATGAGCGAAAAGACGAATCAATCTACTTTAAACGCATTGAAAATTGCTTTTACTTATATGCCAAAATCAATTGAAGTAACTAAATATGAGTATGGTGATAGCTTCCAAAAAATATTGGATCATATTGAAGTAGTTAGAGAGATTTTATTGATCAATGATGTTGATCCAGATGAAGTTTATGGTGAAATAAATCCCGAAAATACTCCTAATTCAACATACTAATTTGGAAATAGTGTGTGTAATTTTATAATGACCATTACCGGTACTTCGTAAATGCCAATTCTCATAACAAGTCAATGTGCCCAAGTTGTCGCACTTAGTGCGCCAAGGACTAATAAAGCCACAGGCTTTATTCACCGGTAATTGCGGCGTTAACTGATCAGAGGGAGGGGCGGCTCAAAAGTCTATGGTCTTCATCGCGCTGACCGCCGCCTTATTTAATTTTTCTACAACCAATTGAACGTTTTGGCAATGGCTAAAAAAATATCTAACAGGCCAGTATATGGATGTTAAGTAACTGCCCAGCTATGGGAAAGGGTGGAGAGGCTTTCTCCATAATAAGATGCCCAAAGTCCCGCAGTTGATGGTATGGGGCTACGTAGGGCAGGTGGGGTCATTGGGTGGAAAAAACCGGAGAGCAGGTTGGCTGCTCCCCTGCCGAAATGCTAATGCCTCAGAGTTACTGTTTCTGTGCAAAGAAATCACTTTCCAGAAGCGCGTCTCGGTTCTCACGGACAGTTTCCTCGTCTACCGGCGCCTCGGCTCTTTTGGATGCATTGCCACGCTCCTCCAGTTTGCCCCTCAGATGTTCAAGGGCATGCCGCGCCTTTTCTGCGGCGCCATTGACGGCCAACTCAAGCGATTCGTCATAATTGGTGACTGAGAGAGGCTGGTGGCCCCTAGGGCGTACCTCGATCTGGCAACGCTTGTTACGAGGACCGGACTTTTGAGCGTTCTCGTCATTCACATGCACTTCAACCCGGGTCAGGACGTCGTCGAAGCACTCCAGTTCATTGGCTACGGCTGCAGTGACCCATTCCTCGAACGAGACGCTGGCGGTTTCAATCTGATGACTGTTAATCAGTATTTGCATCATAGTGTGGTTCCATTTTCCGCTGTGAAATTTCTTGGCTCTTATACTCACCTTAGAGCAGCCGACACGGAGTAGCAACTCCTCTCGCTGCTCTGTTTATGTGCGTCAATACCCTTTTGGGTGGTAACTAAAAATCAGTTGCGAGCTACGAGATTTAGGAACTTATCCTATCCATTGGTGACTAATCTGTTACAACAACATTGCTTCTCCCCAAAGCAGACCCCGGTTCACTCACCATGGCCGGGGTTTTTTGTGTCTGCTGCAGAGGCCGAAACAAAAGTGATCTGCCCCACTAATTTCGAACACTTTGTTATTTGAAGTTATCTGAAAGTAGCCCATAGCTAGCACAAAAAGAAAAGGGAGCGAGCAATTGATGAACCTGTCGACACGTCGCAAAAAAAGGCCAACCCTCTCAGATTGACCTTCTTGATATAGATGGCGGGCCTTCCCAGACTTGAACTGGGGACCTGCCGATTATGAGTACAGCGCACAGTTGGTTTTGGACGTAGTAAGCGGAAGAAGTGTAAGGCGTTTTTGAGGTGGCCGGAGTGTGCTGACCGCTAACTGAACCATGGCCGAACTTCTTGGGGTCGGAAGTGCGTTTCAGTCGGCTATTCGGTTATGAGCTGTATGAGCTTTAGTCGTTGTATAACAGCTTGGGGAGGCATAGTTCATTTTGAGAGCAAGTGATGGCCGTGTAAATAATATCCTAGTGAAGTCTACTTTTTGCGAGTTGTCGGTAATTTTGAATGTCGGCCTTAGTCATAAAGCCTCCTTCTTTTACATGGCGAAGAAAAATAGTCAACTCGGCTTCAGCATCTTCCTTGAATGAAAATGGCCCCACCGCGAAATCTTCACGCGTGCTAAAAAACCAATGGTTATTCTCATTGTAAAAGCGACCAGATCGAAAATGCGTTCCGGTGATTTCATTTTTACGGTAATTCACAAGACACTCGCTCCCTTCGTGAGTCCCTCTTAACATAAGTCTAGTTGATATAGAGACCGCCATTAGACGGTTATCTGTTGATGAAACTTAGTATTTATATCGTTTTTGTAGGCATGATGAACACCCGTGTTTGGCGGCTAGGGTATTTACTATCGATGAGATTGTTCTCATTATAGACGGCCATGTATTTTCTAACGCACTGCCAATTCCCTGTACCCATAAGCGCCACCCAACAAAAAAGGTCAACCCTTTCAGATTGACCTTCTTGATATAGATGGTGGGCCTTCCCAGACTTGAACTGGGGACCTGCCGATTATGAGTCGGCGGCTCTAACCGGTTTAGCTAAGGGCGATGCCTCTAGTCACCCAGAGTATAAAAAAAGGGCCTACATTGCTGTAAGCCCTTATTTTTGTGTGGGGAAAATGTGGGGAATTAGAAACAGTGTCTCTAAAGCCGTGATAAACCCTATATAAATGGCGGAGGGGCAGGGATTTGAACCCTGGGTGCCTCTCGACACGCCGGTTTTCAAGACCGGTGCATTCGACCACTCTGCCACCCCTCCTAAAGTCTTTTTAGTGGTTTCAAGCCTGAAAGGCACTGAAGTTCACTTTGAGGCAGAGCCTCGAAAAAGAGCGGGAGATTATACCGTGGTTTTATTTACACACAAGGGTGAAATTCCACGAATTAACCTCCCGGTTACAACACATTTTTATGACGCTTTTTTCATTCCCTTTAACAACATTTACATCGCTTCTCTTACCTATTCGGATTTGCGTTGTTGGCGGGGGTCATTGCTAGGACGAGTGTGCTGAGTAGGTTCTACTGCTACCGGTGAGGGTAGTGATGTGTTCAGTGGTTGTGACTGAGCTTGAGTGCGTGTATCAGTGGCGATTGACACTTTGCCAACTGGCTTTGGTTTACTCCTCGGGTCATTACTGGCGCGGGTTTCAGTCGTCGGCTCTACAGCAATTTCGTTAGTGGCTTCAGGTTGGACCACTACTGTGGTTTCAGTTTCTTTTCCAGCAATATCGATTGCCTCAGTGTTATTGGTTTTTTCAGAAGTCTCTTCAGTCAATAGGATTTCTGTGGTGGCATCAGAATTTGGTGCTGCAGCTGGGGCCATAGCTTCTTCTGTAGCTTGTTGTGCCGGAGCCTTGGAGATTACTTCATTAGTTGTTGTATCCTGCGCCACTGTGTCTGTGTGTCCCTGAGATGTTTCTACTGACGTGTCAGGAGTATGAGCCGGAATTGAGTCTTGATGCTCAATAATATCGGGTTTTGTGGCGGTTTCAGACTCACTACGTTGAAGGCTGTTTTCGCTAGCTGTAACGGCCGTTGATACATCAATAGCTGCCATCTCAGATATAGCAGTCACAACCTCAGATGCAGCAGCAACTACTGGTGCTTTATCTTTTGGCGTTGTTTTCGTTTGTGTCTCAGGCGTTACTATGGGGGGGGAGGCCTGTACGGTCTTCGCTGCATCGGCGTCAGTCAGTAACTCTACAGGCACTTCCCGGCGTTGACGACGCTGGCGAGGGCTGCGTCGCTGGTCTCCTTCTCGGCTGGGTGGGCGATTGTTGGTAGTGACCTCACTTTCACTCTTACCTTTTTCTTTATCTTGAGGTTTGTTAGTAGCCTGCTGCGGGCTAGTATTAGTCAGTTCTTGCTGTTGTTTATCGCGAGAGCCTCGGTCCTCTTGTTTGTCGCTAGCATCTCTGTTGTTACGATTGCTCTCACTATTTTGGCCAGGTTTCCCCCGTCCTCGTCCTCTGCCTCGGCTACCATTGCGATTATCATCTGGGCGTCGGTTACGATTTTGTGGGCGGCGATCATTTCTACCGCGAGCTTGTTGCCTATCTTTACTCTCCTTGACTTCGGCTTTCTTACTCTCGCCGAATAAAAGGTTCAACAGACGGCGTAGTAAACTAGGCTTTTTCTCAGCGGTTGATTTGTTCTTCTGGCTAGACTTTGCGGTAGGCGTAGGTGCAGCCTGTGATGGAGGCAAGGTCTTCACAGCGGGTTGTAGTGCCGGCGGCACGGGTTTAGCAAAATCTGTATCTTCTTGTGAGGTGGTGTCCTCTGAAAGAGTGTTGGTTAATTTGTAGCTGTATTCTGAGGCGGCACCATCTTGCTCACGAATTCTTTGCACCTCAAAGTGTGGTGTCTCTAAACTCTCGCTGGGAACAACAATGACTCTAATACCATGGCGTTTTTCAATATCAGAAATTTCTTGGCGCTTTTCATTGAGCAGGAAAGTTGCCACAGATACGGGGGTAATTGTACGAATTTCAGAGCTGAATTCTTTCTGAGCTTCTTCTTCGACGAGGCGTAGAATCGATAATGCCAGAGAGCGGGTGCCACGAATGGTGCCTTGTCCTAGGCAGCGAGGGCATACTCTGGAGGTGGTTTCTTCTAATGATGGGCGTAGGCGTTGACGGGACATTTCTAATAGGCCAAAGCGCGATATGCGCCCAACCTGGACTCGTGCCCGATCAATTTCAAGGGCATCACGCATGCGGTTTTCAACATCGCGCTGATTTTTACTTGAATTCATATCGATAAAATCGATAACAATAAGTCCGCCCATATCCCTAAGGCGTAGTTGCCGAGCAATTTCATCAGCAGCCTCTAGATTGGTACGAAGGGCTGTATCCTCGATATCACTCCCACGAGTTGCACGGGCTGAGTTGATATCGATGGAGACCAACGCCTCAGTAACATCGATAACAATGGAACCGCCAGCAGGCAGTTTAACTTCTCGTTCAAAGGCTGTTTCTATCTGATTTTCAATTTGGTACCGGTTGAAGAGAGGGATAGAGTCTTCGTAGAATTTCACCCGGCTGTGGAAGTTAGGCATCACCTGCTGGATAAAAGCTGTCGCGAGTTCATAGGCTTCACGATTGTCGATAATGACCTCGCCCACATCCTGGCGAAGGTAGTCCCGAACAGCGCGAATAATGACGTTGCTTTCCTGAAACAGGAAGTGGGGTGCCTTGCAGTTCTGCGCTTCTTCTTTAATGGTATTCCACAGTTGAAGTAGGTAGTCCTGATCCCACTGCAGTTCTTCGGATGAGCGGCCAATACCTGCGGTGCGAACAATTATGCCCATGCCGCTGGGTGTGACGAGATCTCTAATAGCTTCCCGTAACTCGGTTCGTTCATCACCCTCAATTCGGCGTGAAATCCCGCCAGCACGTGGATTGTTGGGCATTAGTACTAGGTAGCGTCCTGCAAGGCTGACAAAGGTAGTCAGCGCGGCACCCTTGTTGCCTCGCTCTTCCTTTTCAACCTGAACAACAACCTCAAGCCCTTCTTTGATGACATCTTGGATTTTGATACGACCTTCGACGTCAGAAGGCTTTTTGGAGAAATATTCTCGAGAGATTTCTTTTAATGGCAGGAAGCCGTGTCTGTCTGCGCCGTAATCTACGAATGCGGCTTCCAAGCTGGGTTCAACCCGAGTGATTTTGCCTTTGTAGACGTTAGCTTTACGTTGTTCGCGAGTACGGTTTTCCAAGTCCAGGTCATATAGCCGTTGGCCGTCGACCATGGCCACCCGAATTTCTTCTGGCTGGGTGGCGTTGATAAGCATGCGTTTCATTATGTTGTCCTACTGTCTTGTGCACGACAAGCAGCAGAAGCACCGCAGAGGTGATGAACAATGGATGTGCAAAAAAGTCGGGCAACAAGGGCTGTCAGCGGTTAGGCTGGCGGCGAAAAGGGTTTTAATCCTATGATTTTCCTAAGTTTTCCGTTATCAGTCACTGAATCTTCCAGGTAGTACCTTCAAGTTATCAATCTGATGTTTTGCAGCCGTTCGTTCAGTTGGGGTGGCAAAATTAGAGCGAATTCTGTGTTGGTCTCAATCGGGGCCACTGTCTCAGTGGGGCCGGTATGTAACTCGCTGTTATCATGCTACCGCGGGAACAGAACTTGTGTTCAATATAGTTGCGGTAACTTCTGCGCCTTTAGCGCGGTTTCTCAATGACAACTGCCGAACCTTTATTGTTGTCGGGCAGCTGTCGCAATAAATTCAATATCGGGCTTTCGCCTTATCGTCTGCTGAGCGCTCTACGTACTATCTATAAAGCAGTCGTTACCGTCACCGATTTTTACCGGGGCTCAACATAACGGAGGAGGACTATAGCAGGTAATGTCAACTCCTTCAATTTAAAGGTGTGTGAATACGTCGTTAATTCCATGATTATTTTAGAGTTTTTTGGAGAAGGTGTCAGTGGTTGGGGCAGCTGCTAGAATGGCCGGCTTTCCTATCTATGGCTCAACTAACTGTGGCTGAACATGACTGATACCCAAGCAAGCTCCGTCTCTGTGAAGTTTGTCGACATCACTGAGGACCAAGCTGGCCAGCGGATTGATAATTTCCTGCTGGCAAAACTAAAAGGTGTTCCCAAGTCTCGTATTTATCGAATTCTTCGCAAGGGTGAAGTTAGGGTTAATAGCTCTCGAGTTAAGCCTGAGTACAAGTTACAGGGTGGTGATAAGGTCAGAATTCCGCCCGTCCGTGTAGCTGAGCGGGAAGCACCGGCTGGTCCAGGTCCGAAACTTCAGCGATTGCTTGAACGAAATGTTATCTATGAAGATTCAGTATTGTTGGTCATCAACAAGCCTGCCGGGTTGGCGGTTCATGGGGGTAGTGGGGTGAGCCTAGGGTTGATTGAAGCCTTGAGAGCAACTAGGCCTAGTCACTCCTTTTTAGAGTTGGTTCATCGCTTAGATCGTGAAACCTCGGGTTGTTTGATTATTGCCAAAAAACGCTCTGCATTGCGCTATCTGCAAGATGAAATGCGTGCGAGACGCGTGGTAAAAGTTTATCAGGCTCTGTCAACGGGTCGCTGGCCCAGGGGGATGAAGCGGATCGATATGCCTCTTCTCAAGAGCGAGCTGAAATCAGGTGAGCGTGTTGTGAGGGTTAATCCTGAAGGAAAGGCGTCAGTAACGCACTTTTCGGTGTTGCAGCGCTTTGATAAGGCAACATTCATGGAGGTAACGCTGGAAACGGGTCGCACTCATCAGATTAGGGTGCATAGCCAATTTGCTGGGTGTCCTCTAGCCGGCGATGAAAAATATGGTAACGACGAGTGTAATCGCCAGATGAAAGCGCTTGGGTTAAAGCGAATGTTTTTGCATGCTGCGAAACTGGAATTTCGATCTCCTGAAGGCGGTAAGATTCGAGTTGAAGCGCCACTGCCGGATGAGCTCGTGCAGGTGCTGGCAACATTGGAGTAAGAACTGATGGCTAAGCTGTTGATCTTTGATTGGGATGGCACTCTGTGTGATTCACTTTCTCGTATTGCGCTCTGTATACAATGTGCGGCAGAGGAGGTGGGTTTGCCTCCGCCTCTAGAGCATGAGGCCAGGGAAATTGTTGGTTTGGGGTTGGTTGAGGCTTTGGAGACCTTGTTTCCCGGCATCCATATGAATCAGATTCTAGCTATGCGAGATAGCTATTCTCGCCACTTTGTAGAGCATGATCGTGAACCATCCCCTTTTTTTGAGGGGGTTGCGAATACATTAGAGCAACTTAAAGAGCATGGGTTTCTGCTTACCGTGGCCACGGGAAAAAGCCGGCGTGGCTTGGACCGGGTTCTTAAAACCCGCAAGTTGACAGATTTTTTTCACGGAAGCCGCTGTGCTGATGAGACAGCAGGTAAACCAAATCCTTTGATGTTACAGGAGCTATTAAAGGAGTTTCGATCATTCCCAGAAGACGCATTGATGGTGGGTGATACGGAGTTTGATATGTCTATGGCGGTCAATGCGGGGGTTCCTCGGGTAGCCGTCAGTTATGGCGCTCACTCTATTGATAGATTGCTTAAGTACCAGCCTCTGGCCTGTCTGGAAAAGTTTGCTGATATCAAAAATGTTTTATTTAAAAACATTATATAACATGTGATTACGATACTTATCTAGTGTTATACATTAAGTATATCGCGTAGCATTTTCCCCAGCCGAATAAGAGGTAGGCCAACGAGTGCCGTTGGATCACTGCTGTATAAGCCTTTAAATAAAGTAATCCCCAAGCTTTCGCTTTTGAAGCTACCTGCGCAATCGTAGGGCATATCTTTTTTCAGGTAATCTGCTATTTCTTCATCACTAAGTTGCCGAAATACCACGTCGGTGGAGACAAGATCTACATCAATATCTCCAGTCTTGCTATTCAATAGTGCTATGCCCGTGAGAAATGTTACTCGCTTTCCGGACTGTGATCTTAGCTGCTGGAAGGCCGCATCATAATTGCCCGGCTTGGCAAGAATGCCTCCTTCGTGAACGGCCACCTGATCTGATCCAATAATGAGGTGGTGAGGGTATGAGGTTGCTAGAGCCATAGCTTTGGCTACAGACAATCTTTTTACGAGTTGTTCAGGTGGTTCTCCGGGTATTGGGGATTCATCAATATCGGGAGATAGGCATTCAAACGAGAGTTGCAGGCGGTTCAGCAGGGCTTGCCGATAGGGGGAAGAGGAAGCAAGAACCAGTTTTGGCATGTGATGTCCTGTGTGTCATCGAGTGGTATATCTAGAGGCATTATATCTGGGTTTCCATAGCGGCTATAATATTGCTCTGAAAGCCTCTATTTCCGGGAATTTTTCTTTGACAGATCAAGGTCATATCACTATTATGGCGCGCCTATGTTGACACCCCCTCAGAGAAACATTTTGCCGCAGGTAGTTGACCCTCGGCGCTTAGTGAATCAGGGCGTGATACTGACAGGTGAGATTAATCCTGATTTATGTATCAGGCTTGCCGAGGCAGTTGTTGGAATCAGTGAGCCAATTATGGCCAACTTGATTTTTGATACAAATGAGCAGGGCCGAAAGATGGTGCGAGGAAGTGCATCAACCACGGTCTTGATGACCTGTCAGCGCTGCCTCGAGCCTGTAGAGAGACCACTGGCTGTTGAGATGGCTCTTGGTATCGTCTGGTCTGAAGAGCAGGCAAAATCACTACCCCGGGAAATGGATCCGTGGATTGTGGTGGATGAGGTGGGAGATATCGCTGCTTTGGTGGAGGATGAGTTACTATTGGTGCTACCATTTGTAATGTATCACCCTGAAGGCCAGTGTAATACAGCGACTAGCCACTCAACTGATGATGAGTTGGGGGGCGTAGCGGAAGAAAATCCCTTTAGTATTCTGGAGCAGCTGAAGAACAGTAGCTCGGACAATTAACAAAACGTTTTATCAGGAGTAACACATGGCCGTACAAAAGAGCCGCAAAACCCGTTCAAAGCGTGGCATGCGTCGTTCACACGATGCGCTGAGTGGACCAACATTGTCTACCGATCCTGTCAGCGGTGAACTGCACCATCGCCACCACGTTTCTGCTGACGGTTTCTACCGTGGTAAGAAAGTGGTTGATACCGCTGAAGACTAACGTCTTTTTCGACTGAAAGTATTTATCTTTGGCTGACTATCTGTGTCTCGCCATAGACGCCATGGGTGGGGATTTCGGTCCCCGCATCACGGTTCCCTCGACTCTCGATATTCTCCGTACCTCTCCTCAGCTTCGTGTTGTACTGCTAGGCGACGCTCAACAAATTCAACATGAAATAGATCGTGTTGGTCATGTTGACATTAATCGCATTCGCGTTCAGCACTGCACTCAATCTGTCTCGATGAATGAAAAGCCTTCCTCGGCGGTTCGCAACCAACGTGACTCGTCCATGTGGCAGGCTCTACAATTAGTGGCTGATGGGGAGGCTCAGGCTTGTGTAAGCGCCGGTAATACAGGCGCTTTGATGGCTATGTCTTTATTTTTGTTGCGAACATTGTCAGGCATCAGTCGTCCCGCTATCTGTACTAAAGTGCCCACTCTTTCTGGTCATACCTATTTGCTGGACTTGGGGGCTAACCTCGAGTGTTCGGCTCAACAGCTCTATCAATTTGGCCTAATGGCGACTCTGGTCGCTTCAGCAATTGAAGATAACCCGTCGCCAACGGTTGGATTGCTGAATATTGGGGTTGAGGATATAAAGGGTCGGCAAGAGATACTTGACGCGGCAGCATTATTTAAGGCCGACAATGATATTCAGTATCTGGGTTTTGTTGAGGGCGATACGTTGTTTCAGGGTGTTGCTGATATTGTGGTCTGTGATGGTTTTAGCGGCAACGTAGCCTTAAAAACAAGTGAAGGCGTTGCTGCGATGATACAGGGTTTGTTAAAGCAGGTTCTCTCTGAGACGCTTGTGGCTAAGCTTGGAGCCCTGTTTGCTAGATCGGCTCTGAAGCGTTTGCAGCGGCGCGTAGATCCGGCTCAATACAACGGTGCTAGTCTATTAGGGTTGCGGGGTGTTGTGGTGAAGAGCCATGGTGGTGCCACCAAAACAGGTTTTTCTCATGCGGTGACTGTCGCAGTTCACGAAGCACAGCGCGACTTGCCATCTCTCATTGAGGCTCGACTCACACAAAAGAGTAATCAACCAGAGGTATTTGATGAAGAGTAATCTTGCTTTTGTTTTTCCTGGCCAAGGTTCACAAAAAATTGGCATGCTCGCAGAATTGTCAGAGCAGTACAGTATCGTCGGTGAGACGTTTACAGAGGCCTCTGAGGTGCTGGGTTACGATCTTTGGGACCTGGTTCAAAACGGTAGCCAAGAAGAAATCACGCTGACCGAGCGCACACAGCCTTTGTTGCTCACGGCTAGTGTCGCGGTATGGCGCGTTTGGCTGCAAGAGGGTGGCGCACAACCTTCACTGATGGCCGGCCATAGCTTGGGAGAATGGTCTGCTCTAGTTTGTGCCGGTGTGGTTGAATTTAAGGATGCTGTTCGTCTAGTGCGTAATCGTGGTGCTTATATGCAGGAGGCTGTTCCGGCTGGAGAGGGTGCTATGGCTGCGATTATCGGCCTGGATGATGAGTTGATTAAGTCTATTTGCGCTGATGCGTGCCAAGGTGAAGAAGTTGCCGCAGTGAATTTTAATTCGCCTGGTCAGGTGGTGATTGCAGGCAATGCTGCAGCTGTGGACAGGGCTATTAGTGGTTGTAAAGAAGCCGGAGCTAAACGTGCTTTACCTTTACCCGTTAGTGCGCCGTTCCATACTAATTTGATGCAACCTGCTGCCGAGAGATTGGCAGATGAAATTATGGCGACGGAGTTTTCCGTGCCACAGACCTTGGTGGTACATAATGTCAACGCCCAAACTGAGGATGACCCTGAACGCATCAAACAATTGATGATTAAGCAAATCTGTAGCCCAGTCCTTTGGGTTGATTGTGTGAATACATTGACGGCTAATGGTATTGATACCGTGGTTGAATGTGGTGCTGGTAAGGTGTTGAGTGGACTTTGTAAGCGTATTGATCGTTCTTTGAATACCCACGCCACTGAGAATACTGCCAGCCTTACAGCGTCTTTGTCAGAGATTTAATCTATAGCTCGAAACATAATGTGTTCAACGTAAAGAGTTCAGGAATAACAAGCAGGAGTTGATTATGAGTATGCAGGATAAGGTGGCACTGGTAACAGGTGCTAGCAGAGGAATTGGGGCTGCTATTGCGGCAAGCCTTGGTGCTCAGGGTGCGATCGTCATTGGTACAGCGACATCAGAATCTGGTGCAGAAAAAATCAGTGCCCGCTTTTTAGAGCAAGGGATTAAAGGCAAAGGCATGGTGCTCGATGTGGCAAGCCAAGAGTCTATCGATGCCTTGATGGATACTGTTCGTGAGGAGTTTGGTGTCCCTCTGATCCTGGTTAATAACGCGGGAATCACCAAAGACAACATCCTCATGCGAATGAAAGATGACGAGTGGTTTGATGTTATCGATACTAACCTCAATTCGATCTATCGTCTTTCCAAGGCCTGCTTGCGAGGAATGACCAAGGCTCGCTGGGGACGCATTATCAATATCAGTTCTGTTGTGGGTGCTATGGGCAATGCAGGGCAAACCAATTATTGCGCTACCAAGGCCGGCGTGGGTGGGTTTACTCGCTCTCTTGCTAAGGAGCTTGGGCCACGCAATATTACCGTCAATGCGGTATCGCCAGGGTTCATTGATACTGATATGACAAAAGATCTACCAGATGCCAATCGAGACAAAATTTTATCTCAAGTTCCACTGGGTCGTCTGGGTGAGCCAGAAGAGATTGCCGCTGTAGTTGAATTCCTTGCTGGGGACACTGGAGCCTACATTACTGGTGAGAATATCCATGTAAATGGTGGGATGTATATGTCTTAATGCATTGAATTTAAAGGTGAAATAAGGATTTTGACGAAATCGGTTACGCGAGCAGTTATTTCAAGGTAAAATTCGCGCCTGACGTTATGTCAATAATAAGAATTTTTGTTGTAGGGCGGGTAGTAAGAACCGGGCGACAGATTACTTTCTAAGATATAGGAGAGAATACATATCATGAGCAGCATTGAAGAACGCGTAGCTAAAATGGTTGCCGAACAACTGGGTGTTAAAGAGGATGACGTTAAACCAGCCTCTTCTTTTGTAGAAGATCTTGGAGCAGATTCTTTGGACACTGTGGAGCTGATCATGGCTTTGGAAGAGGAGTTTGATACTGAAATTCCTGATGAAGATGCTGAGAAGATCGCCACTGTTCAGAATGCGATTGATTATATCAACGCTAACCTCGGCTAATTGCTGCTTAGGTTGTTGAATAAAAAAAGCCGCTCTTGTTGAGCGGTTTTTTTATGCCTGAATTTTCCCTTTATATCTGGTTTAATCTTGCGCCATGAGTAATGCAGAATACACATGTTTTTTGAATGGCGAGTTGGCAGATTCAGTTTCTACCAAAGATCGTGGTTTTTGCTATGGCCATGGGTTATTTGAGACTCTTCGGCTGGTCAATGGTGTTGCACCCCTTTGGGATTTACATCTTTCCCGGTTAAAAAGTGGTGCGGTTCGCTTGGGGATAGCAATTGATGATCAATTGCTGGATCAATACTGTGATCAGTTAGTGGATGTTTGTCCTGCTGATGGCATTATGAAAATCGTCATAACCGCAGGCAATGGGGGTAGGGGGTATCGCACGGATGTATCACTATTACCAAACTACCTGTTGCAGTGGTTTCCATTGACGGCTTACCCCTTCGAATATAGTCAGCAAGGCATTAGCCTTAAGCTATGCCGGCATCAGTTGCCGAACGCACCAAGCTTGGCAGGCATTAAGCATCTAAATCGACTGGATCAGGTTTTGGCCCGGGCTGAATGGGGGGATGACTACCCAGAGGGCTTGATGCTGAACCAGCAAGGTCATGTCGTTGAGGGTGTGAGTAGTAATTTGTTTTACCGTCGTGGTGAACAGTGGTGCACTCCCCGGCTAGACCAATGTGGTGTGGCAGGAGTTATGCGACAGTATCTGTTAGATGAGCTGTTGCCTGGGTTATCAATCTCAGTACTGATAGAGGCTATTTCCCTGGATGAGCTCTTGTCGGTGGATGAGCTGTTCCTCTGTAATTCGGTGGTAGGTATCTGGCCGGTGTTATCTTTGGAAAATCATACTGTTTGGTCGTTAGGTGAGGAAACCAGGCTCATCCAGCAACAATTACATCAGGTGCTACCATGCTACGGTTGATCCCGGGGTTGCTGCTACGGTGCCTGGTATTCAGCCTGACCGTCTTGACCTTAAGTGTCATGGCTGCTTTCTGGTACATCAACGACTACCTGGAGACCCCTTTGTCGGGCGCTGATGAGCCCCATGTAATTGAGGTGGCAAGTGGTAGTAGCTTGACAAAATTAGCTCACCAGATGGCTGACCAAGGATTGCTCAAACATCCTGTGTTGTTTACTGCCTATGCTCGTCTGACAGGCCAAACAAGTATTAGGGTCGGTGAGTACCAGCTGGATTCCGACGCTACTCCTAGAAGACTAATTGAGCTGTTGATGTCTGGGAAGGTGATTCACTACCAGCTTACTTTTCCAGAAGGGATAAATTTTAGGGAATGGCTATCGTTGCTCGCTATGCAGTCAAAACTGACTCAAGATCTACAGGGACTTGACGCTCAGGAATTATTGCGTCAACTCGGGCTTGATCTTGACCATCCAGAGGGGTGGTTTTTTCCTGACACATATAGTTACAGTGCTGGTGACAGTGATCGTGATATTTTGTTGCGCGCTCATGATCAGATGCGGGAGGTCCTTGATGATGAGTGGCGGTCTCGAGAGGACGGTTTACCTTACAAATCCTCCTATGAAGCACTGATTTTAGCCTCGATTGTTGAAAAGGAAACCGGAGTTGGTTCCGAGCGAAGTCAGATTGCCGGTGTGTTTATACGGCGCATGAAGAAGGGGATGAGACTCCAAACAGATCCTACGGTAATCTATGGCTTGGGTAACCAATATCAGGGCAATATCACTCGTCGACATTTAAAACAGGAAACGCCCTACAATACGTATCTTATTAAGGGGTTGCCACCTACGCCGATCGCGATGCCCGGACGTGAGGCAATTCACGCAACGCTACATCCTGCTGAGGGGGATGCCCTGTACTTCGTAGCTAAAGGTGATGGCAGCCATTATTTTTCTGCAACGCTAGATGAGCATTTACAAGCAGTGCGACGATACCAATTACAGCGGCATAAAAATTACCGCTCTAGCCCGAACAACGCTAGCCAGGACAAGTAAAACATAAATGATAAGTAGCAATATCGGAAAATTTATCACCATTGAAGGTGTGGAAGGCGTGGGAAAAACCACGAATATAGATTTCATTCGACAGTGGCTAGAGCAGCGAAAAATTCCTCATATAACGACTAGGGAGCCAGGAGGAACCCCTCTGGCTGAGAGTATCCGTGAATTGTTACTCAGTCCTCGTGATGAAACAGTGGATGAAAATACTGAACTGTTATTGATGTTTGCAGCCCGTGCCCAGCATCTTGCGGCAGTGATCGTCCCCGCATTGCAGAAGGGGCAGTGGGTGCTTTGTGATCGCTTCACCGATGCAACCTACGCATACCAGGGCGGTGGTAGGGGCGTCTCTATGGATAAAATCGCTCAGCTGGAAACACTTGTGCAGGGAGAGCTGCGCCCCGATCTTACACTGGTTCTTGATATCCCTGTGGAGCAGGGGCTTGAGCGTGCTAAAAATCGTAGTGCGCCAGACCGCTTTGAACAGGAAAAACTCGCTTTTTTTGAAAGAGTCAGAGAATGTTATCTCTCCAGAGTGAAGGCTGAGCCCCATAGGTATCGTGTAGTTGATGCGTCCCAATCTCTGAGTGATGTTCAATCAGACCTTAGTGCGCTGCTAGAGCGTTGCTTGGGACAGGTTTTATGAGCGAGAAAATCACGCCAGCTACTGCAATGCATTACCCTTGGCAGGCGTCCCATTGGGCGCAGCTGGTTGCCCAGGTGGAACAACAGCTAATTCCCCATGCGTTAATTCTGAGCGGTCCCAAGCATATCGGTAAGTACCAGTTTGCGCTCACATTGGCTCAGCGGATGCTCTGCGAGGCTCCGGTGGGTGGGTACCCTTGCGGGCACTGTAAGCAATGTCATTTAGTGGCAGCGAACAGTCACCCCGATATGTTGAAAATTTTGCCTGAGGACGAGGGTAAAGCCATTCGAGTCGATACTATTCGTGAACTAGGCGACTTCTCCAGTAAGACATCTCAGCAGGGTGGCTGGAAAGTCGCCGTTATCTATCCGGCAGAGTCCATGAACCTTAACGCGTCCAATGCGCTATTAAAAAATCTTGAAGAGCCGGGTCAAAACACGTTGTTGCTTTTGGTCTGTCATGAGCCTGCCCGATTATCTGCAACCATTAGAAGTCGGTGTCGTATGGTTAAATTTCCCGTACCGTCTGCGATCGAGGCGCGCCCCTGGTTATCTCAAGTGGCTGGACAACATGAAGATATAGATCAGTTGCTGGACCATTCGGATGGGCGTCCCTTATTGGCATTGAAACTGCTTGAAACTGACTCATTGGAACAGCGTCGTTCATTTGAAGAGATGTTGGATGATCTAGCGGTACGTCGTTCAACACCGTTGTTGGTTGCAGAAAAGTTGATGGCTATAAAAAGCTTGGATAAGGATCCTGTCGCCGCCGTTGATTGGCTTTACCGCCGGGTAGCATCTGATATCCGGGCAGACCATGGCGAAGGCTCGTCACGCTTAATGTTTCGCTATCTAGATCGTTTGGTCCAGGCAAAAAAACTGCTTCAGAGTAGGGCCAACCCTAATGTTCAGCTAATATGGGAGGAGCTGTTGCTCAATTGGCAGCATCTTTTTATTAAAAGGTAGCCGAGGCATAGTTGAGCTGTGCTTTATATTCTGTGGACAGTATCTGCTATACGCTGGATGATGCGGGCTACGCTATAGTACACTAGGCGAAAATATGTTGGATAACGTATGAATATGGACGCATTTGGCGGCGGAGTAAGAAATGGCATACTGAACCTTACTGTTAAGGATCAGCAGGCGCTTTACGCTGTGTATATGCCTTTTGTTCAAAATGGCGGCCTGTTTATTGCTTCGCGCAAAAACTACGTGCTCGGTGATGAGGTCTTTGTCCTTCTTGACTTGTTCGACGAGCCTGAGCGCATCCCACTGACGGGTAAGGTCGTCTGGATTACCCCGAAGGGTGCCGGAGGAAATCGTAGTCAAGGGGTAGGTGTCCAATTAAATGAAAAACATGCTGAGATGCAGGGAAAGTTAGAAACTTACCTTGCAGGTATGATGGAGTCTGAAAAGCCGACAAACAGCATGTAACTGGCAGCAGCAACCATCTTTCAATGATGTGATAAAAATCTAATAAGGAATACACAACCGTGCTGGTGGATTCCCACTGTCATTTGGATCATCTTGATCTTAGTGACCATCAAAACTCTCTCCATAATCTACTGAAAACAGCCCGGGACAGGCATGTCAGTCGTTTTCTCACGGTAGGTGTCGATTTAGACTCATCTTTGAAGCTAGTCGAGTTGGCTCCGAATCATCCTGGAGTGTCGGTGTCGGTGGGTGTACACCCGTTGCAAAAGTCTATACCTGTTATGCCGGAGGTTTCTGAGCTTGTTGCGCTAGGCCGCCATGATGTGGTGGTCGCCATTGGTGAAACTGGATTGGATAACTACTATGGCCTGGACTCGGCAGACTGGCAGAAAGAAAGCTTTATTCGTCATCTAAAAGCTGCCAGTCAGTTGAGAAAGCCAGTCATTGTCCATACGCGTGAGGCGCGCGAGGAAACCCTGGCTATCCTTAGAGAGCATGCGGATATCCAATCAGCAGGAGTGATTCATTGTTTCACTGAAACCTGGGAGATGGCTCAGAGTGCGATGGAGCTCAATTTCTACCTTTCTTTTTCCGGTATTATTACGTTTCGCAATGCTTCGGCTTTGAGGGATATAGTAAAAAAAGTACCACTGGAACGTATTCTTGTGGAAACTGATGCGCCTTGGCTCACTCCCATGCCCTATCGAGGCAAGCAGAATGAGCCACAGTTCGTAGTGGAAGTGGCTAAAGCCGTGGCCGATATAAAGGGTATTTCTTTTGACGAGGTAGCCGAGGTTACCTCCAATAATTTTGAGAAATTATTCTTTTCTGGTAACGGTTCCTTTCCCGCAAGATAGGTGTGACATAAAAAAACCCGACAAGAAATCTAGTCGGGCGATCTTACATGGCGGTTCTCGCTATTTTCTTAGCTTTTTGTTGCTTCCGTCGCGTCTGCTGCTGGCTTACCGGATGTATCCGGTTTGGCAAGGATGAGATCAGCTTGCCTTACATTGGAAATTTCTTCATAAACATCCCTTTCAACAGAGAAGAGTACGTCTATATCTGAACGCCGCATAAAGTGGTTTGCGCCATATTCTAGGAGCTCATAAATCCACCTGTTTTCACCATCAGAGACGATTAATGTTACTTTGTCCGTGAGAGCTGAATTGATTTCAGCTGCGGTATTGGCCACCCTTTGAATACGTAAATTGGACAGCGCCCCAGCTAATTCATCCACTTTGTCTTGATTGATTTTCCCCAGATCGGTATTGCCAAGAAAAATCGATGGCCCGGAACGATTAAAACTCCAAGATAGTCCTGTTTTCTTCAGGTTGTAATCAGGGCCTTGGATACTGATGATGTTTTTAGCGGCAATCAGGGCCTTATCAATCCATTGGTTCCTGCTTGGCAGGATATTCAGGGTATCCAGTTCAACAGTATAGATCGAGTCGCTACCTGTTATGCGAGCATGAGATTGACGCAGTCCTGGAGCGCTACCAAGGAACAGCTCACCCACCAGGTCATTACCACTGTACAGCTGTATACGCCTTACAAATTTATCCTCGGCGACTTCAAATCGCTTGTGGCTATTTGGAGAGGTTGCGACGGGCCAACTGGTTTGTAGTCTTTGTAAATTTCTGAGTAATTCACCGAGAGACTCTTTATCGGCGAGAATTTCGATATCAGAAAGTAACCATGTCTCACCGGATTTAACTGCTGAGAACCCGGTTTTTTTGTCTCTTATCGCTATCTTATCAATGGCCTGCCAATCGATATTAAGCAATGGCTTCGGTTGGTTTTGCTTTGCTTCCCACTGATTGCTCCATAACAGGGCTACAGCCAGAAGGAGTTGAATGAACAGTAGGCCTGTGAGCCAGAATCGTAGTTTTTTCATTTGTAATCCCCCTTAACCAGCCAGCTGGGTTAGATAGCGTCGTTGGCGAGATTGCCTATATCTTCTCCGCACAAGAGCGATGATGAAGAGCGCAGCAAAAACTAATCCATAGTTCAAGTACTCCCAGAACAACTGGGTGTCATGTTCCATCGGCGGAAGGGTGCGATTGAAATGCCCGCGTGAGCGGATGCTGAGAAGACCTGAATCTTCCACAGACCAGTCTACTGTGTTGGCGATGAGCTCTAGGCTGCTAAGGTATTCACTGCCAGCAGCAGAGTTGGCGACGCTTAATATCTGATCGCGCAGAAAATCATTAGAGCTGAACAAAATAATTCGAGCTGAAGCGGTTGATTTTTCGATCACATTATAAATAGTAGATGTGTTCGCCTCAGCGTCTGATTCACTTGGCTCGGGTTCACTTAACGTCGACTCACTTAGCTCAGGCGTATTTAACTCTGTCCCACTTAAGTCTGACTCACTCGCTGATTCACTTAACAGTGGAGATGCTTTACCCGCGAAATAGGAGTTGAATTCGCCCTCGCTAATAACACCCAGTAGGTGTGAGCCAAGTTCACCCTCGCGTTTGAATAAGGTCATCCCCTGTTCATTGATTACCGGCATGATCATCGTATTATCGGAGAGCCAGGATTTTTCAGAGCTGCGAATTAGCTCAACAACTTTGTGATTTTTGTTTTTTTCCTGATCAATGGAAATAGGAGAACTCCAGGCCATTGTGACCTGTGACAGATTAGCCGTAATAGGGTTTTCCTGATTAAATCCTTCACTTCGAATATCTGAGAAGTAGGGGTATTCAATCATTCGGACTTCCTGTACCTGGTGGCCACCGGAAGTACGCATCACCGGTAGTGGGAAGGCTTTATTCTGCAGGTCAAGCACAAGCTTATCTTCCATGTCCAGGCCATGGTGCCCGAGCCAGTCCTTGAATTCACCCTCGAGCTGCGCCAACCCCAGCCCACCTTGACTAACCGTCATGGTGTAAGGGGAGGCCATAGCAATGACGGTACCACCCTTCATCAGAAATTGATCAATGGCGAAGACCTCTTTCTTGCCCATTGCATTGGGTGCCGCGATAAGCAGGATATCCATTTCTCCCGAAACACGGCCATCACTGAGGTCTTCATCCCTAACGTTTAGATCGGTACCAAGAAATTCTGCCAACTGGTTAAACTGTGGAACTGAAATCCCTATTTGTTGCAGTTTGGGATCATTCTGGGGCCGCACGAAACCGACCGTTTTAACAAAGCCTTTACCAAAGCGCTTAACAGCGGCTTTGAGATTGCGCTCAAAACCGAGCTTGGTTTTATCCTCAAGGGGAATCTGGATGACGGTGTCAGCATTTTCAAGAATAAGATGGAAATAGAAGAAATCACCGCCGAACCTGCTGCTGGTGGATAAGGGCTCAAGGCCATATTCATGGGTCAGTTTTTTGGCTACAGCACTGTTGCCAGCATAGGGGTCAATAACATTAACTTTGAATCGTCCATTGGACTCATCACTTAATGCGCTGGCAACGTCCATGATCTCTTTTTTATGTGCCAGCAGATCATCCGGTAACATGGCATTGGCTGAGATATAGGCGTTAAAGGTTAGGTCACCCTTTATAGTATCAAACAGGTTTCCACCACTGCGGTAACTGTTTAATACTTTCTTGATATTGCGGGTCAAGTCGTACTCTGGATTGCGAAGCATGATGTCAAAGTTTTGGTCACCCTGAGCTTTCATTTCAATCAGGTCTTTGAAACCTAATACTTCATATTCATCACCGTAGCTGATTAGAATATTAAAATAGGAGTTCACGATCGCTGACTGATAGCGATCGGCTATCTGTAATGGAACAGGTTTGATGCCGTATTTCTGGTTGGCCTCCTCTTCAAGTTCTGCATTGATCGCAGGGTCCGTAAATTCAACCCGCACTTTTCCTTGGCTGGCAATTTCATATTCACGAATCAGATCTTTCATCTGAGGGACGAGAGGAGCCAGCATTGGGTGGGTTTTACTGCTGAAGTAACCACGAATCAGCATGGGCTCCTGTAATTGACTGAGGTAGTCACGGGTTGCATCTGAGATAGAGTATTGATTGCCCTTGGTGGTATCGAGACGAAGAGAGGTTGTTTGCCCTAGCCACAGATTGACACAAATAGCATTGATCAGCGCTAGCGCTGTGACGGTACGCCAAGCTCGATGTTGTGGTGTGGCGGTGTTCTCTGCCCAGCGATCTTTTTCCAGTGTAAAGATGTTGAGGGAGAGGAAGACGATAATAATACTCAGGTAAAAATAGAGGTCCCTGATATCAATGACACCACGGGTAATCGAATCAAACCGAGCGCCAGTACTGACCAGTCTAAACCATTCCCCCGCCCGGTTACCGAAGAAGTCAGTAATGGTGGTGGTTCCGATGAGATAAAACAGGCCGGATAAAGCGACAGCACAAATTAGGCTAACAATTTGGTTATCACTTCGTGCAGAAACATAGAGCCCGATAGACAGGTAGGCTGCACCTAACAGGAATGTGGCGAGATAACCTGCCCATATAGGCCCCCAGTCGAGATCCCCAATTTGTGAAATGGTGATGGGTAATGGAAGGGTAATGACTAGAGCAATGGCCAATAACACCAGGCAGCCCACAAATTTACCCATGACGAAATGCCACAGTGGTAGCGGTTGAGTCAGGATGTGTTCCAGCGTGCCTGTGCGGCGTTCTTCACTCCACAGGCGCATGGTTAGTGTGCTGGTAAGGAAAATCAGTAGAACCGGCATCCATTCAAACAGTGGGCGAATGTCAGCAATGTTCCGTGAGAAGTAGGACTCTCCCCAGAAAAAGGTAAACAGCGAGATGGCTGCAAACGTCGCCAAGAAGAGGTAGGCGATGGGTGAAGCAAAAAACAGGGTGACTTCTTTGGCGGCGATACGGCGAATCATTGGCCAGTGTTGAGTTTTAGGCTGCATCTTGAACCTCCGACGGGCTTGCTACCACAGGGACTTCATTGACTTCTCTGAACAGGGTTTCTAAATCCCTATGTTCCTGGCCAATGGCATAGAGCGTGGCTTCGGAGCTAATGATGAGATTGGCAATCTCACCACATAACTCAAGCGGGTTCGCGGTTTCTTGAATTTTTAGTCGGTAGTGATAAACGGACTCTTCAGCTGAAATGGCTTCAACCTGAGTGACGGCGCTCAGTGGTTGTAAAAGTGTCGCTAGCTCATCTTTAGTTAATGAGGTGGATAGGTGCAGCTTGTTGCTTTCGTGCAACTCGTTCAGTTTGGCATCCATGGCCAGCTGCCCGTTGCGAATAATCAGTACCCGGTCACAGAGTGCGTCCACTTCCTGCATGATATGAGTGGAGAGGATAACGGTTGCCTCTTTGGCAAGGTCGCGTATCAGTGCCCTGATAAGCTGAGTTTGGGTTGGGTCGAGTCCATTGGTGGGCTCATCAAGAATCAGTAACCTGGGTTTACCCAAAATAGCTTGGGCTACCCCCACGCGTTGTTTATAACCGCGAGAGAGTGTTGATATCGGTGAAAGCAGCTTGGGTACAATATCAGTTGCTTGAATAACTCGTTTAATTTCCGAGATTTTTGTCTCGCCTGTCAGGCCTCTCATATCGCTGGCATAGTCTAGGTAGTCAGCAACGGTCATTTCCGGATAGATGGGTAGATTTTCAGGCAGATAGCCTAGGCTTTGCTGGGCTGTTTTCAGGTCCTTCTGGATATCTGCGCCATCGATTTCTATGCTGCCTTGATTGGATTCAATGAAACCGCTGATCATTTTCATGATGGTGGTTTTACCTGCACCGTTATGGCCAAGTAATCCAACGATCTCACCTTTTGTTATTTTGAAGCTGACGTTATCAACGGCTTTAAAAGTGCCATACAACCTTGTCAACTGCTTGACTTCCAGCATGGTGTTCTCCGGTTGGGAGTAAAATGTTTATTTATAGATGGTTTCAGAGGCTCTATTTTCCACCGTAGTGGAGGGCTAGCCCAGCGGCTGTGCATGTTACACTAAAAAACAGGGTTCATACATTCCTTCCTAACTGGCTAGATATATTCTCTTCTAAGCAAGCTGTTAACCACCCAATTCGACTTTTAGAGGAGGTCTCTTTTTAAAAGTTCAATGGACTGGTTTTGGCTGGAAAGTGGTACCCATTTCATTGTAATAGGGCTGTCGTGAGCATTCGTAATACAAGACAAATATAGAGTGGGATGGTGTCTAGAAACTGACAGCTTATTCATGTGCTGTGTCAGCTTCGGCCTCTGACTTGTGATCTAAAGACTGATGGCCTTTAATAATTGCAGGCAGCCGATCTGATCCAGTTGTTGTCTCTGAACTTCATCTTTCACCAGAAAAGTACCTGCAAACCCCAAGGCATTGACAGATAATCCCTGAAAGCTCCCTCGAGTGCGCGGTACTACCCAGAGGTATTCTCGTGTCATGAGCATATTGTGGGGCGGTATTAAGCCATGATTCTCTAACCCGTCATTCTCTAAAAAATTGTTTGCTGAGCTATCGCTAACTGGAAACAGATTTAGCGCCGCCAATAATGTCTGGTAAGACCGCCAGTTTTCTTCTGCACATTCGCGGGAAATGATTTTTGATACAGTTGAGTCATCAGGAGAATAACTTGTACGAGTGATCCGGTGGGGGAACGGCAGTTTTACTTGGCCAACATCGCCTTTGCTCAGTGAGAGTTCAGAAAACCATTCCGTTTCGGGAAGTGCGGTAGGGGATGATCGCGGGTAGGGGATCATTTGCAGGTGTTTGTGCTCAACGCTAGCGCCAGCATCCGGGCCACCGTTATAAAAAACTAATCCTTCCTGTGCTTGAAGACAGATGAGCGCCGCCATAAAGTCTTCTGGGCCTAACGGCGTGCGTTGGGGTTCAAACTGCTTTGTTACCATCAAAATATGATTATTCATCACGTTATATTTATTCAGTAGGCAGTGATAATGTTGGGTGAGCTCACCTACATATAAGTCAGTGTCGTAGGGCAGGAATGGATTAAACCCTTTAGGGGTGGGGGCTTGTGCGATCCGTTGAGCGAAGTCTTGTGTTTTACGCGCAATATTTTCCACCACCCGAATTTGAAAGGGAATCGTGGTGCCATCGTAATTGATGTGCTGGATTTCGCAGTGGGTAGGAATTGAGTTTAGTGCGCCGTTGGCAAGCGCCGATATAGTTACAGTTTCTACTTGTGCCCAGAGTGACGGCCCAAAAAGATA
>DGPB01000018.1:227-11915 GCA_002390285.1 Cellvibrionales bacterium UBA4451 | reverse complement strand
CAGGGAGGGAAAGGATTCACTCCCCCAAATGCATACCGGCCAGCGCTATCTAGCTCCTTGTCAGACAACCACACCCACCCCTACGAAATGATAAAACGACGCATCTCAACAGCCGCCATAAAAACACCCTCTCCCCACCGATCACAGTCTGTAAAAACAGGCCCTATTGTCATTTAAATAAATTCTGATAATATACTGTATATAATTACATACTGGAGAAATAACCATGTCTTTTTCAAAAATCCTTTACCGTCTACGTTCACGTGTTCGTTTCGCCCGATACAACACCCGCTACAACAATAAAAGTATGAACCCGTTACAAGATGCCCCACACCCCGTCACACTTGGACCGGAGAACATCAGTCGGTTTTTTGCCTTTGTTGCCAATTCAGAGCGCCCAAGAATTCAATGAAAAAAAATAGTTAGCCCAACGCTATCCGATATACATTACGAGAAAGGGATTTCAGTACTGTCACCGGCATCACCAGCCATCTTATGGCCTCTACAGTGTCACCCATTTTAAATACCACCAGCATTCAACTCCCTGCCTAATCAGAGCAAATTACTAACCTGTTTTAATACCATCCGCCTCGATATTCTTCTCTCCAACAATATCTGTCTCCCACATCTACTGTTAACATATGAAAGACATTGGAAATTACCCATGAATTTGTATTTAGTTGGCGGCGCTGTGCGCGACAAATTACTCGGCTACCCGTTCACTGAAAAGGACTGGGTAGTGGTCGGTGCCACACCGGAAGAGATGATAGAACAAGGGTTTAGACAAGTGGGGAGCGATTTTCCCGTCTTTCTGCACCCCAAAACAAAAGAAGAACACGCCCTCGCCCGCACAGAACGGAAATCTGGCCCCGGCTACAAAGGATTTCAGTGTTTCTCTGACACCAGCGTCACACTGGAAGAAGACTTATCCCGCCGCGATCTCACTATCAATGCCATCGCGGAGGATAACGAAGGCAACCTCATCGATCCCTACGGGGGCCAACGGGATATTGCCAATAAAATACTCCGCCATGTATCTGATGCCTTTGTGGAAGACCCCTTGCGTGTACTCCGCGTAGCGCGATTTGCCGCCCGCTATCAGCACCTCGGTTTTACTATTGCCCCTGAAACATTGGCATTGATGACAGCTATTACTTCCAGTGGAGAACTGCAACACCTCACCCCCGAACGTGTTTGGGTGGAAACAAATAAGGGCCTAGGAGAACGCTCGCCTCGAACTTACATCGAAGTGTTACGACAATGTGGCGCACTTAAGGTGCTGCTTCCAGAAGTAGACCAGTTGTTTGGTGTGGCTCAGCGCGCCGATTATCACCCCGAAATAGACACCGGCATCCATGTTCTGATGGCGCTAGACCAAACAGCAGCATTGGATGATGACTCGGCTGCCCGCTTTGCCGTGCTGGTTCATGATTTGGGTAAGGGTATTACCCCCAAGGACGTGCTGCCAAAACACTCTGGCCATGAAGAAAGAGGGGTGGAGTTAGTTAATGCACTTTGTGATCGATTAAAAGCGCCAAACCGTCATCGTGAATTGGCCGTAGCCGTGACACGCTATCACTTGTTATGCCACAAAGCCCCCCAGCTAGGCCCCGTCACCATATTAAAATTACTGAAAGGTATTGGCGCCATGCGACAGCCTGAAAAACTGGCTCAATTTATCCGCTGTTGCGAAGCCGATGCCCGGGGACGGCTGGGATTTGAAAATACATCTTATGACTCAGGCGTGTGGCTACAACAGGCGTTTTTGGCTATCCAATCTATCGACAACCGTGAGTTTATCCAACAAGGTCTCACCGGGGGAAAACTAGGTGATGCTATTGATAGACGACGCCAGGACGTCATTGCCGGACTTAAAGAAAAAAAACTGATAGAAAAAAAGCTTGGAGAAAAACAGCCTAGAGAAGATCAACCATGAGCGCGCCCGTTGTGCTCATCACCGGTGCTGCCCGCCGCATAGGTGCTGAAATGGCCCAGACCTTTCACCGCAAAGGGTTTGACGTGGCCCTACACTACAACCGGTCAGCACAGGAAGCTGATGCGCTAGCTCAAACACTCAATACCGCCAGAGAAAATTCATCGGCCACTTTTCAGGCAGAATTAACCGATGTGTCCGCCGTTAAAGCAATGGCTAAAGCCGTTTTTCAGTGGCGAAACAAACTGAATGTATTGATCAACAATGCCTCCAGCTTTTACCCCACCGAGCTGGCGAGTGCTAACGAAGAACAATGGGATGACTTGATTGGCAGCAACCTGAAAGGGCCTTATTTCCTCTGCCAGTCTGTTGCCCAACAACTGAGTGAAAGCCAAGGCAGCATTATCAACATTGCCGATATTTACGCCAAAAGCCCATTGAAAGACTACAGTATTTACTGCATTGCCAAGGCCGGGAATGTCATGTTGACCAAGTCATTGGCCAAAGAATTGGCCCCCGAGGTAAGAGTCAATGGTATCGCCCCCGGCGTTATTTTATGGCCAAACACAGATGATCAAATGAGTGAGACAACCAAACATAACGTCATCGATAGCGTTCCTCTCGGGCGAACGGGTAGCCCAGCTGATATTGCTCAATTAGCGCTTTTTCTTGCCACCCAGGATAGCTATACCACCGGCCAGATCATCACCGTCGATGGCGGCAGTTCACTCACCCGTTAATCATAAAATTTACTGCCACTCTTTCCTATTGTGCAGTTCAACCAAGCCTCAGCCCCCTCCTATTGATCTTGATCAACGCTTCAACTCAATTACGACTCAGCCTCACTTGAAAAAGTACAAATTAGGCCTATGCTTAAAGGTGTGATGGCTAACAATTCGTTTCTGTTGTTTGTTTTTTGACTGTCATCACCCGCCCTATGGAGGCGTGTGATAACGTTAATACCAAGAGGTAGTTTTTTTGATATTGACCGCTTTACTGACGATTTTTGGACACTTGTTAGCCGAGAAAATAGCCCGGCCTCAAAAAAATGTGAAAGCGTCCTTTGAGGATGGGATATTAAAACTATCTGCACCCAAAGTTACCGACGCCGCGCCACAGCAACGGCGAATTGATATCCAATAATGCACTCACTGTTCGCGGGGTTTCATTAAAGCCCTGCCACCCTTTTTAGAGAATGCTATGAACTCAGAACTGAGCACTATCAAAAAAAGTCTAGAAGAACGCCGGAAAGTACTGATGCAACGTATTTCGCGGGTAAAAGTAGGGATGACGGCAGAACACTCTGCAGATTGGTCTGAACAGGCACAGGAACGGCAAAACGATGAGGTGCTTGAGGCTATTGGTAACGAATCGCGCAATGAGCTCGCTCAGATTAACCAAGCCCTTGAACGCATAGAATCGGGTGACTACACCCGTTGTAGCCACTGCGGTGAAGACATCCCCTTGAAACGACTTGAAGCGGTATCGTACACCCACTTCTGTATCAATTGCGCTGAATAATCGTCCTATGAATGACTGCCTCCTGAATATTCTCGCTGTAGCTACAGCGAGAGCTACGGGGAGTAGTTAAAGGGCGTAGTTAAAAGGGGTAAGTATAAGTAGTGACAAGGGGAAACTATCCGAAACATCGCTATCGTTTGCGTAGGCAGGCAGAGGTGACCTCGGACAGATTACGACAGCCCATCAGCTTCATATCCAACTCAATCTCTGTTCGCAGCAGGCTTAGCGCTCTGGCCACACCTGGCTGACCACCTGCGGCCAGACCATAGAGGTAGGGTCGGCCAATCATGCAGGCATTCGCACCCAAGGCTATTGCCTTCAATAAGTGGGTACCCCGACGAATTCCTCCGTCGAGAATAATCTCAACCTGCCCACCTACGGCATCGACAATATCCGACAACACATCAAAGGGGGCCGGTGAGCTATCGAGCTGACGACCACCATGGTTGGATATCACAATGGCAGAGGCGCCAATCTCAACGGCTTTTTTTGCATCGTCCACGGACATAATGCCTTTAAGCACAAATGGCCCACCCCATTCGGACATCATCCATTCCGCATCTTTCCACGTCACGCTCGGATCAAACTGGTTGGCCACATACTGCAACAGGTTAGAGACTTCGCCGGTACCCTCGGTAATTTTATGTTCCACATTTGCCAGCACGATAGGTCCATTCGTGAGATAACGATAAACCCAGGCCGGGTGAACCAAGACATCCAGAATACTGTTAAGGGTTAACTTCGGCGGAAGAGTCATGCCAGTTCGCAAATCTCGTTCGCGATTCCCGTGTGCTGGCAAATCCACAGTAAGACACAGGGCATCAAAATTAGACGCCTTGGCTCGCTGTACAAATTCACGGCTTAATTCTCGGTCTTTGTGAACATAGACCTGAAACATCTTGGGTCCATCGGTTTCGGCCCCAATATCTTCAATACTGGTCGTGGACAAGGTAGACAGCGAATAGAACGTGCCACTCTTTGCCGCTTCCCTGGCTACGGCCTTTTCACCCTGATAGTGAAACATCCGGGTCATCCCGGTGGGAGCACAGATGACGGGCCAATCGATTTTTTTCCCCAACACGGTGGTAGACAGATCGATTTGAGACACATCAACCAGTGCCCGCTGTAGGAGATTGTACTGATCAAATGTGGCTGTATTCCGCCTTAACGTCTGCTCATCATCGGAACCGCCATCGATATAGGCAAACAATGATTCCGGCAGACTACCCTTCGCCACCTTTCGAAGATCATCAATATTAAAGCAGCGCGACAACCGTCTCGATTCGGACACTCAAAGGCCTCTCAGATTACAATCAGGCAATAGGGAAAGCTCGGTGCCTTTCCAGGTAAAACCTATGGGCCACAGAGATTGGCTGGCTTGATCATAAGACCGCCACAGTTCGGCATAGCTAACCCCCATAACCGGGTGTTTTTCTTTGGGAGCCAATTCAGCCAACGGCCAGAGTACAAAGGCATTTTCCAGGATTTCCTGACGGGGCAGCAACACCCCCTCCACGCTACCCGTCACATTGTCGTAGGTCAGAATATCGATATCCAAGGTACGCGCACTAAAACGTGGGGTATCCCGACGACGACCATGTTGGTCCTCAAGGGCTTTAAGGTAAGTAGATAATGTGCCAATACTCAGATCAGTATCAATACCCACCACCAAATTATAAAAATTGTCTCCATCAAACCCCACGGAAACACTCTCATAGACCGATGAAATCAGTAGCTCACCAAACTGGTCAGCAAGTGCATCTAAAGCAGCCCTGATATAACGCTGGTGTTCAATATTACTGCCCAGGCTAAGAAAAACACGCGCCATCAGGTGCGCTCCCCCCGTTCGATCACAATACCCACATCACGGGCACCACGAACTGCACCGGGCTTACCAATCCTCAGCTGCAACCAGGGAACATTGAATTCCTGACGGACAATATCTGCTACTTGTTCAGCCATGGTTTCGACCAGTAAAAATTCACTGCCTTCAATAAACTCGATTAATCGTTTTGACACCGCTTTGTAATCAAGCGCGTACTGAATATCGTCTGTCTCCGCTGCCTTGCGGATATCTGTTCCCATTTCGAGATCAAGACTGATGGTTTGGCGCACCTCACGTTCCCAGTCATAAATGCCGATAATGGTATCTATACGCAGATCGCCGATATAAACAATATCCATCTTCTCTACACCTCTCGTTTATAGGCCTGATTTATACGTCAGGTTTATACGTCTGCTTCACACGTCCGCCAAAGAGGGCAGTGTGTCCATTGGCCATCGGGGTATCGCACGAATGGCCAATGCTTCCTGCTGACCGGCTAACAGGCGCTGACAGCCTGCATAGGCAATCATGGCACCGTTATCTGTACAAAATTCATGACGTGCATAGAACACGTCACCCTTCAATTTGATGAGACTCTCTGAAAGTTTCTCTCGCAATCGGGTATTGGCAGAGACACCACCAGCAATGACCAGTGTTCTCAAACCCGTCTGTTCAAGTGCCCGACGACATTTAATAGCTAGCGTATCCACCACCGCCTCCTGAAAGGCGCAGGCAATATCGGCCATGGTCTGTTCATCCGGCAGCACATCCTCACCGCGGTGCTTGGCAATGGTATTGAGAGTAAAAGTTTTCAGGCCAGAAAAACTGAAATCGAGACCGGGCCGATTTGTCATTGGTCGCGGAAACCGAAATCGACTGGCATCGCCTTGCTTGGCCAATCGGGCAATTTCTGGGCCACCCGGGTAATCCAGATCGAGCATTTTGGCCGCCTTGTCAAAAGCCTCACCTGCTGCATCATCCAGAGACTCGCCCAAAATTTGGTACTGACCAATTCCCTTCACCTCAACCAACTGGGTGTGGCCGCCAGAAACCAAAAGAGCCACAAAGGGAAATGCTGGCGGGTTCTCTTCCAGCATGGGCGCCAATAGATGGCCTTCCATATGATGGACCCCCACAGCGGGCACTTGCCAAGCATACGCCAGAGATCGACCCATGCTCGCGCCTACCATTAGCGCACCTATAAGGCCGGGGCCTGCCGTATAGGCTATTCCTTGAATATCTGTTGGTGCTGTAGCGGACGCCGCCATCACCTCGCGGATCAGGGGTAACAGTTTGCGTACATGGTCTCTGGATGCCAGCTCCGGCACAACACCACCATACTCTGCGTGCACCGCTATCTGGCTGTATAGCGTATGCGCTAGTAAACCTTGCTCACTGTCGTAAACAGCAACGCCCGTCTCGTCACAGGAGGTTTCTATCCCCAGTACACGCATTATCTTAAGCTCATTTATAAGCTGCCATAGGTTCATTTGTAGAAAGCAGAAATCATACGCCAAAAACACCCCAAATTCATGCCGTTAGCGGCCCCAACGACAGCAGACAAAAGTTTTGCTTCTACCGGTAGATATGTATAGAATACGCGCCCTTGAAGCTGTACTGGTTTAACCCGGTACCGAAACAAAAACTTAATATAATAGGATAGAGGTTACATGCCTTTCGTTCGCCTTAAAGAAAACGAGCCTTTTGACGTGGCTCTGCGTCGTTTCAAACGTTCTTGTGAAAAAGCCGGTGTACTCGCAGAAGTTCGTCGTCGTGAGTTCTATGAGAAACCCACTTGGGAACGCAAGCGTAAAGCTGCAGCAGCTGTTAAGCGTCACGCCAAGAAGCAGTCTCGCGAAACCAAAAAGTTTGTACGTCTTTACTAAATCTGTACTGATTTATTAGGCTGTACCGTCTATCCTTGAAGCGCCGCACTGTCGGCGCTTTTTGCGTTTGAGGAAAAAAGTCATGAGTGAATCCCTAAAAAAACAAATTACCAGCGCCATGAAAGATGCCATGCGTGCCAGAGCCAAGGAACGCTTGGGCGCTATCCGCCTCATTCTATCTGAGATCAAACGAATCGAAGTAGATGAACGCATTGATGTTGATGATGCCCGACTGCTTGCTGTATTGGATAAAATGATCAAACAGCGCCGCGACTCTATCAACCAATACGAAAATGCTGGCCGCCAGGAACTGGCTGATATAGAGCAAGCTGAAATCGAAGTGATTCAGGAATTTTTACCCGAACCACTCAGTGATGAAGAATTGGCCGTAATGATTGATGAGGCTATTGCCGCCAGCGGTGCAGAATCCATGCGTGACATGGGCAAAGTAATGGGAATTCTTAAGCCAAAAATTCAAGGCCGTGCCGATGTAGGCGCCGTCAGCGGTATGATCAAAGGAAAGCTAGACTAATGGCAACGGGGCTAAGCCCGATATTTAGCCAATCGACTGGATACTGACACCTCGTTAGTATTAAGCTGTCAAGATTGTCCTAATCGGCCATTAAACACTTGGCTGCTAACTGAACACTGCCAGCAAACCTGACAGTAAACCTGACAGTAAAACCATGGCCGGCAGAATCCCCCAAACATTTATTGACGATGTCCTTGACCGGATCGATATTGTCGATGTGGTAGGAAGTCGTCTCGACCTGCGTAAGTCAGGTAAAAACCACTCTGCTTGCTGCCCTTTTCACGACGAAAAAACCCCCTCCTTTACCGTCAGCCAAGACAAACAATTCTACTACTGCTTCGGCTGTGGCGCCGGCGGTAATGCCATTGGGTTTGTTATCGACTTTGACCGAATGTCGTTTCCAGAAGCGGTTGAAAACCTTGCCAAGCATGTAGGGTTGGAGGTTCCAAGGGAAGCCAATCATGATGATGCCGCAAGCCAGCGGCGCAAAGCACTCTACGAGATCATGGACAAGGCTGACCGTTTTTATCGTAGCTGCCTGCGTAATCACCCCGCCTCATATGAAGCGGTTGATTATCTTAAATCTCGCGCACTGAGCGGCGAAACAGCCCGCAATTTTGGCATCGGCTTTGCGCCCCCAGGGTGGGATAATCTACTCCAAAATTTGGGCACAACAGATGAAAATGTCAGGCTGCTCAATGAATCAGGCCTGATGATCGAACGAGCAGAAGAAAATAAACGCTACGATCGATTTCGTCACCGAATTATGTTCCCTATCCGGGATGTTCGTGGCCGCACAATCGGTTTTGGTGGGCGCGTACTTGGCGACGACAAGCCCAAATACCTGAATTCACCCGAAACGCCTCTCTTTCATAAAGGTCGAGAACTTTATGGCCTGTTTGAAGCGAACCAAAAACTCAAGGATATTCCCAACCTACTGGTCGTTGAAGGCTACATGGATGTCGCAGCACTAGCCCAGCATGGCATATACAATGCCGTCGCCACATTGGGGACGGCCGCCACACCCGAGCATTTGGACAAACTATTCCGTTACACCTCAGAGGTCGTGTACTGCTTCGATGGTGATGACGCCGGCCGTAAGGCGGCACGCCGTGCTCTAGAGACAAGCTTGCCTGTCATGTTCGATGGTCGCTCAGCAAAATTTCTGTTCCTACCCGATGGCGAAGATCCGGATACGCTAGTACGAGACGTTGGCTGCGAAAAATTTCTACAGTTAATTCAATCCGCCACGCCCATCTCAGACTTTTTATTTGATGCCGTATCAGAGGGGCTGGATACAGAATCTCTCAATGATCGCGCCAGATTAAGCAAACTGGCGGCACCCATGATCAACCGTATGCCTCAGGGTGTATTCAAAGCACTGATGCTGAAAACCCTATCCCAGAGAACAGGCCTGGATACGGAAACCCTTTCCGGATTAATCGAGCCCATAGAGCCGGCAACGCCCGAGTACAGCCAGGAACCTCCTATCCCAGAGGACGCTGGCGATTACCCCGACTACTATGATGAGACGGACACAACGACTGGCAACACACACCATCATCCACATGACCCCAGCATGCCACTCCAGCGAGAAGCGCTTACTCGCCGAGAAAAACGGGTAAAAATGCCCCCAACGTATACTCTAATCGCCCTCCTGGCTAATCATCCAGAATTAGTCAACCTCATTACAGACGTGGACTCCGTTAGCCATTTGGATGTGGAAGGCATCGATATACTCGTACCATTAGTGCAGGTCATCCAGAAAAATCCTAGCTACACACTTAATCATATTCTTGGATACTGGCGTGGCATCCATGATGTGAGTCAGGCCGAACGACTGACAGAAATAGCAGCCACCGACTTGTTGCACCCCACACCCAATAGTAATCGAGATAACGAAAAAGAGTTTCAGGACATACTGAACCAACTTTCACGGCACTCAACAGGCAAGTTGGCTCCACTGGAACTTCTTCAACATTTGGCCGGTAAAGAGTCCCTCGATGATCACGACTTAAAAAATATTAATACCGCTTGGTTGAACCTATCACAAGACCAACGCACCGAAGAAACAAAAGCTCTTTTCAATCAAATACTTGGGAAGCCTCGGTAGTAGTAACGTCCCGCTACTGATTTACCGCTTTTTCATCAAACTAGGTAAGACAAAACCTGTTTATTCCAGTATAATCCGGCGTTTTATTTCGCCACCTATTCACAGTGACAGCAGATCGTATATGAGCGGTAAGGCACAGCAACAATCACGTATTAAAGAATTAATCGCCCGCGGCAGAGAACAGGGATACCTGACCTATACCGAGGTGAATGACCACCTGCCGGAAGATATTTCCGATCCGGATCAGGTTGAAGATATCATTCAAATGATTAACGACATCGGTATTAATGTCTATGAGTCAGCACCCGATGCCGATCAACTTCTCATTACCGGCGGCGAGTCCACCACCGACGAAATTGCAGCAGCTGAAGCCGCCGCCGCACTTGTTGCTGTAGAAACTGAAAAGCACCGCACTACCGATCCAGTTCGGATGTACATGCGTGAAATGGGTTCTGTGGAGCTACTCACTCGTGAAGGCGAAATCGCAATTGCCAAACGTATTGAAGAAGGTATCCGTGAGTTGTTGGCCGCCATGGCTGAATGGCCCTCGGCCGTCGATTACATTCTTTCTGAGTACGCCTTAATAGAAACTGAAGAACGCAAGCTCGCCGACGTTTTGATTGGCTATTTAAATCCGATGGAGAACGTACCTTCAGCTCTTGCTCAAGCCGAAGCAGCAAAGAAAGAAGAAGGTACGGATGACGATGACGATGACGATGACGATGACGATGATCAGCCAGATACTGGCCTCGACCCTATTGAAGCCAAGGAGCGCTTTGACACTCTGCGCCTATTGAACACCAAAGCAAAAAAAGTATTCGACAAGCATGGCCTAGAACACAAAACCACCCAGGAACACATGTTTGCACTTAGCGAACACTTCAAATATCTAAAGCTTGCACCCAAGCAATTTGACCTTATGGTTCAGAATGTGCGTGATGCACTCGCCGTCGTTCGTGGCGCAGAACGCAGCATTATGTCTCTCTGTATCCGTCAGGCAAAAATGCCCCGAGCTGATTTCATCCGCACTTTCCCAGGTAATGAAACCGATGAAAGCTGGGTGGCAGGTCTACTGAAAAGCAAAGAGCCTTACGTTGACCGGCTGAAGACACTTGAACCAGAAATTCAGCGCTCACAACGTCGCCTGCAAAAAGTGGAAATTAAATCCAGACTGACAACCAGCCAGGTCAAGGACATCAATCGACGCATGTCCATTGGTGAAGCCAAGGCTCGCCGCGCTAAAAAGGAAATGGTCGAAGCCAACCTGCGCCTAGTCATTTCAATCGCAAAAAAATACACCAATCGCGGCCTGCAATTTCTTGATCTTATTCAGGAAGGCAACATCGGCTTAATGAAAGCCGTCGACAAATTTGAATACCGCCGTGGCTATAAATTCTCTACCTACGCCACCTGGTGGATCCGACAGGCTATCACCCGCTCCATCGCGGACCAGGCCCGCACCATTCGTATACCGGTACACATGATTGAGACCATCAACAAGCTCAACCGCATCTCTCGCCAAATGCTTCAGGAAATGGGTCGTGAACCTACGCCGGAAGAACTGGGCGAACGCATGGAAATGCCGGAAGACAAAATTCGCAAAGTACTGAAAATTGCCAAAGAACCAATCTCAATGGAAACGCCCATTGGAGACGATGAAGATTCACATCTGGGCGACTTTATCAAGGACAGCAATGTTCTGTCGCCTATAGACTCTGCGACAGGCGAGAGCCTCACAGAAGCTACTCGTGACGTACTAAACGGACTCACTGTACGAGAAGCCAAAGTGCTACGCATGCGCTTCGGCATCGATATGAACACCGACCACACACTGGAAGAAGTGGGCAAGCAATTTGATGTGACACGTGAGCGGATTCG
>DGPB01000018.1:0-142 GCA_002390285.1 Cellvibrionales bacterium UBA4451 | reverse complement strand
ATTTTTCCGTAACACCCAAGTGCAAACTTGGGTTGATGCCAGAACATGGCAAAAAGACAAGTTAAGGGCCTTTAGCTCAGTTGGTTAGAGCATCCGACTCATAATCGGCAGGTCCCCAGTTCAAGTCTGGGAAGGCCCACCA
>DGPB01000017.1:35888-46357 GCA_002390285.1 Cellvibrionales bacterium UBA4451 | reverse complement strand
TGACTGGATGTACCCAGAAATTGACGTGTATGGTTTCACTGTCAATGGCTTCAACCAAACGATGGATGCCACGTTAAGTGCTGAGATCGCCTACATTCCTAACAAGCCTTATAACTACGGTAGCCTGGATTCAGACTTACCTGGTTGGAATGGCGTGAAGGAAAAAGACACGATCAACCTGATGCTGCGTATCGATAAAGAGTTCAAATGGATGGAAACGCTGGGTACTCACCGTCCGTCACTGTCTAGTATCCAGTTGTTTGATACCTGGGTTCTGGCGCATGACGACGATGATGAACTCGTTGAGTTCGCTTCCTTTGGCGCACCTAAGAAAGAGCATCAGGCTTACCTGACGATCTTTACTCTGCTGAACTTCAATCGCGACACCATTAACCCCTCCTTCGTGGCGGGTACCGACCTTAGTCGTGGTGGTGGTTTCATGATTCCGGCCGTTGAGTTTGTAATGGGCGATGACTGGCGTTTCAAGGTTGAAGCTGACCTGTGGTGGAATGACGGCGATAAGAAGAAAATGTGTGGTAGTGGTGTGACCGGTGACAATAGTTGTGACACAGGTATTGGCGAGCAGAACTTAGGTAAAAGAGAAAACAGCGCTGGCTTTATGGATTGGTTCGCTGACGACAATCAGTTAGTGTTCAAACTCACTAGGCAGTTCTAAGAAAGATTGTTTAAAACAGATAATATGAGACTGTCTGCGCAACTAATGAGGTTGTTAGTTGTCGCAGACAAGACTGATTAAAACTGGGAGTATTACTATGTATAAGAAGTTGTTGACTACGTCAGTAGTCTCAGTCAGCTTGCTTTTAGGGGCGCACGCTACCCTTGCAGCAGTTGACAAAAGCGATAAAGATAAGCCACCAGGCTATGTGGCTAAAACCACAGATGGCACCGCGCCAAATACAACGTATTACGGAGATCCACCCGGAGCTGGTCGCTGGACAGATGGCCCAGCACCAATTGAAGCACTCGGTGGTTGTACTGGTGAAAAAATGGCGGCTGGCACTGTAATTAAAGCCGACAATCTTGATGCGTTAAAAGACTTGTGCTTCGAAGGTAAGTCTGTTGGTAGCATGATCACTGATAACGTTGAGTGGATGATCCGTGAGAAGGCTCTGATGATTAATACTCGTCATTCAGAGTTCATCGAAATGGACCCTTTGTACATGCAAGCCACACAAGATGGTAAGGCAAATGTAACGTTTGACCCTGCTACTCGTGAAGTTCAAGGCTGGAAAGCGGGTATGCTCTTTGATCCGCAAGACCTGCTTAAAGATATGGATGCTGATGGCAAAAGTAGTGATCCTCATGCCGGTGACAAGTGGATCTGGAACCTGCGTGCACCAACTTACGGTGCAACAATGGATTTGCGTCATATCTCTTGGGTATTCTTGGATGCTCACAAAGGTATGGAACGTATTCAGCGTTGGTGGGCACGTCGTTACTACATGGAAGGTCGTCTAGATGGCGGTCCTATCTCTGAAGGTGATGGCACTATCCTGCAAAAAACCGTTCTTGTGGCTATTTACCCACAAGATATTAAAGGTATCGGGATCTTCTCTATCCGCTATAACGACCCAAGTGCTAAAACACCTGATGATGTTTGGGCCTACCTGAAGTCTGTGCGTCGTGCACGTCGTCTGTCTGGTAACGCCTGGATGGATCCAATCGGTGGTACAGTGCAGCTGTATGATGATTGGGATATTTGGGATGCGGTACCTACTAAGTATAAAGATGTTACTTTGCTAGGTAAGCGCTGGATCTGGGCAATTGCTCACGCTCCTCTGATCACTGTAGATTTGGCATTCAAAAATACCATTAAGGAATTTCCTGCGGTAGATATGGATACGCCTCCTCACTTCTTCCCTAATGAACAAGTTCAGTGGGAACCTCGTGAAGTGGTTGTTCTGGAAGGTACGCCTCCCGATGAGCACCCCTACAGCAAGAAAATCGTTTATATGGAAGTTGACTACCCTCGTCCATACTTGGGTGAAGCCTACGATAAAAACGGTAAGTTCTGGAAAAGCTTTATCTTCCAAAACCGTGTAGATTGGGGTGATGACGGTTATGCAGCACCTATCCCAGTTGTTGGCCACATCATTGATTGGAAAGCTGAGTTCTCAACTACTTGGTCTTCCAACATGAAAGCTAACCCTGCCGGTGTTGAAGAGCAAGACGTGTCACTTAAGCAGTTGATTAAGTTGGCTCGTTAATACAGATCGATTATTCCGAGTGAAGCTGCTAGTAGAGTTATATTTCTCTAGCAGTCTTTGCCCGGAATATTTTTATTAAAATAACTAAAGATAGAACAATACACTTAAGACTATTAATGTCCGGATAGGGCTAGGTATTCTTCTTTGGGGGTGTTATGAACGTTGCTGGACAAAACCTTGCTGATGACAATGCATCTGATACAGAAGAGCAGTCAGCCTTTAAAAAGATTTTACTTACATTAGTATCAATTCTGCCGTGGGCTATTGTTGCTACATTGCTCTGGGCTGGTATTTTTGTTAAACCAAAAGCTGTTATTGAGGAAGTAATTCCCGACTCAATCAATGTTAGAGACAACATTTTTGGCGTCGCTCATGTTGGAGGTGATGTATACCTGGCAACGGGTAACTACGGAAAAATGCTAATCACTCAAGATGGTGGTAAAACCTGGGTGAACCAGGATGCTACTGTTGATGTACATCTTCAGGATGTATCTTCATGGGATGAAGACCGTGCTGTTGCCGTGGGCAATGCTGGTGTAACCCTGATGACTGAGGACGGCGGTGAAACTTGGGTTTCGGTAGAGTCACCGAAATCTGATGTAGCGAACAAACTACTAAAAGTACACACCTATCCTGGTGGCGAAGCCTACGCTGTTGGTGAAATGGGTATGATTATTCGCAGTATGGACTACGGAAAAACTTGGCAGCAACTGCGTGAAGAAAACGATATCTTTATGAATGATGTTGTAAAAGTCGATGCCAATACGATTTGGGTCTCTGCTGAATATGGCCAAATCTTTAAAAGTATAGATAACGGCGAAACCTGGGAAGAAATTTTTACGGATAGCCCGAACAGTTTTGCCGCGATCGCCGCAAAAAGTCCACAGGAAATTGTAATTGTTGGACTGGCGGGTGTTGTAGTCGGGACTTCGGATGGTGGTGAGACTTGGACATACGTATCCCCAGAACAGTCAGGAATGACTGAGCACATGATGGATGTTCAGTGGTCAGATGCCATCGATAGATGGGTCGCCATCGGTAACAAAGGTAAATATATGACGTTTACTAAGGAACTGACGGATTTTGAGCCAATGAATATTTCAACTACCGATTATACATCCCATTCAGAAATGGAAATTGTTGGTGATAAGGCTCTTGCTGTCGGTGCAACCGTGGGTTCACTAGATTTAAAAACGAAAGTTTGGACTCTGTACCACGAGTAAGCGCCCTAAAAATAATTAATTATAAGGGTTCGCCCATCCATGCAATTTCGGGTTGTTGGAGAATAGAATGTTAGAAAGATTTGCACTATTTTGTATGAAATTTAGAGTACCAGTACTGGCAATAGTTCTTGCTATTACTGCTGTTTTAGCTACGTTTGCAGTACGCATTGATGTTAAGACAGTGTTTGAGGATTTACAGCCTGGTAGTCACCCCTACATCAAAGTTCATGAGGAGTTTAAGCAAACTTTTGGTGGTACCAGTGTTATCACCTTCATGATCCAGTCAACCAAAGGCGACATCTTTCAGATGCCCGTCCTTGAACAGATACATGCCCTTACACAGGGACTGTACAAAATTGACGCCATCAATGAATTTCAGATTTACTCAATTGCGGGTAAAAAACTGAAAGAGGTTCGCGCATCTACGGAGGGAATTCAAAGCTTCCCGTACATGTGGCCCAACCTACCAGAAAGTCAGGCGGATATTGAGCGTATTAAAGAGGCAATATTACGTAGTCCTTTGGTATACGGTCCATTTGTGTCGAAAGATCTTTCTGCTACGTTAATCACAGTTGATTTCTTTGATAGTCTCTTGGAGTACAACCTTGCCTACGAGCAGGCTTATGAACTGGTACATAGACTGGATAACGACGCTGTTGATATCTCGTTGGTAGGAAACCCGATTCTTTATGGTTGGGTAAATCACTACCTCCCAGAAACCATGAAGCTGGTCTCCATTGCTGGGCTAATATTCTTGCTTTTACTGTTTTTGATTAATAGAACATGGCGCGGAACACTCCTGCCAATTTTAGCTGGTGCTATTAGCGCAATTTGGGCTTTGGGTGTTGCCAAGTTAGTAGGCATTCACTTTGATCCTCTGGTTGTGGTAGTTGCTATGCTGATTACCGCACGAGCGGTATCGCACTCAGTGCAGATGATTACTCGTTTCCATGAAGAGATTGATTCTGTCAAAGGCCATGAGGAAGACCTCGACTCTTATACTGCTGCTAAGGTAACCCTGAAAGACTTGCTTCGCCCAGGCCTGCTGGGTATTGCTACTGATGCGGGTTGTGTGACGGTTGTTGCGATTAGCCCGATTCCATTACTGCAAAAACTCGTTGTTCTTGCAGTAGTTTGGGTGGCAACAGTAGCGGTCAGTTCTATTATCGTTACACCCGTTTTGTTGTCTTGGGTGAGAAAGCCCAAAGCCTATGCGCATCCATTAAATCTGGACAAGTTGATTATTCGTCCATTCCTTAATATGTGTGTGAGTATTGTTGCAACGCGAGCGCGGTATGTGGTTGTTTTGATTGCGGCGGTTCTCTTTGTTGTCTGTGGCATCCGTGCCGTAGATCTAACAGTAGGGGATGCAGCTCCTGGGTCACCTATTTTGTGGCCTGATGGCCTTTATAATACGGACTCCTTGGCGATAAACACCCAGTTCCCCGGTGCTGACCGCATGTTTGTTGTAATTGGTCGTGAAGAAAAGAACCAGATCAAAAATGTGCACGTTCTAGACACGATGTTGCGTCTTCAGCGCCATATGGAAGTTCAGAAGCAGATCGGTGGTAGTATTTCTCTTTCAGATATCCTCCCCTCTGTAAATGAGACGTTACGTGAAGGTAACTTCAGATATTCTGAACTTGGTTCGACAACCACCAACAACGCTGAGTTGATCTACATGTACGAAAGGGCCGCTGAACCTGGTGACCTTAATCGTTTCACTGATGTTAACCGTATGAACGCATCTGTCACGATGTACTTTGCAGATCGTCAGGGCAAGACTATTCAAACAGCAATCGCTCGGGTTAAACAGTTTATTGAAGCTAACCCCGATGTGAACATTAGTTTGGCGGGCGGCACCATTGGTGTAATTGCTGCGGTGAACGAAGTGATATTGTCTGGTCAGATTCAGTCCATTGCACTGGCTCTCTTCATTCTGGTGATGATGTGTATCATCGTATATCGCTCTAGTATTGCGGGTATGTTCTTTATGGTCCCCGTGGTATTGGCGAACCTTGTAACCTTTGCATTCATGTCTTGGCAGAATATTGGTATGAACATTAATACCGTACCTGTTGCTGCATTGGGTATTGGTCTTGGGGTTGATTACGCACTCTATATCTGTGACCGAATTAAAGGTGAATACGACAGCGGTAAAACACACTTAGAAGCCATCTCTTTGTCCTTGCACTGTGCTGGACGTGGAGTGCTGGTAACAGCATTTGTGCTGATTGCTAGTGTTTGTGTTTGGCTGTACTCATCTCTACGTTTCCAAGCAGAAATGGGTATGTTGATTGGCTTGTGGCTTGCTGTTTCAGCGTTGAGTGCATTGTTCTTGATGCCAGCGTTGGCTTATATTTGTAAGCCCAAGTTCCTTTTCAATGACAAGGTTAGAGGTGCATCATAAATTACTTACCCTATAAGAATGACAGCAGGAGAAATTTAGCAACGCAGCTCCTGTCGTCATCAAGGTAAGTTTCAGAACTATATGAAGCAATAAAAAAGGCCCCTAGGGGCCTTTTTTATTGCTTAAAAAACTAAATTTGGATAGCGGCGTGTGTGGGTACAGAGATAGGGTCTTTGCCGGAAACGTATGGCGTACACAATTAACTAGCGTTAATGGTAATAGATGTAGATAGTAAGTTAGTGCGTTACTGACGCAATCTATACTTAACTAGGAAGGCAGCAACGGAGCAATGAAGGCTAATCTGTCGATGGTTGGGTGTGGTGGTGAATATACTTAGATAGTTGCTGGGTTGAGCTATCAAAGGCCTCAATTCCTAAACTATCGTCAGACATAAGCTCACGCGTCATTTGCTTGCCGAGTTCTACGCCCCACTGATCGTAGGAATTGATATTCCAGATACTACCCTGAACAAAAACTTTGTGTTCGTAAAGCGCAATGAGAGCACCGAAATTCTTCGGCGATAGCTCATTCATTAACAACATATTCGATGGTTTGTTGCCCGGGTAGACCTTGTGCGCAGGTGTGTTTTTTCCTTTTTTACCCGTCATCAGTGCTGCGGCCTGGGCCAGTAAATTGTTGAGTAAAAAACGATGGTGGGTACGATTACTGAGGGGATCGTTTATAGCAGCAATAAAATCTATGGGTACTAAGTGTGAACCCTGATGAAGCAGCTGAAAAAATGCATGCTGACCATCAGTTCCTGTTTGTCCCCACAAGATAGGTGCTGTAGCGTAATCAAGAGGCTGATCGTTCAGCGAGATGGATTTCCCATTACTTTCCATATCGAGCTGTTGTAGATAGGCCGGCAGAAGTGTAAGCCGTTCACAATAGGGGATAATCGCGATGGTCTGCGCGTTAAGGAAATTGTTGTACCAGATACCAAGTAACGCCAGAATAACTGGCATATTGCTTTCGAAAGGCGCTGTACGGAAGTGTATGTCCATGTCTCGAGCGCCACTTAACATTGCTTTGAAGTTGTCATAGCCTATCGAAATTGAAATACACAGACCAATACTTGACCACAAGGAATAACGCCCACCGACCCACTCCTCAAATTCCAGAATTTGTGGGGCTGCAATGCCGAAAGAACGTGCATTTTCAACATTAGCGGTCACGCCAAATACATGTGTTGTGGATTGAGCGTCTGATAGCCCTAGGCTCGATTCAAGCCAGCTTAAGGCGGAGCGAGCATTCAGCATCGTCTCCTCTGTGGTAAAGGACTTGCTCGCTATAATGATTAGGGTGGTTTCTGCGTTGAGGCCTTTTACTGTGGAAAGTATCTCTGCGCCATCAGCATTGGAGACAAAGTGTATCTTAATATTGGGGTGAGCATAGGCCTGGAGGGCCTGGCAAGCTATTCTAGGCCCTAACTCTGACCCCCCTACACCGAGCTGAATAACATCAGTAATGGCTTTACCTGTAGATCCAAGCCATCTTCCTTGACGAATTTTCTCGCTGATAGATGATACTCGTTTTAGTGCCTGTTCGACTTGTTCGTGTACAGGTACGCCATTTAGGTGGTAGTTGTCCTCGGGTTTCCCCCTCAGTGCTGGGTGTAATGCAGCTTTGTGCTCAGAGGTGTTGATTGGCTGACCATCAAACATAGCCTCTGTATGAGTTTTTAAGGAGGACTGGTTCGCTAAATCTAGCAGTGCAGTCATCACGTTCTCATCCACTAAATTTTTAGAGTAATCCAGAAAGAGTTCATCGTGTTGAATGGAGAGCTGTGTGCTTCGTGCTGGATTCTGATGGAACAGTTCGAGCATACTTTGCTCCAAGAGTCCCTTCTTCAGCTTTTCGAGTTCATGCCATGCAGGCAAGCTGGTAGGTGAAGTGCCCAAGTTATTAAGTCTCAATTATGTGATGTCAAAATCCATAGCTAGTCCAGAAATGCGATCTAGCTATTTGAAAAATATAAATATATTCTAAATTATTCGTGAAAACTGCATAGAGCGTTATTAAATATAACGGGTATCAGCCCTATTCAATAACCGCTGATTTGATGGTGGCATAGGTTATCAATTATTCTATCGTTATGCAGCATCTTGATGCCCTTACCAACTAAGCTAATGCCAGACAGGTGTCGAGCATGCGGTTGGAGAACCCCCATTCGTTGTCATACCAAGACAGAACCTTGACCAGATTGCCTGTAACACGGGTGTGACTGGCATCGAATATACTGGAATAGGCTGTGTGGTTGAAATCCACAGAGACTAAAGGCTGTTCGTTATAGCCAAGTATCTCTTGAAGACTGCCCCTAGAGGCATTTTTCATAATCAGGTTTACTTCCTCCACAGAAGTATTTCTTCCTGCAACAAACGTTAAATCCACTAGTGAAACATTGGCGGTGGGTACTCGTACTGCCATGCCATCTAATTTTCCTGCCAGTTCAGGTAGAACAAGGCCTATTGCTTTCGCTGCACCTGTTTTAGTAGGAATCATTGACTGAGTGGCAGAGCGCGCTCTATACAGATCCGCGTGATATACATCTGTCAGGTGTTGGTCATTGGTGTAGGCATGTATCGTTGTCATAAAGCCCGATTCAATAAATAGCGCATCATGTAAGGGTTTGACGATGGGTGCGAGGCAGTTTGTGGTACATGAGGCATTGGAGATAATTCTATGTTCTGATGTCAGTTCTTGATCATTAATACCAAAAACGATGGTGGCATCCATATTTTTTCCCGGAGCGGAGACAAGAACCTTTTGGGCTCCAGCCTCAAGGTGCCCAGCGGCCTTGTCCCGATCAGTAAATGCGCCCGTACACTCAAGAACCACATCAATCTTCAGTTCGGCCCATGGAAGGTTGCTTGGGTTGGCCTCGGAGAGCACCCTGATATGATCATCGCCAATAATGAGTGATTGTTCATCATGCTGTACTAGTTGGTTAAAACGGCCATGGACGCTGTCATACTGGGTGAGGTGAGCATTGATAGAAACGTCACCTCTGTCATTAATGGCTACAATTTCAATTTTATCTTTGAGTTCTGGGCGTTCATAAAATGCCTTGAGAATATTGCGCCCGATACGTCCGTAACCGTTGATTGCTATGCGTACCATTGTTTTTCCCCTTCACTAAAGACGTAGAGCTGCAGCACTGTCCTCAGCTCTTTGATTGTGTTGTAAGTATACCTATATATTTATGGCAGTCTGAGCCCCTGTCAATGTCTACTTAGGCGTTAACGTAGTTTTACGAAGCGCTTATGGCGAGAGATGTTCCACCTTGATCAGGAGGTTGCCTTATAGATTCGGTTTGACATTGATACAAATAAAGCAATTCCAAGTAAAATTGTTTTTCGGCTTGACTACAAACGTTCACTTTCATATATTACGCGCCCTTACGCACTCGTAGCTCAGCTGGATAGAGTACTCGGCTACGAACCGAGCGGTCGAAGGTTCGAATCCTTCCGAGTGCGCCATACAAAAAAAAGGCTTGCCAGAAATGGCAGGCCTTTTTTTTAACCCAGAAGACCCCAGTCACTACCCGGCAACATGAGCTCATTGATGCTCAATTGCCCCCTTCTCCTTAGGTACTGTGGTTATATCTGTACTTTTAGTTTTTGTATCAACACACTCTACAGAGGCATTATTCGAGCATACGCATAGATATTCGTGCGATCTGAGCCCAGTCATAGGTGGATATATCCTGTGCGTGGGCAAGATTGTTACGTAGTGACTGAAATTGCTTCACCACCTTTTTAGCGGCATTCTTTGAATTAAAGCCTAGTCTGGAAAGTAATTCGACATCATTAATCAGCAGTAAACCTTTATCTGCGAGTTGCAGGCAATCAATAAGCTCAGACTGTTGGTTGATTCGCGCTTTCTCGAGCTGCATCGTTTTTGCCGCTTCCAGTCTTGCTGTGGGTATAAGGTTCTGCCAATCGTTAAGGCCAAAGTGTTTTTTTATCAGGTCTGTTATACGCATCTCGGTCAAGGTGATAATGCCAAATAACCACATACGCATGTAGGGCTTGTTAGTATCTTCTCTCCCAATGACACCTTGGATCTGCCCCAGCAATGAGACAAAGCAGTAGTCATGGCGCGTTAAAACATGAACGACCTCAGCAAAACCAGCATCCCCAGAGAGCACCTGGTCGGGTAAAAATGGACGGGATACAGAACCACAAGTTCTCTTTCCTGACAGATTGTTCAGTGTAAAATATCCATTCACCTCACCATCAATTCGTATAGTTGCTACGGGGTGGCGGTGTTCTCCGTGTAATTTTTGTACCCGCGCCATCGATGTCTCAGCATCAAAGGAAAGTAAAGGTTCGGCGAGATCCTTTGCCGTAAATATATCGTTGTACTGTCGTTTTAAATGCGACTCGAAGGCGAGATCGTCAGCATGCCCGAGCTCGATGTTACTTGTGTCATTCTGTAATTTCAGAATACGGGTATTACATTTTTCCATGGTTTTACGGGCTCGACGCATGAGCCCTTCGTCACCTTTCGTTAATACTTCAAGTAGAGCATCCATTTCATCTAGGAACACCCGAGCAAAAGCCGTGTCATGTTTGGTGATGTCCGTACAATTATCGATAAGGTCTG
>DGPB01000017.1:0-35881 GCA_002390285.1 Cellvibrionales bacterium UBA4451 | reverse complement strand
GGCTCGATTAGATGCTTGTGCTAGATGCTCTCTATCGATAGTTTTTCTTACCGCGCGATTACCATCGCTTGGTTTGCTGACATCCGTTAAGTCCCTGACTAGGCATGCAATAGTAGAACCAAAATTTCGTTCTATATCATCCAGTGTCGCAGGCGTATCTTCAACAACATCGTGCAGCCATGCGGCGGCAATCATTTCCTCATCATCAGTGACAGAGGCAACAATTTTTGCTACTTGCTCAAGGTGAACAGCATAGGGTTGGTTGCTGTATTTTCGACGGTGGTCGATACGCTGGTGAGCGTCTGTTGCAAAACAAATAACGGTATTAACGAATTCTGACATTTCTGACCTATATTTCTCTGCGAAATGGGGCAATCATCAATAAGTCTATCATTTCAGCATGTGGCTGATTGGCACGCGCTTCATGCCTCTTGAATTCAGACACGTTCATTAGTATTCACTACTCTTTGTCTCTTTTACAGTCTGATGGAGCTAACCCCTTGGTTTGCACTCCATTGAGATTTATTTAAAGGGTAAAAAAAGGGACAAAATTTCTGGTTATACTTATTTGTTCGGTGGGGTAAAATGCCATATTGATACTCTCTATCTTGGTAGTGATCTTTTATATGAGAAAATATTTTGCAGTCTTTTTGGCTTTGTTCTTGTTTAACGTAACGACCGGTGTTGCTAAAGAAATTTTAGAAAGAGAAACGTTCATAAGCGATGATGCCACCTATATCACTAGAACCAGCAAGCCTGTTAGTGGCGTTGTTGTGAAGTATTACCATCTGAATCGATTGTTGGCTTCAAAAGTTCATTACAAGAATGGACTAAAGAATGGGCTCGAAGAGTCTTTCTATAGAAACGGCAAGTTGCACTTTAGAGCTAATTATAAAAACGGACAAAAAGACGGATTTACTGAATATTTTCATACAAATGGTCAGTTGAACTCGAGGGTCAGTTACAGAAATGGACAAGTAGAGGGAAGCGGTGAGTACTTCGATAAATCTGGAGAAAAAACAAAAGGTCCTCATTCTTAACATTTGTTGAAGTTTGGTGTGGATAATTCTGATACACCATCAACTAAAAACCAGACAATAGGTCGGTTTTTTTATGGATTTGGATCCCGTCTCTATTCAAATTGAGTTCCTGGGAGCTAAACAAGCTTAGCGCTTCGGAATGATCATAAAGTTTGGCATTACCCTCCATTTTTAATCCAGTAAGAAAAAACTAGACAGCATCTATATGCTAGGCTTATATTTGACCGAATGGTAATAAATAGGTTGGAAGATTGAATTTATCCGAACAGCACCGAAGCGTTGGTCGCCCCCGAGAGTTTGAAGAAGACCGGGTTCTAGAGGCGGTGATGAACACGTTTTGGCGTAAGGGTTATGAGGGGACTTCATTAAAAGATTTGTGCTCAGCGACAGGTTTGCACAAGGGGAGTTTGTATCAGGCATTTGGCGATAAACACCAACTGTTCCTTCGCTCACTAAAATATTATATGGAGCAATCCTTTAAAGAGGTTGCCGCTAGTGCCTATCTGCATGATTCCCCAATAGCTAATCTACGTTCTCTACTAAATGAAATAACTGCCAAGTGCGTAGAAGGGGAGGGCTGTATGATATTGAATTCAATGGTTGAGATGGCCCCTCATGATCAGGAAGTTAAACAAATGATCGATCAGAGTTATGTCATGCAGCAGCGATTTCTAACCGATCTGATTGATAGAGCACAGCGCGTGGGTGAAATCACCATTAAAAAAGAACCAGATCGTCTTGCCGCGGTGTTAATGGTGACGTTAGCAGGACTCGCGGCAACGGTGAAAGGCTTTTCAAATACTGACCATGTTAGGCATGTGTTAGACGATGTGTTGAGTTCCTGGGCATAACGGTTCGTTATGATCCAGCAGTGTTGGTTAAAAATTTATAAATAGACTGTATCTACAATTTTCTTCATATTTATGACCAGTTGGTAATTAATAATACGAGGTAATCTCATGGACCGTTATTTTGACGCGATAGATAAATTCTCTGCAAGACTGACAAGGAGGGTTATTCAATTCCGTTGGTTGGTGCTAATGGGTGTGGTTGTTATGACCTTTGGTGCTGGCACCGGTATGTCTAAGTTGGAGTTTGCTGCAAATTACAGGACATTTTTCTCTGACGACAATCCTGAATTAGCTGCATTCGAGAGTCTTCAGGCAACCTATACTAAAAACGATAATATCCTGTTTGTATTGGAGCCTTTAGAAGATACCGCGTTTACAAACAACACCCTGGCTGCAGTAGAGGCGTTGACAGCTGAGGCCTGGAAAATTCCCTATGCAATTCGTGTAGATTCCGTCAGCAACTTTCAGTACACCAGTGCTATTGATGATGACCTTATTGTCGAAGACCTCATTTTGGGTGCAAAAGATCTCACCCCAGCTGAATTAGCATCCCGAAAAGATATTGCCCTTGAAGAGCCTCTGTTGGTGAATCAACTGGTGACACCCTCTGGTGCTGTTACTGCGGTGAATGTAGTGCTGCAGTACCCCGAAAAAAACCTGATGGAAGTGCCCGAGGCCGTTAATGCGGCCAGAGCACTAAGTGAGCGTATCGAAACTGACTTTAGCGGGATTAATATCTCATTGACCGGCGTATCGATGCTTAATAATGCTTTCTCAGAAGTAGGCCAGATGGATGCAGGGACACTGATGCCTCTAATGTTTCTGGTGATACTGGTGATGGCTTGGCTTATCCTTCGGTCAATTGCCGGTACGGTTTCAATTTTGCTGGTCATCGCCTTTTCAACGATTGTAGGTATGGGTGTCGCCGGATTCTTTGGGGTCAAACTGACGCCAATATCCATGAGTGCTACCACGGTTATCCTTACCCTTGCCGTCGCTGATTCCATTCATATTCTGATCTCTATGCGAGGTTTGATGCGTGAAGGCATGTCTAAATTTGACGCAATTCCTGAAGCGGTGCGCCTGAACTTTGTGCCCGTCACCATTACCTCGATAACGACCATTGTTGGCTTCCTGTCGTTGAATTTTTCCGACTCGCCACCTTTCTGGCATTTAGGCAATATTACGGCGGTAGGTATTGGCGCAGCATGGTTGTTTTCTATTACCTTGTTGCCGGTATTGGTGAGTCTATTACCGGTTAAGGTGAAAGAAGCGCATGAGGCTGAATGGTCACAGATCATGATGACTCGACTGGCCGATTTTGTGATTGCTCACTATCGCAAGCTATTGTTCGGTATAAGCGTTGTAGTGCTTGTGTTCATGGCGTTTATCCCGAGCATCACCTTTAACGATCAATGGGTAGAATATTTTGATGAGCGTGTTGAATTTCGCACAGACTCGGATCAGGCGCTAAAGCATTTCGGCCTATACCCTATTGAATTCTCGGTTCCAGCTTTTGAAGCTGGTGGCGTCAGTGAGCCGGAGTATTTGGAGTATCTTGAAAAGTTTGTGGTGTTCTTGCGGTCACAATCTGAAGTGATCCACGTGTATTCCATTACCGATATCATGAAGCGCCTGAATAAAAACATGCATGGGGATGATTCGAGTTTTTACAAAATTCCAGATAACCGTGAATTATCGGCACAGTACTTGTTGCTATTCGAGCTGTCTCTACCCTACGGGTTGGATCTGAATGATCGTATTAATGTGGATAAATCCGCCACGCGGGTAACTGCCATGTTGCACAAAGCGACCACCAGTGAGACTAAAATATTTTTAGCGAACTCTCGTCAATGGATGGCTGAAAACTGGCCCGAGTATATGCAGGCGCAGCCTACTAGTGCTCAAGTGATGTTTACCTATATTACCGACCGCAATATACACAACATGATAACCGGGACGATAGCTGCAATCTTTGCTATTGCCTTGATCATGATTGTTGCCCTGAGAAGCTTCCGCTTGGGTATGTTGAGTATGATTCCAAACGGCTTGCCACTATTGATGACATTTGGTGCCTGGGCGCTGTTGATCGGTGAGGTTGGCTTCTCAGTGGCCACTGTGGCTTCAATTTCACTGGGTATCATTGTGGATGATACTGTGCATTTTCTGTCCAAATATGTTCGGGCCAGGAATGAAAAAGGTCTCTCTTCGGAGGACTCCATTCGATATGCTTACCGAAATGTGGGCATGGCCATTATCGTCAATACGATTATTCTGGTTGTGGGCTTCCTAGTTTTAACCACCTCGGCCTTTAAAATGAATGTCGATATGGGGTTGATGACGATTATGTCGATTCTATTTGCGCTGTTACTCGACTTTTTGTTTCTTCCAGCACTTTTGCTGGTGATGGAAAAAGGTAAGAGTACCGTATCGACAAGTGATAGCCGGTCAGTACCTGAATCCTTGTAAAAAGTGATATATACAATCGAGACATATAAAAAGTGATATGTTCAAAGGAGAATAAAATGAAACGACGGAATTTTTTTAGTGCCGCTTTTGCCTCCGTGCTGAGGTTGTCTGTAGTGGGTGCACTAGGGGCCTCCCAGTTACTCTTATCGCCTGTGATGGCGGCTACATCTGAAGAGAGCATGCCGGATCAAGTAAAGGGTTTTGACATTGCGGCCAGATCCGACCGATCAGACCGCGGTTTCGGTGATAGTGAAGCAGAGATGACCATGGTGCTTCGTAATGCTGCTGGTGAGGAAGCATCACGATCCATGCGGTTTACAACGCTGGAGATACCCGATGAATCCGTGGGTGATAAAAGCCTGGTGTTATTTTCAACCCCCAGAGATATCGAAGGTACTGCATTACTTTCTCATGCCAAAATGCTTGATCCAGATGATCAGTGGCTTTATCTACCGGCGTTAAAGCGGGTAAAAAGAATTTCTTCAAGAAATAAATCCGGGCCTTTTGTGGGTTCTGAATTCGCCTTTGAAGACTTTACCGCGAGCGAGTTGAATAAATTTAGCTATACCTATTTGCAACAAGAAGCCTGCGGAGAGCTGCTATGCGATGTGGTTGAGCGTATCCCTCGCTACGAGAACTCAGGTTATACCAAGCAACTTGCGTGGGTAGATACGACAGACTATCAAATTCGTAAAATAGAGTTCTATGATCGCCGTGGTAGCTTGCTTAAAGAGCTAAAATTTGAAGACTACCGCAAGTATGGTGACAGTTATTGGCGCTCCCACCGTTTAATCATGAGAAATTTGCAGACCAACAAGAGTACAGACCTAGTCTACGGCGAATATACATTTGGGGTTGGATTAACTGATAACGACTTTGTTAAAGGCCGGCTGGCCCGCTTGAGGTAGACATAGTGAAAGGCCTTTTTTGTCAATTACTGCTAGGTTTCGTCGTGCTTCCAGTCAGCTGTGGAATGGCTATAGCTAGCGATTCTGAATGGGAATTATCGGGTAATACTGCTCTACAGTTGCGAGGGTTTTCTCAGGATGCGCTCTGGCCAGGTCAAAATACCAGCGATGCTGAAGTATCAGTCTCCGGTGAATGGGAAGCGCGCTGGCGCAGTGAAGAGGGAGACCAACGTGGATCCTTTATTCCCTTTGCCCGCTGGGATGAAAATGATGACGAAAGAACCCATATTGATTTACGCGAGGCCTATTGGGCTAACGAAGGCTTGTTTTATAAAGGAACAAAAATTGAGCTTCTAGTGGGCATTAATAAAGTCTTCTGGGGTGTGACAGAGTCTGCTCACCTTGTGGATATTATTAACCAGACAGATCTGGTGGAAGATATAGATCAAGAAGATAAGCTTGGTCAGCCCATGGTTAATCTCGCATTGCAGCATGATTGGGGGTTGGTAAATGTTTACTTGCTGCCCTATTTTCGCGAGCGCACTTTCCCCGGTCGAGATGGCCGCTTCAGGTCTCCATTACCGGTAGATTGGGATGATGCGGAATATGAGTCCGGTGCCGAAGAGAAACATATGGATTTTGCCTTACGCTACAGCCACTATTTTGGTGATGTGGATATTGGGGCATATTATTTTCGGGGTACCAGCCGCGAGCCTAGATTAGAGCTTGCCTCCAATGGACGAGAATTGACGCCATTTTATGACCAAATAGATCAAGTGGGACTCGATGTGCAATACACCAGGGATGCCTGGCTCTGGAAGTTGGAAGCCCTGCTTCGAGATGGCTACGACGAGTCATTTATGGCAACCGTAGCGGGTTTCGAATACACATTTTATCAAGTGTATGAGAGCAATGCGGATATAGGAATGTTGATGGAGTATCAGTACGATGACCGTTCGTCACAGGAACCCATCACAACGGCGGATAATGATGTTTTTTTGGGCGCTCGATGGTCCATGAATGACACCCAGGACACTGCGTTGTTGGCGGGTGTTGTGGTTGATAAAGACACGTCAGAAACTTTTTTCAATATCGAGGCAGAGCGACGCATTGGTGATAATGTTGTTGTCGAGCTGCGAGTTCGCGCCATTACCAATGCTGAGTCAGATGAACCATTGTATTCATTCAATCAGGATGACTACATTCAGTTGCAAATAAGCCGATTTTTTTAACAAGCGCTTTACGCGTCGACCACATAGCTATCCATCCTTATTCCTACACTACCTTTTTTCTGCATTTTACCTTTGATGTTAGTCAGTTTTTAAATGGCTGAATGTTGCAGCATGGCAGCAGAGCTGGGAGAATCCGCGCTGCTATTTTTCCCCCGTTTATGAGTTTGAGGCCACTGTGACCAAAATCGGTTTATTCTTTGGTAGTGATGAAGGAAATACAGAATCTATTGCCTATCGCATTGTGCAGCGATTAGGTAGTGATGTAGTGGATGTGCATGACGTTGGCGATGTCACGCAGCTCGAATTTCTTGATTACGATAAATTGATTCTTGGTATTCCAACCTGGGACTTTGGGCAAATTCAGTCCGATTGGGAAGATTTTTGGGACGATGTGGAAGCGATAGATTTTTCTGGAAAAACCGTGGCATTTATTGGTCTTGGCGATCAGTTTGGCTACGGTGACTTTTTCCTGGACGCCATGGGTATGTTGCACGATGTGGTAATAAAAACCGCTGACAAGATCATCGGTTATTGGCCCGCCGAGGGTTACGATTACGATGCCTCTAAAGCTGAGGTAAAGGCCGAGGTGAAGCCCGGGACTACAGGCAAGACGTTTTTTATGGGGCTTGCTCTAGATGAAGACCAACAACCAGAACTCACGTCAGGTCGTCTCAACCGCTGGTGCACCCAAATCCATACTGAGTTCGGGCTGGATACGCCCATTGTCGAGTTAGACGACTAATCAAACGAAATGATAACGACAGGTTGTTCCAGGCGGGCTCAATTGCCGCCGGTTACACCTCAGCAACAAATACCGCTCTGATGGGAGCAGGGTGGCCTTCAGCAGTCAGGCTGTCATCATTCGGGTCCAAAAAATCCGGCAGAGACTCAAAGTGCATCCACTCTGTTGACCGTTGTTCGTCTACGCTGGTTTTAGCGATATCCACCATCCGGGGGTTTTTCAGGCCGCACTTTCTCATCCAGGAGAGCAGGGTTTCAACACGGGGTAGAAACCATACATTACGCATTTGTGCATAGCGCCCTTCGGGTACGAGCACGTCGCCTATTCCGTTAATTAAGCCACCCTCAATCACCAGTGTTTCCAAAACCAGTTGTCCGCCGGGGCGTAGACAGTCTCGCAGTTCTCTAAGGTGATCCATAGGTGATCGGCGGTGATAGAACACACCCATTGAAAACACCGTATCAAAGGCTCTTAGTTCCGGTGGTACTTGCTCAATACCCACAGGGAGCACGTCTACAGGCAAGTCTCCCATGTAGTGTTTTAGGGCATAGAATTGATGGATAAACTTGCCGGAGGGATCAATGCCAATTACCCGGTTGGCGCCTTCTCCCAGCATCCGCCAGCAGTGGTAACCATTACCGCAACCCACATCCAGTACCAAGCGGTCTTGCAAGGGTGCCAAATGAGGAATAACCCGGTCCCACTTCCAGTCTGAGCGCCATTCTGTATCAATGTGAAGACCAAACAACGCATACGGACCCTTTCTCCAAGGGTGCAGACCCATCAATGCCTCCTTTAAATGTTGCCGGGTGTTGTCATCACAATCATCGGGCTGGCCTATGGAGACACCCTTTTTTAGGTCTATTTGGGAAGGGGTGATCTGAGGCAGGTTTTTCAGTGCCAATTGCCAATCGAACAAGTCACCCCAGCGCTCAACAGATATAGCGTGTTCAATTTGTTCGGGCAGTACTTTTGCCCAAGATTCTAGGGGACCTTCGGCAATGGCTGCTAGCAGGGAAGAGAAATTGATGAGTGATGTATCAGTTGAGGGCATGTTGAGTACGGTCTATTAACGGAAGGCTATTTGAGTGCGATCAGTGACGCAAAATTAAAACACTGAAACCACACATCCACACTACTAAACCCGGCTTTGCGGAGTCGATTTCGGTGGGTTTCGAGTGTTTCCGGCATGAGCACATCATCCAGTGCGGATCGCTTCTGGCTGATTTCCAGGTCGCTATAACCGTTGGCTCGCTTAAAGTTGTGGTGGAGCTCAATCATCAGCTCCTGATGCTGTTGATCTTCAAAGGCCACCTTTTCAGAGAGTACCAGTACGCCGCCAGGTAACAGGCTATCGGCAATGCGTTGCAACAGCTCAGCCCGTTGCTCAACGGGGATAAATTGCAGGGTGAAGTTCACCACCACCATACTGGCATTGGTGATCGGGATATCCTGAATGTTGCCACAAACCAACTCCACAGGAATGGACTCAGCGGCGATATTGGCATCATCATTTTGCAAAATAGCTCTGCATCGATTCAGCATATCCTCGCTGTTATCCACCGCCACAATCTCACAGCCGGAATATTGAATGTGATGTCGCATGGCAACGGTGGAGGCACCCAGAGAGCACCCTAGGTCATAACAACGGCTGTTGGGTTGTACATAGCGTTCAGCCAGTGTGCCCGTCATGGCAATAATGGTTTCGTAACCGGGCACCGAACGTTTTATCATATCGGGAAAAACCGAAGCCACCGCCTTATCGAAGCGGAAGCCAGCAATATCCAGTTGTGGTGCCGCGTAAATGTCGTCCCGTTTATTATTCACTTATTGGTCGGGCTCCCAGCTGAACTCCCGGTTGAGCTTCCACTTGAGTGCTATTCTCTAGGTGTTCCGTTAGTAGCGCACGAATGTCATCGGGTATAGGGCAACTGATCTGCTGTTGGTAGTCGAACCAGACTAGTACTGCTTCTCCGCGAGCGACCAGTGCTTCATTCTGCCAAGCCGCGTGGGTAACGGTGAGCGACTTTCCGCCAATTTTGGTGACAGCAGTGTTGATAGTGACCTCGCTGTCGTACTGGGTCTGGCGAATAAAATCCACGTTGATGTGCGCCAGTATCATTGGCCAGTCATGGTGAGTCAGGCTTGGATGCACCAACTTAAAAATATCCTTACGAGCGTATTCAAACCAAACGGGAAACACGGTGTTATTGATATGCCCAAGGCCATCAGTTTCCGAAAAGCGTGGTTCCAGTGTGGTTTGAAACATCAGTAATACCTTTCTTAATAGCGCTTAGAGCGTCACCGGCGTTAGATTCAAAGAATCTGCCACCGCGGCATTGTCTGGATTGGTAATCACTGCTGAACTGGCATTGTTTTCAGTGAGATACGTAGCGGCAACCCGCTGTAAATCTGCCAGTGTTACGGCTCGGACCTGATTACGGAATAGCTCGCGAACTTCGCGGCTGCGGCCATAAAGTTCGGCATGGAAAGTCTGCTTTGCTTCACCGGCAGGCGAGCCAGGTTTATCAATAGAACTGACTACACCCAGAATCGCTTCTTCCACCTGAGACCAATCGTGTTTCTCATTCTGAAGCCAGATCAGAGACTGATCAAAGTCCTTCAGTGTGTCTTCAATGCGAGGGTCCCGGTAGGAGAAGAACCGGAAAGCGGCAACGTTACTCTCCTGTCCAGCACCGCCACCGTAGGCGCCGCCCTGTTCCCGAATGGCCCGATGCAAGTAGCCATTGCGAAGGAAGCCACCTAATACCGTGAGAGGTGCCGCATCGGGGTGCGACATCGGCACAGTGGGGTAAGATTTCGCACAGAAATTTACCTGAGTACTGGTTTTCCACAACTCTGCCACACGGTGGTGAAGTTCAGGTTGTTCGAATGCCTGAAAAGCAGGGTTTGTTACCGGTTTAAAGTGCTGCTGAATAGCCTGGTGATAGCTCGAGAGTTTGTCCGCTTCACCCACCAGAAGGAACTGACGTGGTGCCGCCAATATTAGCTGGTGAATCGCCGCCAGTTGCTCAGACAGATTAGCCAGATCAACCTCATTGGTGAGAGCCGTATCCAGTTTTTTGATATATCTTATTCCCTCAAGGCCACTCCATTGATGGGTTAATTTAGCGCCGGGGCTGGTGCCGCTGGAGGCGGCTGTCATGGCCAAGCTGTGGCCACTGCCCGTTACACTTGATTCTTGGCGGGCACGGGTTTGGGCAATCAGTTCACGAATGCGGGGTAATTCATCAAAACGCACCTTCTCCAATGTTTGGTGCATCAGTTCTGTCATCGCGCCTTGGTTACGGGTAAGGCCTTTGGCAGAAAGAATTAGGTGTCCAGACAGCGTTTGTTCGTTGTCTGGCATGCCTCGGGCACTGGCATAGGCGCCGATGCCGCCACAAATCTGGGATTGCCAGAGTTGTGTGGCCAGATAATCCTGTTGATCAACACCCAGTTCGGTCAGGCAATTACTGTAGATAGGCAACAGATCCAGCTGTTGATCCGTTAAAGCAGGGAGCGGCAAAATAATCTGCTGATACACCAGACCATTGGTACCTGCACCATAGCTAGTAAGCGGAAGGGGGCTGTCTTGTTTTTCTGTGGCGCCCACATAGGCCATAACCGGAGGGATGTCTTCCAGTCCTACCTTGGGAAGTATCGACTCGTCATCTTTTTGTTGCTGACGCTCATTCAGCACCTGTGCTTTTTCAATCACCGCCTGCTTACCAGCATCATCCAGATCGTCCTTTATTAATGCTAAGCGATCGGCCTCTGCTTGGTCTTTGCGGGCAGACAACTCGCTGTCAGGAATCATCGTCAGCCTAACCCGGTGGGGGTTGTCGAGGAGGAGATTACGGGCCAGCTGTTTGATGTAATTGGGGTCTTGAATATTGTTCCGGAGCTTTTCCAATACCGGGTCCAAGTTCAGAAGAGCAATTGGATCACCCCGGTGAGTGGCGCTAGTCAGTGCGGTTAATATCAGTTGCAGACCGTAGGGGTAGCCATCACCACCAATCTCACGCTGTTGCAGCTCTAATTGGTGTAACGAGGCTTCTACCTGCTCTTGTGGGATACCGTTGTCTGCTACGTCTTTCAGCACGTTCAACACAAGCTGTTCCACATCGTCAGCACGATCCGCTTCACTGCCTTCAATGCCGCAGACGAAACACAGCTCTCGCTGGGAATCATCTAGCCCACACAGTGGCGAAGGTGATGTGCCCAAATCTGTGGTCTCCAATGCCTTCTGTAGCGGCGAAGCACTGTTATCCAGCAGAACGCTACACAGCAGGTGAGCTTCCATACTGGCTTCAAGGTCAGTGGCCTTGCCGAGCAACCAACTCAGTACGATATGGGTTTTATTGTCCGTGCTGCCTTCTTCGTTAAAGGCATAGGCTTCCTCAACCGCAATAGGCTTCGAGTAGCGTTGTTCATCGGGCACCGAGATTTCCACATCCAGCGGCTCAAACCGGGCTAGGGCTTGCGACTCGAACGTAGCTTGTAGCTCTGATACTGGTTTATCTCCGTAGGTCATAAATATGGCATTGGAGGGGTGATAGTGCGTCTGGTAAAACGCCTTGAGCTGTTCGTGGGTCAGGTCGGGAATACACTCCGGATCACCGCCACTGTTGTAGTGGTAGGTGGTGGTGGGGTAGAGGTATTGACACAAAGTATGCCAAAGGGTGGAGGGCACCGAACTCATGGCCCCTTTCATCTCATTGAATACCACACCCTTGTATACCAATGGAGATTCCGCATTGTCAGGCTCGGAAAATTCTACTCGGTGACCTTCTTGGGCAAAATCCAGTTCATCCAGTCGGGAGAAAAACACCGCATCCAGATACACATCCAGCAAGTTGTTGAAGTCCTTTTCGTTCTGGCTGGCAAACGGGTAAGCCGTCCAGTCAGAGCTGGTAAAAGCATTCATAAAGGTGTTCAGCGACCGACGAATCATCATAAAGAAGGGGTCGCGCACCGGGTATTTTTCACTGCCGCACAGAGCCGTGTGTTCCAGAATATGGGCAACACCAGTGGAGTCCTTGGGTACCGTTCGCAGTGCCACCAAAAACACGTTTTCAGTGTTGTCGGCCGTTATATGGACATGCTGTGCCCCGGTTTTGCGATGGCGGTATTCAGCCACCTCAATATTCAGGGAATCAATGCGCTCACTGCGCAGAAACTCAAAGGCAGGGTGTACCTGTGGGTTCACATGGTCATTCATATAAGACCTCAGTCATTGGGGAGTTTGGCAAAGGCGGTATTCTACCTGTGGAGGGACTCTTCCGCATTAAAGACTGCCCATTAACAGAGAGTCATGAATGGGTTTGATGTTATCGGGGGGATGGGCCGGAGCGGGGTGGGTAGAAATAGATCTTTTTAGATCAATGAAAATGCCTTTAATACCAGCAGCCCAGCGGTAACAGTGACAATCCCCAACAACGTAGACATCACTACAATATTGGCGGCGAACTCACCATTGCCGCCCATGGCCCTAACCTGAATAAAACTCGCCACCGCAGTGGGTGAGGCCACTAAAAAGAACAGAATACCCAGCTCCATGCCACGCACACCCAGCCAGATAGCCATACTGACCATTAACAACGGCGCCACGATTAGCTTGAGAATAGAGGCCGCCACCGTACTCACACCAGAATGCTTCAGTGCTTTCATATTCATGGAGGCACCAATACACAGCAGAGCCAGAGGCAACGTCATGCGTGCAAAATAATTGCCGGTGTCCTCAATAAGCTTGGGTAATGGCAGCCCGCTGAACTTCATCATAAACCCCAGCGCAATGCCGATAAGCAGCGGGTTCTTCAGCGTGTTCATCACTATCCGTCGCAGGGGTGATTGGTGGTCGCCGGACTCAATGGGATTCAACGCCACCACCGCCAGCAAATTATACAATATAGTCAAAACGGCCACCGGTACCGCAGCAGCAGCCAGTCCGGCCTCGCCGTAGGCATTACTACAAAAGGCCAAGCCGATAACCGCCAAGTTGCCCCGAAAGGCACCCTGTACAAATACCCCGCAATCACCTTTGTCGACAATAAATAGGCGGGCAAGGGGTAATGACAGGGCAAACATCATCAAGGTAATAGGAATAGCCACCAATAGGGGTAAGCCCATTGAAAAGTTATCGAGATCCGCCCGGTAAATACTCAAAAACAGAATCGCGGGTAGCCCCACCTTGAACACAAGGTCCGAAGCAGGTTGAACAAATTGCGTCTGGATTACCCCAAGCCTTTTCAATAACAAGCCAAGTAACACCACCATAAAAATAGGGCCAGTAATGGAGAGAGAAAAGGCCAGAAGGCTTGCTTCGTTCATAGGTGGAGACCAAGTAAATCGGGCTAGTTAAATAGGGTCTGTTAAGTAGAGGCAGTTAATTAGGGGAGGCATGATACCAGTTCGATAGTGGTCGGTAGAAAGAAAGGGTACAGCATGCCACCTAAAGTGTCTGGGTCGAAATTCCATTGATAAAAGTCCCGGGAACAGCGGGCTGAGTCCTCCTATCATATTTACAGGCAATGCAACCTCTTGATTTTTAAAGAGACAGGTATATGCTCAAGGGAGCTTAGGTTGTAAGCAAAGGAACGCCATAAAGAATTAAGGAAAGTCTCGTTATGTCAGCCAACAAAACCCTTTGTTTATCTCAATACCTTGTTTTAACTATAAAAAATGATGACCCTGTCGCGCATTCCCTACAGTGATAATGATTTTCTACGGGTGATTGATGCGTTAGGTGAGGGTGGGGCAAGAAATGTATTGAGTAGAAATGCTATCGATTTTTATAACCCACAAAACAAAAAGCTGGGTTAGGTGTAAATTCCCATTAGGGGGTGAAGCAGACAGTTTTTTATCAGCCTCGCTTTATTGCTATCCTAGTCTCCTACTTGTAGAGATTTGATTATGACTCGTCTGCGTTCTTTCCTTTCTTTGACCATTCTCGGTGGTCTGATTGTGGTACTGCCCATCGCACTGTTGGCGCTGATATTTCTATGGGTCTTTGGCTTGGTGTCGGAATTTATCCGTCCATTGACTGAAGTGCTGACAGAGCAAGCTGCGATCAGTGAGTTTTTGGCTACATTGCTGGCTTTTGTCATGATTATTGGGGCGTGTTTTTTTATTGGCTTATTGATCAGAACCCAAGTGGGGGGATGGCTTCACGAAAAAGTGGATAGCTGGTTGGTTAAGCTGGCACCGGGTTATAAAACTATCCGCGAAGTCGTTTCTCAGTTTCTTGGCGGCAGCGGTGAAACCAATTTATTAAATGGAGAGCCTGCATTGGCTCGCATTTATGGTGCCGAATGTCCGGTGAGTGTTACTGCGATTGTGACGAGTCGTCACCCGGATGGTAGCTTCACGGTATTTGTTCCCACTGCACCGATTCCCACCTCGGGGGTGATTTATCATTTGCCTAGCGAGTGTGTGGAGCTATTACCTAACGTGTCGGTGGAAGAGGCGATGCGTACCATCATTGGCTGTGGTTCTGGTTCGGTGGAAATGTTGTCTAAGCGCAGTGTGGAAGGGGAGGCATAATCCCGTTTTGCTGATCATGGGCGTTAACGTTTCTTCCGTATTAAATCCCGGATAATAAACCGCCCTGGATGTACGGCCTGCCGTAAATCCAGTTCCAGTGGCGGCACTTCACCACAAATTTGACTGGCTAATAATTCTGCACAAATTGGGGCGTAACTCAGCCCCCGCGAACCATGACCCATATTGAGATATAACCCGGGCCAACTGTTGCCTGCTATGGGTATGTGAGCGCGGGCATTTTTTCTTAATAACGCATAGTCGTTCAGATAATCATCCAGTTTAGGTGCTGGCCCAGCGATGGGAAGGTAATCCGGTGTGGTACAGCGGAAGGCGGCACGGCCCTGCAAGTTATCGATGTCCACTGGGTCAAAGGTTTCTGCCACAGCTGCATCGGTGGTGGCGAGTTGTTGCAAGTTGATTTGGTGATCTTTTGTGCGAACAGCGGTGCTGGTTTCACCAAAGTTATAGGTGGCGCCGAGGGTGTGTATGCCGCCTATGGCAGGGGCAATATAGCCCTCTCCACAGAGTACGGTTTTCAGCTCAGTGCTTTGTGGTGTAGCAGGAAGCTGGCTGATTTGTCCGCGAATTTTTTTAACAAAAAGATGATTTGTTTGGCTGAATTGACTGCTGTCAAAACCACCGGCAATCACCATCACCTGAGCCGCCGCTATGGTGTTCCCAGCCTCATCACGTGCATGCCAGCCGTTTTGTTGAAGCTCGATATCGGCCACGTCTGCTGTTTGAACGGTAATTAATGGGTGTTCGGTGAGCATTTGGCAGGCTACCGGAGGTTTTATCCAGCCGAGTGTGGGGAAAAATAGTCCGAAGTGGTTGGCCAGAGACATTCCTGCCGTTTGATTAAGCTGTTCTCCTTCATGTAGCTGTACAAGATCGGTGGGAAACAGTTCGGCGAGTTGTTCAAACTTGTCTTTATCTTTTTCCGACGCAGGTAACACCAGCACGCCGCAACGACTACCTATGGCAGCTTCAGTTCCGGTTGCATTACTATCCAAAAATGCACTGTGATAGCGGCTGGCATGTAGCAGCGCAGTTAGCCCAAAACGTGCTAGGACGGAGGTGCCGGTAGACAGCTTGGGATAAAGAATGCCTTGTGGGTTGCCTGAGCCTTCCTGGCCTAATTGCGGGTGTCGCTCTATGAGTGTGACGGGAATACCGCGCTCAGCCAGTGACCGAGCTGTGGCGCAGCCTGCGATACCGCCACCCAGCACGATAGCGGATTCCGGTTTTTTGGTGATGGGTGTCAAATACCAGGGTGGTTGGTGGTGTGAATTAAACGTGGAGGGTGTCCAGTCTGATTCAGATGCTTTGCTCGTGTTAGCCTCAGAATTGGTGAAAGTACCCCGAAGCATTTCACGCTTTCTGTTAATTCCGGGGATTTTTTCAATATCAAAACCGGCGTTTTGCAGCCCGCGTTGAACACGGCATGCTGAGGTAAAGGTGCTGATGGTGGTATCTGGTCCGCTGAGATCAGCAATGGTTTGAAACAGTTCATTGGTCCACATTGCCGGGTTTTTAACGGGGGTGAAACCATCTAGAAACCAAGCATCAATAACGGGGTTGCCCTGCTGATGAAATAAGGGGTGATCACTGCATTTTAGTGAGGCGAACATAGGGTTAGCCTCGCCATACATCAGGGTTAGGGTAATGCGCTTGTTGGCGAGTTGGAGGCGATGAATTCCGGGGGTGGCTGGGGGGTATAACTGAACTAATTCATCGGCGAGTGTCTTTAACACGGGCCATAATTTAAGTGACTGTTGAAGGTCTTTTGTGGTCAGGGGGAATTTCTCGACGGAGACAAAGTGAAGGGTGCCTGTGCTTGTCTTATCCAGCCAAGCTTGGGCCGCTACTAAAAAGTTGAGCCCGGTACCGAAGCCCGTTTCACCAATAGTAAATGAGCCGCCAGGGTTGTTAGCCCATCGCTCGGGAAGGCCATTCTGCTCCAAAAACACATAACGACTTTCATCGATACCACCGTCACTGTTGAAATAAACATCATCAAATACCGTTGAAACCGGTTGGCCATGGTCTCGCCATCGGATTGTCGCAGGCTGGATGATTTCCGGTGATGGCTTTGACATAAGGTGCCTTACATAGCGTGTCTTGCAGCGTGTGCATTGGTAACCGTAATGCGGTGTTTAATGCTGATCTGTGTCTGTATTTAGCTCAAACTCTCTTAGGATTTGCTTGCACCAAAGTGTGATTCTTTGATCTGTGAGATCAAACTGGTTTTCATCGTCGATGGCCAGCCCAACAAAATGTTGTTGATCGGAAGTTAGTGCTTTTGATTCGTTAAATTCAAACCCGGTTACCGGCCAGTAGCCTACAGTTTTGGCACCCTGATTACACACTTTTGCCCAGAGATACCCCAGTGCATCGAGAAACCATTCGGGGTAACCCTCTTGGTCTCCGAGGCCGAATAACGCGACTGTTTTTCCAGAGAGATCGAGAGTATCAATGTCGTCCCAGATATTTTCCCAATCTTCCTGTAGCTCGCCATAGTCCCAAGTAGGAATGCCCAATATCAGAAGGTCATACGCCTCCATCGTGGTGATGGGTTCTTCAGCTACATTGTAAATATCGACCACTGTGTCGCCGAACGCAGTGTTCAGCTCGTCAGCAATTTTTTCAGAGACAATTTCTGTATAGCAGGTGGATGACCCGTAGAATAATCCGATCGGCGCTTGATCCCTATTTGCTGGGCGGTTCATGTTGGGTTGTCTTCTCGATATTAGTTAGGGTGCAGAGATTTTACGAAGATTTATTTTAGACTGCATTTACTAAGTATTCATTACACATAATGTATACCTTACACCGCACCATCAAAGTCCAATTGCCGCCAGGCCTCATAAACAATCAGTGCCACGGTGTTGGATAGGTTCAGGCTACGACTTTGTGCCTGCATGGGGACGCGCAGTATATGCTCTGGTGGCAGAGCATCGCGAAACGCCTGAGTAAGGCCGCGGGTTTCTGGGCCGAATACCAGCGTGTCTCCCGGCTGAAAGGCAATATCTGTATAGCGGGTGTGCCCCTTAGTACTGATAGCAAACAGCCGGTCAGGCTTTTCGCTTGTTATAAAACATTCCCAGTTGGCATGTACCTTGGCATCTTGCCATTCTCGATAATCGAGACCAGCTCGACGCAGCCGTTTGTCATCAAGCTCAAAGCCAAGAGGCTCAACCAAATGCAGCGCAAACCCAGTGTTGGCGGAGAGCCGGATAATGTTGCCAGTATTGGGTGGGATTTCAGGTTCAAACAGAACGATATTTAACATGGGGTAGGGTGCATAAAATTTCCTCTTCGGTATGATGCAGTTTGCTTGGTCAAATGACCAGAGCTGGCCTGCAAGTTATCGTTTTAACGACATGGGAGTATTAATGGAAAGCCCCGACGACCAGAAGAGCCTTGATCACGCCAAGGACCACCACCATCCACATTTAATCGCCAAGCGTTTGGCCGACGGGCCGGACTCTATTTACCTCAAAGAATTTATTTTTGGTGCTGTCGATGGTGCTATCACTACCTTCGCCATTGTGGCTGGTGTGGCGGGAGCGGGGATGGCTCCGGGTGTTGTTATTATTCTCGGTTTTGCCAACCTGTTAGCCGATGGCTTCAGCATGGCGGTCAGTAATTTTCTCGGTATCCGAGCGGAGAATCAGCATCGAATTAACGTTCGTCAGATGGAACTGGAGGAGATTGAAAAATTCCCTGAAGGGGAGAAAGAAGAAGTTCGTCAAATCTTCGCTATGAAAGGGTTTAAGGGACAGTTATTGGAGGATGCCGTTGAGGTGATTGTCTCCGATAAAGAGAAATGGGTAGATACCATGCTACAGGAAGAGCATGGCATGTCTTTGCAGGAACACGATGCAGTTAAAGGTGGTCTAGCGACCTTTGTAGCCTTTTGTATAGTTGGGTTCGTGCCGTTGATTACCTATGTGACAAATTGGGTCTTGCCAGGCACGGTTGAGAATACCTTTGGATGGTCTATCGCTCTAACCGCGGTGGCTTTTTTCTGGGTAGGCGCGGTAAAAGGTAAATTCGTGGAGCAGTATTGGCTTCTATCTGGCCTTGAGACAGTGGGTGTGGGCGGCATTGCCGCTGCCATGGCATATGGTGTTGGGGTGCTGCTGAAAGGGCTTGTGGGTTGATGGCCCTGTTATGTTCAAAGCCGTTCAGTACGGGTGTCTTTCGGTATTAAACGCTCTCCAGCTCCACCATTAAGTCATCTGAAAGGGATTCTAGTTCATTCTGTAGCTGATCGCGGTTAAGGCCAGAGCTTGGCAGGCTAATTTTCGCTGTGGCGCGAAACAGCGTTTCTGAACTCATGGGCGCATCTTCACAGCTGGTACTCAGTTCTTCCACATTCACATGCAGGCGAGCTAGAAGGGATGACAGTTCACCAACAATACCGGGCCTGTCGTTGCCCACTACGGTTAACATAAGGTGTTCTCCCTGGGGCTGTTCAGTACCTACGCTGGTTTCACCGCTAACACGGATACCTTGGTTTCCAAGGGTGTTTAGAGCCTCTAATAGGGCGGTTTGCTTCTCTTCGGCAATATCCACCAACAAAATGCCGGCAAATTTTCCGGCCAGGCGTGACATGTTGCTTTCCAGCCAATTACCACCGTTTGCGCTAACTACGTCGGCTACTTTTTCGATAATGCCTGGGCGATCATCTGCAATAATAGTGAGGGCGAGATAGTGGTTCATAGAAGATCTTCTTGATGGCTGGGTATGTGGATATTATGCCGTATCAATTATGACCTGGGAACGCTGGAATGAATCAGGTATCCAACTGATTGTGGCTGGAAGTGTAAGGTAGGGAGAAGTCGATGAAGAAGGTACGATTTATGTTGGCGGTACTACTGATGTCTATCGGTTTTGGATCATCCGTTAGTGCACAGGCGGACGTTCTTGAGAGCGCTCTGCAGGGTGCTCACCGCACCCCGGAGTTTGTACTGCGAGATCAATATCGTCATCCGCTGGAAACCCTGAAATTCTTTGGTGTGGAGCCAGAAATGACTGTGGTGGAAATCTGGCCCGGAAAGGGATGGTATACCGAGATACTGGCGCCCCAACTTCAAACGGGAACCCTTTATGCCGCACACTTCCCCACGGGAATGGGTGTGGCATTTTATGACGACTACCATGAGCAGTTTGTGAAAAAACTGGCTGAGCACCCCAACGTATATGGTCAAGTTGTTATGGCGTCCTTTGATCCCAAGCGTAACGAATTAACTGTGCCAGATGGACGTGCCGATCAGGTGCTGACCTTTCGTAATGTCCACAACTGGTTGCGCTCAGAGAGTGAAGCCAATGCCTTTGCATTATTTTATAAGGCATTAAAATCGGGCGGTGTGCTGGGTGTTGTGGAGCACAGAGCATTAGAGGGTACAGATTGGGAAACCATGAAAACCAGTGGTTATATGACGGAGCAATACGTGATTGATCTGGCTGAAAAGGCTGGATTTGTGTTGGAAGAAAAATCTGAGATTAATCGTAACGCCAAGGATGTTAAGGCACACCCCAAGGGTGTGTGGACTCTGCCGCCAACCTTGCGATTGAAAAATTTGGATCGTAATAAGTATGTGACTATCGGTGAGAGCGACCGCATGACGCTTAAATTTAGAAAGCCGGAATAGACCATGATAGACATTCCGTTAGCTAGCCTTTCAGACGAGTTGCTCACTGCCATTATCGAAGATTTTGTCGCACGGGAAGGCACGGACTATGGTCCATCTGAAGTGGATTTTGAGGCAAAGATTCAGCAAGTAAAAAGACAAATTGAGCGGGGCGATGTGGTGATCACATTTGATCCGGAAACAGAGAGCTGCACCCTGCTCACCAAGTATCAGTTCCAGCGGTTTCAGCAAGATCAGCAACGGCAACAAGACCCGCCATGAATTATTTAATTGACCAGCCTGCCGATGGGGTTAGTCCATGCGGTACGTTGATATTTGCTCACGGTGCAGGAGCACCGATGGACAGTGATTACATGCAGGCTCTGACGGCAGAACTCAATGCAGCTGGACTGGCTGTGGTGCGTTTTGAATTTCCGTATATGCAGCAGCGGCGAGAGATGGGTAAAAAACGTCCCCCAGATCGCCCGCCGGTGCTGCTTGATTGTTGGCGAGAGGTTTATAGCGACATTTCTCAGCGAGATGATCTTTCTAGGCCACTGTTAATAGGCGGTAAATCCATGGGAGGGCGAATAGCCAGTATGGTGGTTGATGAGTTGGGTGCGGCTGGGCTTTGTTGTTTTGGTTATCCATTCCATGCGCCGGGAAAGCCAGAAAAAATGCGCACGAAGCATCTGCTAGCTACTAAAACGCCCACGATAATTTTTCAGGGAACGCGCGACCCCTTTGGAAAACCAAATGAGCTTGCGTCCATTCCTTTCAGCTCTGCAATACAAATTCATTGGCTGGAAGATGGGGATCATGACCTTAAGCCCCGAAAGTTATCGGATTTGCTTCAGCAGGAGCACCTGAAGAGCGTCGCTGGTTTGGTGTCGAGACTGGCTCAGAGCTTGAAATAGACGCTAGAGTGGATGGATGCGAGATGGGACGGGCTATTGGATAGCGATGAGCTTATGTCTGCAGAGTGCTTGATTAAGTGGCTATGATACTTTTTTTGAGGGGTCAAAAATCGACCACTCAGTTGGTGGTGGTTGCTGCTAGATGTGCCCTGTCAGTTATGACTGATCAGGATTCAACCAACATAGAGATTGCCGCCAGTGCTTCCGGATCTTGCGCCTTGATCTTGTTGGCGATGTGATGCTGGAAAAAATATCGGAAGGCCTCGTCTGTTTTCGCAGAGTAGAGACTTTCATCACCAGGCAATACTGGCGTACTGACCACTTTTTCGTCGTCAATAAGCATGCTCTCCAGCGTGCCGTCTGAGTAAAGTCGCCAGCTAACCACTTCTTTCAATACGATGTTTTTGAAACCATCACTTGAAAGCACAGCGTGGGTGCCAATCGTATCCGGAATTTCCTGCACCACGTCAAGGTCAGTATCGCAGACGAATTCATAGTATTCGGCAGCGGTTTCCAACTCCATGACTTTGTGAATAGGCGCTTCGAAAAACACTTCATCAATACCAGGATCGTAATAACCTTCCCAGTGACCGTTGAGCGGATCCTGTATTTCAGTGCACGGCATAATGTCATCCAGCCATGGCACAAGACCCACTACTTCGCCATCTGCTCGTAGCGCCCAATACAGCACTTTAATACTGAAAAGTTTGGTCGGGTTAGACTCGTTGGAATAGATCATTTCCAGACCATCGAGTTCAGGAGCAAGACGAATAATGCGACGGTTGAGAGGGGAAGAGTACGGCGCCCCGGTGAAGAGATCGACCACATTATCTGTGTTGTGGCCTGATGTTGAGGTAGTCATAATACACCTCCTCAAATGGTAGTTAGACCAAGGCACGTATACAGCGTTTCCACTAGTGCCAGAATCTTGTGTGGTGAATGCAACATTATGTTCGCCACACAACATAAGGTACTACCGATTATCAAAAAGCACAATACCTAGGGTGTAAATTTTGTGAGCTACTATTTTTCCTACGGTTCAAATATGAATTATGAACGTATGATGGCGCGCGGTTTACATGTTTTAAGTGCCAGTTCGGGGCAGTTGGACGGCTTTGGTTTGCGCTTTAATAAACGTTCACGTCGAGATGCAACATTCGCCTGTGCCAATGTGATTTATGCGCCTGGAGAGCGAGTAGAAGGTGTGCTGTATCATCTGGCAACGCCATCAGAAATTATCAAGCTCGACCCCCATGAAGGCACCCCATATATGTATAGCCGGGAATTATTTTGGATACAGACGCTTTCTAGCCGTATACCTGCATGGACATATATCGCTAATCCAGCCGTAATTGATGATGGTGCCAGGCCCGAGCGTTGGTATGTGGAACACTTGCTGGCAGGAAAAGAATATCTCAGTGCTGAGTATTGGCATCGCATCGATCAGACCCCTTGCAAGGAGACTGTGGATGTTATTTGGTAACGATTTATTGAATAACAGTGCTCTAAATGACAGTACTCCGGCTAAATTGAGTGCAGATCAATTAATCTCAATCTTTAATGACTTGTTTGCCGATAGCGTTAATACACGCCTAGAAGGTGGCGGTGAAGAGCCTATATATTTGCCAGCTGATGATACCTGTGATTACCATCGCCTGATTTTCCGTAGTGACTACATCTCAAGCGCGCTCCATGAGATATCCCACTGGTGTATAGCGGGAAAACAGCGCAGACAGGTTGTGGACTTCGGCTATTGGTATAACCCGGACGGGCGGACAGCGGCTCAACAGCGGACGTTCGAACAGGTGGAAGTGAAACCTCAGGCTATGGAGTGGATTTTTTCAGTGGCGGCTAACCACCCCTTCAATATCAGCGCTGATAATTTGTCGGCAGATATTGGTGCCAGTGAAGATTTTATCAACTTGGTGGTTCAACAAGCAGAGGGTTGGTGCACTTCACCCATGCCTGCCCGTGCGGCAGCGTTTACGCGGGCACTCGCTGAGTCTTTTGGTGCTCAGCCATTTAGTACACATCATTACCGTAAGTCTCTTGTCTAATGCCGTCTCCTCTCTACTTGATTGATGCCTCGATTTATATTTTCCGTCATTATTTTGGATTGCCAGATAACTGGCATAGCCAAGACGGGTATTCCACTCAAGCGGTTTACGGATATCTGAAATTTTTATTATCGTTTATAGAAGAAGAGTCGCCAGAATATATTGCTGCGGCTTTTGATGAGAGCTTGGGAAATTGTTTTCGAAATCAGATTTACCCTGCCTATAAGGCTAATCGAGTGTTGCCAGATGAGGCGTTGGCGTTTCAGCTCAATGCCTGTGTGGAAGTAACGGGCATTTTGGGTATCACCGGGTTGGCCAGTGATACCCATGAAGCAGACGACATTATAGGGACTCTCGCCAAGCGTGGCCGTCAAATGAACGGTCGTCAGATTATTGTGGTGAGCAGGGACAAGGATCTGATGCAGCTGGTGGGTGCTAATGATGTTATCTGGGATTTTGGTCAAGCTGAGCCACAAGATCGTTCTGCCGTTATGGATAGAATGGGTATATGGCCGGAGCAGTTGGCCGACTACTTGGCACTGGTCGGTGACAGTGTCGACAATATCCCCGGTGTTCCTGGTATTGGGGCCAAAACGGCTGCTGTATTACTCCAACATTTTGGCGATGTTCAGACCTTGTTACAGGCCGGTGATCAGATAGCTGAGGTGCCTGTTAGGGGTGCAAAAAATTTATCCGCCAAGATTGACGCATATGGCGAGCAAATTCTTATGGCGAGAAAGCTCGCCAGCATTGCCGAGGATGCGCCCGTGGGCAACCCAGAACTAACTCGACAGCCAATAGCACTGGATGCGTTGGCAGATTTCTGCCAACGTATGGGGCTGGGTGAGCGTTTATTGGAAAGGGCAGAGAGGCTGATTGATTCTGTGGAAAGCGGTGCTGAATGAAAATAGTTGCAGATGAAAATATGCCATTGGTTCGGGAAATGTTTTCTCCCTATGGCGAAGTGGTAACTTATCCGGGTCGAGAGCTAACGGCCGAGCATGTGTGGGATGCCGATGCGTTGTTGGTTCGTTCAGTGACGTTGGTGAATTCAGGTCTGCTGGAGGGAAGTAAGGTCAAGTTTGTAGGCTCTGCCACCATCGGTGTTGACCATGTGGATCAGTGCTATTTAGAACAGCGAGCAATCAGTTTTTCTAATGCCCCCGGATGTAATGCCGATGCGGTTGTACAGTACGTACTCTCGGTGCTTTTTACACTGCGTCCTGGTTGGATAGAACAAACTGTCGGTATTGTGGGATGTGGCAATGTGGGCGGCAGGTTGTACCGAACCTTGAAAAAACTTGGGGTGGATTGCCGGTGTTATGATCCTTTTTTGGCACAGAAAAATAGTCCCGATTTGACCTCCTTTGAGCAGGTCATTAAATCCGATGTATTGTGCTTACATACGCCTATTTCCACGGAGGGCTCATATCCAACGTACCATCTTTTTAGCGAGACGGTTCTTTCTCGGTTGTCTGATGATGCGCTGTTGATCAATGCGGGCCGTGGTGCCGTGGTGGATAATGCGGCACTACTTCGCCTGTTACCTGAGAAATCATGGCAGGTGGCGCTGGATGTATGGGAGCAAGAGCCCAATATTGCACTGCCTCTGCTGGAACAGGTCGATATTGGAACACCGCATATTGCCGGCTACAGTGAAGACGGAAAGATCAATGGTACTCGGATGATTCGGGATGCTTTTTGCACCTGGCAGGGGATAGCGCCGCCTGACATACAGTTGGGCCAGGAGCAAACTATGGAGCTGGTAGTATCTACCTTGGCTCAGGCCGTACTGGCTACTTATGATGTGGCCGAGGAAGATCGGCGAATGAGGGCGGTTTTACAGTCTAAAAATGTTGAGGTGCCTAGCGCATTCGATCAACTACGTAAGACGTGCCCTCGGCGGCTTGAATTTGACCATTATCGGGTTAGTGGCAACGCTGATGAGCAGTTGATTCAGCAGCTGTCAGCATTAGGGTTTGGTTGATGGGCCTACTTACTAAGCGTGGGATTTGAACTATAAGTTGTAAGCTATAGATTATACGTCTTCAATTCTGAGGTTTGTCTTCAGGCGATAGGCTTTTCGCTTTTGTGTTTTCAGTATCGTCTTCAGGGACGGAACATGCTTTTTGTACCATATTCTCAGTAATAGGAATCTCATTGCCGTTTTCATCAATTAGCGCGGCACCGTGGAAATCCGGCTCCAGTTCTTTGGGGTTTGTCTCTTTATGCTCAGTGTTCATTGTTAGTGATATCAGCTCAGTTTCTTGCGAAGAATGAACATACCACGAATGATGGCATGGACAAACCCTTGGGCAACCATCGTAGTGTGTCCTCTACAGGTGACAGTTTGGTGTACTGTTTGTGGGGTACAATCGCTGCGCAGTAATTGTATGGAGTGAGCTGTGTTCAGGTTAGGTCTTATCATTAATCCTTTGGCGGGTATCGGTGGTGTCGTAGCGCTCAAGGGTAGTGATGGCGCTAAAACGGTCGCAGAGGCTCGGTTGCGGGGCGCTGAACCCCGCGCGCCCAAACGGGCCATTCGAGCACTAGCGCAGGTGTCAGAGGGCACTCACCCCGATGCAGTGGTCTTGGTTACTTACCCTGGGCCTATGGGCGAAGACATTGCCAAACAATGCGGTTTTAACCCGGAGGTGATCGGTGATATAGATCCTGACGCAACGACCTCAAAGGATACAGAATTGGCCGCAAAGGCGATGTCCGATTTGGGATTGGACATGATTCTATTTGTGGGTGGTGATGGGACAGCCCGGAACATCTGCAATGCCATACCTGAGGGGCAGCCCGTTCTTGGTATCCCTGCAGGGGTCAAGATGCATTCAGGCGTGTACGCCATCACACCCGAGGCTGCAGGTGAATTGGTCTGCCGGTTGGCAAATGGTGAGTTGGTTGATATTCGTCAGCAGGAAGTGCGTGATATTGATGAGGAAGCTTTTAGGCAGGGAGAAGTCCGTGCGCGTTATTATGGTGATCTTCTGGTGCCCGAAGAGGGCCGCTTTATGCAGCACGTGAAATCCGGGGGGCGCGAGGTGGAGGAACTCGTGCTTCAGGATATTGCTGGGACATTGGTTGAGGAGATGGAGGACGATTGCCTCTATATCGTCGGCCCGGGTTCAACACCCCGTGGCTTTATGGATGAACTGGGCTTGGGGAATACCTTGTTAGGTGTGGATCTGGTTCGGAATGGTCAGTTATTGGCGTTAGATGTAACCGGCATAGAAATCGAACAAGCGGTTGCCAAGGCTAATGGAAAAGTGAAAATTATCATTACACCCATAGGCGGCCAGGGGCACCTTTTAGGTCGTGGTAACCATCAACTGACACCGTCTGTCATCAGACGAGTGGGCCGAGATAATTTGGTTGTTATCGCCACCAAGACAAAAATCACTGAGCTTAACGGTAGGCCATTACTGGTGGATAGTAATGACCCCGCATTGGACAAAGAACTAGCGGGGTATATTGCTGTTACCACAGGCTATCGGGATAAAATTCTTTATCCTATTCGCTAGGGCGCAGCCTGAGTAAACTTAGGCTTTTTACTGGCATGATTGAGACGATATTGCTCTAGGAAATTAGCGAGTCTTCCGATGGCTTCTTCCAAGTCATCTTCTCTGGGAAGGAAGACAATCCGAAAGTGGTCTGGATTGGGCCAGTTGAAGGCCGTCCCCTGCACCAACAGAATTTTTTCATCCAGCAGTAAGTCCAGAACCAACTGTTCATCATCCTCGATCGGGTAGATCTCAGGATCTAGACGCGGGAAGAGGTACATGGCTGCTTTGGGTTTGACACAACTGACACCGGGGATTTGGGTCAGCAGTGACCACGCCTTGTCCCGTTGTTGAAGTAGACGTCCTTCTGGCCCGATCAGATCGTTAATGCTCTGATAGCCCCCTAGAGCTGTCTGAATGGCATACATGGCTGGTACGTTGGCGCACAGCCGCATGGAGGCAAGCATCTCAATGCCCTGAATATAACTGCGGGCAAGGTGTTTTGCTCCGCTAACAACCATCCAGCCAGAACGAAACCCTGCCAAACGGTAAGTTTTTGATAGGCCGTTCAGGGTGATACAGAGTACGTCAGTGGCAAGTTTCCCCAAAGGAATGTGCTCGGCATCATCGTAAAGGATACGATCATAAATTTCGTCGGCATAGATAATTAGGTCGTGCTCTTTGGCAAGCGCGACAATCTGCCTTAGCACGTCTTCGCTGTAAACAGCCCCGGTAGGGTTGTTGGGGTTGATGACCACGATACCGCGGGTATTCGGTGTAATTTTTCTGGCTATGTCTTCAATATCTGGTTGCCACTCCTGAGCTTCATCGCAAAGATAATGGATGGCGTTGCCTCCAGCCAGCGTTACAGCGGCTGTCCAGAGGGGGTAGTCAGGGGCGGGGACAAGGATTTCATCTCCATTGTTGAGTAGTGCCTGCATGGCCATGACAATCAGTTCGCTGACACCATTGCCGAGAAAAACGTCGTCAATTTCTACATTGGGAATGCCCTGTATCTGGCAGCGTTGCATGACGGCTTTGCGGGCACTATAAATACCTTTGGCGTGACAGTACCCTTGCGCTTTAGACAAGTTATGGATAACGTCATGGATTATTTCATCCGGCGCTTCAAGGCCAAAGGACGCAGGATTGCCAATATTTAGTTTGAGAATACGGTGGCCGTCTTCTTCAAGCCGGTTGGCGTGGTCTAGTACCGGGCCTCGGATGTCGTAGCAGACATTATTGAGTTTGTTTGACTTCTTAATTTGTGGCATAAATGGCGGTTGTCTTTAGTCAAAGAGTTACAAGAAACTCATTGTATATCAAATTCTGACCATAGCTAAGGTCTACTATACTTAAGGAAAATCGAGATTATCTCTATGAGCAATGACCAAGAAAGGAATGAAGAATACTGGCGGCAGAAATTAACCGATGAAGAGTTCGCTATTTGTCGCCAAAAGGGCACGGAGCCAGCATTCGCGGGAAAATATCATGATGAAAAAGCGGCTGGGGTTTACTCGTGTCGCTGTTGTGATGAACCATTATTCGATTCAATCAGTAAATATAATTCAGGCTCAGGATGGCCCAGTTTTTTTCAGCCACTGAATAGTGATGTTATCACCGAATGCACAGACTCTAGTTATGGCATGGACCGGGTAGAAACAATTTGTACCAACTGTGGTGCACACTTGGGGCATGTGTTTAAGGATGGGCCAGAGCCTACGGGCTTGAGGTATTGCACTAACTCGACATCTATCAGCTTGAAAAAGAGTAATCAAGTCGATGGATAGGAGCCCAATCGTTGACGTATTACCAATTTTTATTAATGCCTAGAAGGGTCTTCAGAGCGGATAAATTGAAGTGCAGGGTTGACAGCATAGAGTCGGCTTCTTAGAATGCGCGCCTCTCTTGAGAGAACCATGTGTCCCGTTCGTCTAGAGGCCTANNGGCCTAGGACACCGCCCTTTCACGGCGGTAACAGGGGTTCGACTCCCCTACGGGACGCCATTTTATTGCTATCTCTATAACTTAGAGAAAGCGCGGGAATAGCTCAGTTGGTAGAGCGCAACCTTGCCAAGGTTGAGGTCGCCGGTTCGAACCCGGTTTCCCGCTCCAAATAAAAGCGCAGAGTCATAGGCTCTGCGCTTTTTTTTGTTTGGTCCCTGCACGAAGTCAAAGTGATGTAGGCTAGATGTCACACAGATACTGTCCCAGTGTGACAACATACTGCTATGCTGTTTTTTCAACCAAACCGCCTATATCGGTTGGTTTTCTTGTTCTTCGGTATAATTCTCTGCTAGTTAGAAACGGCCTATTTTTAAATAATTGATCATTGAGATGTTATGACTTCAGCTTTATCTATACGTAATTTACACAAGGTATACGACAGTGGCTTTGTGGCGCTGAAGGGCATAGACCTTGAGGTGCAACCCGGTGATTTTTTTGCATTACTGGGACCAAATGGTGCAGGGAAGTCCACCACGATAGGTGTGATTTGTTCTCTGGTTAAGAAATCCAGCGGTGATGTGTCTATTTTTGGTACTGATATCGATAAGAATTTTTCTCTGGCAAAAAAAGACATTGGTGTGGTGCCGCAGGAGTTTAATTTTAATCAGTTTGATAAAGTCTTCAATGTTGTCCGAACACAGGCAGGGTATTTTGGCCTCCCGTCAAAGCTAGCTGAACAGCGGACTGAAAAATATTTGAAGAAGCTGGGGTTATGGGAAAAACGGAATCAACCATCCAGAACCTTATCCGGGGGGATGAAACGACGCTTAATGATTGCTAGAGCGCTAGTTCATGAACCCAAGTTACTCATTCTTGATGAGCCTACAGCGGGTGTAGACATTGAGATTCGTCGGTCTATGTGGCAGTTTCTCAAGGAAATTAATGCCAGTGGCACTACCATTATTCTTACCACCCATTATCTGGAAGAGGCCGAGAGTCTGTGTCGAAATGTGGCTATTATTGATCGAGGGCGGATTGTTCAAAATACCTCTATCAAAGCCCTATTGAGGCAGTTGAACAAAGAGATCTTCATTTTTGATACACAAGAAGCGTTAACGATTCTTCCCAATATTGAGGGTTATAAGGGGCAGCTGATTGATGACCACAGTTTTGAGGTTGAGGTGGAAAAACATCAGTCTATCAATACTCTCTTTGCGAGTTTGAACGACCATGGAATTAATGTGGTCAGTATGCGTAATAAAACCAACCGTCTTGAAGAGCTCTTCGTGTCTCTGGTGGAGTCCCATAATACCCACAATGAGCGTGACGAGGAGAGTGACGAGGAGAGTGAGCTATGAATCCCCAAGAGCAGTGGGTGGCATTCACCACTATCGTCGTTAAGGAGGTCAGGCGCTTCACCCGAATCTGGTTGCAGACGTTGTTACCTCCAGCCATAACGATCGTCCTCTATTTTGTGATATTTGGAACCCTGATAGGCCCTCGAATTGGCAAAATGTCGGGTTTTAGTTATATCGAGTTTGTGGTGCCTGGGCTGATCATGATGTCGGTGATTACCAACTCGTATTCCAATGTGGTTTCTTCCTTCTTCGGGACTAAGTTCCAGCGGAGTGTAGAAGAGCTGTTGGTATCTCCAGTGCCTAATTATATTATCTTGCTGGGCTATGTGGTTGGTGGTGTGGCGAGGGGATTGATGATTGGGTTGATTGTGACCTTGCTGTCGCTGTTTTTTACCGATCTTCAAGTCAGTCATGTTCCGGTGACCGTTGGGATTGTTTTTCTGACGGCAGTCCTTTTTGCCTTGGCTGGGTTTATTAATGCTGTTTTTGCCAACAGTTTTGATGATATCTCGATTATTCCAACCTTTGTGCTGACGCCTCTTACCTATCTGGGTGGCGTGTTCTATTCTATTGATATGTTACCTGAGTTTTGGCAGGGGGTGTCGCTGGTAAACCCCATTTTGTATATGGTGAATACCTTCCGTTATGGGCTATTGGGTGTAACAGATATTAATGTGGCTTGGGCTTTCGCTATGGTGACAGGCTTTTGCGTGTTGTTGTTTGTCTTTTCACTGTATTTGCTGGATCACGGTAAAAAACTACGCAGCTAGCACCCATTGTTAAGGGTTGCTGGTGGCCATTGTCCATCGAGGTTGATGGAGATTAATGGAGAGTACTGATGAGCAATAGCAATTTATTACTGGGGGTTGAAACAGCCTACCCCGCGTCATATTGTCCCGATGTACTCTGCTCTATTCCGCGTGAGCAGGGGCGAGCAATACTAGACATTGACGGAGTGCCATCATTTTCAGGTTTTGATCTTTGGACAGCCTATGAGCTGTCTTGGCTGGATGCTAAGGGTAAGCCTGTGGTTGCAGTGGCAGAGATTTCCATGCCTTGTGATACTCAAAATTTGGTAGAGTCAAAGTCGCTCAAGTTATATCTCAACTCTCTCAATCAAGAGCGTTATGGTTCCGCTTCGAAAGTGGCTGCTCTTTTGGAGCGGGATATTGCGGAATGTGTGAATGGAACGGTACTTGTCGACATCCATACCCCTGATAGTTACCGAAATCTCGGTCTCGCCACATTTCCAGGCGTCTGTCTCGATGATATGGATATTGATCTTGTTGTTGATACCTACCAGCCAGATCCTTCATTACTGAGTCTCAATAACGGGGGGCAGGTAGTGACCGAATCATTTTATAGCCACCTATTAAAAACGAACTGCCCTGTCACGGGACAACCAGACTGGGCAAGCATTTTGATTCGCTACACAGGGTGGCCGATTGACCCAGAAGGATTACTCAAATACATTATTTCGTACCGCAATCATCAGGGTTTTCATGAGCAATGTGTGGAGCAGATTTTCACCGAAATCAATGAACTCTGTCAGCCAGATGAGTTGGAAGTTTATGCGCGGTATACCCGAAGAGGTGGCTTGGACATCAATCCTTATCGCAGCTCAAAAAAAATGAGCCCACCAAAGCTGCGGCTATTTCGGCAGTAAATAATATAAGTCGGACAGTAAGACATTCATGAATAGGGTGAGTGTAGGTTTTATTTTAGTAGATAGTGATGACGGGGGGGGGGAATACCTATCAAATATCTTTGCTCTTTAAACGATTGGCCGCATCGATCAGCGAGTCCATAATTTTGTCTTTATCGTAGTTGCGTACCCGGTCTAAATCCATATAGATAGAGAATCCATTGGTAAGGTGCTCAAAGTAAGTTTGGTCTTTTCCTAGGTTTTTTCGCATGTCGATAGCGGAGTAGGCTCGAACGGGTAGTTGATAGCCCTTCAGTGGAATCTCACCCCTATCAAGACACATGATCAGGTCTTTGACGAGGGAATAGGTTTCGTGAGAGATCAGGATTTCCCCGGGTTCTGCCGCGGATTCCAGCCGGCTTGCCAAGTTAACTTCCGTGCCTAGCAGCGTGTAGTCCAAACGGTTTTCTGTACCAAAATTTCCTACCGTACAGAATCCCGTGTTGATGCCCATCCTGATTTCTAGCGGCTTTAGGATACCTTGGTTAATCCACCGTTGTTGAAGCTCTTTCATGTGTTTTTTCATGGCAATAGCCATGGATACAGCGGCAAGGCAGTCTTCCTTCGTTCCCTGGCTGGTGGGGTCACCAAAAAACACCATAATGGCATCCCCGATAAATTTGTCGATCGTACCACCATATTTTAGAGCAATGTCTGACATCTCCGTCAGATAATTGTTGAGTAAGCTGGTCAGCGCATCAGCTTCCATTTCTTCCGCTAATTCACTGAACCCTTTGATATCCGAGAAGAATATCGTCAGTCTTTTCCGATTAGTTTCAAGTTTTACATCTTTGCCAGAAAGTATGGCTACCCGGAGTGTTGGAGATAGGTATTTCGACAGGTGATAATTTCTCAATTTCATTTGTACCAGCTGCTTTTCAGTTTCTTTTTGCTTTTCCAGCAAGCTGTTATTTTGATTAAAGGAACTGAGTCCATAGGTGCAGATATAGAGTCCTAGGGCTATCAGAGGAGCAATACTGGTTGGCAGGTCTATGGTTAAATGCCATTGGGGTTGTTGGATAAGGGAGAACACAATCAGCCCAAGACCAAATGCCGCATTGTCGGGTATTAACCGTTTGGCCCCACCGTTAATCAGTGCATTGAATTGTAAGATAAGGATAAATAACAGGGAGGGAAATAAATTTAGGTTAATCAGAACAACTAGACCGCCAAGAAGAAATGCATCTAGTGATGCTAGGGTACGTATTACATTAAGTTTATTGGTCTTGTTGAGCGCCCCACAAATGAAATGAGAAATGAGGATATAGAGGAATATTGCCAGTATGAGTGCTACAAGGGTGAAGTCGTGGTCTTGCTTTGCTTGTGATGCGATTAGAGTGGTGATACCCGCGAGTCCCACCAAAAAGCGAAAAAGGCTTTGGTGGAACAGGAATCTTTCCGTCTCTCTCATGCTCTCAATAGCCATCCTGTAATATGTAGGCTCCAACGATTATGATGTGTCCAATTACACGATGTCTGGATAGAAAAGTCCATTATTTCTGTGGTGAATTATGGTCATGCTATCCATGCCCGAGAATGTAGTATCACAAAGAGAGATGTTATGGATGCATTAAGCGCTTTGCACGGTCGGGTTTCGTCACCGAGATTGACCGAGCCAGCTCCCCAGGGAGACATACTGGAAAATATAAAAAAAGCCGCATTTCGAGCGGCAGACCATGGCCGCATGCGGCCATGGCGGTTCCTTGTTCTCGATGGTCTGGGGTTGATTAGACTGGGTGATTTGCTGGTCAAATCTGCCGAGGCCAACGGTGAGGTGTTAACTGACAAAGGGCGAGAAAGAATAGTTGGCCGGCCTACTAAGCGAGCCCCCATGATTATCGTGGCTATTGCGAGTCCGAGAGAGAATGCTAAGGTTCCCGAAATTGAGCAGATTATCTCTACTGGTGCTGCCGTACAGAATATGATAAACGCGGCCTATGCACAGGGTGTGGGCACCATATGGCGTACCGGTGATGCGGCCTATGACGGCATAGTAATGAAAGGACTTGGCCTGAGTGATTCAGAAAGAATTGTTGGATTTTTGTATCTAGGAACGGCTCAAGGAAAAGTCCCTGAAGCGCCTCAAATTGAACCGAATGAGTACTTTCAATCTTGGTTTTGAGAATTGCTTTCTTCGGGTTGCTTGTGTAGAGTTGCGCACCTCAAAAAGACACGGTGAGGTGTCCGAGTGGCTGAAGGAGCTCGCCTGGAAAGCGTGTATACGGCAACGTATCGAGGGTTCGAATCCCTCTCTCACCGCCAAACAAAAAAGCCTCGGCAGCGCCGGGGTTTTTTTGTTTGGTTAGGGGGTGTGGATGAGAACCCGGCTTCAGCCGGATTTTTTATGGGTAAATATTTTTTGATGTCATTAGGCCTGAGCACTTGGCCTTGAAGAAACCTCTTTATACCACCGTAGGGTGTTAGTGTTTTCTTTTGGAATCTCCAACTCTACCCATTTGGCAAAGTCCACTGCACAGAGCGCGGTAATATCAACCATGGTATAACGATCTCCGGCAATGAATTTGGAGTCGGTCAAATACGTTTCAAGCCAATGGTAAAAGACTTCCAGGGTTTTGTGTCCTCGTTCTACCAAACCATCAATGGCCTCTACTGCATCTGTGCCAGGCAGACTGCGGTAGGCAAAGCTTTCATTTTTTGTGTTGTTGCGAAAAGCTTCTGAGGTGGCAATCATGCCATCAAACTCCATCTTTCGCTGTAGACATTCAATTTGTGCTCGCTCCACCGGAGTCGTTCCCAGTAAAGGTGGTTCAGGGTAGAGGTCTTCCAGATATTTGCAAATCGCCATGGTTTCATCAAACCGGGTGCCGTCATCCAGTTCTAATACAGGCAATAACCCCCGGGGATTGATAGCAAGAAATTCTTCTTTGAGGTTTTCACCACCTACAATATCTATTTCGACTTTTGGTATGTCGAGCCCTTTTTCGGCGATAAATATTCTGGCTCGCCTAGGGTTCGGGGCAATAGAGCAGTCATAAAATTTCATAGGTACTAACCTCCTTAACGTTAAGAATCCAGGTTGGTTTGATAGGCAATCGTATCTGTGAACGTTCGTTCCAAATGGACTGCATGGGAATATACCCTAATGTTTTGTGGGATGTATAGGTGGCTGGTATGTTACAGAGGGNNGGGGGGGGGGGGGGGGGGAGCTAGGTGATGATAGCTATGAATAAAGCTTTGACAGTAGTACAGGAATAGCTGTTTCAACACGGAGAATACGACTGCCTAGGGTTATTGACTGGAATCCCAATTCGATGAATTTTTCTACCTCATAGTCTATAAAACCGCCTTCGGGTCCAATGGCTAGTGTGATGGCTTGATCTAGCCCTAGAGGACATGGCATCTCCCCCGAGGGATGTGCAACAAGGGGTAGGGTGTTGGCAGCAATGTTGGCTAATTCATCTTCTACAAAAGGTTTAAAGCGTTTGTTGATGATGACGTCTGGTAATTGAGTGTCACACCCTTGCTCAAGCCCCAGAATAAGTTGTTCTCGAATAGCAGCCTCCTCTAGCCAAGGGGTTTGCCAGTAGCTTTTCTCCACCCGCCAGGTATTGATTAAATACAGCTTTTTAACGCCCATAGTGGCGATTGTTTGAAAAATACGGCGGAGCATTTTAGGGCGGGGTAATGCCAGAATGAGTGTTAGAGGGAGAGGGACTGGTGGTTGCTCAGTTAAAATGACTTCAAGTTCAGCGGATTGAGTGTCTATTTTTAGAATGGTCGCTTTTCCAACTTTGCCGTTAATCTTACCAGCCTTAAGCGTGTCTCCCTCACTGGCATTGTGAATCTCGGAAAGGTGTTTTAAACGGCGCCCGGTTATTTGCACCCGATTCTCAGCAGTAAAGTCTCTATTTTCCAGAAGGAGTAGATTCATAGTACGGTGATAGTGCCATGGTTTTCTGAGATGAGTAGTAGGTAATTGGCGCCCCGGAGAGGATTCGAAC
>DGPB01000001.1:70263-72761 GCA_002390285.1 Cellvibrionales bacterium UBA4451 | reverse complement strand
TGATTCCACATTTCAATGGTGCCAATTTCTTCAGGGGTTGTGCCGTACAGGGGGTGGGCGGGGTAGATTGCTTCAAGATACCGGCAAACAGCGTTGAGTTGTGAAATGCAGGTGCCGTCATCTAGCTCCAGTGTCGGGACATCACAGTTGGGGCTTTTATTTTGGAATGCAGGTTCTAATTGCTCACCCTTTAACAGATCAATCTGGATGCGTGGGATATTGATCCCTTTCTCAGACATGAAAATATTCAGGCGACGTGGGTTCGGTACGCCAGGATAGTCATAGAGTTTCATTGTGTTCTCCCAAGATACTTGCTGCTGTATTGCCAGTTGCAAGGATACTATTTCCTTGAGTATGCCTGTTAGGTGAATTTTTTAGTAGTAGGGTGCGCTGTTGAGCGCGTTTGAGAATTTATGATGGTATTGAAGAGTGGTTATATATGGAACAGTTGAGAAGTGCTTCCTAGTAAGAATTTTTGTTATTAAAGCCCTTAAGAATGGTTAATAAAATGATTTTGATATCCAGCCAAAGAGACCAGTTATCAATGTAAGCCAGATCAAATTCGACGCGTATTGCCATTTTATCTAATGTATCTGTTTCACCTCGATGCCCCCGAACTTGTGCTAAACCAGTAATTCCAGGCTTAACTTTGTGCCTCCACATATAGGATTCTACTAAGTCTTTGTAATATTCATTATGGTCAAGAGCATGCGGGCGAGGACCTACGATAGACATCCGGCCTTGTAGTACATTAAAAAACTGGGGTAACTCATCAAGACTAGTACGGCGGAGAAAGGAACCAATCTTCGTGACTCGGGCGTCATTTTTTTTCGCTTGGGTAACGGCACCCTCATCTTCCGTATGCAACTTCATAGTCCGGAACTTATAGACTATAAAGGGTTTTCCCTCTAGCCCATGGCGACGCTGTTTGAACAGAATTGGCCCTGGGTCAGTTAGTTTTATCAGTAAGGCAATCATTAGACAAATGGGTGTGATTAATAGCCCAATAGCTGCGCCTATAATGATATCTTCAGTACGTTTCAGCTGTCTATTAATGCCATCCAGTGGTGTGCAGCTTATATCAATGGCGTAGTGTCCGGCGGTATAGGAACCCTTGTGGTTGAGCAGCAGTGTGTCTTCAAAGTCAGGAAAGAATCGAATGTCAGCAGTCTGATGGCGTAGTTCGTAGACGATGCCTTTGATAAAAGTACCCATGCTTAAAGGTAGGTTTAGCCATACTTCATCAGCCTGATATTTCTTCAGTTCACTACTCATATTTTTAGCGTGAATAGTTAACTCGATTTCCTGAACAGTTATATAAGCCGCTATGTTATAGCCAGTAAGTGCTATCTCTTTTTTATTAAAGGTTGCCTTGGAATGCTCTGTATCTGTTGTGATAACGAGAATGTTGCGTAAATTCTTTCCTGATCGTCTCAGATTTTTGAGGAACCAGAAGTAGCAGCTACGATAGGTAACACCGCCAATCCAAATGAAAAGGAGCATGTAACCCAGCCAGAGGCGTGAAAACTCAATGGCTGTCCGGGTGAATACGAGGAAAGCAGTTAGCAATGCAATACTCAGTCCGAGCCCCAAGGTGTAACGTTTTAATAAGGTTAGCAGTTGTCGCCCGCGCCATGAGTCGTAGATTCCTGCGATAGTGAGACAAAAAATCACCAACAAGGCAGTACTTCCGGCCAAAGCTTGGAACTTGGCTTCCATCGGGGAGCTACCAAATCGGATGAGGTGAGCCAAAACACTGGCACCGACAACAATGATAAAGTCGATTAGAGCCACAATTGGCGAAAATATTGGCCTGTAGACTGAGGTGTTTGGCATTATCTAATCACTGTGTGTTGTATAGAAAAAAAGGAGAGTCACGGACTCTCCTTCATTATATCTTTCAGTGTAGAAAAAACACTCGACCGTTATTCGTAACGCTTAAAAATCAGTGTCGCATTGGTACCACCGAAACCAAAGCTGTTAGACATCACTCGCTGTAAGTTAGCATTATCGATACGTTTTGCCACGATGGGTAAATCTGCCGCTTCGGGGTCAATCGTTTCTAGGTTTGCTGAAGCACAGATGAAATCATTTTCCATCATCAGCAGGCTGTAGATCGCTTCCTGAACACCCGCAGCCCCTAAGCCGTGGCCGGAGAGTGATTTGGTGGAGCTAATGGGAGGGGCGTCGTCACCGAACACATCTTTGATTGCTTTCAGCTCAGCCAAGTCGCCCACAGGGGTGCTGGTGCCATGGGTGTTGATGTAATCAATGCTGCCATTCGTTGTTTCCATGGCCATCTTCATACAGCGGGCGGCACCTTCGCCGGAGGGGGCTACCATGTCATAACCATCGGAGGTGGCACCATAGCCAACAATCTCAGCATAAATAGTAGCGCCACGGGCTAAGGCGTGCTCTAGGTCTTCTACTACCAGGCAGCCAGCGCCAACACCAGGGACAAAGCCGTCGCGGTCGGCGTCATAAGCACGAGAAGCTTT
>DGPB01000001.1:69394-70202 GCA_002390285.1 Cellvibrionales bacterium UBA4451 | reverse complement strand
CCGGCCATTGACCAGTGCATATCTTCTGCACCGCCAGCAAAGACGATATCTTGTTTGCCCATCTGGATCAGCTCCATGGCATGACCAATACAGTGGGCACTGGTGGCGCAGGCTGATGAGATAGAGTAATTAGTGCCTTTGATCTTGAATGGCGTTGCCAAGCAGGCAGAGACAGTGCTGGCCATAATCTGGGTCACCCGATAGGGGCCGGCACGCTTGATGCCACGCTCACGCATAACATCGATAGTTTCAGTAAACATTTCTCCTGATACGCCGCCAGAGCCCATAACAAGTCCGGTTCGTATATTGGAAACTTGATCTTCGGCTAGGCCTGAATCAGCAATGGCTTGCTCCATGGCGAGGTAACCATAAGCGGCAGAAGGACCCATAAAGCGCATAATTTTTCGATCAATTAGCTCAGCTGGGTTGATGTCCAGTTTGCCTGCAACGTTGCAGCGCAACCCCATCTCTTTGAAGTCTTCACGGAAGGCAATGCCAGACTTACATTCTCTCAAAGATTCGGTGACGGTTTTTTTGTCATTACCTAAGGGGGAAACAATTCCCATTCCGGTAATTACCACGCGTTTCATTGGCTACCCCTATACCGGTTAAAATACCCGGTCATCATTGTCATCTAAAGTGTAATCGAATAGATCAATTGTAATCTAAAGGATCAAAAGTTGTCAGTTGACTCAAACAAACCAACCCTAAGATCTTTGGCGGTATAAATTTCACGGCCGTCCACTGAAACAGTACCATCAGCGATAACCATTTTCAGTTTTCGCTCAACAATTCGTGAAACATCAAT
>DGPB01000001.1:0-69270 GCA_002390285.1 Cellvibrionales bacterium UBA4451 | reverse complement strand
CCTAGGCATCCGGGCATCACGGGGTCACCTTCAAAATGGCAACCGAAGAACCAAAGGTCTGGGCGAATATCAAGCTCAGCAGTCATGGTTCCTTTGCCATATTTTCCCTCACCAGCATGGATGTGGGTGATTCGATCTACCATCAGCATATTATCGGCGGGCAGCTGGGCATTACCTTCGCCAAATAGTTTTCCCTGGCTACAAGCAACAATGTCCTCGCGGGTGTATGAATTCTGCGACTGCGGAATGAATGTGGTCATTGATTGAGCGGCCTCTAATTATTGTCCCGGCGTTTCCGGATTTATTGGTTTTTTGTCGAAGGGGGCGAATTTTATCTGATCTGAGTGTTAAGTCCAGAAAAGATGCGGTTTACAGCCCTATTGAGCAAGTAATAGACCATAAACAAGGCACTATGACTTACGTTGAATGGCGAAGTCCGCCAGATCGAGCATGGCTTGACGTTCAGGGGTATCAGGTAAGTCGCAAAGGCATAATTGCGCTTGTTCAGCATGTTGTTTGGCGAGCGACATTGTGTAGTCCAGAGCGCCAGTCACATTGATGGCGTCTAAGATAGCCTCCATCTGTTCGATACCACCTTCTTCAATAGCGCTACGAATCAATGTGGTTTGGTTTGAGGTGCCATTTTTCATGGCATAGATTAACGGAAGTGTAGGTTTGCCTTCGGCCAAATCATCGCCCACATTTTTTCCGAGATCTTCAGTATTCCCATTGTAGTCCAAGGCATCGTCTACCAGTTGGAAGGCCATGCCCAGATGATGTCCGTACCGACCCATTGACGCTTGTTGAGTAGGCGAGGCTCCCGCAAGTACAGCGCCTGTTTCGGCTGCGGCGTCAAATAGCTGAGCCGTTTTTTTGCGAATAACCTCCAGATAATTTTCTTCCGTAGCATCCGGGTTCCCAGCATTAATCAGCTGTTGAACCTCACCCTCAGAGATAATATTGGTGGTGTTAGCGATGATTCGCATGATATCCATGTTGCCAATAGCAACCAACATTTGAAATGCGCGAGAGTATAGAAAATCTCCCACTAAAACACTGGGAGCATTACCAAACTTGGCGTTGGCTGTAGCGCGACCACGACGCAGGTCGGAGGTGTCCACCACATCGTCGTGAAGCAGGGTCGCAGTGTGGATAAACTCGATAATGGCGGCTAATGATGTGTGCTGATCGCCCTGATAACCACAACTGTTGGCGCTAAGTATGACGAGTAGTGGGCGTAACCGCTTGCCGCCAGCATCAATAATATATTGACCGATATTCTCCACCAGCCCCACATCGGAGTGAAGTTGGCTCAGAATCAGGTCATTAACCTGACTAAACTCGGATTTTACCACCTGGTGAAACGGCAACATGCCAGGGCCCCGTACTTTTGTTTTTGTTGGACGTGCTTTTTATTGGAAGCGTCCTCTGAAACGGACGCGTTGGCATCCTAGAGTTGGGTGAGAAGTGTGTCAAGGGGAAGGCCCATTATTGCTGGATTTTAGACGATTTTTCCCTTGCGTTAATAGGTGGTTTCCCTTAAAATTGCCGCCCTCGCAAATCCGGCCTGGAGAAATCGTTCTCTCGGGCTTCAAACAGGTATAAGCGAATACGGAGCAAACTATGTACGCAGTAATTAAAAGTGGTGGCAAGCAGCACCGTGTGCAGGAAGGTGAATACCTGCGCTTGGAGAAGCTGGAAGTGGCCACAGGTGAAAGCGTTGATTTTGACGAAGTGTTGATGGTAGCCGATGGCGATAACATAAAAATTGGTACTCCTCTGGTTGAAGGTGGCAAGGTCACTGCAGAAGTACTTAGCCATGGACGTGCGGATAAGGTGAAAATCATCAAATTCAATCGCCGTAAGCACAGTCGTAAGCAAATGGGCCATCGTCAATGGTTCACCGAAGTAAAAATTACTAGCATTAGTGCTGGTTAAGGCTAGATAGGAGAACGACATGGCTCACAAGAAGGCTGGTGGTAGTACCCGTAACGGACGCGATTCCGAAAGTAAGCGCCTTGGTGTTAAGCGCTTCGGTGGTGAACAAGTATCTGCGGGCAGTATTATTGTTCGTCAGCGTGGTACCCGGTTCCACGCAGGTGTGAATGTTGGTATAGGCCGCGATCACACAATCTTTGCAAAAGCTGACGGCGAAGTTAAGTTCACCGTTAAAGGTGCGAAGAACCGCAAGTTCGTGAATATCGTCACTGCGTAAGGCTAAATATTTAAAATAAAGCCCCGCATTGGCGGGGCTTTTTTGTTTTTGGGTTAGATCTTTCCGTTCATGTCGAAGCCTTTAGGGCTTAATCTTTATGGCGGGTGAGCTTTTTTGACGCCTGCCTCGGTACATCTGATAACAACTTACAGAGCACGGTATACTCTCACGATGAAATTTGTAGATGAAACACCCATTAACGTACAGGCCGGCCGCGGCGGCAATGGCTGCCTCAGCTTTCGACGTGAAAAATATATTGAACGGGGTGGCCCCGATGGTGGCGATGGCGGTGATGGCGGCAGTGTTTACCTTGAGGGAGATGAAAACCTTAATACGTTAGTCGACTATCGTTTTCAGCGAAGCTTCAACGCCCAGAGTGGTCAGTCTGGTGGTTCTAAGAATTGCACGGGTAGAGGTGGGGAGGACTTAGTTCTGAGGGTTCCCGTTGGAACCACCATCATGGATGAAGATACAGAAGAAGTTCTTGGTGATATTACGGCTGCTGGTCAGCGGTTGATGGTTGCCAAAGCGGGTTATCATGGCTTGGGCAATGCTCGTTTCAAGTCCAGTGTTAACCGTGCGCCGCGTCAAACATCGGCAGGTACAGAAGGGGAAGCCCGCCGCTTGAGGCTGGAGCTGAAAGTCTTGGCTGATGTAGGACTGCTAGGGTTACCTAACGCAGGTAAGTCTACCTTTATTCGTGCTGTATCAGCAGCACGTCCCAAAGTGGCCGATTATCCTTTTACGACACTAGTACCAAATCTCGGTGTGGTGCAGGCTCAACGGTACCGTAGTTTTGTGATTGCAGACGTACCGGGCCTCGTGGCTGGTGCCGCTGAGGGGGCGGGTTTGGGGATCCGTTTTCTGAAGCATCTAACTCGTACCCGTTTGTTGCTCCATTTAGTGGATATGATGCCGACTGACGGTGCTGATCCCGCAGATAATGTGAACGTGATAGAGAATGAGCTCGACCAATTTAGCCCGACCCTGTGGGGCCGTGAGCGCTGGTTAGTCTTGAACAAGATTGACCTGTTGCCAGAAGACGAGAGAGAGCAGCGTTGCCAGGACGTAGTTGATAAGCTCCAGTGGGATGGACCGGTATATTGCGTATCTGCAGTAGCGGCTGAGGGCGCTAAGCAGCTGTGTTGGGATATTATGGAGCGGTTGGAGGCGTGCTGGGAGGCCGAGCGGGAGGACCCTAAAGTTGCCGAACATGAGAGAGAGCTGCAAAATAGAATGCAGTGTGAGGCGCGGGATAGAATTGAGGCATTACGTCGCCGTCCAAAATCGGGTAATTCAGATGATGATGACTTCGATGACGAAGATGATGATCACGATGTAGAAATCATCTATAGCCCCTGACACAAGATAATAAGAGGCCGGCTAAAAGCGAGAGTAGCCCAGTCGTTATGGGCGATAGGTGATGAGTTATAGGTGGTGGGCGATATATGAGTGACAGAAGTATCGTAAAAAATGCCAAGCGCTGGGTGATAAAAATTGGCAGTGCACTGCTGACTGCTGATGGTAAGGGTTTGGATCGTGAGGGTATCGCTGCTTGGGTAGAGCAGGTTGTTGCGTTACTTGATCAGAATATTGAAGTTGTGATGGTGTCCTCAGGCGCGGTGGCTGAAGGCATGTCGCGACTTGGTTGGAGTAAGCGGCCTTCATCCATTCATGAGTTGCAAGCGGCGGCGGCCGTGGGGCAGATGGGGCTGGTGCAGGCCTACGAGTTTCAGTTCCAACAATTTGACCGACATACCGCACAGGTTCTCCTGGACCATGATGACCTCTCCAATCGAGAGCGCTATCTCAATGCTAGAAACACCCTGCAGACCTTGATGGAGCTGGGTGTGGTGCCGATCATTAATGAGAATGACACTGTCGCGACCGATCAGATTCGCTTTGGCGACAACGATACCTTGGCGGCAATGGTAGCGAATCTAATTGATGCCGATCTGCTGGTTATCCTTACCGATCAGGATGGGCTTTTCGATGCCGACCCCCGAGGTAATCCTCGTGCACAACTGGTCTCTCATGGGAAAGCTGGAGATCCTGCGTTAGACGCATTGGCCGGAGGGAGTGTAGGTGGTTTAGGTCGTGGTGGCATGATCACCAAACTCACGGCTGCTAGGCTAGCTGCACGTTCCGGTACGAATACGGTAATTGTGGGGGGTCGAGCAGAAAATGTGCTGACAAACTTAGCTAATGGGGAGGCGCTTGGCACGCTATTAGTGGCTGAGCAGGAACCCATTGCTGCACGCAAACAATGGCTGGCGGGCAGGTTGCAGGTGCGGGGCTCATTAACACTTGATGGTGGCGCGGTCCGGGTGCTTAAAGAACAGGGTAAAAGCTTGCTTCCAGTGGGTGTGAAGTCAGTTGTAGGTGACTTTAACCGGGGTGATTTAGTCCGCTGCGTCGATGAGTCGGGACGTGATGTTGCACGAGGGCTCGCTAATTATAATGCGTCAGAAAGCCGGCTGATTATTGGCAAGAGTAGCCAGCTGATTGCGGAAATATTAGGGTATTGCGATGACGAAGAGTTGATCCATCGAGATAACTTGGTGCTGGTTTAGCCAGTACTGGTCGCTAATTTATAGCGTTCAGAGGGTTGCCTTACTAACTACAAAAAAACCGGCCTAGAGCCGGTTTTTTTCATCTTTAGAGCAGTCAATACTTAGCTGGCTGAAAGCGCCTTAACCTGAGCATTTAGACGGCTCTTGTGACGAGCTGCTTTGTTCTTATGGATGATGCCTTTGTCGGCAATACGGTCAAGAATAGGCACAACCGTATTGTAGGCAGCTTGAGCTGCTTCAGCTTCACCTGATTCAATCGCGGCATACGTTTTCTTGAGATAGGTGCGAACCATGGAACGCAGGCTGGCGTTATGCGTACGACGGTTTTCGTTCTGCCGTGCTCTTTTGCGTGCTTGGGGTGAATTGGCCACCTAAGTGCTCCTTTCAAAAATTAGTCTGATATTCAAGGCGCGGAAATATACAGTGTTTGTCCCTACTTATCAACTGGATTCACGCGCAAAGAATGCGTGAAAAGAGGGTTTTGTGCGAATGAGGCGTGGGAGGAGTCTGGCGCGCAGTGACTCAGGTAGCTGTGTTCCAGGACGGCGTTCCTGAATGGTAGATGGTCGCTATCATCCCGTTGTTAAAATCTCTATGATCTGGCCTGTAAATTCAAGAAGATAGCAGAGAGCTTCAGATTTGCCGCACCAGGATATAAAGCAAGACAATCAATTACACGTTCAGCCGGTAAAATCATCGAAATTACTGCGTTCCAGCGGTGTAGTCAGCAGTATGACGATGTTATCTCGGGTAATGGGTTTACTGCGTGATATTGTTTTTGCTCGAGTGATTGGTGCCGATGCCATGGCGGATGCCTTTTTTGTGGCATTTAAAATCCCCAATTTTTTTCGCCGACTATTTGCTGAGGGCGCTTTCTCTCAGGCCTTTGTTCCTGTGCTTGCAGAATATAGAGAAAAGGGGAGTGAGGCGGCTGTAAGGGCGCTGATAGATCGAGTCGCCGGAATGCTTGGGTCAGCACTGATTGCTCTGACTGTGTTAGTGGTTATTGCGTCCCCGCTGGTGACAGGGCTGTTTGCATTTGGTTTTTGGTTGGATCACCCCGATAAGTTTGACGCCGCAAGTAGTATGTTGCGGATTACGTTTCCCTATCTATTATTGATTTCTCTCACCGGATTAGCGGGTGCGATTCTCAATAGTTATGACCGCTTTGCCGTGCCGGCGTTGACGCCAATATTGTTGAATGTCTCCATGATAATAGCAGCACTCGTCGTGGCGCCCTGGTTTGACGCCCCGGTTTATGCGCTGGCTTGGGGGGTGTTGGCTGCGGGGGTGTTGCAGTTGTTGTTCCAGCTACCATTCCTAGCTCGAATTCATATGATACCGCGGCCAGTGATGGATTGGCGTGATGAGGGTGTCGTAAGAGTTCTGCGGTTGATGGCGCCCGCCATTTTTGGTGTATCTGTCAGCCAAATAAATTTGCTGTTGGATACGATGATTGCTTCGTTTCTGCCTACGGGTAGCATTTCATGGCTTTACTATTCTGATCGTTTGGCTGAGTTGCCCTTAGGGGTTTTCGGCGTAGCAATTGCCACGGTGATTCTACCGAGCCTGTCGCGACAGCATGCCGCAGACACGCTGGAAAAATTCAACAGTACTCTGGATTGGGCGTTACGGATGATACTGCTGATTGCCATACCGGCAGCGTTGGCGCTGATTATTTTGGCAGAACCTATATTGCTAACACTGTTTTATTACGGCGATGTGATGACTTCACGCGATATAGCGATGGCAACGCTTAGCCTGCGCGCCTATGCCGTTGGGTTGGTCGCCTTTATGTTGATCAAAGTACTGGCGCCGGGGTACTACGCTCGTCAGGATATCAAAACACCGGTGCGTATTGGTGTGATCGCCCTCGTGACCAACATGGGGCTCAATATTGCGCTGGCAGTGCCACTGCATCTCTATTGGGGCATTGGCCATGTGGGTTTGGCGCTAGCCACTTCATTATCGGCCATGCTAAACGCCGGGTTGTTGCTCCGAGGCTTGAGGAAAGGGCAGGTATATGCCCCTGAAGCGGGTTGGAGCCGGTTTTTAGTTCAGTTGTTGGCAGCCAATGTAACCATGGGTTTGGTGCTGTATGGACTGACCTTGTACATGAATGAGTGGTTGCAGTGGTTGTGGTGGCAGCGAGCGAGTTGGATGGGGTTGCTCTGTGCTGGTGGCGCGTTGGCCTATAGTGCCATTCTCCTTGCTGGTGGTTTGCGTCTCTCCCATCTTAAACACCGATAAAATCAGGCATTCGCCTGTTTTTCATCTGGTCGGCTGGGTTATACTTTCGCCTTTATTTTTCGATGTCGGCGACCAGTGACCGAAGAAAAGAAACAGTTCATTCGTGGCCTGCATAATCTAAAGCCAGAACATGGCGGTTGTGTCGCGACCATTGGCTCATTTGACGGCGTTCACCTAGGGCATCGGGCGATTTTGCAGCAGTTGCGTGATAAGGCGACTGAGCTTGGCCTGCCGTCTGTTGTGATGATCTTTGAGCCACAACCGCAGGAGTTTTTTTCCGGTGAGCAGGCGCCAGCCCGATTGATGCGACTGCGAGAGAAAGTCGAAGCCTTTATTGAGGAAGGGGTTGATCGAATCTTTTGTCTCCAGTTCAACCGCTCGCTTCGAAGCTTGTCCGCGCGCGAGTTTATTGATCAAGTGCTGATTGCTGGGCTGGATATTCGTTGTCTGGTGGTGGGTGACGATTTTCGTTTTGGTCATGACCGCAGTGGCAATTATTCGTTGTTACGGCAGGCTGGTCTTGAGCATGGCTTTGATGTGCTGGATACCCATACCCTGGAATATCAAGGGGAACGTATCAGTAGTACCCGTGTTCGAAGCGCGTTAGAGTGCGCTGATTTCGGGTTGGCCGAGACGCTTTTAGGTCGCCCTTATCGCATTACTGGTCGGGTTGTTTATGGGCAGCGTCTAGGCCAGCAACTGGGAGTACCCACTGTCAATGTGCACCTTAATCGTTACCGGGCGCCGCTCAGTGGGGTGTTTGTGGTAGAGGTGTTCTTAGATGGACGTTGTTTGCCGGGGGTGGCCAATGTCGGTGTGCGCCCGACGGTTGGGGATCTGATCAAGCCGGTTTTAGAAGTTCACTTGCTGGATTTTGATGAGGATCTCTACGGACAGAGAATTCATGTGGAGTTCAAAGCCAAGGTTCGTGAGGAGGCTAAGTTTTCTTCGTTGGGGCTGATGGTGGAAGAAATTCATAACGATATTACAGTAGCTCGACAATATTTTGCCGAGCAAATAGATGATGTTAGAGAGAAATGACTGATTATAAATCAACCCTGAATTTGCCCTTTACCGAGTTCCCCATGAAGGCCAATCTGGCTCAGCGGGAGCCGGGTATGCTGAAGAAGTGGCAGGAATCCAAGCTCTATGAGCAACTGCGTGAGCAGCGCCATGGTCGGAAAAAATTCATCCTGCACGATGGCCCTCCCTATGCCAACGGTAATATTCACATTGGCCATTCCGTCAATAAAGTCTTGAAGGATATCGTGGTTAAGTCGCGTAGCCTCAGTGGTTACGATGCGCCCTATGTACCCGGCTGGGATTGTCACGGTCTGCCTATTGAGCATCAGGTAGAAAAGAAAATTGGTAAGGCGGGTGTTAAGGTCGATCATAAGACCTTTCGTCAGAAATGCCGCGAATATGCTCGTCGTCAGGTAGATGGTCAGATGAAAGACTTTATTCGCCTCGGTGTGATGGGCGAATGGGATAACCCTTATCTCACAATGGATAACACCTTCGAAGCAAACATTATTCGTGCGTTGGGAAAAGTGGTTGAAAATGGGCACTTGGTCAAAGGCTATAAGCCTGTGTACTGGAGTGTGGTAGGTGCTTCGGCGCTGGCTGAGGCCGAAGTTGAATATCAGGATAAAACCTCATTTTCGATTGATGTGGCTTTTCCCGTGGTGGATACAGATGCCTTTGCTAGCGCGATAGGCGAGGTGACGGGCGAGGGTGATATTTCAGTGGTGATTTGGACCACAACACCCTGGACTCTGCCATCAAACCAGGCAGTTAGTATTAATGCTGAACTGGACTATGTGCTGGTGCAATGTGACGTCGCCGGTGGTCTTGGTAGATTCCTATTGGCTGAAGCATTGATAGAGTCTGTTTTGGCTCGCTGGGGTGTGAAAGACCATAAGGTGGTAGGTCGAGCTAAGGGCAGCCAGTTAGAAAACCTGTTGTTGCAACATCCCTTCTATGATCGTCAGGTCCCCGTTATTCTCGGCGACCATGTGACCACTGAGGCGGGTACGGGCTGCGTACACACCGCACCGGATCATGGTGTGGATGATTTTGTGGTGGCGGCTAAATATGACATTGGCACCCTGAATTATATCGATGATAACGGCTTGTTCCGCGAAGATGTGGAACGGTTTGCCGGAGAGCACGTTTATAAAGTTGACGAACAGGTTGTTGAGCTTTTAAAGGACTGCGGTCGACTGCTGTCTAGCGACAAAATTACTCACAGCTACGCTCACTGCTGGCGTACCAAGACACCACTGATTTACCGGGCAACACCGCAATGGTTTATCAGCATGAACCAAAATGGTTTGCTGACAAAGGCCAAACAAGCGGTTAAAGGCGTATCCTGGCATCCAGAATGGGGGCAGGCTCGGATTGAAGGCATGTTGGAAAATAGCCCAGATTGGTGCATCTCTCGCCAACGTACCTGGGGTGTCCCCATTGCCTTGTTTGTTCACAAGTTAACAGGAGCAATCCACCCAGATACAGCAACATTGGTTGAGGCCGTGGCATCTCGCGTAGAACAAGGTGGGATCGATGTCTGGTATGAGCTGGATGCCGCTGAGTTGCTAGGTGATGAAGCCGATCAGTACAGCAAGGTTACTGACACGCTGGATGTGTGGTTTGATTCAGGTGTTACCCATACCGCTGTGCTGGATGCTCGTGAGCAATTACAGTATCCCGCTGATTTATATTTGGAAGGCTCTGATCAGCATCGCGGTTGGTTTCAGTCATCACTGAAAACAGCGATTGCTATCAAGGGTAACGCGCCCTACAAAGCCGTCCTGACCCATGGTTTTGTGGTAGATGCCGATGGTCGTAAGATGTCCAAATCTATTGGTAATGTGATGTCACCACAGCAGGTGGTGAATGATCAGGGAGCCGATGTACTCCGTCTATGGGTGGCCGCCACAGACTTTAGTGGCGAGATGAGTGTCTCTGATGAAATTCTTAAGCGAACAGGAGACTCTTACCGTCGTATTCGTAATACGGCACGTTTCTTTCTGTCGAATTTAAACGGCTTTGATCCTTCCGAACACGTGGTGCCGATGGAAGAAATGTTGGCACTGGACCGCTGGGCGGTGGATTGTGCTGCGGGTATGCAGCAGGACATTATTGCCGCTTACGAGAACTATCAGTTCCACCAGATCTATCAGAAGCTACATAATTTCTGTGTGACGGATATGGGCGGCTTTTATTTGAACATCATTAAGGATCGTCAATATACCTGCCAAGAAGATTCTCTCGCAAGGCGCTCTGCACAAACGGCCATCTATTATATTGTTGATTCATTTGCACGTTGGATTGCTCCGATTCTGAGTTTTACTGCAGAAGAGATTTGGGGATTCATTCCAGGTGATCGAGAGGCGTCAGTTTTCTTTGCTGAATGGCAGGCGTTGCCTTCGGCAGAAACCTCCGCTATTTCGGCTAGAGACTGGACATTGATTGCCGAGGCAAGAAATGCTGTCAATAAAGTGCTAGAAGGAAAGAAAGGTGTCGGTATTCAGAAGTCACTAGAAGCAGAGGTGACACTGTATGCCGATGGCGAATTGCAGCAAGCGCTGGCTAAGTTGGGTGATGAGCTCAAGTTTGTGTTGATTACTTCGGAAGCTGAAATCAAACCGTCGGCTGAAGCTTTTAACGCAGAAGCAACTGAAGTAGAAGGGCTCCAGGTGAATGTGGTGAAAACAGCGCATGCTAAATGTGATCGTTGCTGGCATCACCGAGAAGATGTGGGTGCTCATAGCGAACACCCAGAAATTTGCGGTCGTTGTGTTGAAAATATTGTCGGCGATGGTGAGCAGCGTTTATATGCTTAATGCAGGCATATTCTGGATGCCGGCATGAGCTGGAATCTCGGGCGCTGGTACTTGTTGGCCGCGCTGATTATTCTTATGGATCAGCTGACCAAGCATTGGGTCTCTTCCGCATTTTCCTATGGTGAAACGCTTGAGCTATTGCCTTTTCTAAACCTAACTCTGGTGCACAATATGGGTGCTGCCTTTAGCTTCCTCAGTGAGGCTGGAGGTTGGCAACGATGGTTTTTTACTTTGATAGGCGTGGCCGTTACCGTTGTCATTGTAGTTTGGCTATCTCGATTATCTGATCGTCAGGGTCTGTTAGCACTGGCCTTGTCGCTAGTGTTGGGAGGGGCAATCGGAAACCTCTGGGACCGAGTTCTATTGGGTTATGTGGTGGACTTTGTCGATCTTTACTATCGACATTATCACTGGCCTGCTTTTAATGTGGCGGATGCCGCCATTACGCTAGGTGCGCTGTTATTGATACTGGAAAGCCTGTTGGCTTCCAAAGAAAAAAAGACGGGTTTTGACCATGACTGATTTATCTGATTCTGTATTGCTCCCTATTGGGCCGGATACAAGAGTAACATTACATTTCTCACTTTCTCTTGAAAATGGCTCAACGGTAGACTCTAATTTTGAGGCCGAACCCGCTGTTTTTGTGGTGGGGGATGGTAATTTTTTACCCGGATTTGAGGCTGTCTTGACAGGCTTGAAACCGGGTGCGGAGGAGGTGTTCTCTATTCATCCTGAGCAGGGTTTTGGCCAGCACAATCCCAGTAATACTCAGCAATTTTCCCGTAAGGAATTTGATGATGACCTGGCGTTAGAGCCGGGTCTGATGTTGTCCTTTGCTGATGCTAGTAAGGCTGAATTGCCGGGTGTCGTGACGGTGGTTGATCAAGAAGAGGTGACCATCGATTTTAATCACCCGCTGGCAGGCCACACCATTAGCTTTAAAGTAAAAATTCTCGATGTGGTGCCAGCGGTAACCCACTGATGGAAATCAAACTCGCCAATCCTCGTGGTTTTTGTGCCGGAGTCGACCGGGCTATCGATATTGTTAATCGGGCTCTGGATATTTTTGGCGCACCTATTTACGTTCGCCATGAGGTGGTTCACAACAAATTTGTGGTGGAATCATTGCGTGATAGAGGTGCCATTTTTGTCGATGAGCTCGATGAAGTGCCCGATGGTGTCAATGTTATCTTTAGTGCTCACGGTGTCTCCCAGGCAGTACGACAAGAAGCGGTATCTCGGCAGTTAACTGTATTTGATGCGACTTGTCCTTTAGTTACCAAAGTGCATATGGAGGTGGTTCGCTACAGCCGTGAGGGGCGAGAATGTATTCTGATTGGTCACCAAGGTCACCCTGAAGTAGAGGGCACAATGGGGCAATATGAGTCTAGAAAAGGCGGGCGGATATACTTGGTCGAGAGTGAGGCCGACGTGGCGGACCTACAAGTAATCAATTCCGACAACCTGGCCTACGTCACCCAAACAACGCTTTCTATGGATGATACTGCTAAGGTAATCAATGCATTACGCCAGCGTTTCCCAGCTATTTGTGGTCCTAAAAAAGATGATATTTGTTACGCCACACAAAACCGCCAAGATGCGGTCAAGCAGCTTGCTTTGGAGTGTGATCTTGTCTTGGTGGTTGGATCACCTAACAGCTCCAACTCGAATCGTTTAAGGGAGCTGGCTGAGCGTTGCGGTGCGGATGCGTACCTGATTGATAATGCCTCGGATATTCAAGAAAAGTGGCTTTTGGATAAAGCTACCATCGGAATCACTGCGGGTGCTTCTGCTCCCGAAGTATTAGTTAGGGCTGTGGTAGAGACCTTGCAAAATATGGGGGCGACGGCACCTCAAGAGATACCAGGCAGGGCTGAAAATATTCGGTTCTCTATGCCTAAAGAGCTGCGTTAATCCGTGTGCTACGGCCTTTTTTTTGGAAAGTCTACTACCGTTCATCGGTGTTTTTTTCCGGAAGTGGTATGTCAATAGTTGGTGGTCAGGCTATTCCGCCGGTTGTCGATTAGTAGAGAATTGTCTAAAACGATTTGCTATAGAGGTTTCATGGATACAAAAAAATCGAAGAAAGGTTTTACCCTTATTGAGCTGATGGTGACTGTTGCACTATTGGCGATTTTGCTTACGTTGGGCGTCCCCTCTTTTACCTCTGGGTTAAAAAGTAATCGAGTGACGGCTGAGACAGACAAATTTCTTGCAGCGTTAAGTTTTGCAAGAATCGAGGCCATCAAGCGAAATGCTGATGTGCAAATCTGTAAAAGTAGTGATAGTGCAACTTGTGGTACGTCATCATCTGTGAACTGGCACGATGGTTGGATTATCTGGTCAGACAGTGACAGCGATAGTTCGCTTGATAGTGATGAAATTATCCAGCTAGCGGATAAAACACGTGGCGCATTCACTATTACACCATCAATTACGGAAGCAAATTCTAGGAGTTTACTTTACCGACCCGATGGGACGGCCAGAACTGGGACTGGGCAATTTGGCCTGTCATTTTGGTTTTGTCCCAGTGATGATGATCAATATTATGCACGCACTATTCAGGTTGGAGCCACAGGTAGGCCAGAATATAGCAAGGGGGCCACATGTTCATGAGCAGTGTTGCTCAGGCACGTAGTGAAAAGGGTCAGTTGCAAGGCATCTCTTCAAACAGGGCATCAAAAGGTGTGAGTCTGATAGAAGTACTTATCTCAGTACTGGTACTATCGATAGGCATTTTGGGTATGGCTGGGTTACAAATGAGCGCCAAACAAACCAACTTTGATGCATTGCAACGCTCCACGGCGAGTGGGCTTGTTCAGGATATGGTGGAGCGGATGCGGGCAAACCCCGGTGCGCTAAGTGATTATGTCGCTGATCCAGTGGTGCCTGGAACCAACTGCACAATAACAGCGTGTGGCGCTAGCGACTTTGCAAAATGGGATCGTTGGGAATGGAAGCAGCTTTTGTCTGGGGCCTCTGAGTCAAACCGTGGTGGTTTGGTTTCCCCAGTGGGTTGTATTACTGAGGCATCAGGTGATGCAACGGTTACCATTACCTGGACGGGTATCTCCGATATTGTACATCTCAAAGCTAATACCTGTGCAGGACTGAGTGCTAATGACACATCGGATAAGCGTGTATTTGAGATATCTGTTTTTATTAGTGGGTAATAGTGATGATGAATCAAGTGAAATACAGCCGTGGATTTTCACTAGTAGAATTGATGATTGCTCTGCTTTTGGGGCTGCTATTGTCCGTAGGCGTGATCAACCTGTTTATTGAGCAAAAAAGTAACTTCATGCAAACCGAAGAGTTGGCGAGAATGCAAGAGAATGGCCGATTTGCATTGCACCTACTTGCTAAAGAAGCCAGTCTTTCCGGTTTTTTTGGGGGCCAAATTGATCTCCTCGAGTTAGAGGGTAAGGCTACCGGTGTGGTAACAGAAGCTTGTGCCAAAGAGATATCAACCCCTCTCACCTTTGTTGATCAAGCTAATCATGCAACCGGTTTGGGTGCGGGTAATGTCATTCCCTGCGTGGCGAAGGTGGCCAATGATGTCAGTGACCTTTCTGATGTGCTGGGGATTCGCCGTGTTTCTGGTTCTCCCACAGTGTTTGATGGAGACACGTTAGGAACTATCACTAGCAATGAAGAATATTTGAGAATAGTCGACTATGGGGCAAATGTAGCATTTTTACAGGGAAGCAGTGCACCTTCTGGTGGAGGAATAGCGCCTGGAGTAGATTGGAGTCTATGGGAGTACGAATCTAAAACTTTTTACGTCAACAATGATGATCAACTTTGTATGGAGGCTATGACAGACAGTTTTTCTACCTCCATAGAAACGTGTTTAATTGATGGGATTGAGGCTTTACAAGTTGAGTTTGGTGTTCTGTCAGCTGGGGGAAGCACCATTCAATATAAGTCGTCACCTACTGCGGCTGAGCTTGCCGAAGCGGTATCCCTGCGTATTTATATACTCACAAAAACGGATCCAGATGGAAGTTATACCGATTCTAAAACTTACAACATTGCAAATTTAACGGCGTATACGCCTAACGATAGTTTTCGTCGCAGAATTTATACAACAACAGCTGTATTGAGAAATTCGGTGCGCTTATGAATACGCATACTAGTAAGTATTGCCAGAATAGGTCTGGACGGCAGAGAGGGGCCATACTGATGGTGTCTTTGGTCTTTCTGTTATTAATGACGATTGTGGCAATTAGTGCTATGAAAACAGGTATTTTTGAACTGTTGATGTCTTCAAATGAGCAGGCAAGAATAGAGGCTTTTCAGCGGGCACAATCGATTATGGACGATATATTTTCTGAGCCGGATAATATTCCAGTAACAGGTAATATTGGTGATCGTTTTTGTGATACCACTGCCACGGTGGGCTCCAATGACTGTGTAAAGAATGAAATCTCTATTGCTACAGGGTTGGCTGCAGCGGGTAATGAAACGGTGGATTATTACGTGCAGCGCGTGGGGCCACTCTATAGCCCTCCGCCTAGATTGAGGTCTACTGCCGGGTTTAGTGCATCGGCCTATACTTCCGCCCGTTTTGAAATTGATGTGGATTACGATGGGACTCAAGATCGCGCAGGCCGATCACAATTGGCTCAAGGTGTGCTGGTGTTGTTGCCAGGAGGCAACTGAGGGAGCGAGGGTTATGAAAAGGCTATTTAACAGAATTGTTTTCCCCATGCTAATGCTGAATACACTGGCTGTATCAGCTGATGATTCCGATATTTATATTAATGACCCAGGGGCGGCACCTTATGCTGTGTTTGCGCTCGATTATCGCCCAAATATTTTTAGTAATACTTGCAACAACACCGGTCACCCAACAACAGACCCGACAAATGCAGCAGACTGTTTAGATAAGCTGGGTGAGGATTACACGGTAGATGGTACGACTGGTGACATTGATACGACCAATGCGCCCATCTATAACTTTATTACCTCCCCTACTGGGTTAAACAAGAGTGGTGTGGACATTGATCCCTGGGAGCAAATGCTCGCTGTCTATGCTGTGGCATTGCAACAAATCCCCAAAGAAATAAATATTGCTCTGGCCATCAGCCACAATGATACCTGTACTGGAGGAGGCACAACTGCGGGTACAACAGTGAGTGGGTGTAGTAACGGAGGCTATATTTTGAAAGGCTTCACCAATGTAGATCCAACCGATGCAGCCAAGACGGGTGTAAATGAGTTGATCGCTTCATTGCTTACGATACCCAGTGCTAGCGGCGGAAGTGTGACCCATCTATTTCAGGGGGCAGAGTTGTATTATGAAATTTCACGTTATTTACGTGGAAACGGTATATGGAATGCTCACTTGGGGTGGGATAGTTATGTAAGCAACAGCAAAGGCACCGATGAATACAACTTGAATAATGATCTTAATCGAGCGGCGGATGGTAGATGTACAGCAGCAGGCTCTGCGTTATGTACTCCGACAATTGTTGGACAAACAGGGTCTGAGCCTGACCCCTCAATTATTGATACGGCCGATTACAGTAATATGGCTTCATCTTATAACGATCCCTACACGGCTAATGATAATGCCAATGAGTGCACAAAAACTTATGTCATCAATAATTTCTTTAAGGAATCTCAACAGGAGTCAAATTCAAATGATGAGATAGAGGCTGATCCTGATCTGGGGATTGATTCTGTAGGTAGTGACCCATTCGACGACTTGGTGACGGCTTTCGCCACGGAACCATTTGCTAATGGTCAACCGGTACAATCTATTTTTGTTGCAGGTGCTCAAGCGATTCAGGCAGGTAAGGTGCCCGATTACAGTCTAGCGGGGACCCCCGATGGTGAAGATGAGATTGGTCCTTTTGCTCGAGATAATGCCCGGGAATTTCTTGATGGTTTAATAGCAGGCTTAAGTGCGATTTTAAGTAAAAGTGCCACATTTGTAGCTGCGTCAGTCCCCGTTAATGTCTTTAATCGGGTAGAGGTAGTAGATAACGTTTATTTGGCATTGTTCCAAGCCGACCGGGATGCCAACCCCTTTTGGCCGGGCAATGTGAAAAAGCTGAAAATTGTGGCTGACCCAGACGATGACACCATAAGAGTTATTGTTGATTCTACTCATGTTTCGGGAAGCACACCGGTACCTGCCTTTGACACGGATGGGCTGATTAAACGAAGCGCGTTGAGCTATTGGACTGATGCTGGTGGTTACGATATGTCAGCCAATTTCAGCACTGAAGATCTAGATGTAGCAGGTAAAGACGGTCGTTCAACGAACCGGGGTGGCGCGGGGCAGCAAATTCCTGGATTGATCAACGGCTCCAGTCAAGGAACACCCGGTGTTAATAATACGGACGCTGGGGCGGTAGCGAATAAAACAGTGGGTGATCCAGCACCCAGAAAAATGTATACAGAGCCCACAACGAGTTTTACTGATGGTTCTGCCAATGATGATATTTCTGGTGATGGACTGATACCTTTGAATGCGGATGCGACGCTATCTGCTGATGCGGACATTCAGTCGGCACTTGGTGTCGCTACGTCATCGGAAACAGTGGAATTATTGGCTTGGTTAAGAGGGATTGATGCCGTTGATGCCGATTTAGATGGAGCTTTAGAGAAATTCGGCGGCAATCCGAAGGATACAGTAACAACAAGAAACTGGTTTATGGGTGATGCATTACATTCCCAGCCCTTACCAGTAAATTATGGTTGTGCTGACCCTACGGTGACAGGTTGCGAGCAAAGAATACGACTATTTTTTGGTACCAATGATGGTATTTTCCATATGGTGAGAAATACTAATAATTCTTCTGGTGCTGAAGAGGGCGATGAAATTGGTGGGTTTATTCCCCACTCTTCCCTTGACCTAGCTTCTATTCTTAGCGGTGGCCCGACGATACCTACACATCCTTATGGCATGGATGGGCGTCCGGTGTCTCTGATTGTAGATAATGACAACGATGGGCATATTGAGTCAGGTGATAATGACAAGGTATATCTCTATATAACCATGCGAAGAGGGGGGGATGAAGTTTTTGCCTTCGATATTTCAAATCCAGATATTCCCCCTAAACTAATTTGGAAAATAAACAGTGCAAGTTCAGATTTTACTGAACTTGGTATGACTTTCTCCAATCCTACAGTTGGTGTTGTTCAAACAGGTGTACAGAGTGACGCCGCTGGCGGCGCCGTTGAACTTCAGACTGCTGTAGTTTTTGCCGGAGGTATGTGCGGTGGTTGGAATGCTACCAATACGGCCAGACTTTGTAAGGATTTGGATGGTCATATGGGTCCAGATACTGAAGGGACAGCTATTTACGTCGTGAATGCCCTAACGGGAGCATTGATCTGGAAAGCAACAGGTGGTGCGTCAGCGTCAACAGTTCCAAATACGTCAAGTTCAGACCACTTTGTACACCCAAGTATGATTCATAGTATCCCCTCTGATATCACCCTATTTGATAGCAATAAAAATGGCATTCTGGACAGGGGCTATGTGGGTGATACCGGGGGTAATGTTTGGAGGATAGACCTTCCTGAAGCTAGCCCAGATGTGGGGGGGGCGGCTGTCGATGGCCGAGAACAGTGGTTTGTAGGGCTCTTTGCACAGCTAGGTATTGATGCTGTCGACCCAGCGGCTACAGCCGCAGTTAAGTCTGCAAATGACCGCCGTTTTTACCATGCGCCCGATGTAGTACAAACCTATCTCGAGAATAATGTTACACCGGTTGATAAGGTGGTGATTACTAGTGGTGATCGTCCTCACCCCAGAGAGGACGATGTGGATAATACACTATTTGCCTTGAATGACTTAATTACTGATACAGGCTCAGACGCACTTATTGATTCAGGTTCGGGTCTTCCGCTAGATAGTGTGATTGTAAAGGCAGACCTGGCAGATACAGAATTTTGTCTTTCAGATGAAACTTCTGCGGCTTGTGTCGCTTCAGCTAGTGATACTGAAGGTTGGTTTTTGGATTATGAGCAACTTGGGGAGAAAGGGTTATCAAAGCCCTTGGTAGTTGATGGTACAGTTTTTGCGACATCCTATTTGCCTAATGGCGAACCGGGTGCAGGCGGTGGCGCAGATATTTGTTCTCCACCTGAAGGATCTAGCCGACTCTATGCTCTGAGTTTAAATAATGGTGCCCCGACGGTTCATCTTAGTGATAATTTGGACACCAAATTTGTTCCTATTGGGGATGGTCTATTGGGTGATGTTAAACCGCTGGGTTCAGATTTTATTCTTGTTCCTGGGACGGGTGTTGATGGAAAACAAATTTTCAAAGCTGCGGGAAGGAGCCAATTGAAGATCTATTGGTATGAGAAAGGGCTTGATATACCGTAATCTGAATTGGAGAAGATATGATGAGAAATCATCGGAGTAAAACAGCGGGCTTCACTTTAATTGAGTTGCTGATAGTTGTTGCAGTCATCGCGCTGCTAACTATGATTGCATTGCCTAATTATGAAAAATATGTGATTAGAACTAAGCGATCAGTTGGTGCGGCTGAGTTGTTAAAGTTGGCATCACGCCAAGAGCAGTACTTTATTGACAATAAGACTTATGCGGATACGTTGCCCAAGCTAGGATACAGTAATAGCCAGATTAATAGCCAAGGGGATGGGGTGGCTAGTGGTGGTATTTATGAATTATCGATAGTGAGTGCTACTACAACTACGTTCGACTTGATGATAACGCCAATAAGTACACAGCAGATGAAAGATCTAAGCAACTGTGGTCATTTAACGATCAATAATTTGGGTCAAAAAGGCTATAGGGCTGGCGGAACTCGTTGCTGGGGATAAAGATTATCTAGTCAAGTTCAAATTTCTTTAGTTTATGCCGTATCTGCCGAAAGCTGATCCCCAGCTCTTTGGCAGTGGCAGTTTTGTTCCAGCGATTTTTCTCCAGTGCAGCGACCAACATGTCTTTCTCTACCGTCGCTAGATAGTCGTCGATAGAGCTGAATTCTTCTGTGGTTGAATTAGAGCGGTGGGAATTTTCTACCGAGGGTATTTCTGGATGGAGTTGAAGATCAACGGAACCTATTGTTGAACCATGACAGAGGGTGAAGGCCCGTTCCAGCGTATTTTCCAACTCGCGGATATTACCGGGAAAACTGTGCTTAAGAAGCGCTTGAAGTGCTTCATCAGAGAGTGTTGGTGTTGGTTGGCCGCATTCGCTAGCAAACCGTTTCAGGAAAGCATCAGCCAGTTGTGGGATATCATCCCTGCGGTCACGCAGGCTGGGCACTGGAAGCTCGATAACATTGATACGGTAAAATAAGTCCTGACGAAACTGGTTGCTTTGTACCTCTTTTGCCAAGTTCTTGTGTGTGGCACTGAGAATTCGAACGTCCACAGGTATCTCATCCTCAGCACCAACAGGGCGTACGCTTTTTTCCTGAATGGCACGTAGAAGTTTTACCTGCATTTCAAGAGGCAGATCTGCCACTTCATCGAGTAGCAGGGTTCCGCCATTGGCGGCTTGGAACAGCCCTTTTTTATCCTTATGTGCCCCCGTAAAGCTCCCTTTTTTGTGGCCAAAAAATTCACTTTCCATCAGCTCTGAAGGAATGGCACCACAGTTAACCGGAATAAAGGGTTCGTTGGCGCGAGGGCCAAGACCATGAATTGCTCTGGCGACAAGCTCTTTGCCACTGCCAGACTCACCGCTGATAAAAATAGGCGCCTGGCTGCGGGATACTTGCCTGATTTGTTGTTTCAGAGCCTCCATAGCGGGAGAGCTGCCAATTAAGGTTGTAGACGCTGAGGTATTCTCTAGGTCTTTTTGATCCAACTTGAGTGCTGCCTGAACAATATTGCGCAGGCGTATTAGCTCTAGGGGTTTGGAAATAAAATCAAATGCGCCCTTTTTAAGCGCTTCTACAGCCACCTCCATATTGCCGTAGGCAGAGATCATGGCTATGGGAAGATGTGGGTGGCAGGCTTGAACGTGATCAACGAGTTCAAGCCCGTTACCATCGGGCATGTTCATATCAGTGAGACAGAGATCAAAGCTCTCACTGTCCAGTAGTTTTCGAGCTTTGGTGAGCTTGGCAGTAGTGACCACCTCAAGTCCCATCTGTTCCAAGGTCATGGAGAGTAATTCCCGGATATCAGGTTCGTCGTCAACAATCAAAACACGTTTTTTCATCATTATTGCGGTCTCGGTAATAGTCATTCCGTATGAGAAAATCCTATACGAAAATGGCTATTTTCAGCGTTGTCTCCGAAATAATTAAGTAAGGCATAGTTTACCTTACAAAGTTCCAGAGCCAAGTAGAGACCCAAACCGGAACCTTCGTGAGATGTGGTAAAAAAGGGTTCAAAGATCTGTTCTTGATTACTCTTGGGAATGCCGGGCCCTTTGTCATAAATGTCTAGAAAGGGAAGGTTAGAAGTGGCGTCCTTTGAAACGACGAGCTTGATCCAGCGCTGATCACAGGACTGTTGACTGAAACGTATACCGTTATCTACTAGATTGGTTAGAATTTGAGTCAGGTGGCTTGGGTCAAAAAATATCTGAGTGTCTTGCCCATCACTCTCAATTTCTATAATCGTCAGTGGTTGATGATAACCTAGGTATTCCATGCGAAATTTCTTTAGCCATTGTAATAACCATAGCTTTTGAAATGCAGGTGTTTTTTGGCTCGAGAGTTGGAGTACATTCTCAACAATTTGATTCACGCGGTTACATTGTCGGTTAATAATATCAATCAATTTGTCTTGGCTTTCACTTGAGGGTTGCTCGGACAGTAATTGTGATGCATGGCTGATCGCACCTAAAGGATTACGGATTTCATGAGCAATACTGCCCGTTAGTCTGCCTAGTGATGAAAGCTTTAGCTGTTGGGCTTGCTGGGCCAAGGTTCGGGTGTCTTCCAAAAATATCAGCGTCTGTTTCGCGGCACCCTGATGGAGAGAGGTGAAATTCGCCTGTAATTCTTGCGAGCTAGAGGTAGCCTTGAATATGGGCGTCCTTAGCCAAGGGTAGGTTCGCCAGCGTTCGAGTTGTTTAAGCAGTGGTGGGATAAGCCTGATTGTTTGGTTTATTCCCAGAGGTTTTCCTGGCGCTTGACCACCCAATAATTGTACAGCAGAACTATTGATCAGCTGGATATTGTCGTTGCTATCAACAACGACAATCCCTGTATGCATCCGTTTAACAATTGATTCGTTAAGTTTTTGATGTCGCGCGCTCTCAATGGCAGTTTTGGAAGCAATGGTCTGAGCTGCCCGTATACGTTGGGTTAATATTTGAAAAACCAGTGCTGTGATAAAAAGCAGAATGCCCAAAATACCTGCCGGAAATATAGCTTCTTGATTCTTATTCAGTAACAGGATGGTGGACAGCGTTTCTGTCATCACAAAAATACTGGCAGTAGCGGCCAGTAGCAGAGACAACCTTCCCGCTACGAAGATGCTGCCTGCAGCCACAATAGCCAGCATTAGAAAGCCCAGCCCGCTTTCTAGTCCTCCACTGGCATGCATCATCAGGGTGATCGCCACCATATCCGTTAGCAATATAAAGAACAGCAGCTGGGTACTTGGCCCGTGTGGGTGGGAGCGAAAGTAAAACAGCGTGATGAGGCAGAGGAATGTGTACGCAGAGGTGGTGATTAAAAATAATTGAGGGTTTTCGCTGCCCAGAATTTTCAGGGCTATACCGGTCAGGTACATAACGAGTAATAGCACCGCCAGTATTGCCCGATAGTAGGCATAAACCTTCAGAAGGCTATCGGGGACGGTACTGGTTTCAACCTGATCGGCTTGCCGTTGCATACCTACCCTTTATGTTTTGTTTATGACGTGATTCTATCCGAAAAGCGTAGTTTGTTTCATGGTGAAAACGCTGTGATTGAGTATTGAGTCAATACATCGCAGATATTTTTCAGCATTAAATGTATCTGTAGAAGATAGAGGTTAATCGTAGATAGTTGGGATAGGTTGACGTTTGTGTTGGGTTTTTTGGTATATATCGACGATGCGAGTTATCACTGATTCGCAAACGGGTTTTCCCTCAAGGAAGTCATCAAGTTCATCGTAGGTGACGCCTAGGGCCTGTTCATCAGCTTTTTGAGGCACCAGACACTCTAGGTCCGCGGTGGGCGTTTTTTCTATAAGGGTTTTGGGTGCACCAAGAAAATCAGCGATCTGACGAACCTGGCGTTTGCTAAGACCAAACAGTGGTGCTAAATCACAGGCGCCATCGCCCCATTTGGTGAAAAAACCGGTAATATTTTCGGCGGAATGATCAGTGCCAATAACCAGCCCACCTAAAAGCCCGGCAAGTTCATACTGAACAGCCATGCGCGATCTGGCCTTAGTATTGCCCTTGGTAAAGTCAATAACGGAATCGTGAATCGTCTGTAAATTACGCTTATTTAAAGCACCGAGAGCTTCCTCATGAATACCTTCCACCCCTAGTTTGATATTGACTACAAGGCTTTCTGTTGGCTGGATGAATTTCAGTGCTAATTGAGCATCATGTTCATCAGCTTGAATGCCATAGGGTAGTCTGACAGCAATAAACTGGTAGTGCTGATCAACATTTTCATGATTGAGTTGGTCTACCGCTAGTTGAGCCAACCGGCCACAGGTGGTGGAGTCAATGCCTCCGCTAATACCGAGGATAAGCGTTTTGGCGCCAGATTTTGAAAGTGTTGATTTGATAAATGTTATTCGACGTTCTGTTTCGAAGGCCGGGTCGATATTAGGTAGGACCTTCATTTCCCTGCGGATTTCGTCAATATCCATGGCTTGGCTCATGAGGTGGTGTTCGTTGGTTGTATATTAGAGCGCAGTCTATAAGGTCGTCTAGAAGCAGGGCCAACTGTACGCGTTATGAGTGGTAATAATGTTCGAAAAAATGGTAGCCCTTTCATGGTACGGGCTCGTTTATTGAAAAACCCCAAAAGTGAGCCGGTCAAACCAGGATTTTTCTCCCCGGGCGGCGTCTTTACCCGATTTTTTATAGCGTTCACTAAAAACATGGCGGGTGTCGAAACCAATCGTTTCTGGTTTATCATAAAGCCCCGCTGTCAGTGTGTTTGTCCAGCTACGCTTGAGTGAAGTGGTGTCTTCTTGATATTGGAAGTTACCACTTTCGTCTAGTGCGGGGTGGTTTGGGTAGTTGGCGACTAGTAACTTGATGGCATCATTGGAGAGATCCTGCATTTGCATTAAATAATAGGCTTGGGCCATAACGGCTAGACCATCTGGTACAGCAGGCGTCATTTGGTAGTTTTCGACCACATAACGTCCTCGATTGGCCGCGGCAAGGTAGGCTCCGCGGAGAAAATAGTAGTTGGCAGCATGGATCTCGAGTCGTGCCAGGTTATTTCGCAGATAAATAGTTCGTTTACGGGCATCAGGTGCATAGGGACTGTCGGGAAACCGGTTCAACAGCTCATTAAATGTGGTCAACGAGTCGCGGGCAGAACCAGGATCACGTTTGGATTCATCGGTGGGTATTAGCTGGTCAAAAAAGCCCTTACCTTTTGAAAAGGAAGAAAGCCCTTTTAAATAGTATGCATAATCCACATTGGAGTGCTGAGGGTGTAATCGCATGAACCGATCCGCCGAGGCAATGGCAGCTTCAAATTCACTTGCTCGGTAGCGGGCATAAATGAGCTCCAGCTGTGCCTGTTCTGCATAGTCACCAAATGGGAATTGAGCCTCTAGTGCTTCTAGGTTTTCAATGGCGGTCTGCCAGAAAGCGTCATTTAAATCCTGCTGAATCACCTCGTAGAAATCTTTCTCCGAAAATTCACTCGTGTCGCGCTCTTCCTGATTGATTTGGTCAGCGCCTTTCAGCCACGAGCAGCCGGTGATCAGTAGTGTTGTGCATAACAGCAGAGGGGTCAAAAATCGCATGTTGGTGGTTAAATCCCGATGAGTGAGCAGTAAAGTGTTCTTGTTAGCTGGAGCAATGCCTGTAAGATTCGCTATTTAACCACAGGCCCGACGGGATGCAAAACACCGATGACTGATCCAATAGAACTGGAAGCGATAGTGCCACTAGAACTGGCTGGCAGCCGTCTCGATCAGGTTGCGGCGGAATTATTTGATGATTTCTCTCGTTCCCGCTTGCAACAGTGGATCAAAGAGGGTGATTTATTGGTCAATGGTCAGTTGTATAGACCTAAAGACAAGCTTTTGGGTGGCGAGACGTTGGTGGTGAATGTTGCATTGGAGCCGGAGGGCGAATGGGAGCCGGAAGCGATCAAGCTCGATATCATCTATGAGGATGAACATATTCTCGTCATTAACAAACCAGATCGGCTGGTTGTTCACCCCGCGGCAGGAAATTATACCGGCACGTTACTCAATGGCTTAATCCACCATATTCCAGATAATGAAAATATTCCTCGTGCTGGTATTGTTCACCGCCTAGACAAGGATACCACCGGACTAATGGTGGTCGCTAAATCCCTAATAGCCCACCATTCTTTAACTAGACAGTTGCAGAAACGAACGGTGAGCAGGGAATATCAGGCTATTGTTCAGGGGGTAATGACGGGAGGCGGTACCGTTGATAAACCAATGGGGCGTCATCCACAAATACGAACCAAAATGTCAGTTGTGGTGCATGGCGGCAAAGAAGCGGTCACTCATTACCGAGTGATTGAACGCTTTCCAAACCATACTCATATTCGGGTCAAACTGGAGACGGGACGTACACATCAAATACGGGTACATATGTCCCATATTGGTTATCCTCTGGTGGGCGATGCCGTCTATGGCGGGCGCCTTAAACTGCCAAAAGGGGCCACCCCTGAACTGCATGATACCTTGAGAGCGTTCAAACGACAGGCGTTACATGCGGCTAAACTGGGCTTAATTCACCCTGATACGGGTGAGTATATGGAGTGGCTGGCATCACCTCCGGCAGATTTTGACGCTCTGCTTCTTGCTATTAAGGCAGACACGCAGGCCTAATCATGGCAGTGCTCATCCCCGACTGGCCTACTCCCGACAATATTCACACGGCCATTAGCACCCGTAGTGGTGGTCAGTCAGCACCGCCTTGGAACAGTCTTAACCTTGCCTTCCATGTGGGTGATCATCCTAAGGCAGTAGAACAAAACTGGCGACTATTATCGGAGCACTTGCTGTCCGAGAAAATACGGTTGCCTTCATCGCCGCAGCTTCTTGATCAGGTGCATGGGACAACCATTGTTTCTGCAGAGAGTGACGGCGTGACGCGTACTGCTGATGGTTGCTATACCAATCAGTCAGGCCGTGTTTGTACGGTGATGACCGCAGACTGTTTGCCAATACTAATTTGCAACCATGCTGGCACTGAAGTTGCCGCAGTGCATGCCGGATGGCGTGGATTAGCAGCAGGTATTGTCGATCAAGCCATTAACCAGTTTCATTCCAATACATCCGAGCTTATAGTTTATTTGGGACCGGCGATTAGCCAGCCACATTTTGAGGTGGGAGTTGAGGTTCTCGAGGCTTTTATTGACAGTGCGGATCAACAAAATGTTCGTCGTAATATAGAAAACTGTTTTGTAAAAACTGATCTAGAGCACTGGCAGGCCGATATCTATGGTCTCGCCAAAATTGCCCTCCACAGATTGGGAGTAACGCAGGTTTACGGTGATGATTTTTGTACCTATGCGGATGCTAAGCGGTTCTATTCCTATCGCCGTGATGGCCAGACCGGCCGAATGGCCAGCTTGATATGGATCAGCTAAATACGGGCTAAATATAGCTTAATACAGAGTAGCGCTTGAAATATCCATATTTGCCCCAACTTGTTGTTTAACCAGTAAAATTGAACAATCAACATTGAGGTCGACTATGCGATTTGACCGTTTTACCTCGCATTTACAAACTGCTATCTCGGATGCTCAGTCAATGGCTGTGGGCAGGGACAATACTGCCCTTGAACCAGCGCATCTTATATTGGCACTGTTGAATCAGGAGGGTAGCGCTTTGCGACCCATGCTGAGTCAGGCCGGCTTTGATACGGAGGGGCTAAAGAACGAGCTTGCTCAGCAGCTTGATCGATTGCCTCAGATACAGTCGCCAACGGGTGAGGTCAATGTATCACCAAATTTAGGCAAATTACTTAACTTGGCGGACAAGCAGGCGCAGCAACTGGGTGATCAGTTTATTTCCAGTGAAGTAGTTTTATTGGCGGCATTTGAGGATAAAGGTGATGAGGGTAAGGCGTTGGCCAAGTATGGCGACAAAGCTAAATTCCAGGCCATTGTGGATAAGATTCGTGGAGGAGAGGCTGTGACAGATCCGGAAGCAGAGGGTAACCGTCAGGCGTTGGAAAAATACACTATAGACCTCACAGCACGTGCTGCTGAGGGTAAGCTTGACCCGGTGATTGGTCGTGATGATGAAATTCGCCGCACTATTCAGGTGTTACAGCGGCGTACCAAAAATAACCCGGTATTAATTGGTGAGCCTGGTGTGGGTAAAACCGCCATTATTGAGGGGTTGGCTCAGCGGATTGTTAATGGTGAAGTACCTGAAGGGTTAAAACGCAAACTCGTTCTATCTTTAGATTTAGGGGCGCTGCTTGCAGGCGCCAAATTTCGGGGTGATTTTGAGGAGCGCCTCAAGGCTGTTCTCAAGGAGCTCTCTAAACAGGAAGGTCAAATAATACTGTTTATTGATGAGTTGCATACCATGGTCAGTGCGGGTAAAGCTGAAGGCGCTATGGATGCAGGCAATATGTTGAAGCCTGCACTGGCTCGAGGAGAGCTGCATTGTGTGGGTGCGACGACCCTTGATGAATACCGTCAATATATTGAAAAAGATGCCGCTTTGGAGCGTCGCTTTCAAAAAATATTAGTTGCTGAGCCTAATGAAGAAGACACTATTGCTATTTTGCGTGGATTGAAAGAGCGCTATGAGATACACCACGGGGTAGATATCACCGATTCTGCCATTGTGGCGGCGGCCAAACTATCACAACGCTATATCGCGGATCGCCAATTGCCTGATAAAGCGATTGACCTTATAGATGAAGCCGCCAGTCGTATTCGGATGGAAATCGATTCCAAGCCGGAGGAGATGGATCGTTTAGAGCGTCGGTTGATTCAACTGAAAATGGAGCGTGAAGCGGTCAAGAAGGAAGAGGATGAGGCCTCTCGCAAACGTTTGAAGAAAATTAAGGAAGATATCGATGTGATCGGCAAAGAGTTCGCCGATCTGGACGAAATATGGAAGGCGGAAAAAGCGGCATTACAGGGAGTAGCCCAGATTAAAATCGAATTGGAGCAGGCCGGAATCGATATGGATGCTGCCAGCCGGGCGGGTAACTTGGCCAAAATGTCGGAACTGCAATATGGTAAAATACCTGAACTTGAGAAACAACTTGTGGCCGCTAGTGAGGCGGATACGAGTGAAAAACAACTGCTCCGCAATAAAGTAACCGAAGACGAAATTGCAGAAGTTGTTTCCAAGTGGACAGGAATACCCATCTCTAAGATGCTTGAGGGCGAACGTGATAAGTTACTTCGAATGGAAGATGACTTGCACAAGCGCGTGATTGGTCAGAGTGAAGCTGTAGTGGCTGTATCTAACGCCGTGCGGCGGAGCCGGGCGGGTCTCTCTGATCCAAATCGTCCCAATGGTTCATTTCTATTTCTCGGGCCAACCGGTGTGGGTAAAACTGAGCTGTGTAAAGCGCTTGCTGAGTTTTTATTCGACAGTGAAGACGCCATGGTGCGTATCGACATGTCCGAGTTTATGGAGAAGCACTCAGTGGCTAGGTTGGTAGGTGCGCCTCCTGGTTATGTGGGTTATGAGGAGGGTGGTTATCTCACTGAAGCGGTGAGGCGGCGACCCTACTCAGTACTGTTGTTGGATGAGGTGGAGAAAGCTCACCCTGATGTGTTTAACATCTTGCTGCAAGTGCTGGATGATGGTCGGCTTACCGATGGGCAAGGGCGGACAGTAGATTTTCGCAATACCGTCATTGTGATGACCTCCAATTTGGGTTCTGATCGAATTCAGGGACTGGTTGAGGATCATTCCTTTGATACAGTCAACTTTGATGCCAGTCAGGATGGGAGCGAGGTAGATGATTCCACTGCTAACGAAAATCGGTATGAAGCGATGAAAGAGGCGGTTATGGATGTGGTGTCGGGTCATTTTAGACCGGAATTTATTAATCGAATTGATGAAATGGTGGTATTTCACCCCTTAGCTAAAGGGCAAATTCGCGGGATTGCCGAGATCCAGCTTGGGCTGTTAAGGAAACGTTTAGCTGAACGTGATCTGTCATTGGAGATATCAGGGCCTATGATGGATAAGCTTTGTGACGCAGGTTTCGATCCAGTTTATGGGGCCAGACCATTAAAGCGGGCTATTCAGCAGTTGCTGGAAAACCCGCTGGCTCAACAGGTGCTTGGTGGTGATTTTGTTCCGGGCGACACTGTTGTGGTTGGTCTGGATGGCGATCAGGTCGTGTTTTCCACGGAGCAATGTTAAGCAGGGGTAACGTTAAGTTTGGCAAGGGGCGAGGATCGTGTTTTTTCTGGATGTTAGGGCTCCCTAACTAGGATCAGGAAAAATAAAACACATCAAACTCAAGACGTAACCTTAGGCCAGGTTATTATGTCCGGGAGACGTGTTAGCAACGAGCCGTGGGAGGACGCCTTCAGCATATCGATGAGCGGAATGAGGGCATATCAAAAGTAGAGGTTTTTAAAGCCATGACTCAACCAATGACGGAAGGCGTAGGAGAAAGTGCTTTAGAAGTACGCGGTACTTCAGAAGTAGAAAGCACGTCAGAAGTAGAGAGTACGTCAGAAGTAGAGAGCACGACAGATTCTGTGGCTCTAAATAAAAAATATTTTGAGCTGCTAGACAGTCTTTTAAATGATAAAAAAACTATCGCGATTAAAAAACACCCTGAATTAATTTCTGCATACAAGGCATTGGAAGTTTATGAGATTTATTTTTTAGCCGGCGGTGACTGGGATGACGTAGGGGTAATCGAGTTCAAAAAGAAAATGGCTAAGACAATAGTCAGTAAACTCGTAAAAGGGAAATGATTCATCCTAATTCCAAATACCCAAAGAGAAAAAAGATGGGGCGTTGAACTTTAATATTGAGTCTGAGTGACTACAGAATTAATTACTGACAAAATTCCTTAACTTGGTTTTTTGATTTTTCACTCCACTCATCATGCTCATCTGGAGTTAGGTAGCGCTCCTCACCTTTCTCTTCATCCATATAACGAATCCTTGGTCGATTAGTGAGAGAGGTTAGGTTCTTTCTGGCCACCTCACAATTGTGTGCCTTACGTTCGCGTTCCGCAGCGGCGACTTCTGGGGACTGTTTTAGGGGTTGATCTTCCGATTGCCCGACACTCTTGTCGGTATTTTCTTGTTCCGGTTCTTTTGCTGAGGGTTGGCCGAGCTGCTTGGGCCCCTTGATCCTAAGTGTTTCCGCCTCTTTTTCGACCGGAGGTACTTCTGAATAATTCCAAGATCCGTCATCATCCTGCCATTTGTAGATCTTTTCTGCATGTGCTGTAACGCTGGTGGTAACGAACAGGCCGGTGAGTATTACCAAATAAAGATGTTTCATATCCTGAAGCCCATATAAACCCTAACTAATTGCATCATAGCGGATTTATAGGGCAGATGTTGAGTGTTTGGTAGCAAAAAAAAGAAGAGGGTTTATGAGCTGGAAGAGGTAACTACTTGACTTTATGGCTATAAATTCATAAGGTTCGCAAGTTCGGCGGGTATCTCCTATTACTCGCCCGCTGGTTTCTTACCAGTTTGCCAAGTGAGCGTAAACAGCGTTCGCTGGGCATCCAGAACAGACTTGTTTACCGATGAGTCTGACGCGCCGACTACCAAAATCGGCTGCGGTGTTGCAATAGCAGACCTGTGATGTCACAGCGGTTGTGGTTTATGTTCCTTGTGGGCTGAGCCGGTGTTGTGGTGTTTATATTTTGAGGGTTTGTACAGTGGAACTTTTGTCTGGCGGTGATATCGTCGTTCGTGCACTTAAAGATGCAGGTGTTAAGCAGATCTGGGGCTATCCCGGTGGTGCGGCATTGCATATTTACGATGCATTATTTCAACAACAGGATGTTCAACATATTCTTGTTCGTCATGAGCAGGCGGCAGTTCATGCAGCTGACGGTCATTCCCGTTCCACGGGAGAAGTAGGAGCCGTACTGGTTACTTCTGGTCCTGGTGCTACCAATGCTATTACTGGTATCGCTACTGCCTACATGGATTCTATTCCCATGGTCGTCATTTCCGGCCAGGTTCCTAGGGATAAAATTGGTGGCGATGCGTTTCAAGAAACAGATATGGTGGGTATTTCTAGGCCTATCGTTAAGCATAGCTTTCTGGTTAAGGACGCCTCTGAGATTGCAGGGATTATTGCTAAAGCGTTCTATATTGCAGGGACAGGACGCCCAGGCCCCGTTGTTGTGGACATTCCTAAAGATGTCACTGCTCCCAACTATCGCGTGCCTTATGAGTACCCCGACAAGATCAAGATCCGCTCTTACCAGCCTACGACCAAGGGGCACCCGGGTCAGATTAAGCGTGCTATAAAGATACTATTGGCTGCCAAACGTCCGGTTATTTACAGCGGTGGTGGCGTAGTTTTAGGTAATGCATCCTCGCAGCTAACTGAATTAGCGAAGCTATTGAATATCCCCGTCACGAATACGCTGATGGGCTTAGGTGCCTTTCCAGGTACTGATCGCCAGTTTTTGGGTATGTTGGGTATGCATGGCACTTATGAGGCGAATGCAGCCATGCATCACGCCGATGTCATTCTGGCTGTTGGCGCTCGATTTGATGACCGGGTGACAAATACCCCTAGTAAATTTTGCCCCTCAGCAAAAATTATTCATATTGACGTAGACCCAACCTCCATTTCTAAAATCGTGGCGATAGATATACCCATTGTCGGTCCTTGTGATGCGGTACTACAGGAGATGCTTGACCAGATTGAGAGTGCTAGTGCAAAGCCAGATGAAGCGGCTATTACTGAGTGGTGGACGCAAATTGATGAGTGGCGTGATCGTCATGGAATCTATACTCAGCCTCGCCATGAACCAAGCGCCGGTAATATTATTAAACCGCAAGATGTGATCAAAACGTTGTACAAGGTGACCGGTGGCGATGCCTATGTGACGTCTGATGTGGGTCAGCATCAGATGTTCGCTGCCCAGTACTACTTATTTGATAAACCGCGTCGATGGATTAATTCAGGTGGGCTTGGCACCATGGGCTTTGGTTTGCCTGCGGCAATGGGTGTGCAGTTAGCCCATCCCGATGCAGTCGTAGCCTGTGTTACCGGTGAAGGAAGTATACAAATGTGTATTCAGGAGCTGTCTACCTGTTCCCAGTATGGTCTCCCTGTAAAAATCATTAATCTCAACAACCAAGCGTTGGGCATGGTGCGTCAATGGCAGGATATGCAATACAGTAGCCGTTATTCCTCCAGTCTTTACGAAGATTCGCTCCCTGACTTTGTTAAGTTAGCCGAAGCCTATGGCCATGTAGGGATACGGGTGACTCACTTCGATGAGTTAGAAGAAAAGATGGCTGAGTGCTTCAGTCTGAAAGATCGTGTGGTCTTTATGGACATTAATGTGGATCGTTCAGAGCACGTGTATCCAATGCATATTGCCCCCAATGGCTCTATGCGTGATATGTGGTTGAGCAAAACGGAGCGTACCTGATGAGACGTATACTTTCAGTCTTGATGGAAAATGAACCCGGAGCGTTGTCTCGAGTTGTGGGTTTGTTTTCTCAGCGTGGTTATAATATTGATACGCTCACTGTTGCGCCTACGGAGGATCAGACGCTGTCTCGTCTGACCATGACGACTCATGGTAATGATAAGGTGATTGAGCAGATCACCAAACATTTACATAAATTGATCGATGTGGTCAAAGTGGTCGACCTGACAGAAGGACCACACATTGAGCGTGAACTGATGTTGGTTAAAGTGAAGGCCAATGATTCACAGCGAGCCGAGATCAAGCGTTGCGTCGATATTTTCCGTGGTCAGATCGTTGATGTAAATGCGAATGCTTATACATTACAGGTTGTGGGTAACAGTGATAAACTCGACGCCTTTGTCCAGGCCATTGGCGGTGTCGATATTCTTGAGCTGGTTAGGTCTGGTGTATCGGGTCTAGCTCGTGGTGAAAAGTCACTGCGACTTTAGTTTTTATTGAGAGGGCCTTTTGTGCGAGTAAAAAAGGCTCTTTTGGTAACTCGTTAACTTAGATTTAAAACCATATATTTGAAACCATAGATTTAAAACATAGGTGTAAACATGCAAGTTTCTTACGATAAAGACTGTGACCTCTCCATTATTCAGGGTATGAAGGTCTCCATTATTGGTTATGGCTCTCAGGGCCACGCCCATGCCCTGAACCTGAAAGACTCTGGTGTAGACGTCACTGTTGGTTTACGAGCTGGTTCAGCTTCTGCCGCAAAAGCTGAGGCTGCCGGCCTGGCTGTGAAAAATGTACCAGAAGCCGTTGCCGGTGCGGATTTGGTGATGATTCTGACCCCTGATGAATTCCAATCTCATCTCTATAGAGACGAAGTTGAGCCGAACCTTAAGCAGGGCGCTACTATGGCCTTTGCTCACGGCTTTGCCATTCACTACAACCAAGTTGTGCCTCGTGCAGACCTGGATGTCATTATGATTGCACCTAAAGCACCTGGACACACAGTCCGTAGTGAATTCACCAAGGGTGGTGGTATTCCTGATCTGGTGGCAATTCATCAAGATGCCTCAGGTAATGCTAGAAATGTGGCCATGTCTTATGCAAGCGGTGTTGGTGGCGGTCGTACTGGTATTATTGAAACCACATTCAAAGATGAAACTGAAACGGATTTATTTGGCGAACAAGCCGTACTGTGCGGCGGTACTGTCGAGTTGGTAAAAGCGGGCTTTGAAACATTGGTTGAGGCTGGTTATGCCCCTGAAATGGCTTACTTCGAATGTCTCCACGAACTGAAACTGATTGTGGATCTGATGTACGAGGGTGGCATTGCCAATATGAACTACTCGATCTCCAACAATGCGGAGTACGGTGAGTACGTTACTGGCCCTAAAATCATCAATGATGAGTCCCGTGCAGCGATGCGCAACGCTTTGAAAGATATTCAAAACGGTGAGTATGCCAAAATGTTCGTTACTGAAGGTGCTATGAACTACCCTTCTATGACGGCTTACCGTCGCAACAATGCAGCGCATCCGATTGAGCAGACTGGCGCGAAATTGCGTTCGATGATGCCATGGATTGCCGCTAACAAGCTTGTTGATAAAGATAAAAACTAAGCACTAGAATAAAGTGGCGTGACATCACTTAACAAAAAAACCGCGCTACGGCGCGGTTTTTTTGTTTCAACCTTTGGTGTTTAATACTCTCAGTTACCTTCATCTGATCTGAATTGACGTGTACTAGAGTCTAGGGTCAGTGTTTAAGGGACAATGTTTAAGGCTTAATGTTTAAGGGCTAATGATAGTGGATAACGACAATCACAATGTAGATCATGGCGAGGAAACTTCCCAGCCGGTAGTTGATGACAATTGCCAGCCACCTCAACAAGAGAAAGTTCGGCACAAAGGCGTTTATCTACTGCCAAATCTGTTCACTACTGGCGCCATGTTTGCTGGTTTTTACGCTATTTTGGCGGGGATGGATGGCAACTTCGAGGCAGCGTCCATCGCTATTTTTGTCGCAATGATCTTTGATGGTCTTGACGGAACTGTGGCCCGTATGACCAATACATCCAGTGAATTTGGGCTTCAATACGATAGTCTGTCAGATATGGTTTCCTTTGGCGTGGCTCCGGCAGTGGTAGCATTCTCTTGGATACTCAATGAAGTCGGTAAAATTGGCTGGGCTGCAGCCTTCATTTATGCCTCTTGTGCGGCTCTAAGATTGGCTCGTTTTAATACTCAAGTGGATATAGTAGATAAGCGGTATTTTATTGGCATTGCGAGCCCTACGGCCGCAGCGTTGGTTGCTGGCATGGTCTGGAGTAGTTACGACGTAGAACCCACTACACAATTAGCATTCGTAGCAGCGCTGGTGACGGCTCTTTCAGGGTTGTTAATGGTGTCTAATTTTCGTTACCACAGTCTCAAAGGCCTAGACCTGAAAGGAAAAGTCCCCTTTGTGGTTATTTTTGCCGTGACCATGGTCTTGGTGATTGTCATCATTGATCCGCCACGAATTTTATTTTTGCTTGCATTGATTTATAGCCTGTCAGCACCCGTGTTGTGGGTGTGGAAAAAGGTGAGGTCATCAAAAGCGTAGCATTTCCGGCCCTGTTGTATCGTAAAAGGGTTTCAATGTGACCGGGGCTTGGCAAACAGTTTGAAACCTGTTTGAATGAAGCTCTATTACAACTCATCTTCAGTGAAAGTAATGAATTTTAGTGGTCATCAAGCGGTTTGTTTTCAGCGGGGCACCTTGCCTCGTTGTGTTGCTGTTCGTCTGCTTCTCCTCCTGCCCTGAGGGGCGTATACGTTTTATCCACAATTTTATTATTCCCATTTGCAAATCCCTCCCTTCACGGGGAGAATTCGCGTAATTATTTTTGTCCGGCCCTTGTTGGTGTAAGGGCGTAATATCTGGAGTAGCAACTGATGGACAAGCAACATTTAGTGATTTTTGACACAACGCTCCGCGATGGTGAGCAGAGCCCTGGCGCATCAATGACCAGAGAAGAAAAGTTGCGTGTGGCAAAGTCATTAGAAAAGCTGAAAGTGGATGTAATTGAAGCCGGGTTTGCGGTTTCCAGCCAAGGTGATTTTGAAGCAGTGAAAGCCATTGCTGAGACAGTAAAAGACAGCACTGTTTGTAGTCTCGCGCGTACCATAAACTTAGATATTGAACGTGCGGCAGAGGCATTAAAAAATGCTAATTCCGGACGTATTCATACTTTTATTGCGACGTCGCCGATTCACATGAAGTACAAATTACAGATGTCACCAGATCAGGTACTAGAGCAGGCGGTGTCGGCAGTGAAATTGGCACGCAATCTTATGGGCGATGTGGAGTTTTCATTGGAAGATGCCAGTCGTTCAGAATTTGATTATATGTGCCGGATTATCGAGCAGGTTATTGATGCTGGGGCTAGAACCATCAATTTGCCCGATACCGTTGGTTATGGGTTTCCAGAAGAGTATGCGGAAACGATTGGTCGCCTTATTGAGAATGTTCCCAATTCAGACAAAGCGATTTTTTCGGTGCATTGTCACAATGACTTGGGTTTGGCTGTTTCGAACTCGCTGGCTGCCGTTATGAAGGGTGCACGTCAGGTGGAATGTACTATCAATGGCCTTGGTGAGCGGGCTGGAAATGCTGCACTGGAAGAAGTGGTGATGGCAGTAAGAACCCGCAAGGATATTTTTCCAGTAGAAACCGCGATTGATATTAGCCAGATCGTATCCACATCACGACTGGTTTCAAGTATCACTGGCTTCCCGGTACAGCCCAACAAGGCCATCGTGGGTGCCAATGCGTTTGCTCACGAGTCCGGGATTCACCAGGATGGAGTGCTGAAGTTCCGTGAGACGTACGAAATAATGAAAGCGGAAGATGTGGGCTGGAGTACCAATAAAATTGTATTGGGTAAATTGTCTGGCAGAGCAGCATTTGCTGCACGTCTTGAAGAGTTGGGCACTCACTTTGATGACAAAGCGGACCTCAATGAGGCCTTTGTCCGTTTCAAGGCGTTGGCTGACAAGAAGCGTGAGATTTACGATGAAGATCTTCAGGCACTGGTGTCGGAGGTTCAGGTCAGTGGGTCGATTGCTGACAAAATCACTTTGGAGAGCCTTGAAGTCGTCTCCAAGACAGGTCAATTGCCTCATGCTGAGCTTACCCTGAATTACAAGGGTGAGTCATACTATTCAGTATCTGATGGCGATGGCCCAGTGGATGCTGTGTTCAAAGCGATAGAAAAGCTTGCCAAGAGTGGCACTGAGCTAAAGCTTTATTCTGTGAATGCTGTCACGGCAGGGACGGACTCTCAAGGTGAAGTGACGGTTCGGCTCGGGAAGGGCGGACGTATTGTGAATGGCCAAGGTGCTGATACTGATATTCTGGTTGCTAGCGTCAAGGCGTATCTGAATGCACTTAACCTGCTGGAAAGTCCTGACCGGTTGCACCCACAAATGGCCGGTGTCTAGGATTGCTGTCATGAATCCAGAGCTGCGAAACTGGTACCTTAGCAACCTGGGTATTGTTCAATACTTACCCAGGAGCGAGGAGCCTGTTGAGCTGCCCTTTTATTCAGCTTCAGATAGTCATCCAGTTCTAGGTAGTCAATCAGTTCCAGACATTGAAGAAGTTAGGCTGGCCACTTCCTCGGTCAAAGAGAAAGTGGCTAGCGTGCTGGAGCTCGTTAGCGAAACGACAAACAATGTCACTCCTCCAGTAAAAGAGCCTGTGCCAGAGAGAAAATCAGACTCGACAACTATGGCTCTGAACTTTCGTCTTGCATGCTGGCAGCCTTCTGATGACTTGCTAGTATTCAATCAATTCCCACCAGGTGTGAATCCAGAACCAGAACACACCCAGTTGCTAAGTAATATCTTGAAAGCTATTGGGCGGTTATCAGGCGGCTTGTCTGCCCCTGAAATAATTGATTGGCCAATGAGCCATGGTGGCGAAGTGGATAAATCTGCTGCACGTAGTATGTTGTCCGTGTTTCTCGATGCTCGAGTAACAAAGCGAGGCGTTCTTTGGGTATTGCTTATGGGTGAATTGGCGGCAGAATTATTGTCTCCGTCAGAAAAGGCCTATTCCGACTTGGTGGGAGTCACAGAGGAAATTTCAGGTGGCGCCAAAACTATTGTGGTGAGAAGTTTGCAAGAGATGCTGCACCACCCTGATACCAAGGCTGAGACGTGGCAAGCGATCAAATGCCTAGGAGGCATAAGCTGAGTATTATTCCCAGTGTTCGCCCTATGGTTGCTGAAGATGTGCTCCATGTCAGCGCTATCGAACAACAGGTCACACCTCACCCATGGCGAGAAAGCCAGTTTCTAGAGAGTGTTTCTAAGCATTACTGTTTGGTGTTAACGCTAGAGACCAAGGTTATTGGCTACACAATTTATACCATCGTGGCCGGAGAGGCAGAAATCCTGAATATTGCCATTCACCCTGACTATCAGGGGAAGGGGTATGGACGACAACTGCTCGATCATCTGATGGCCATTGTTTATGATCAAGCTGAGCGATTATATCTCGAAGTGAGGGCCTCAAATGCTTCAGCTATCCATCTTTACCAAGAGGTCGGCTTCGTCGAGATTTGTTTACGCCGTAATTATTATCCAACCCCTTCTGGGCCTGAAGATGCCATTGTAATGGCGATAGATTTTCAGTTTGGTCTGTAATTAAGCATAAACGATCCTAATCTTGTGTCAGAAATTGAACTTTTTTTCTAGTTTATCTGTGATGCGGTTCACAAAAAGATACTCTGAGAGAGAAAATTTAGCCCTTTTCTCGGGATATTTGACCGTGTTCTCTAAACTGTTTTTCATGACGATGATGATGGACGGTACAACGGACTACATTGTCGAGCCAACAAGCTTTGAGATGGCAGGGTTGATGCTGAACCGGTTGCCACTCTGTTTGGGGGTAACAGCGGGTTTTTGCCTGATTTTGGCCTATGCCTGACAACAGGTATTTACGACCTGGAAAATGATAGCCTGGGGCCTATTTTCAGTGAGTATTCTCATTATTGGCTAGTTCTTGTTCTTAGCCAATTCGTTGGACTTAGTGGTAGGATTGAACCCTGAGGATACCGTCATAGATAAATGAAAGGGAGACCATTAATGGAGTTAGAATTTGCTTACTGGCATTGGTTAGTATTGGGCATAGGCTTGGTAATTGTTGAAATTTTTCTGCCAAGTTTCACCATTTTTTGGTTTGGTCTGGGGGCTATTATTGTCGGTATTGCTTTATGGCTCTTCCCTACGATGGATCTCGCTATCCAGCTGTCCATATGGATTGTTGCCTCCTGTGGTTTTGCTTTGTTTTGGTTTAAGGCACTTAAGCCAAAAATGATTGATAAAACCACTGCAGGTATAGCGCGTGAGGCTGCTATTGGTGAGTCTGGGCAAGTAATAAAAACCCCCATGGCTGAGAGACGCGGCATCGTTCGATTCACCACACCCGTGCTGGGTTCAGATGAGTGGGAATTTATCTGTGAACATGATGTGTCGGTTGGCGATAGGGTTTTTATTAAAGACTTTTCGGGTAACACCCTTATCGTCGTTAAATTGGATTAGATATAGCCTCAGTTAAGGTCTAGTTCATCGGGTCTAATTGAGATTTTAAGTTAATAATCAGGAGTCATTTGAAATGGAAGGAACAGTAGTTGTTTTTGCAATATTAGTTTTGTCGGTTATTACGATTGGTTTAGGGGTTCGTTTAGTTCCTCAGGGCAGTAAGCAAGTAGTCCAGCGTTTGGGTAAATACCATAAAACCCTACCACCAGGGCTCAATATCATCATTCCCTATGTGGACTCAGTGGCCTACAAAGTCACCACTAAAGATATTGTGCTGGATATCCCTTCTCAGGAAGTGATTACTCGGGATAACGTGGTCATCATTGCCAATGCGGTAGCCTATATCAACATCGTTTCTCCAGAAAAGGCCGTGTATGGCGTTGAAGACTACGAGCTGGCTATCCGTACTTTAGTACAGACCTCGTTGCGCTCCATTGTAGGTGAGATGAACTTGGATGATGCACTGTCATCCAGAGATCAGATTAAGGCGAAGCTAAAAGCCACTATATCTGATGATATAGCGGACTGGGGTATTACCCTGAAAACGGTAGAAATTCAGGATATTAACCCTTCTGGCACCATGCAAACAGCTATGGAAGAGCAAGCTGCTGCAGAGCGACAACGTCGTGCAACAGTCACCCGTGCTGATGGTGAAAAAACTGCGGCTATCTTGGAAGCAGATGGTCGCCTTGAAGCTTCAAGGCGTGATGCAGAAGCCAAAGTAGTTCTAGCAACGGCCACCAAAGAAGCCATTGAAAAAGTAACCGAAGGCATACAGGGTAAGGAATTACCTGCCGTTTATTTATTGGGTGAAAAATATGTTGAGGCAGTGCGTGAAATGGCTAAATCAGATAATTCTAAATTAGTCTTTTTGCCAGCAGATCTCCCTGCAGCTGTTCGTGGTCTTATGAGTGGAGTGAAATAATCATAAGAAATCTACAGAAAAATGGCTATAACCAAAATCTGTTATGGGTCGAACCCCATAACAGATTGAATTACTGCTAACGATTTTGACTCTCATACGTTCATTACAAATAAGGTACGTTTATGGCCATATGGGCCAGTAAGTTGTTTGTATGAAAGGTGAAGAAAAAAGCTATGTATAAAGGACTTCTTCTATTTTTTTTGGCGTTCGCCATATCTGGCTGCGCCAACAGGCACCATTCTCAACAAGCGAATAATGGCGGCATCATCATTGATAATCAGGGTGTCGATATGCAGCAGTATTACCGTGATACGGAAGCTTGCAGTAGTTTTGCAACGCAGGTTCCTGTGGCAGAAAAAGCCACTACATCTGCGGTGGGTGGCGCCCTAGTGGGCGGGGTCTTAGGTGCTATTGTCGGTGATAGCAGTACTGCAGCAAAAGGCGCTGGCGTGGGGGCCGTGACAGGCGGTATTAAGGGGACAAGTTCTGGCAATCGCGAGCGGGACAGAGTGGTGAAAAACTGCTTGCGAGGCAGAGGTTATCGAGTATTAAACTGACGTGTATTACTTGACGCCAATCTTGATCAGGGCTGGTTTCTGTCTAGGCCCCACAACCTCTCTTGTTAGGCGTCATTCGGCTACTTTCTACTAATCCTCTGTCAATCTCTCATTTTTTTCTTGTTTTCAAACCAAATATCCATCGCATCTGGTTTTTGCACTAGTTCTTGCATTTTACTCATAGATTTAAGATGCTCCTCATTGTTTTTTTGGAACATTTCCATGCCATGCTGTTTGCTTAGTAATGCCACTTCTTAAAAATAAATGGCGTAAAGCACTTTATCACATCTTCGGTATCATAATAGACTTAGCAAATTAAGAAAAAAATTATAGTGATCGGATAAGTAATATTTCGATTGATGGTTAGCTTTTGATGTCTTTATTAGCATTTCTTTGGTCTAGGCTTGGATAGATACTAATCCATTTTAAATAAAAGTGGAAATTTTAGGTATTAGTGAAGTACGGCCAATACATATGACCATGAATTTTTTACATTGAAGCCTTTTAATAGACCTGCTCTTCGTCTAACTGGGAAGTAATTTAACTGGGGTAAATATTTTTGTAACTTGCTTTTTTTTCTGGGTTATCAAGTAATTCAAGTACTCTTAGTTTCTCAGAAACATCTGCGACGCTCTGATCTAACATGTCTAGTGTATTTTTTTCAATAGGCGTGTTTTTTTCTAGGTTAATCCTAATAATCAGAAAATGATTCAAAAAATTGTTCAGAATATGGTTAACTGCACCAAGGATTAGTTTTTGTGCGGCCACACTGGCTTCTTTTTCTATTAGTTCTTGTTCTTTGTGAGCTAGACTTTTGGTCCAGGATTGCATAATTATCGCTGCTAATGTTGCTAGAAAAGATGTCACAACTATCGTGATCATATGTGACTCCCACTGTGAAAGTCTTCCATCAAAAATAGTCTCTTTGATTGCTTCGTAGGTAGTCATTATAGTTGCAACGACTATAAACACTACTATGTAAGAAAAGGGGGCTTAAATATATATTTTTTCATGTCATCATACCTTATCAAAAAATATTCATTAGACGTTTTTGCATGTTGCTTAGAGCTGCTCTTTAACCGGCCGTTTAAGTAGTTTGCGTTGTAATGTCCTACGATGCATGCCTAAACTTCTTGATGTTGCGGAAACATTACCATTATTTGCTGCCAATATCATTTGAATATGTTCCCATTCTAGCCGATCCACGGAGAGTGGGGTTTCCTTAATAGCTATGTGGGGGTTGGGTCTGGTGTTGTCGAAGGCCGCTAAAATATCGTCCACACCTGTGGGTTTGCATAAATAATTTACAGCACCCATTTTGATGGCTTGCACTGCAGTGGAAATACTAGAGTAGCCAGTTAGGACTAGCATTTGAATATCTGGGTTAGCCGCTTTAAGCTGAGGTAGTAAATTCAACCCAGATTCTGATTCAAGTTTGAGATCAACGAGGGCTTGTTGAGGTTGGTATTGTTTGCAGAGTTCAACAGCTGCTGCTGCTGCTGCTGCTGTGAATACCTGATACCCACGGCGCGTCAGAGCTCTGCCAAGAATACTGGAAAAAGTATAATCATCATCAACAATTAATAGAGTTTTCTGATTCATGGCAGAGGTACTTCCAGATCATTTGTTAGTGGAAGCAACACTTGGGTAAGGGTTCCCCGTCCACTGGCAGGCCGGATAGTGACTTCTCCACCGTAGCGATTGATGGATGCCTGAGTTAAAAATAGCCCCAGCCCCATGCCATCAGGTTTTTCTGAATTAAACGGTTTGCCCAGTGTTTCGCGTTGCTTCGGCGTGATGCCCTCACCGTAATCTCGAATACTCAGCTCTACTATTTTTGTGTCCCAAGATAACGCCACCTCAATCCGTTCAGGGCTAGCATCTGCGGCGTTGTTTAGCAGGTTGGTTAGTGATTGAGCGATGGTGGAGTGAAAGCATGTATTGCCCTCAGGAAGATTGTCCGAGTAGTGAATATTAGCCTGTATTTTTGGACGCATGACTTGCCAGCGTTCCAGCAGCTTTCCGAAATATTCCCTGATGGGTTTGATTTCCAGACCGTCCGTTGATGCTTCTGCGGTAACAACCAATTGTTTAAGCGTGGTACGACATTGTTCGATTTGTTGTTGCAGAATGGACAGGTCTTCATCAAAATCCGATTTTTCATCCTGAATTTCATCTCTCATCTCGTCCACCAAAATTTTCATGGTGTTGAGCGGCGTGCCTAGTTCGTGTGCTGTCCCTGCAGCGAGTGTGCCAATACCTATGACCTGTTCGTCCCTGAGTTGATCTTCCCGCTGCTGAGCCAACTTTATTTCCTGTTCTTTAAGCGTGCTGGCCATGCGGGTAACAAAGTAGGTAATCAATAGGGCGCTCACTACAAAATTGCACCACATACCCAGAATGTGCAAATTGTTACTGCTGTCGTGGTGGTCCCCCTGTTCAAGTGCAGGCGATAGTGCCGGGATAGGAAGGTAATTCACTAATAACCAGCTGTAGGCGCCCAGCGATAGCAGAGCAATACTCCATGTATAGCGTAAGGGCAGTGTGGTCGCCGCGATACTGATAGGCACGAGATAGTATGAGACAAAAGGATTGGAGGCGCCGCCACTAAAATACAGTAAGGCTGTAAAGAACAGAATATCAAGTAATAAGTGGCTGAAGAATTCAAGCTCAGTAATTGCCGGGCTTTGAAAAGAGCGCCACCACGTGGTGACAATGACCAGACCATAGAGAGCCAGCACAATACTCAGTGTGGTAACGGGTAAACCAATATCTTGAATCTGGCTAAAAAAAAGAAGGGCAAATAATTGGCCCCCAAGAGCGATGTTCCTGATGATGCTCAGCTGGCGAAGATTTTGCCTTGCTGCTGAGATAGTTAAAGAGCCATATATTCCCATGTCATCATGGTATCAGATGAACCTGTTACCAGTTTAGGGCTAAAGCGACAAAAATATTTCTTCCCGATCCGGCAAGTCGATCTCCAACAGCAATATCGCTATCACTATTTCGGTTATAGCCCGCTAGATGGTTTTCGTAGCGGTGGTCTAACAGGTTCTCTAGACCGCCAGAAATGGACAGTTTTGGCGTTAATTGATAATTACCCGTCAGGTTGATAGTCCCGTAGCCTGAGGTTTCCTCTTCTTGGTTGAATTCAGAGACTTTGTTTTGTTTGGCGTAGAGAACCGATTCTATTTTCAGCCTCAGCTCATTTTTCTCATATTGTAGAGCCAGCTGATTATTCAGTGGTGCGATTCGGTAGAGATTGTCACTACTATCATCGCGCCTACCGCGTACATAGCTCAGAGAGCCAACCAAGCTAAAGCTTCCAGAAAGAACATAACCGTAGCCCATATCAAGGCCATACATTTTGGCGTCGATATTGTCGAACATCAGAGCCATTTTACCGCTCATCATGGTGCTGACCATATTTGCCAGCATACTGGTAGCCGGTACACCTTGAATGTAGTCATCTATATGGCGATAAAATATCTGGGGGGTTGCCCAGGCACGTCCTGAATCCCATTCAAGACCTGTGGTAATTTCGTAAGCGGTTTCGCTATCGAGATCTAGATTGCCGATATAACTACGGCCGTCGGCCAAACCACCAGAGGCGGGAAGAGGGAGCCACAGATAGCGTTCCTGATAGGACGGTGCACGGTTTTTACGGCCCAGCCCTACATTGAAGATGGTGCTACTGCTCAGTACTCTGCTGGCATTAAATGCCAGATCAATATTGTGATAATCCTTGTCGAGATCATCACTATTAAAGGTCTTCGCGAGAAGGTTGGCATTCATACCCATCATACCCGTTGCAGAAACAGGGTCGCTATCCATGCTGACACGAGTGTAGCGGATGCCACTTTGCACCTGCCAAGTGCCTACGATGCCTTCCCACTCAGTGAAAATGCCAAGAGCATCTCGTTCAGCGTCCTCAAAATTATTCACAGTAAACATGGTGTTATTTGGATTGGTAATGGTTGCGTTATGTACGGTTAGATTGCCATCTGTACCAACCGAGAGGAAACCATTAGAGCCTTCACCTAATGACAGGGGCCATTTGGCGTCTAGCGACCAGGCTGTATTGTGTGCCGTGGCTTTATTTCGACGAAATTGCATGGGTATTGGTTCTGGACGTTGAGAGAAATTGTCCATGGCATGACTCACATGGTTGTAGGACAAGTGTCCAGATACCACAACATCACCAAACGTTTTACTCAAATCTGCCCCGGCCATATCGCTGTCGATATATTTAATATCCATTGGTAGAGCGGGAGTACCAGTATCTCGTGTATCCAGTTTCCCTACATAGAGGTCTAACCCTGTCGTATCATTTTGCCATCCATAGCTCAGGTCGTAGCGGCTACGTCGATACTGGGTGCCGCCAAGTTTATCGTCGTCACCAATGCGAGTGTCATCACCTTCATCGTGGCTGGCTAACAGGGACAGCTTGTGATTTTTATTGGACAATACCGATTTAACGGCATTACTGAATCCACCACTATTGCTATTAAAGCGGTTTGAGACTCCGCCAGAAAGTGTGAGCTCGTCTTGGTCAGTAAATTCACCACGATCTAGCTTGGCTGTGATATGACCGCCGATACTCTCTTGCGCGATGCTGACGGGGACAATACCTCGATGAACCTCAAGAGATTTAAGCAGCATCGGTGGTGTGTAGGACAGCGGTGTGTCCATCGCATTAGGGCCACCTGTCAGACTGGGTGAATGATCAATATGAACACTCACTCGATCACCGTATAGACCTCTGTACTGAGCAATACCGGAGAGAATGCCATTACTATTGATATTTGCTCCTGGCACCCTTTTCAGTAGTGCTGCGGTATCAATAACGGGTTCCTCTGCGGGGGAGATTATCATGGGGGCGGTAGGGGAGAGTCGCTGGCTCGTGACACTTATCTCTTCGATATGGCTATGGTCGGCATAAGCCGTGGATGCCAGAGCGGTGATTAACAGCGAAGCCAGTGCAGAGGTGGTTTTCAAAGAGCTGCTTTTCAAGGGGAAGATGTCCAGTAGGGGATTGAGAAACGCAATTCTACTGTTCTACGGCGGTTTTGAGGATGTGACAAAATGTCGCACCCCTCCGTCGCAGGGACTTACTCTTCGGCGCTAACGTTTAGGTTGTGTATACGATTGCAGTAAATTCTTGCTGACAGCTAGAGCAATTTCCTGTTTTAGATCAAATCATAAGATTTCACAAAAATTTAATATCGCGCACTCAAAATAGTCAGCATATACAATTCATTGAAATATGATTGGAGCAGGGTAATGGCAGTAGTTTATTCGACGGCTCAAGAGGCAGTTGCACATATCAAATCGGGCGATCGAATTTGGTGTCACTCTATGGCGGCAACACCTTACAAGATGTTGGAAGCATTAGCTAAACATGTGGTCGATCTAGAAAATGTAGAATTATTGCAGCTTCATCTTGAACATGCTGAAGCAGTATGCCAGCCTCATCTGCAGGGGCATCTTCGCAATCGTTGTTACTTCGTTAGTCATAGTACCCGAAAACTGGTTAATACAGGTCAGGCCGATTACGTTCCTATTTTTCTATCTGAAATTCCAAAGCTATTTCGTAGTGGCAGGCAGCCCATTGATGTTGCCTTGATACAGGTTTCCCCTCCGGACAATCATGGCAACTGCTCTCTGGGGGTCTCTGTTGAGGCAACATTGGCTGCCTGTGGCGTGGCAAAAATAATTATTGCTCAAATTAATCCAAATATGCCCCGGACCCATGGCGATGCCATGATTCCTCTGAAGTCGATTGATTATGCCGTGGAAATTGACAGCGAAATTCCAAATTTTGAACCTACGGAACCCTCGGAAGTATTTGGGAAAATTGGCGGCCATGTGGCATCTCTGATACGAGATGGAGACTGCTTGCAAATGGGTATTGGGGGTATTCCCGATGCCGTACTTTTAAATCTATCAGGGCATCAGCACCTTGGTGTTCACACGGAAATGTTTTCCAGTGGAGTGCCGCCATTGATCGAATCTGGGGTCATTGATAATTCTCGGAAGGTGGTGCACCGGGGTAAAGTTGTCACGGGTTTCGTGCAGGGATCAAAGGCGCTTTATGATTTTGTGGATGATAATCCTGAAGTGGCATTTCTCGATATCGAATACGTTAATAACCCGGCAGTGATTCGTAAGAATCCTCAAGTTGTCTCTATCAATAGCGCCATTCAGATTGACCTTACGGGTCAAGTTTGTGCAGATTCCATCGGTGACAAAGTCTATTCCGGTTTTGGCGGACAAGTGGATTTTGTTACCGGATCGCAGTTGTCTGAGGGGGGGCGTTCAATCATTGCGCTTCCTTCCACGGCCTTGTCGGGTCAGTGCTCACGAATTGTGCCTTATCTATCCCAAGGGGCTGGCGTCGTTACATCTCGTGCACAGGTGGATTATGTGGTGACTGAATATGGTGTGGCATATCTACATGGTTTGAGTCTTAGTGAGCGAAGAGAGCGATTGATTGCCATTGCGCACCCAGGCTTCAGAGATGAACTTGAGCATATGGCTAGGGCCTGACCATCATAGACCCCTACGTATGGCGTCTAGGCTTGTTTCCCTACCTACCGTTGTCCTAACATTGAAGCCCCCGCATCCTTTGCACCAGCAGGCCAAAATAAGTCAGCTGAAATACATTCACTCCTAGCTGTATAATGGCGTCCTTTTTGCTGTGCCCATTATGAAAATAATGTTTGGTCAGTAAACCTCACCAGTATCAGTAGCGGTATAGACCGGGAATCAGAAACAATGGCTGACGCCAATTTTATTAACGAAATCAATAAGAGACGAACATTCGCTATCATCTCTCACCCGGATGCCGGTAAAACGACTATTACTGAAAAGTTACTCTTATTCGGCAACCTTATTCAGGTGGCGGGGACGGTAAAGGGTAAGAAAAGTGACCGTCATGCCACTTCTGACTGGATGCAAATGGAACAAGAGCGTGGTATTTCGGTTACTTCTTCCGTTATGCAATTTCCCTATAAAGACCGAATGGTCAATTTGCTTGATACCCCAGGGCACGAGGATTTCTCGGAAGATACCTACCGAACACTCACGGCTGTAGATTCGGCGTTGATGGTGATTGATGGGGCTAAGGGTGTGGAAAAACGTACCGTCAAGCTAATGGAAGTGTGCCGCTTACGGGATACCCCGATCATTTCCTTTGTCAATAAAATGGATCGTGATATCCGTAATCCTGTAGAGCTACTGGACGAAATTGAAGCGGTATTAGATATTGCTGGAGCGCCCATCAATTGGCCGATTGAAAGCGGCAAGGAGTTCAAGGGCGTTTACAACTTCTATACCGATACCATCCATGTTTTCCAGCAGGGAAAGGGGCATACCATCCCTGATGATATCCAGATAAAAGGGCTGGATTCCGATGAGGCCACGGCGCTTTTAGGTTACTACGTTGATGATATCCGCGAGGAAATAGAGCTGGTGCGAGGTGCCACCAACCAATTTGATATGGACTTATTTTTGGCCGGCCAATTGACGCCCGTATTTTTTGGTACCGCGTTGTCCAATTTCGGCGTACGAGAAATGCTGGATTATTTTGTAGACTGGGCGCCAGCTCCACTGCCTCGTGCGACCATGGAGCGTGAGGTTGTTGCCACCGAGGAACAGTTTTCTGGGTTCGTATTTAAGATTCAGGCCAATATGGATCCAAAACACCGGGATCGAATTGCTTTTATGCGCGTCTGTTCAGGAAAATATACCAAGGGCATGAAAATGCATCATGTGCGCCTAGGTAAGGATGTGCGTATTGTCGATGCCGTGGGTTTTAAAGCGGGTGAGCGAGTGACCGTGGAAGAAGCCATGGCCGGTGACATTATCGGGCTGCATAACCACGGTACGATTCAAATTGGTGATACGTTTACTGGCGGTGAAGCGTTGAAATTTACCGGAATCCCTCACTTTGCTCCTGAAATGTTTAGGCGGATTCGATTGCGTGACCCTATGAAAATGAAACAGCTGCAGAAAGGTATCCAACAGCTTTCAGAAGAGGGTAGTACGCAGGTGTTTTTCCCCCTTAACAACAACGATATTATTGTCGGCGCAGTGGGGCAGTTACAGTTTGAAGTCGTTGCGTACCGGCTTAAGGATGAATACGGTGTAGACGCAGTGTACGAGGCCGTTAATGTTTATACCGCGCGGTGGATTGAGTCTGATGATCAGAAGAAAGTCGAGGAACTTAAACGGAAGGTCCCAGATGGTGTTGCTCTGGATGGCGGTGGCCATCTGACCTACTTGGCATCGACTCGAGTTAATTTATCGCTCACGGAAGAGCGATATCCAGAGATCGAATTTCGGTCTACCAAGGAACTCTAACGATCATTTGGCCCTGTAAATAATTCTGTGAAAACACATTTAGAGGAGGGCTGTCTGGGTAGCAGATAGCCCTCTTTCTCATTAATGATTCCAGCTCTCGCTCTCATGTCTCTGATCGCTCGGTACTAACGCCGCTCTCACTTTATACGCTCGATACGACAATTTGTGATCTGAGTGTCCATTATCTGGAGCTTAGTAGGATCAGTTTGTGGGGCGGTATGTCCTAGAATAACCATTGCTCGGCTGGGAAGGTTGTAATAGTCTGGGTTACGCTCTGACATTCATGATGCCAGTGATGAAAGAGAGCCCACAGATAAAATCCCTGTGTTATCTCGATAATCACCCTCAAACGACACATGAATTAGGCTGGAAAAATGTGGGGAAAGACAATGAATAACCGTCGAAGTACGGTCGTTATCAATAGTGGATTTCAGTACCAGTATTCCTTGTTGGCAGTGGCCGTTACGGTATTACTAGTTAACCTGTTTATCATGATTAATAGCATATTGCCCAATTCACAGGGGTTTCCGTTTAGCACGAAACAAACATTGCTGTTGGCTATTATAGAAGTGATATTGATTGGCGGTGTTTGGTGGGGCAGTTTGATCTCCAGTCATAAAATTGCTGGCCCTGTTTATGTGATTGTTCGCCAGATGGAAAAACTGGCAGAGGGTGATCTGACGGCTAGAGTTAGATTACGAAAAAAGGATGCTTTTCAAAATGAAGCGGTCATGATCAATAATTGTATTGGAGTACTTCAAGAACGGTTGCATGAAGTGCGAAAAATTGCCACGAATATTGAGCAACTTACCGACCAGGAAAGCGAGAAACGTACGGTATTGCTTGCACAGTTAACTCAGGAGCTGTCTTCTTTCAATACTGAGTAAGTACACGTCTTCATTGAGCGGGCTTTAACGAATAGTGATGCCATGAATTTTTTACTGACCTTGTTTTTTACCTTTATCTTTCTGGCACTTATTTTTCTGGTCTTTGTTCGGGTAGGGACGCCCGTATACCGATTAGAAAAACAAAACCTTGTCTCGTTGCTGACGTTAGTTGTGGAAGGTCGGGCCACGGAAAACGACTGGCAGGTATTTCTGGGAATGCCGATCAGACATGATGAGCAACTTGAAGCAATCCGTCGGTGTTGTGATGACATCAATGAGTATGAATATATCGGTGGCTCAGGTTACTTGTTGACGGAAAAAGGAATTGAAGACGTAAAGCAGTTACTGGCAGGATTAATTGGAGAGAATAAATGAGCAAGGGATATTCACCAATGGCGAGGGGACTCCTTGTTGCCGCGGCATTTGTAGTTGTAGTTGCAGGCATTAAGTCAGCAGAATCGATACTGGTGCCTTTTTTACTTTCAGTATTTATTGCATTGATTTTTTCACCATTGTTGGCTTGGTTGAGAAAAAAGAAAGTACCTAGTGGATTGGCCATTTGTCTGATTGTCAGCTTAGTGGTATTGGGAGGGTGGTTGATTGGTGTTCTGGTGGGTTCTTCTATTAATGATTTTCGCCAGAACTTACCAGAATATCAGGCAAGGCTACAGGAGATGAGTGGCGGCCTGTTACATTGGTTAAGTGATCACGGTATGAGCTTTGATATGGAGCAGATGAAGCAAAGCTTTGACCCCAGTGCTGTCATGCAATTGGCGGGTAATACCTTGGCTTCTTTCGGTAATGTGATGACCAATGCCTTTATGATCTTATTGACTGTGATCTTTATTCTGGCGGAAGAAATGGGGTTCAGTGAAAAATTTCAATTTGCTAGAAATCACGCAGGAACCCCCAATCAAGAGCTGTCGAGATTTTCAGAAAGCGTACACAGTTACTTGGGTCTTAAATCACTTCTAAGTCTATTAACCGGGGTTTTGGTTTTTATTTGGTTATGGATACTTGGTGTGGATTACCCTGTGATGTGGGGGCTGATCGCTTTTTTGCTTAATTTTATTCCCACCGTTGGGTCTATTATTGCTGCGGTACCTACAATTTTATTAGCACTTATTCAGTTAGGCCCTTTACCTGCTGGGCTCGTCGCCCTTGGTTATCTAGTGGTCAATGTTTCTGTGGGGAATTTGTTGGAGCCCCGCTTGATGGGCAAGGGACTTAATTTATCACCATTAGTTGTCTTTCTATCATTAGTTTTTTGGGGGTGGGTTTTAGGCCCGGTGGGCATGCTGCTCTCAATACCACTGACGATTATGGTAAAAATTTCACTGGAAAATGATGAAGACACGCGTTGGATAGGTGTGATGTTAGGTTCGGGGAAGTGATATACATCTTCGGTAGCGGTTTTTTATTGATAGGGTTTAGATTACAGGTATTGATATGTCGAATAAAAGTATCAATCTGACAGAGCAGCTCCATGCCTACCTTCTCTATGTATCTCTCCGTGAGCCTGATATTTTAAAGGCTCTAAGGGGGGAGACGTCATCTCTCCCCACAGCAAATATGCAAATTGCCCCTGAGCAGGGGCAACTTATGGCACTTCTAGTCCAGTTGATTGGGGCTAGAAAGACTATCGAGGTAGGGGTTTACACCGGTTACAGTGCTTTGGCTGTGGCAATGGCCTTACCCGACAACGGGCAAATCATTGCCTGTGATATCAGTGAAGAATATACCTCCGTTGCTCGTCGTTACTGGCTGGAGGCCGGGGTATCGCAGAAGATTGATTTACATCTGGCGCCTGCAACAGAAACCCTTGGAAGGTTGATCGATGATGGGCTAGCGTCAACCTTTGACTTTGCCTTCATTGATGCCGATAAGGAAAACTACAAAGCGTATTTTGAATGCTGTTTTCAGCTTATACGCTCAGGTGGTCTCATTGCTGTGGATAATGTGCTTTGGGATGGCGCTGTGATTGACGCTCAAAAGCAGGATGTGGATACCCAGGCTATCCGGGCTTTCAATGAATATTTGTTAGCGGATAGCAGGGTAGATATCAGCATGGTTCCCATTGCTGATGGATTAACGCTAGCCAGAAAAAAGTGATTCAAGCCTTTTTATGAAGAGCAACTTACACTAAGTTGCTGACTCCAGTCTGGTGGATGTTTTGCGTATTCTTCGCAATCTGGATGCTCATCAAAGGGTGATTGCAACAGCGCAAGGATTCGGTCTATTTCACCGTAATCTTGTTCATCTTCTGCCTTGCGGATGGCAATTTCTCCCATATAGTTCCGCAGTACATATTTGGGGTTAGTTTGCCGCATCGCTTCTCGACGATCTACTGGGTCTCGTTGTTCAAGTGCCAAGCGTTGACGATAACGTTTGATCCAGTCGTCACAGGCCGATCTATCCAAGAAAAGGTCCCTAAGCGCAGTGTGCGCAGAGGTTTCATCGCCGGCGCTTTTATCAAGGACACTTTTATCTAGGACATCTTTATCAGGGTCGCTTTCATCAAAATAGCAAAGGTTTCGAAAGAAGAGGGTGTAGTCCACCTGATTTTTGGCCAAACTATCAAGTAAGTCCTCAGTGAGTGTTTCATCTTCCGGTAACGCTTGCTCAAGCCCTAGCTTGCATCGTTGCAGTTCCAGCAATGTTGAGAACAATAGTGGCTCGTACTCTGTCAGTACCTCGGTTAGTTGTTCCACCGATAACAGGCTGGTTAGGGCATTAGCGAGTGCATTGCAGTTCCATAGTCCGATGATAGGTTGGCGGTTGAAGGCATAGCGGCCACAGGTATCGGAGTGGTTACAAATATAGCCGGGGTTATAGGCGTCTAAAAAGCCGAAGGGGCCGTAGTCCATCGTCTCACCAATAATGGACATGTTGTCGGTGTTCATGACGCCATGGGCAAAGCCGACGGATTGCCACTGGGCAATGAGTCGAGCAGTACTGTGGACGGTGTGCCGAAACATATGGAGGTAACAATCTTCATGACCGATAAGTTCAGGCAAGTGCTGCTCAATGACATGGTCGGCTAGTTGTTTGACCGCTTCTGGTTCATTGTGGTGATGGAAGTATTCGAAAGAGCCAAAGCGCACATGGCTGTGCGACAGGCGAATTAACATTGTCGCTGTTTCCTGCGTTTCCCGATACACAGGCTCATCGCTGGTAACAATACTGAGTGCTCGAGTACTGGCAATACCAAGCCCGTGCATGGCTTCGCTGCAAAGGTATTCTCGAATCGTGGAACGCAATACAGCGCGGCCGTCACCAAAGCGTGAATAGGGGGTTTTCCCCGCTCCTTTAAGATGAATATCCCATTTTCCCTGAGGCCCTCTAACTTCGCCCAGCAATAATCCTCTGCCATCCCCCAGTTGTGGCGAGTAACCGCCAAATTGATGGCCGCTATAAACCATCGCAAGAGGGTCGCTGCCAGGCATACGCCGGTTGCCACTACACCATTGTAAGAACCAGTCCTGTGAAAGACCCAGGGGTTCTAATCCTAGTAGCTTGGCGGCTTCCGGGTTGACGCTAGCCAGCGATGGATTGGTCAGGCCTGAGGCCTGAACCCGAGTGAAAAAGTGTTCACCAAGTTGTGAAAAGCTGTTGTCAAAAGTGAGTCGATTCAAGGTGTTTTTTCTGTGGTTTCGCATTCGATAAATTGAACAGCTTGTCAGCCTATAGTATGAGCATACTGTAGCAGCTGTAGGTACTTACTTGTATCAGTTGTCTGTAGAAGTAGCCTCGAGGATGACCTCTTGAGGGCAAAAAATGACGGCAGCTATTGTGAATTGACCGCTGTTCTCCACGATATTAACCCTTATAGCGCCGCTTGCTATGTTGGTTATGTCCGGTTTGTCTATATCTGGTCTATAGTCGCCCTAGGTAGTACCTTGTTCTATTGTGCTATGAGCTTCGGTATTGTAGGTTTTGATATAGTTTGGTTAGGGTTTCTATTGGCCGCTTTGGCGCCATTGATTAATCTGCGTTGGCCCTATGAAAATGGTTGGTTAATGAGATCTCTAAGGTAAGACTACTCAAGGTATCGTTGCTGATCATGCATAGTGTGGCTTAGGTTTTACTCACCGTGTCAGATCAGGGTTGGTCATTATGGTGGGTGTTGGGAATACACGGTGGGTACTTGCTCAATACTTATTGGGCTGAGACAGGTGAAGACCTGTAAAATGCCTACTAAATTGCCGCTAGGAATGTTCAGGGTTTGCTCGTGTTGTGATGCCGCGATCACCTTTTTGCTGCAACAGATTGCAGCATGGGTTGACTAGCGTAAGATTGTGAATAAGTTCGGATAGTCTATCAAAGTGGATGTTTAGATTTTTTAAGAATTATTAGGGAGCTATATGGTTAACAAGTTTATCGACAGGTCAAATTATATTCGTGTGCCCGCATCGGGGCTAAAGCTGGGTATGTTTGTTGCCGAGTTAGATAGGCCTTGGTTGGAAACACCATTTCTTATACAAGGGTTTACCATCAGGAGTCTTTCGGAGATACGAAAACTAAGGGAATACTGTGACTTTGTTTTCGTGGATAAGCAAGGACGCCTCTGGGGAGACAAAAAAGACCCGTTAAGAACAGGGTTTGGTATGCCCAAGCGTAGTGCAGATGGCTCAGGAGAAAAAAGCTTACAAAAAAGGGCTAGACGCGTTCCTGAAAGCTCACTGCTCGATACACTCCAGGCTCGGTCCGAACATCAGGTGAAGGCGAGTGTTGGAGAAGAGCACCCAGCGGCACGAGAAGCGTACAAGGCAGCTCACCACACGGTTTCAGGGATACTTGAGCAAGCTCGACTCGGCAATGCATTGGATACTGAGGCTGCTCGAGAAGTCGTTACTGGTTGCATGGAGAGTCTTTTGCGCAATCCCAGTACTTTAATGTGGATGGCGAAGATTAAACATGTCGACCACTACACCATGGAGCATTGCTTGAATGTATGTATTCTGGCCATTGCTTTTGGGCGTCACTTACGACTGGATGAAGAAGAGCTGGTTAAACTGGGAGCCGGCGGTATGTTGCACGATGTGGGTAAGATGCAAATTCCAGACGAAATTCTCAATAAACCGGCCAAACTTTCTGAAGAAGAGTTTGCCCAAATGAAAATGCACACTGAATTCGGGCGAAACCTTTTGATGAAATCGGAAGGTTCTATGAGTTACGCAGTCGATGTGGCATTTAATCATCATGAGCAAATCGATGGCCAAGGATATCCTCGTGGTCTGTTTGCCAAAGAGCTGTCTCAGTACTCACGAATTATTTCTATTGTCGATGCTTTTGACGCTATGACCAGTGATCGTTGTTACGGTGCAGCCCGCTCAACATTGGATGCGCTGAAAGAAATATACCGGCAGCGTGGTAAACAATTTGACGAGGAGCTGGCACTGGAATTCATTCAGTTAATGGGCCCCTATCCACCGGGTACCATTGTAGAGTTGAGTAATGGCTTTATCGGAATTGTTCTGTCTTCAAAAGAAAAAAAGCGTCACCTTCCCGAAGTGAGATTAGTGCTTGATAAAGAAAAAAATAAAACCGAAGAAAAAGTTGTGAATCTACTAGACGTGGAGCGTGGTACGTTGCCTCGAGATTGGCTGATACGCAAAGTTTTAAAGGATGGGGATAACGGGATACATCTGGAAGAATACCCAGTTAGAAGCGCCTTGGCTGGCATGGTTCCTATTGAGGACGGTTAATCAGAATAGCCGTTGGCGTGTTCTGCGAGAAAAAAATTGATATTCAGGTTATCAGTAAGCTAGTGAAGCGAAAGAAGTGCTAATTCTCAAGGTGCTGAAAGAGGGTGATTTTGGTGTTGAGGTTAAGAACTTCCCGATTACTGAATTATTGGCTGTTGATGCGTCTTCAGCGTAATTCTTTTGTGACAGTTGATTGTTATTCTATTCCATGGGCACGTAGTGGATATTTGTAATGATCCAACAGCTATTATTCACCTTAATGTTGTTATCAATTCGTTTGCCAAGAATAGCTCTCGCCATTGGTGAGTCGACACTAATTTTATTTTCTCTCGGGTCGATTTCATCGGCACCCACAATGCGGTAGCACTGTTCATCGCCGTTGCTGTCTTCTAGGGTCACCCAGGCACCGAAGAAAACCTTACTTGTATCGCTAGGGATGCGATCCACAATGGTGACATTATCCAGCCGTTTACTGAGATAACGTACACGGCGATCTATTTCACGGAGCCGTTTTTTACCATAAATATAATCACCGTTTTCTGAGCGGTCACCATTTTTTGCTGCTTCGTGGACGGTAGCGGTCACCTCGGGCCGTTCCACTTTCCATAAATATTTTAATTCTTTCTCGAGAACTCGAGCACCCTCTGGTGTGATGTAGGGTGCGCTTTTGGGTGCCGGTGGCCTGTATCTGCTCACTTAGGGTACCTAGAGGTTGCTGATAGGGATGACAGGTAATTTCCCTTGGGGAATAAAGCCAAATACTTTGCCATAAAAATAGAGCTCGGCTTCCAGTGATTGTTTAATTGTCTCTGCCTTTCGAAACCCATGTCCTTCACCCTCAAAAGATAAATAGGCCACGGGTAGGTGTTTTTCTCGCAGGGCGTTGGTCATAGCCAGAGCTTGCTCCGGTGGTACAACCTTGTCATCCAACCCTTGAAAAAAGATAACGGGGCAGTGCAACTGGTCGATATGGTGAATTGGTGATCTTTCCTGATATAGAGCTTTTTGAGCGGGATAGGGACCGATTAATTTATCCAGATACCGGGATTCAAATTTATGCGTGTCTCTCGCCAGGGTTTCCAAGTCGCCAATGCCGTACAGGCAAGCGCCGGCTTTAAATAGTCGGTGGAAGCACAGCGCCGCCAGAACGGTATAGCCACCTGCGCTGCTACCGCGAATAGCCATTTTTTCTGAGTCTACCATTCCTTGTTCTATCAGGTGTTTCGCTCCCGCCACAACGTCAGTGACATCAACAATACCCCACTGTCCATTTAGCTGTTCTCGGTAGCAACGACCATATCCGGTGCTTCCCCGATAATTGACATCGAGTACGGCAAAGCCACGACTAGTCCAGTACTGGATTTTTAGGTTCAGTGCGGTGCTGGTGGCGCCAGTTGGACCGCCATGACAAATAACAATCAGTGGCGGAAGGCTTCCTTCGCAACCTTCAAAGTCTGAATTAGTGGGGCGGTAGAAAAAAGCATGGGCTGTGGCTTGATCCGAAGTAGGATAATGAATCGGAATTGGCTGGGAAAAATAGCTTGGATCAATATTGAGAGGGCAGCTTTGTGTTACGGCCCTGAGCGTCTGGTTGTCTATGTCCAGCTCAGCTAATTCTCCACTATTAATAGGGGATGCCCCCACTAGCCAAGCTTTTTTTCCATCACAAAAGAGATCTGTGATACTACAGTACTGGTTTTTTATAGGCTGAAAGTCCAACTCCTCAGGCTTTTTTGTACTTAACTGCCAAGTCCCGTCGCAAGTATGGCCGCACACCAGTGTCCCTTCACTGCAGAAGCCGTAGGTAGACATACCCAATACCCACAGAGGGGTAGCAAACTCTGCAGCCATTGGATGTATGGGTTCGATGCCCGTAGTGGGTTGCCAGCGGTAGATATTCCACCAATTGTCGCGATCAGAGACAAAATACAGTTGGTTGTCAGGGGACCACTGTGGTTGAAAGATAGCTTCTCCCCCATTGCCAACCACCGGTGTTTGATTATAGAAAAGACCATTTTTATCCAAAGAGCCCAGCCAAAGTGTGGTGTTATCCCATGGCATGTCTGGGTGGTTCCAGCTGATCCAGCAAAGTTTTTCGCCCGTATTGTCGAGCCGTGGATAGGCATAAAAATCATCACCGCTACATAGAGTGATAACTTGCATTGAATCATCCAGGGGGATTGCGACAATCTGATTGTCGGGCATCTGGTTTCCATGCTCAGATTGATTGGTATGGATTTCTGCTACGCAGATCAGACGGTGGTGAAGTTTGTCATAGCAAAAATCGGCAAACCGATAGTCCTCATTCGGAGTGATGGGGATGGGCAGCGCTGGGGTTGACAAGGCACTGTCTTCACTCAGGTCGAGGCGGTAAAGTCTTTGGTCATCATAAAGGCAAAAATAGAGTGTATCGTCTACGACAATGTAGGGTGTTCCGCCATATTCATGCACCTTGCTCCGGGCACTCAATGGCGATGGTAGAACATCGTGTATGGCCCCTTCACTGTCGCGCCGTACTACCACCGATCGACCATTTTCCCAGGGGCGGGATTCAATCCAGTAAAGGTTGTCTCCATCACTACTGGGACAAGAAAAAGAGGGCGATGATGAGGCAAGCAGCTCCGGATCAATGGGTGAGGTCCAGCTGCCATAGGGGGCGATTATGGGCATCGTTTAACCACCTGCCAGTTTGACGCTATGACCCAGTCCTTCTAATTCGTTGCGGAGTTTCTCCCGGTGATCCCCTTGTATTTCAATCACCCCACTTTTTACCGAGCCACCGGTGCCGCAGAGTTGCTTCAGGTTCTTGGCCAGTTGTTTTAATTCATTGTCTGGTAAGTCCAGACCACTGATGGTAGAGACCCCTTTACCTTTACGGCCACTAACTTCCCGCCGGATACGAACGATACCGTCACCGCTGGGTTGTTTCTGAGGTTCTTCAGTTGGCTTGATGCGGCCAGTGTCCGTTGAATAAACCAGCCTGGTTTCTTTGCTCATGGGGTGAGAACGTTCCTTGGTGTAGGGTTAATCAAAAAGGGTTAATTAAAAAGAGCTAATTGAAAAAAGTTAATACAATTTTGCCAATATGCTCATTACTCTCCATTAGTCGGTGAGCGTTGGCAACATCTGCCATCGGGAATGTAGCGCAGATCTCCGGGGCAATAGTGCCATTTTCCAATAGTGGCCAGACATTAGCCAGCAACGCCTTTGCGATGGTCGCTTTTTCTTTTGTGGGCCGGGTGCGGAGGGTAGAACCCGTTAATACCAGTTGCTTGAGCATCATTGGCATTAAGTCCACATCAACTCTTGAGCCTCGAAGGAACGCGATGGAGATAATTCGGCCCCGAAACGCGGCAGCACGAATATTTTTCTGTACATAATCACCCCCCACCATATCCAGAATGACGTCAACTCCGCGGCCATCAGTAAGCTCTTTGGTAGCAGTGACAAAATCCTGTTCCTGATAATTAATGGCCGCTTCAGCACCGAGCTTTAAACAGTGCTGACATTTTTTATCGCTACTTGCCGTGACAAATACTCGATAGCCAAGGGCCTTTGTCAGTTGAATTGCAGTGGCGCCAATACCACTGCTTCCACCATGTATAAGTAGTGTTTCACCCGGTTTTATTGCCGCATGCTCAAAAATATTGTGCCAAACGGTAAAAAAAGTTTCTGGAAGTGCTGCAGCTTGAATCAGGTTTAGTGGCGAGGGGATAGGTAGACATAAATCCTGGTGTGCGGTGGCATATTCACTATATCCTCCTCCCGTGAGTAGAGTACAGACCTGCTGACCTACTTGCCAGTGATTCACCTTGCTCCCAATCATGAGGATTTCTCCTGCCACTTCGAGGCCTAGAATGTTTGATGCGCCGTCTGGTGGTGGGTAGAGACCTTGTCGTTGGAAAATATCGGGCCGATTGACGCCGGCAGCCGCAACTTTGATTAGAACCTCGTCGTCTCCTAGTGTGGGTATAGGCCGCTGTCCAACGACAAGGGTATCAGCTGTGCCCGGTTCAGTTATGTCAACACAGCGCATTTTTTTGGGTAATGACAGGTTCAATTCCATACCTGAAATCCGAGGAAACTGATACACAATAAAGCACCGATAGTGGGTGCCAGTAGACCAGGGATGCCCCAGTTTTTTTCACGGCAGTTCAATACAAGTAGTGAAAGGTTGACCAGTGTAAAGACAACTAAAATCAATGAGCTGGTGGTCTTTGCCAGTGTGGTTATCGGTAGCCAAAGTGCAAAGATAACGACCAGAGTACCCGTGATCAAGGTGGCGGTTATAGGTGTTCGAGTCTTGGGGTTGACTGAGCCCAGCAAGCTAGGGGCAATATTACGCTTTGCCATTCCGTAGAGCACGCGGGAAACCATGATGATCTGAATCAAAGCACCATTAATGATGGCGATCATACTGATAACAGCCATAATTTCTACGGGAATATTACTATTGTATTCAATGAGCAGTGCCAGTGGTGCCTGAGAATTGCTTAGTTCAGCCAGCGGTAATGTCACCAGTGCCGTGATTGCCACGGCACCATAGAGTAGACCCGTCGTCACCAGTGCAATGGCAATACCGAGAGGTAAGTTACGCTCGGGGTTTTTGACTTCTTCGGCCAGATTGACCATATCTTCAAAGCCAATAAAGGCAAAGAAAGCGAGAAATGCACCACTGACAACGAAGGTAAGATGGGCTTGATCAAAAACAGGTACAAATTCACCCCAAGGGATTTCCTGGTGGGCGATTTCATCGCCGCTAACGATCACGACTAATAGAAGTCCGCCAATCTCTATCAAGGTGGTTAGAACGGCCATGATAACGGACTGCTTAACGCCCCAGCAGGCCAGCGTTGTTAGCGTGACCACTAGAAGGGTAATAATTGTCCATTGGGGCAGGGCTGAAAAAAATGAAAAATAACCAGTAAAGCCGCTGGTGAGAGTAGCGGCAGAGACGATGCCACTGACCGATATAGCGAAACCCGTCAGTGCTGACAGGTGATTGGATTTCAGTCCCTCAAAGATGTACACAGCTTCACCCGCGCTATTTGGAAAGCGGCGGGACATCTGGGCGTAGGAGTAGGCGCTGAAACCGGCAATGATCACTGACAGTAGGAATGCAGCAGGGGTTGCCATGCCGCTTTCATTGACAACCTTTCCCAGCAGTACGTAGATACCGGCACCGACAATAGTGCCGATTCCATAGAAGCTGATTTCAGTGAGCGATAGTGATCTGAGTAGCTGGCGTTGTTCCTGCATGAACAAAGTATATAGCCATTATTCATTAAATTTCAGGTAATTCTCTCATTGTCTTTAATGTGCGAATGTGTCGATTTTTTGACGTATAGGTTACTGTGCTAGCAGTAAGGATAGGGCTGGTGTGGCGGTGCTGACATGTGCCTATAATGAATCTACTTAAGTGGGGTTGAATCGCCAAATTATGACAAAGCAACAATTACGACAAGAGCTATACCGAATAATTTTTGGAACAGACACACCCGCTGGGCAGCGTTTTGATATGTTTTTAATCTACGCCATCCTGATCAGTGTATTTGCAGTGATTTTCAGTACGGTTGAGTCTTTAGTCAGTACCTATTCCAGTAGTTTTTTTCTGATTGAGTGGATATTCACTGGGTTGTTTACCGTGGAATATATACTGAGAATATTCTGCTCTCCCAATAGACGAAAATACCTGTTTAGTTTTTATGGCATTGTTGATCTGGTTTCCATTGTGCCGTCTTACTTGGCTCTCGTGGTAGCCGGTGCCCACTATCTGTTGATTATTCGGTTGGTTCGCGTTTTACGAATATTTCGAGTGCTAAAATTAGTTCGCTATCTGTCTGAAGCTGATGTTTTGATACGCTCAATCAAACAGGCACGGCGTAAGATTTTTTTGTTTTTCACAGTTGTTCTCGTACTGAGTACGTTATTTGGTTGCCTGATGTATGTGGTAGAAGGGCCGGGTAATGGTTTTACTAGTATTCCAAAAAGTATTTACTGGACCATTGTGACTATTACCACTGTTGGCTATGGCGATATCACTCCCCACACTGTTATGGGACAAATAATATCTACCCTAGCTATGCTGACGGGCTACTCCATCCTAGCCATTCCCACTGGTATTATTACGGCTGAATTGGCTAATGAAATGCAGCGGAATAAATCAGTGTATCCCTGCCCAAATTGTGTCAAGGCAGGGCACGATATGGATGCAGATCACTGTAAGTGGTGTGGTGCGGACCTGGGTGATATGAGAGAAAGTTCGCGCATCGGGCCGGAGCACTAACTCATGGATCAGTGGTCGTCACTGATCCTCGACACCTTGGTTCAGGGTGGCAAGTTGCTGGCCCAATTCTGGGTACCACTCTATGCCTTGATGGGCGTTCTTGGGGTGCTATTGGCTATTGAGTCGATTTTCAAATCTCGCACACCTCAAGGCGCCATTGCCTGGGCACTTGGGCTGGTATTCCTGTCGCCAGTCGTGGTGCCGATCTATTTGTTTTTTGGTCCGCGTAAGTTCTATGGCTATGTGGAGGCACGTCGGAAGGGTGATCTCGAGATCCACCGTATAGCAGAAAAGCTCATGGCTGAGATGTCAGCGCTGTTCAGCCCGGAGGAAGATAATTCACCGGGGGGGGTGTTGCTGGAAAAATTGGCTCTTATGCCCTTTACCAAGGGGAATAAAGTTGGGTTGCTGATAAATGGAGAACAAACTTTCGCGAGTATCTTTGATGAGATAGACAGAGCAAAGCACTACATTCTCCTGCAGTTTTATATTGTGCGTGACGACAAACTTGGTAGAGAGCTTCAGGAAAAGTTGATCGAAAAATCTCGTCAGGGGGTACGGATTTATTTCCTCTTTGACGCCATTGGCAGTTTCAGTCTGTCGCGGTGCTATTTGAATAAATGTCGGCAAGCGGGCATCAATATCGAGCCTTTCAGAACCTGGCGCTGGGGTAAGCGCCGTCGTTTCCAGATTAACTTTCGAAACCACCGAAAAATTGTAGTGGTCGATGGTTGTACGGCATTTGTGGGTGGTGCAAATGTTGGCGATGAATACCTCAATGGTAATAAGCGGCTTAGCCCATGGCGAGATACTCACGTACGGATGGAAGGGCCATCTGTACAGGGTTGCCAGCTATCATTTCTTGAGGACTGGTACTGGGTCACCGGCGAGGTGCCAGAGATGGACTGGCATCCGGATGGTGTCAACAGTGATCAGCGAGTCCTGATATTGCCCACAGGGCCGGCGGACCTAGTTGAATCCTGTCAGCTGATGTTTCTTCATGTTATTAACAGTGCCACTGAGAGACTGTGGATTGTCGGCCCCTATTTTGTACCGGATGAATCCATTCTAAATGCCCTAAAGCTGGCAGTTTTAAGGGGGGTGGATGTCAGGTTGATGTTGCCGGGAAAAACGGACAACCGGATGGTGCAATTGTCTTCTTATGCCGTACTTTTAGATTTAAGAAACACTGGTGTCAGGGCCTTTCAGTATCAGCAGGGTTTCTTGCACCAGAAAGTTGTTTTGGTGGACAGCGATCGAGCCTATGTGGGAACAGCAAATTTTGACAATCGGTCTTTCCACCTGAATTTTGAAATCACTGTGATGGTTAAGGGACAGCAGTTTGCCGCAGAAGTTGAGTCCATGCTGAATGATGATTTCAAGCATTGTCTTCCTCTAACAGGTGACGATCTAGCGCAGCGCAATGTGGTTTTCAGATCGTTGATAAAATTGTCCCAACTATTCTCACCGATCCAGTAATTTCAATCTAGATGGAGAAAAAACGGTTTTTTTTAAAAAATGTCATTGGTCATTGTTGCAGCTTCATAAAACTACCAGTATGGTTGACTAAATTGATTTGGTGTTACAAGGGGATTTCTTTTGAAACCTACCGATATCAAAGATCCAGAGTACTTCCATCAGGTTGTGGATTGTCAATACGCCTGTCCCGCACACACCCCTGTTCCTGAATACATTCGCCTGATTGCTCAGCAGCGATACACTGATGCTTATATGATCAACTGGGAATCCAACGTGTTTCCCGGTGTGCTCGGGCGTACCTGTGACCGGCCCTGCGAGCCGGCGTGTCGCCGAGGGAGGGTAGAGTCCGAGCCTGTAGCGATTTGCCGTCTCAAGCGAGTGGCGGCTGACAATAAAGACGACATATCATCCCGTTTGCCCACTATCCCATCTAAAAAGAATGGTCGCAAAATTGCACTAGTGGGCGCGGGCCCAGCATCATTGACCGTCGCTCGTGATTTGGCCCCGCTGGGGTATGAGTTGACTATATTTGACGAGCAGCCAGTAGCCGGCGGCTTTATGCGTAGTCAGATACCTGCATTTAGATTGCCCGAATCTGTCCTTAATGAGGAGGTGGGTTATATCTTGGGTATGGGCATGGTGACGCATTTCAATCACTATGTGGATAGCCTGAAAGGGCTGTTGAGCCAGGATTATGATGCCATCTTTGTGGGTTCAGGGGCGCCCCGTGGTCGTGATTTACCAAATTTGCCAGGTCGGCAGGAAGGGGACGCGTCTATTCATATTGGTATCGACTGGCTGTCCAATGTGGCCTTCGAACATATCGAGAAAATCGGCAAGCGTGTCATCGTATTAGGGGGTGGTAACACCGCGATGGATTGTTGTCGCACCGCCCGTCGAGTTGGCGGTAACGAGGTTAAAGTTATTGTACGCAGTCCTTTTGAGTCGATGAAGGCTTCTGCTTGGGAAAAAGAAGATGCTATTCATGAGGGCATCCCTATTATTGAAAACCATGTGCCGTTGGAATTTGTGGTTGAAAAAGGCAAGTTGGTGGGCATGCGTTTCGAGAAAGTGAGCGCAGTTTTTGATGAAAGTGGGAAGCGGTCTTTGGTGTCCACCGGGGAAGAGCCGGTTTTCTATCCTTGTGATGAAGTGCTGGTCGCGATTGGACAGGAAAATGCCTTTCCCTGGATTGAGAAGGATGCAGGTATCGATTTCGATGATTGGGGAATGCCAGTATTGAACGCGCAGACCTTCCAGTCATCTTCTGCCAAAGTGTTCTTTGGAGGTGATTCTGCCTTTGGGCCTGAAAATATTATTACTGCTGTGGCCCACGGTCATCAGGCAGCGGTGTCCATCGATCTCTTCTGTGATGGGAAGCAAGTTAACCAGCGACCACCTCCGGGTACCAGTTTACTCAGTCAAAAAATGGGTGTTCATGAGTGGAGTTATGACAACGATGTCACGACGGATCTTAGAAAAATAGTGCCGTTAGTGGAACTCACCAGCGCACTGCAAAATCGCACCATGGAAGTAGAGCTGGGATTTGATATTGAAACGGCTTTTGCGGAGGCTGAGCGCTGCCTCAATTGTGATGTACAGACGGTGTTCTATGACGATAAGTGTATTGAGTGTGATGCCTGCGTAGATATCTGTCCTATGGACTGCATCAACTTTATTGAAAACGACGATGAACCTCAGCTGCGTCAGAGCTTGAGGGTCAAAGCCGGAAATATTGGCCAGGATATCTATGTGTCCGGTGAGTTGGAGACAGGCCGGGTGATGGCAAAAGATGAAGATGTTTGTCTTCACTGTGGTCTCTGTGCCGAGCGCTGTCCCACAGCAGCTTGGGATATGCAGCAATTCTTCTATCAGGTGACCAAGGCAGTGCCACTATGCAGCAAATAAAGTCGGTTAACGATTTCGTTATACGTTTCGCCAATGTTAATGGTACCGGTTCTGCCAGTGCCAATAATCTGTTTGCCAAGACTATTTTCCGGATGGGTCTTCCGGTTAGCCCCAAGAATGTATTTCCCTCCAATATTCAGGGTTTGCCCACGTGGTATGAAGTGAGGGTAAATGACAAGGGTTACCTAGGGCGCCGTGGTGGTGTCGATATTATGGTGGCGGTAAACCCCCAGAGCATGGCTCAAGACATTAAGGGGGTTGAGCCAGGCGGTTATTTCATCTATGACAATACCAAACCTCTAGATGTAAGGCTGCATCGCAATGATATTAACCTTTTTGGTATTCCTCTGACCGATATTTGCCGTCGTGAATATACAGACCCACGCCAACGCCAGTTGTTTAAAAATGTCATTTACATTGGCGCGTTAGCAGCCATGTTGGATCTTGAGTTTGATGTACTTAAAAATCTGATACATGACCAATTCAAGGGTAAGGAAAAACTTATTTCGCCGAATATCCATGCCCTGGAACTAGGCTATCAGTATGCAGAGAAAAACTTTTCTTGCCCTTTGGGTATTCGAGTAGAGCGCCGTGACATGGTAAACGGACACATCCTGATGGAAGGGAATGCTGCTCTAGGCCTTGGGGCTCTTTATGGCGGCGCTTCTGTGGTGGCTTGGTATCCTATTACCCCGTCCACGTCTGTGGTTGAACAGTTTGAAAAATATGCCAAACGATTACGAATCGATCCAGGCTCGGGTAAACGCAACTACGCTATTGTTCAAGCGGAAGATGAGTTATCTGCTATTGGAATGGTGGTTGGAGCCTCATGGAATGGCGCTCGGTCATTTACCGCAACCTCAGGGCCCGGTGTATCGCTGATGAATGAATTTCTCGGGCTGGCTTACTTTGCCGAGGTTCCAGCGGTACTGTTTGACGTACAGCGCGCGGGCCCCTCAACCGGTATGCCCACACGCTCCCAGCAGTCGGATTTGTTGCTGTCGGCTTATGCTTCACATGGTGATACCAAGCATGTATTGATGTTTCCCGCTACACCTAAAGAGTGTTTTGATATGGGGGCTGCTAGCTTTGATCTTGCGGATAGACTGCAAACCCCGGTTATATTGATGACTGATCTGGACTTGGGCATGAATGAGCATTTTTCCGAACCGCTGGAATGGGATGACAGCCAACGTTATGACCGAGGAAAGGTGTTGTCTGAGGCTGAACTGGAGGCAATGTCAGAACGTTATGGACGTTATCTGGATGTGGACGGTGATGGAATTTGCTACCGAACTTATCCCGGCACCCATCCCACAAAAGGGTCATTTTTTACTCGTGGCTCATCCCGTGATCACTACGCAAAATATACGGAAAGTAGCGAGGAATATGTAGACAACATGGAGCGGCTACTGGTGAAGTGGGAAACTGCAAAGCACTATGTGCCTCAGCCTGAAATCCGGCCAGCTAAGCAGTCAACAGACATTGGGATAATCTATTTTGGTACCACCACTGCATCGGCAGAAGAAGCGCTGGATATCTTGAGCGAGAAGAGTATTCACATGGATGCTCTGCGTGTAAGAGGCTTCCCCTTTAATGCTGATGTTGAGTCCTTTATCGAAGAGCACGACCAGATATTTGTGGTCGAGCAAAACCGGGATGGCCAGCTGAGAACTATGCTGATTAATGAGTGTGAGATTAACCCCAGAAAATTGAAGCCACTGTTGTGCTTTGACGGATTGCCAGTAACCGCTCGTTGGATAGTTGATGGCATTATCGGTAATGAAAAAACCAACAATGTGATCCCCCTATCAAAGGAGGTTACGGTATGACTTACCATCGTCCAGAGTTTCGTCATCCCGATCTTCCCACCAATGAGTTGGGTTACACCAAAAAACAATACGAGGGGGCTATTTCTACCCTTTGTGCTGGTTGTGGTCATGACTCTATTAGTGCTGGAGTGATCCAAGCCTGCTTTGAGTTGTCCATTGAACCGCACAAAGTGGCAAAAATCTCGGGTATTGGCTGTTCGTCAAAAACGCCCACTTACTTTCTGGGAAATTCCCATGGGTTTAACTCGGTGCATGGTCGGATGCCATCGGTAGCGACCGGTGCGAATCTAGCTAATCGAGAGCTAATTTATATCGGTGTTTCTGGCGATGGTGACTCTGCTTCCATTGGTATGGGCCAGTTTGCCCACGTGGTACGTCGCAGCTTGAATATGCTGTACCTAGTTGAAAATAATGGCTGCTACGGACTCACTAAAGGTCAGGATTCCGCTACTGCTGATGTGGGCTCTATGAGTAAAAAAGGCGCAGCTAATCCGTTTGAACCCATTGATCTTTGCACCCTGGCCATTGAGCTAGGCGCTACGTTTGTGGCCCGCAGTTTCTCAGGAGACAAAGATCAACTCGTGCCGTTGATTAAAGCTGCTATCAGCCATTGCGGTTTTGCTCTGATCGATGTGATTTCACCCTGCGTAACCTTTAACAACAACTCATCTTCTACTAAAAGCTATGAATTTGTTCGCGAACATATTGAGGCTACAGGGAAGACAGATTTTATACCGATGCGGCAGGAAATTACCGCAGACTATGAACCCGGGTTTTCACAAGAAGTGACGCTTCACGATGGCTCGGTGATACATCTCTATAAAAAAGATGAAAACCTAGATGTTCACAGTCGACTCAGTGCTCTACAAGCCATTTATAAATGCAAGGAAAAGGGCGAAATCCTCACCGGTCTTTTGTATCTTGATCCGGATTGCGAGGATCTGCATGAGATCATCGACACGGTTGAAAAACCATTACGTGATTTGGATGAGAAGGCACTTTGTCCTGGTAATGCGTCTTTAGATAAAATCAACGAAAGCTTACGTTAATCTAATTACTAAAATTAAGGTATTATGCGAATGTCCGGACAGGGTTCTGGTGGTAATGTGCTTGCTGCACTGTGTAGTTTGTTTATTCCTGGATTAGGGCAGCTGCTACAGGGTCGCCTATTGATGGCAATTATTCATTTCGTGTTTGCGGCTGCACTATGGGTCATTATGCTCGGCTGGATTGTCCATTTGTGGTCTATTATTGATGCTGCAAGATTTAAGCCTAAGGGATAATCAATCAACTGTGCGCATTCATTAACATCACATTAAATGCGCCTAAAATTCCAGAGAAAGTTATGACGTTAACCGCCAAATTATTAGGAGATTGTTCTCCGTACATCTATAACCTAGTCTATGATATCGACGTTCGTTTACTCTTTATCGAATGCTTGGAAAACCCTGCAGATTCAGAACCTACATTACGCATTATATTTCCTGAAATCATCGCTTATACAGAAACAAATCAAAGCGATGCTTTGGATGATGAGCTAATGGATGATCTAGTGAGCATGGACTGGTCAGGTGACAATAAAATTGCCATTATTACCTGCAAGAAAGAAATAACACTTGAGCTGACAGGGCAGCCTTTTTCAGAAAAAATTGTATAGAAACAGTGTCTCATAATTTAATTCCAGCTTGAAAATAAAAGCCTTTCTCGTCGATGAGATGGACTTTTTGTCAGTTAGGATACTTGAGTATTGACACGTTAATCAGTTCTGAAATGGTTCCGAACCACGAGTGCATTCGCTCGCATAATACTCCCTTGCTGCAACATAAAACCAGTGTCGGTTATATATGACTTAGGAACATCACAGTTGCCATGCTCTTGCTTAGTTCCAACTTGCTGTTCACCAAATTCATCTCGTAGGGAACGAAGAAATACATCAAATCCTGCCATCTTTAACTTGTCAGCCTCGCACCTGAAATATCCTGATTACAGCTTTAGGCGGCCTGTGCTCTTTTTTACATATCAGCGATAATTTCTTTACGCTTCAAATTGTACTCTTCTTCTGAAATCAGCCCAGATTCCTTTAAGGTGGAAAGCGCTTCTAGTCGCCCTACAACAGAATTCATATTATTTTCCTGCTGCTGATTTACT
>DGPB01000020.1 GCA_002390285.1 Cellvibrionales bacterium UBA4451 | reverse complement strand
AAGTCCACCCGTAGCTACCATATATATCAACAGCTTCATACTATTCCTTCGAAGAGACCTCTGGCGACTTAAAATATCGCTGCGAACAATGCAAACCGAGCGGTAATAACAAAGCCCAAACTACTGCAATAGCTAGCAGTGAACGCCATGGCTCTGCATGAAAGGTAACACGAGAAAGATTAGCTCCCGCCCAATAAGCCAAGGTAGAAAAAAATGCGCCGAATGCTGCTGCCAGGTAGTATTTATCTACCAACCACGACAAGCAGTGATGAAAGGTTGTCGCCATCAACAGCCACAAGGCAAACAACCAGAAAGGAATAAAAAAATATTGCTCATCAAAGGAAAGCAAACCCGTAACCGATAACAGGCTGTCAATACTAACGCCCAATACCGAAAAGCCAACTACAAAAGACCATTCACGAGTAATCTGTAAAACCCAATAATGATGGAATATCAGCAGCAGCGGCAGTAACCATAAAGCAACCCTATCGCCGCCCACAACAAAAGCAAACCAGCCAGCTTGGAATAGAGCGGCATTAAGTACAAAACGCCGAAGCTCAGTTTTCATCGGCCTTTCCCAACGTTTATTTAAAGCGCACGAAGAGGTTCAAAATCACGCGCCGCAGGTTTCGCAAAGACTACCTGCACAGTACTAATAGCCCTCTCTGTAAATCCGCCCTCGCAGTAGCACAGATAAAAATCCCACATGCGACAAAACACATCGTCAAACCCTTGTTGTTTAACCTCATTACGTCGGTCATGAAAACGTTTGCGCCACTCAGCTAAAGTTCTAGCGTAATGCAGACCAATATCTTCTACTCCTACAATGAGCATATCCGTATTCTTGCGTATACAACCGGCAATGACTTCATTCGAAGGCAAGCCTCCTCCGGGGAAAATATAACGCTGAATAAAATCTACGCTATTTTTAGCGTAGTCGTAGCGTTTATCGGCAATGGTAATCGCTTGAATGACCATCAAACCATCCGGCATCAATAAGCTCGAGCATTTTTCAAAATAACTGTCATAAAACTCATGCCCCACCGCTTCAATCATTTCAATAGAAACAAGTTTGTCATAAGAACCCGTTAAGTCACGATAATCTTCTAATAGCAGCGTGACTTTATCTTCTACTCCAGCCTCAACCACGGCCGCTTTAGCATACTCGTACTGTTCACGCGAAATTGTGGTAGTGGTCACTCGGCAGCCATATTTTTTCGCCGCATGGATAGCCAGGCCACCCCATCCGGTACCAATATCTAGCAAGTGATCACTTTGGTTCAATTTTAGTTTTTTGCAAACTGTGTCCAACTTATAAATTGATGCCTCTTCCAAGCCAGACTCTTTATGTGGAAAAATTGCCGCCGAATACATCATGGTGGGATCAAGGAAGAGATCAAAGAAATTATTGCCAAGATCATAGTGCGCAGCAATATTCTTTCGCGACCCTGACTGTGAGTTAGCATTCAAAAAGTGCGCAATCTTTGTGGTCATTCGTGTAAGTAATGGGCGCCCATCATCCATTTTATTAAGCAATTCAATATTGGCAGCAAACAGGCGAATAACGTCCACTAAATTCGACGATGACCAGCTACCCAGCATATATGCTTCACCAGAACCGATCGAACCACCCATCGCTAAATCACGGTAGGCTGAGCTGTGATGAATAAATAGGTGGCCGACAATACTCGCCTGATCCACACTCTGCCCAAAGCTATAGACTTCACCTCCATCCTTGATCACCAGCCGACCTACCTCTAGATCGGCAAGCACTTTAAACAACATTTTTTTAGCCAGCTTATCCCAGATGCTAGTTTGCAGTTTGCGATTAATATTGTGATCGTTAATGCTTGCTGTATTCATACTACTTCGACCTTCTCATATTTCTTGTTCAGTTTTTTTTGGATGTGCGTAAAAAGGGATGCGTTTAATCAATATTCTAAGGCCCTGCCAGTAAATAGCCGAAACTACCTTTATGGTCATCAATGGATAGCGACAAATAATAGATCGCAAGCCATGCACACAAATTTCTTCTCTCTGTAAAATTAGAGTGGCATCAAACTCGATTTTGGTATTATCAACATCATTACTTCTTACATTTTCCATATGGATATATAAATTTTTACCCGGCTTATTACTGCGCCAGCGATAAACAATATCCATAGGATTAAAAGGTGAAACGTGTAAATGCTTCTTAAATCTTATACGCTGCTTATCACGCTGTGGATCACAATTTAAAACATAGCTGTGCCGTTCATTCCATGGCGTATTGGTCACTTCAGCCACCATATATTGCAATCGCTCTGTTTCATCAAAGCAGTAATAGCAAACAATGGGGTTCATAATAAATCCAAAATAGCGCAAATTAGCCAGCATACGGATAGGCCCAGCAGGACGAACCCCTTCAGAGGATTCAACCCGCTGACGCACTGCTTCATCTAGGGGCATGGCAGGATCGCCCAAGAAATCTTCACGTTTAAAACGCGCCAACGTCCAGTGGTGCACAGACCATAAGCAGGTACCGCTAAATACACGGTCCAATTCACTCATGTCGAGATACATCATAAATACGCGATAGCGAAACTCATGCAGCCGCGGCAAAAAGCGCCGGTGTCTTACCCAGCCTTTATAAATACCACTGTTCAGGTTTCCGCACTCGCCACTCACCACTTCGCCCCCAAAGACTGGGCGACACGGATACCACTATTAACACCATCCTCATGAAAACCATTGCCCCAGTAGGCGCCGCAAAACCAAGTTCTATTAACGCCGTTAATTTCATGCCAGCGTTCGGTCGCCGCCTCGGATGACAGTGAGAATACGGGATGGCTATAGCTGTAGCACCCAAGAATTTTTTCGGGATCGATATCGCCAGTTGCATTGAGGGTCACACAGAAAGTGGCAGGCGCCTCAATACCTTGTAATAGGTTCATGTTATAAGTAAGCACAGCCTGTTTTTTCTTTTCCTTGCACAACCGATAGTTCCAAGCCGACCAAGCACGACGGCTATCCGGTAATAAACGCTCATCGGTATGCAAAACCACATCATTCTGCTGGTAGGGAATGGCGGATAAAATTTCAAACTCATCAGCCGTACTATCAGCCAGCAACGCCAATGCTTGATCGCTATGACAGGCGAAAATCAGTTGATCGAAGGATTCACAGCCACCATCTCTAAAAACAATAGTAACGGTGTGATCCGTGCGATTAACCTGCTCAATGTCGGTATTTGTACGAATATTGCAGGCAAAGCCTTTCGTTAAAGGCTCCAGATATTCTCGTGAGCCACCTTTAATAACACGCCACTGCGGGCGATCATTAACACTCAATAGGCCGTGATTTTTAAAGAATCGGACAAAAAGTAGCATCGGAAAATTAAATATTGCTTCTGTCGATGCGGACCAAATTGCACTGCCCATGGGAATCAAATAATCACGAGAAAAAGCCTCTCCATAATTTTTTATCTTTAGGTATTCACCTAGGGTAACTCTCTCCTCAAATTCACCTGCATCTAAATCTTCAATCGACTCACGATTAAAGCGCAGAATATCGCGCAACATGCCCCAAAAACGAAAGCTCAGCACGTTTCTACGTTGCGCAAATAACGTATTCAAGTTACTGCCACCATATTCCAAATCACTTATGGCAGAGCTCACACTAAAACTCATGTCCGTATCTTGCGAACCCACCCCCAGTTGGTCAAGCAGCTTAATAAAATTGGGATAGGTCCAGTCGTTGAAGACAATAAAGCCGGTATCGATGGAGTAATTTTGTCCTTCCAGCTCCACATCCTTCGTGGCGGTATGCCCACCCACCTCGGAAGCATTTTCAAATACCGTCACTTCATGCTCATGATGCAATAAATAGGCACTCACCAAACCGGAAATACCGCTACCGACTACCGCTATTTTCAAAAAAAATACCTCTATTATTTTTATACTTATAAATCGCACTTGCAATAATTGTAAATTCAAAATATTACTTTTTATCGGCAACCATTAAACGCTGCCATAAAGAGGGAAAAAGGCGCATAAAGTGCAATAGATAACTTAACCGTCGAGGAAAGTTCAGCACGCGAGGTCGTGATTCAATAGCACAAGAAATTCTTTGCGCGGCCTGTTGTGCGCTCATTAAAAATGGCATCTCAAAATCATTCTTATCGGTCAACGGGGTTTTCACAAAACCAGGATTCACCACAGTGACATCAATGCCTTCAGGTGCGAAATCCAAACGCAGCGAATTCAACCAATATTGCAGTGCAGCCTTAGAAGCACCGTAAGCCTCAGCGCGAGCGAACGGCACCACCGTTGCCAAAGAGCCAACCCCTACAATGTGTCCCCCACCGAGCGGGTTGCTGCGCAACAACGGCAGAGCGGCTTCCAAGCTATTTACCGCACCCAAAAAATTCACCCGCATAACTCGTTCCATCATTGACCAATCGGGCGCATCTACATCTAAATACTCACACGTGCCCGCATTCAAAATAACGCAATTTAGAAACTCAAAATGCTGACGAATAGCGTCACTGTCAATCGCTTCGGAAATATCTATCGCCAATATTTTAATATTCTTGTGCTCACCGGCCAGCGCACCCAATGCTTGCAAGTTGCGGCCACTGGCCAATACACAGTTCCCCTGCTGTGCCAGGATAAGCGCTAATGCGCGTCCAATGCCGCTACTGGCACCGGTAATCCAAATATTTTTACGCGTATTAATGGTTGTCATGGTGATGCGCCAACGCCATTATGTGTTCGTATAGATTCGTTTAAATCAGACTGCCAAGCGTCGTTTCAACCAGCTCGTCGCCATCCCAATCACAGGAACATGCTCATAAAGCATGGCGCCCATATCGTAAATATCTTCGTGATAAACAATGGTTTTCTGGAATTGTATATGGCTAACGCCACGTACTTTTATGGTTTTAGCACCTAATTTTTGATGAGAAAAATGCATATTCCACTTGATATAAGCGTCGCCGTCACTAATAACTTGGTCGAGATACTCAAAACGGCAAAATGTTAGATTGCGGCACATTTCACTGATGTACGCTTGTAGAGAGTCAAGACCGTGCACTTCATGCACCGGATCTACAAACACTGCATCTTCGGCATAGATTTCACTGAGTTTATCGAGGTCCGCCAACATCAAGTCGCGGTACAGATATTTAAAGTGTGCGACTAAAGAGTCACTGTGCCTTAAGGGGTTATTCTCTGCGATTGTCTTTTTCATAAGATACCTTACGCCTGGTAAGCAAGATTGGATCACATTAAAATTATTATTTTAATGTGATCCAATCCTCCGCCACCGGCGTAAAAGAGAGGAGAGGTGAGAGACATTAAGCGTGCTAGCACAACGGCAGGCCATAGGGCATTATGAAAACATCCACTCTCAACCGTTACGAGTCGCATACGCATTATGAGTGACACACTTACACGGCAGCCAGCTGCACTAAGCGCAGAGCAGCACATACTTAATCGCCACTGGCAAACCTGTCTTGTGTGTGTGGCAGAGCAACAAGACCGCGAAGCCTTTGGTGAGCTTTTTGATCACTTCACACCACTATTGCGCGCCTACAGCCTTAGGGCCCAGCCTGGTGCATACCTACTCGCTGACGAATTAGCACAAGATGTAATGATAAAGGTGTGGAATAAAGCCAGCACCTACAAGCCTGAAATGGCTGCTGCGAGCACTTGGATTTTTACCTTGGCACGGAACTCACGCATAGACAATCTTCGCCGCAACAGTCGCTTTGTGAATCACATTGAAGTCGAAGACCTCTGGCAAGAACCCGAAGACCCCGCTCCTAGCCTCTTCGAGGCCGTACAACTGAAACGCAGCCAAAAACAAGTCCGTCAGGGACTAGAACAACTTCCCCCCGAACAGAGACATGTACTGGCCAAGGTCTACCTAGAAGGAAAAAGTCACCAGCAGGCGGCCAATGAATTGCATTTGCCCTTAGGAACCGTAAAGTCCCGCATACGCCTCGCGTTGCAAAAGCTCAAACTACTACTGATAAAAGATGTAACGAGACCCTAATCATGGCGAACCACCACCCCAACGAAGAGCTATTAATGGCCTACAGCGCAAGCAGTCTGCCCATCAGCCAAGCCCTGTGTGTCTCCACGCACCTAGAGTTTTGCGAGCAATGCCGCAGTCACACCCAAAAGCTCAACAGCATTGGCGGCTTACTGCTGGAATCGCTTGCCCCCAAGGCTGGCAGTTCAAAATTAAAGGGTCAGGTAATGGCCCTATTGGATGAACCTCGCCAGACACAAGCCGCACGGCCCTGCAAAACAGCTGAGGTGGCTAGTAACACCTTCCTCATCCCACGACCACTGCGCCAATTTATGAGCGATGGCTACGACAGCCTAGCTTGGGGCTGGACCGCCCCCGACATATACACCAGCGAAATCTGCCGCGATGACAACGGCGCTCAGGTATCACTGTTGAGAATCAACCCCGGTGGTGATGTGGGTAAGCATAGCCATACCGGCGACGAATACACGGTCATCCTCAGCGGCAGCTTTTCCGACGAGGACGGCATTTATCTCGCAGGCGACTTTCTAATACGCGACAAACACCAACAGCACCGCCCCGTAGCCAGTAAGGACTGCGCTTGCATCTGCCTCACCTCCGTGGAGGCCCCCATTCAATTCACTGGTTTTTTCCGCCGCTGGCTCAACCCACTGATCTGCAAGAGTTACCAACCGCAAAGCCTATAACCATTAGATACAGGTTACTTTTTTAGATTAATCTCCCTTATTACGAAATTCGGACTTTTTATAGTGGCGGCTAATCCATCTATAGTGCCACTGTGTCATTCCCTTACTGCTCTCAAAACCGCATTTCTATTTATGAACACAGTGCCATGCAATGATAAACCCATTTTTTCCACAAAAAGCCTTTCAGCCACCTACATTTCTTTCCTTGGACCTATCATCTCACCACTTTCATCTAAAGTGATATACATGATTAGTGGTAAATATAGCTTTAATCTAACTGGCAGCTTCAGTAAGTCATAACGAAGCGCATCAAAGTGCTGTTAATGATTTGGTTATTATTTGTTAATTGTTTTAAATTTATTGCGAATCTTTTCTATCTATTTTCGGTTCATGCCAAGATCTGGACATCCAACCCTGAAAGCTGATTTAACATGTATAAGTATTTTACTTGGTTTTGTATCAGGAAAATGAAAATCAACATCATCTACAAAACGGAACACCATATAATTTAAATAAGCTCTAATATAATTTATCTCAACTACTTTAATTTTCGATTTTTTTTAGCCCCCTAGTATTTTTAATATATTTTTTCTCTAATGGTGTACTTGAAATAAGGATCGGCTCAATAAAGTTATTTTTATCTTTTTCCTGGCTATGAACACAATTTTGTGTCGCTGAACATTGCATCTGCCGACTATTCACAACTCCTTGTTTTGGCATTGTCCCTGTACATCCGGTTAGTGGCACTAAACTTGTTAGAACAACCAGAACTTTTTTCATTGCCCTTGTCCCTTAAGATTATAACGCCCTTAACAGAGGCCGGCGCCCCTAATCCACTAATTTTCCTTGTCATATGGGACAACCTTCATTTAATTTTAGATAAAGCAATAAAGGCTAATACACATGTAATCGACTCATAGAAGATAGCGCCATAGGTATAACTAGTAACAGGGTCGCTATTTACAGCGAAAGCAAATAGACGGCCAATTGTGAGACCGCCAACTGTCATTATTATTAAGATTAAACTTCCTTTAGAGTATGCTTTCTTTCGCGCACCTAACAAATAAAATAAGCCAAGCCCTATCTCCAAGCCACCATACATCGCTACCATTTCAATTTTTGAATCAGCATTTGTAAGGCCATAACCAATATATCCAGAAATAACTATTGGCCAAAAAAAACTTAGCAAACCACATCCAATAAATGCTAATGCTGTTGCCAAAAGAACACCTTTAGTTAGCATGTTAGTCTCTCCTTAATTTTTAGTTCATATGACGTCAAAATTTGTGGTGGCGTAGCCTTGCCTGCAACCATAATTGAATTTTTTGTTAGATGTATTTTCCATAAGGAAAGATAAATGACTTTAAACATTCATAAACAAGCCAAAAAAATACAACAAAAATGTAACCATAGAATAAAGTGTAAATAACTTCTACTAACCATAATCTTCCTGTAAGAGATAGCCTAACCAGTTCAAGTGGGATGAATATTATTGAAGCTAAACTAGAAAATATTTTTAATAGTAATCTCTTTTTATTTCAAATAGAAATATATAAGAAGTCCTATAAATAGGATATATGGAATTACCAGCAGATCGAATATACATTGATATAACTACGACTTCATAATGCAAAGTTCTCAGCAAAGATCCTTGATCTCTCGTTGGGAACCAAGATCTTTTTCACATGGTTAAGCCATTTTAGGTATTGTGCCAACCTATCGAACGAGTAAAATCCTTCTCCAAACTCGTCTATAAGGAATACAACGTGTACCTCGATCAGGCAACCCGTGAACAGTTGCAACAGTGGCAGGAAGAGCTTGCTGCAAAACACGAATCTTTCAAGTCCAGCGGGCTAAACCTGAATTTAACCCGAGGCAAACCGTCTGCTAGCCAGCTCTCTCTGGCCAACGCGCTAGATGGTGCTCTAGAAGGGAACTACATTTCTGATGATGGAACTGATACCCGTAACTACGGTGGCCTCGTAGGATTGCCCAAAATGCGGGCACTGGCAGCAGAGATTCTTGGCGTTGAGGCAGATGATGTCCTCGTCGGTGGCAACAGCAGCCTCACACTGATGTATTTCACTATCTTATTTGCTTGGCAATTTGGTCTTAATGGTAAAGGTTCAGCATGGAGCGATGAGGGGGTAGTTAAGTTTCTCTGCCCCGTTCCAGGCTATGACCGGCACTTCTCCATCTGTGAAGAATTTGGCATTGAAATGATCAATGTGCCGATGGATGAAAATGGACCTGATATGGCCTTGGTGGAAACACTGGTCGCAGAGGATTCGGCCATTAAGGGCATCTGGTGTGTCCCCAAATATTCGAACCCTACCGGTTGTGTCTACAGTGAAGATACCGTGGAACGACTGGCCAAACTGGGAAACATGGCAGCAGATAACTTTCGCGTTTTTTACGACAATGCCTATGCGGTACATGACCTGTCAGATGATGCACCTAATCTGCCAAACATCATGGCGTACTGTCGCCAGCATGGTACCGAAAACAGTGTTCTACAGTTTGCCTCTACCTCCAAGGTTACCTTTGCCGGCGCTGGTGTGGCATTTCTAGCCAGCTCTGCAAACAACCTCAAGATCATTACACAACACCTTGGGGTTGCCTCTATTGGACCAGATAAGGTCAATCAGTTGCGTCACCTGAATGTGATACCAGATTTAGCTGGCCTGAAATCTCACATGAAAAAACACGCGGAATTGCTTCGCCCAAGGTTTGCCTGCGTAATACAGCATCTCTGTGAACATTTTGCCGAGTCTGACCTAGGCGACTGGAATAGCCCAGAAGGAGGCTATTTTATCTCCTTCGATACTCGCCCAGGACTTGCTGATGAGGTCGTAAAATTATCAGCCGAAGCGGGTGTAAAGCTTACTCCGGCTGGCGCCACCTTCCCCTACGGCAAGGATCCGGAGAACAAAAATATCCGGATAGCGCCCTCATTTCCCACGGTGGATGAAATCGATAAGGCCATGGCAATCTTCTGCAACTCAGTAAAACTGGCCTCTGTTAGGCAAAAATTGGCTGCTTAAATTAGATTAAAGCTACCCATAAAAAAAGGCTGCAATGTGCAGCCCTTTTTTATTTATATCCTACACAAGTTCCACGTAAAGAATGCCGGACTAAAAAGTCTCGGAAAAAAACAGTTTCGATCAACCACCCTTGGGTTTAGGGGCCACGCCTGCTGGGAACGGAAACGGGGTAACATTACCAGTCCCCTTCACCTCAGTGATTTTACATGCACCCTCTTTTTCCACTTCATCAATACGTACAACTGACTGTAGCGGAATAAAGCTACGCTTAATCGAAGAAAACTCGGTCTTCAGCTTCTCTTCAGCGGGATCCACAATCATTTGACTGCGCTCACCAAAGACAAACTCTTCAACCTCAAGAAATCCCCAGAGATCACTCTGGTACACATGGCGGGCATACATCTCGTACACCTGACCTTGGTTCAAAAATATAATTTTATAAATCGCGTCGGACGCCATAAGGACAGCCTAATCAAAAGTTTAAAAAAAGCGGGCTAGCATAGCATAACCCAAACAAATTTCATCCATTTAGACCGTCCTATGTGGGATTTGTGCGCCGCTACCGCTATAATGCGCGACCTTACAATTGTTCAGAATTTAATCAATTTATGTCAACCAAACCGGTAAAAAAACTGCACATCGTTACTCACGGTTGTCAGATGAATGAATACGACTCCGCTAGAATGCGTGACCTTCTGGGTGAAAGCCACCAAATGGTGACCACAGACGACCCCGAAGAAGCTGATGTCCTGCTGCTCAACACCTGCTCGATTCGGGAAAAAGCGCAGGAAAAGGTATTCCACCAGCTTGGTCGATGGAAAAAGCTGAAAGACAAAAACCCCGACCTGATGATCGGTGTCGGTGGCTGTGTTGCCAGCCAGGAAGGGGCCGCCATCGCAAAGCGCGCGCCCTTTGTAGATTTGATATTCGGCCCGCAGACCCTGCACCGTCTTCCCGAGATGATGACGGAACAGAAACAGAGCAACGGCACGACCATCGTGGATATTAGCTTCCCGGAAATCGAGAAATTTGACCACCTTCCTCAACCGGAGGCCGATGGTGTCAGCGCGTTTGTTTCCATCATGGAAGGTTGCTCTAAATACTGCACTTTCTGTGTCGTACCCTATACCCGAGGTGAAGAAGTCAGCCGCCCCGCCACAGATGTATTGGCGGAAGTAGCCCACTTAGCCAGCCAGAATGTGCGGGAAATCAACCTCCTGGGACAGAACGTCAATGCCTACCGCGGTGACATGCCCAATGGCAGTATTTGCGACCTAGCCGAACTGATTACCTATGTGGCCAAGATCGACGGCATCGACCGTATTCGCTATACCACTTCCCACCCAATGGAATTTTCTGACAGTTTGATTGCTGTCTACGCAGAGGTGCCAGAGCTGGTCAGCCACTTGCACTTGCCCGTTCAGAGTGGTTCAGACCGTGTGTTGGCTGCAATGAAACGCAACCACACTGTTCTCGAATACAAGTCAAAAATCCGCAAGCTGCGGCAGATTCGCCCCGACATCAGCCTCTCGTCTGATTTTATTGTGGGCTTCCCCGGCGAAACTGAGAAAGATTTTGAAGACACGATGAAGCTGATCCACGAACTTGGCTTTGATCATAGCTTTAGTTTTATCTATAGCGCCCGCCCCGGTACACCCGCAGCTGATTTACCCGATGGCACCTCAGATGAAGTAAAAAAACAACGGCTGGATATTTTACAAAGCCGTATCAATCAGCAGTCACTTGCTATCAGCCGGCGGATGGTAGGCTCGACAGAAACGGTGCTGGTTACCGGTATTTCCAAAAAAGACCCGGGGCAATTACAGGCTCGCACCGAGAATAACCGGGTGGTGAATTTTTCCTCCACAAATCACAATCTGGTGGGCGACTTTACTCAGGTAACCATCACTGAGGCCTTACCCAATTCTCTCCGAGGTGAACTGGCCATCCCCCTTTCAGCCTCCGCTAATAACACCGCATCATAAAAATAAAAGTGAATAGCTGTATTTTGATATATAAAGTGCCCGCAAAAGTATTTTCAGCCGCTGTCAAAGGCTATATGCTAACGACACAAGCACTGCCGCAGGGGGCGGCCTATTGGAAAAGTTGAATACACAGCTAGCAGCTCACACTATTACACTCGAGCCCAGTGATACCAAACGCTTAGCGTCACTTTGCGGCCAATTCGACGAACACCTCAGGCAAATTGAACAGCGGTTGAACATCGAGATTCGAAACCGCGGGAATATCTTTGCGCTTTACGGCGACAATGCCACAGCTCAAGTTGCTGGTCGCCTGCTTCATCACATTTATCAGGAAAACACCATTGATGGTGATCTCACGCCTGACCAAGTCCACCTGGCCATTCAACAATCGAATGTAGAATTCTTTAACACCAAGCCCTCCGATATCGAGCCCTCTATGGACAAATCTGCCGCCAGTACTAACACATCAACTCAATCTACTGCCGAGAATGTTGAAAGCTTTACGGTTATCCGCACTAAAAAAGGCAATATCAAGCCCCGCGGTGTAAGCCAACAACGCTATGTACGCTCCATTCAAACTCACGACATTAACTTTGGAGTGGGGCCTGCGGGTACAGGGAAAACCTACTTGGCTGTTGCCTGCGCTGTTGAGGCATTACTCCGGGATGAGGTTGAACGAATATTGCTGGTTCGCCCCGCGGTAGAAGCGGGGGAAAAGTTAGGTTTTCTACCCGGCGATTTAAGCCAAAAAGTGGATCCTTATTTACGCCCACTTTACGATGCTCTCTATGAAATGCTCGGTGTAGAAACGGTGGCCAAATTAATTGACCGCAATGTCATTGAGGTTGCACCGCTGGCCTACATGCGCGGCCGAACTCTCAATAACTCTTATATCATCCTCGATGAAAGCCAGAATACTACCCGTGAACAGATGAAGATGTTCCTCACTCGGATTGGCTTTAATGCCACTGCTGTGATTACCGGCGACACCACTCAAATAGACCTACCACACCGAAATCAGTCCGGACTGCTGCATGTTTGTGAGGTATTAAAGGATATTGAAGATATTAGTTTCTCATTCTTCAGCTCTAAAGACGTGGTACGACATCCGCTGGTAGCACAGATTGTGGATGCCTATGAGTCATACGAGCAGAGCGGCGACGAATAATCATTTCAATGAACCTTACCATCGATATGGAAAATGCTTCATCCAGTCCCAACGTACCTGATGAGAAATTAGTGCACCAGTGGGTATATGCTGCCTTGGCAGAAATAAACACGGGGGGAAAAGATGACTTGGAACTGAGCGTCCGCGTAGTGGATGAGGAAGAAAGCGCCGACCTCAACCAGCGTTACCGCCATAAACAAGGGGCAACCAACGTACTCTCTTTTCCAGCAGATCTGCCAGACTCGCTTCAACTGCCACTACTGGGCGACTTAGTTATTTGCGCCCAAATCGTCGAACGTGAGGCTCGCCAACAAGACAAGTCTCTCGATGCCCACTGGGCACACATGCTAATTCACGGTAGTCTACACCTGATGGGTTACGATCATATCGATGACCGTGATGCTGAAGAAATGGAACTGCTGGAAACCAAAATTATAACTAGCCTCAATTTCCCACCCCCTTACGAACAATCGCCCGGAGCGACCAACACCCAATGACAGACGACGACTCGAGCAACCCCCAGGAAAAATCTTGGCTGGGTAAACTAACTAATGCTTTCTCCTCAGAACCCAAGTCTAGGGAAGAGCTCACCTTAATATTGCGTGCAGCTCACGAAAGTAAAGTTATTGATAATGAGGCACTGGAAATTATCGAGGGTGCACTTAACGTCGCTGATCAGCAAGTGAGGGAGATCATGATCCCTCGCTCCCAAATGGTCGTCATACAGCAGAATAGCAGTCTAGAGGACATACTTAAGCTGGTCATTGAATCCGGCCATTCTCGCTTTCCTGTCATAGGGGAGTCCGCAGATGACATTGTAGGCATCCTGTTGGCGAAAGAATTATTACCCCTGATTCTTGATGGACAAGACACCTTTGATCTGAATAAAGTGGTCCGCCCAGCAACCATCATCCCCGAGAGCAAACGCCTCAACGTACTACTGCGGGAATTTCGTGAACAGCGCTATCACATGGCGATTGTGGTAGATGAATACGGCGGTATTGCCGGACTCATCACCATCGAGGATATTCTTGAGGAAATCGTTGGTGAGATTGAAGACGAGACCGACGAAGAAGAAGGCGCCATGATCCGTCCGCAGCAAAATGGTGGCTACCTGATAGATGCACTCACGCCCATTGATGACTTCAATGACTATTTCAACGTAGGCGTTAGCGACGAAGAGTTTGACACCATCGGTGGCATTATAGTCTCTGCTTTTGGATGCATGCCCAAGGTAGACGAAACTATCGAAGTAAATGGCTTTACTTTTCGTATCGCCGAGGGTGATAACAGGCAAGTCAAATTGCTCGAAATGACAGTGACGGCGACAAGCTAACCGTTATTCATACCCGCGACAATCACGCCAAATACCGTCAATCCAGCTAAAAACAAGGATGATTATTACCGATGGGGCCTCACATCAAAAAATCTGATATGAAGGGCCATGCTCTGGCAACCCTATTTGGCTTAGCGCTCCCTCTATCTCTAGCACCTTTTGACTGGTGGCCCATTGGCATTTTGTCCATTGCGGGGTTGGTCAGACTGCTTAAGGACCTTGGGAAATTAGCCTGTTTCTGGCGTAGCTTTTTTTTCGGCTTAGGGATGTTTTCCTCAGGGGTTTCCTGGATATTTGTCAGTATTCACGATCATGGCCAGGCCTCGATACTGCTGTCACTGTTACTCATCGCTGTGTTTGTTATCTTTCTTGCATTATTGTTCGCTCTCCCTTTTATTCTCTACGGATACGGTCTAAACCGCTCTACCGGTACAACCCTCCTGGCCTTCCCCAGCCTTTGGGTTTTAGGCGAGTGGTTCCATGGCTGGGTCTTTAGCGGTTTTCCATGGCTCTATCTCGGCTACAGCCACATTGACACTTGGCTATCTGGCTGGGCGCCTATCACTGGTGTCCTAGGACTCAGCTGGATCACAGTACTTTGTGGTTCTATCCTTGGTTTGTTCTTGGGTTTTCCCCTAGGTCTGAAGAGTAAATCAAAAAAGTCGCTCTCTCTTGGTCCCGCTATATTTTGTGCATTGCTACTCTGGTTTTCGGGGTGGCATTTACAATCTGTCCAGTGGACGGAGGCCTCCAGCAAACCTCTCAGTATTGGCCTGATTCAACCTGCGTTACCCCTTACAATGAAATGGGATCAGGGCAAACTTTTAGAGATATTAAACCAATATCGTGAGGATACTAACCAACTGCTTAAACACGACATTGTCGTCTGGCCCGAATCAGCTATACCAAGGCTGAAACATGAAATGAGCGATTATCTTTCCATACTTTCCGCCGAGGCTAAAGACAGCCAAACGGCCTTGATAACCGGGATACCCACTCAGGATCAGCGTAGTCAGCTCTATTACAATTCAGTGATTGGCCTCGGTAGTGCCAGCGGCACGTATCACAAGCAACACCTTGTTCCCTTTGGCGAGTATGTACCCTTTGAGAAGTGGCTACGTGGCGTTATCGCGTTTTTTGATTTACCCATGTCATCTTTCAGCCCCGGCGCTGAAATCCAGGCGCCGATCATTGCCAATGGCGTCGCCATCGCCACGGCTATTTGTTATGAAATTGCATTTCCCGACCTTGTCGCCCGATCCGCAGGCAATGCGAACCTGTTGCTTACTGTCAGCAATGATACTTGGTTTGGCCGATCCATCGGCCCTCAGCAACATTTCCAAATGGCCAGAATGCGCGCCTTGGAAAATGGCAAACCCCTCATTCGTGCGACCAACGATGGGCTGACCGCCTTGGTCAATACCAAAGGTAAAGTAGTCTCAAAAATTCCGCCCTATGGTCGAGGTATTCTTGAGGGATATGTCACCCCTTTTCGTGGCATAACGCCGTTTGGAGAAAGAGGCTCAATGCCCATCCTGCTGTTTTCAGTAGTGATGTTATTTTTCGCCATTGGGCACCATCTGCGCCGCGCCTCCCCACAACATTAACTTCGAAAGCTCACCCTCCGAATTCGTTCAGCAAGATGCTGGCCATCAGGGTGATCCATTCCGCATTTCCGCACTGGGTCTACAGCAGGCTTTAGCCTATAATTGGCCGCTTTTCGGGCCCAGTGCCTCAACCTGATCAAGATTGCTAATGAAAGACCAATATCATCCCGCAGAAATTGAAACCGCCACTCAAAAATTTTGGGCCGACACCCAGGCTTTTGTCGTGACAGAAGACCCCAGCAGAGAAAAATACTACTGTTTGGCGATGTTTCCCTACCCCAGTGGCAAGCTACACATGGGCCATGTACGCAACTATACAATTGCAGATGTGATCTCCCGCTACCAACGCATGTTGGGCAAGAACGTGTTGCAGCCTATGGGCTGGGATGCCTTTGGTTTGCCCGCAGAAAATGCTGCGATAAAGCACAACACTGCACCTGCCAAGTGGACCTACGAAAATATTGAGTACATGAAAAACCAGCTCAAGCAGCTGGGCTTTGGCTATGACTGGTCACGTGAGCTAGCCACCTGCAAGCCAGAATACTATCGCTGGGAACAGTGGTTTTTTACTCGTCTTTTCGAAAAAGGCCTCGTCTACAAAAAAACGTCGGCTGTTAACTGGTGCCCAAACGACCAGACGGTTCTTGCTAACGAACAGGTCATTGATGGCTGTTGCTGGCGTTGTGATACCACCGTGGAGCGAAAGGAAATCCCACAGTGGTTTATCAAAATAACCGATTACGCTGAAGAACTGCTAGATGATCTAGACAAGCTTGATGACTGGCCTGAGCAAGTGCGCACCATGCAACGCAACTGGATTGGCAAGAGCCGTGGCGTAGAGTTTAGTTTTCAATTGGATCAAGCTGTAGCCGGTATCGATAACTTTTCTGTTTATACCACACGTCCAGACACCCTCATGGGCGTCACTTACGCCAGCATCGCTGCTGAACATCCTATTGCTTTGGCGATGGCGCAAACCAACCCTGAATTAGCTAATTTCATTCAGGATTGCAAAACCCAATCGGCAGCCGAAGCCGATATGGCAACCATGGAGAAAAAAGGCATACCAACAGGTCTTGACGCTATCCATCCCATCACCGGGGAAAAAGTGCCTGTCTGGATCGCCAACTATGTCTTAATGGAATACGGCACAGGCGCCATTATGGCAGTGCCCGCTCACGATGAACGTGACTTTGAATTTGCTAATAAACACGGCCTGCCGATCAAACAGGTTTTTGAACACACTAATCCGTCTGAAAATTCCAGATTCGATAACACCATTTGGCAAGACTGGTACGCATCAAAAGCAGCCAATGACGTCGCCATGGTTAACTCGGGTGAATTTAATGGACTCAGCCCCGAAAGCGGCTTTGATGCCGTTGCCAACAAACTTCGCAAGCTCGGCTGCGGAGAGATTAAAACCAACTACCGCCTCCGCGACTGGGGCGTCTCCCGTCAGCGCTATTGGGGTACACCTATCCCCATGGTCAACTTGCCAGAGGGAGGAGAAATTCCCATCCCCGCCAACCGGCTTCCGGTGCTACTGCCAGAAGATGTTGAGATGGACGGCATTCACTCTCCCATTAAGGCAGACCCAGAATGGCGCAAGACTGAACTCAATGGCATAGCCGTTGAGCACGAAACAGATACCTTTGATACCTTTATGGAATCAAGCTGGTACTACGCCCGCTACACCTGCCCCAATTATTCAGAGGGAATGCTCGATAGCAAGGCAGCCAACTACTGGTTACCCGTAGATCAGTATGTAGGTGGTATTGAGCATGCTATTTTGCACCTGCTCTATGCCCGCTTTTTCCATAAGTTAATGCGCGATGAAGGCTTACTGAATTCAGACGAGCCTTTCACTAAGCTCCTTTGTCAGGGCATGGTGCTGAAAGATGGCACCAAGATGTCCAAGTCCAAGGGTAATACCGTCGATCCTCAGGCGCTGATTGAGCAATATGGTGCAGATACGGTGCGGCTATTTACGATGTTTGCCGCCCCACCCGAACAATCGCTGGAATGGAACGACAGTGCCGTTGACGGTGCTCACCGTTTTTTACGTAAACTCTGGAAAGCGGTGCATTTACATCTTCAGACCGAAGGTTCAATCACATTAGATACTAGCGGACTGAACCAACAACAGCAGGATTTACGACGTAAAACTCATGAGACTATAGCCAAAGTCAGCGATGACTTCGGTCGGCGACAAACCTTTAACACGGCCATTGCCGCTGTTATGGAACTACTCAATGAGCTGGGAAAATCCGACCGGAAAATACCCAACGGCTTAGCTGTAGAGCGGGAGGCTTTGGAAACCGCTGTATTGGTGCTATCTCCCATCGTCCCCCATGTCTGCTCCGCCCTATGGCAAGAACTAGGCCTTGGGGATAACCTACTCAACGCCCCTTGGCCACAGGTAGATAAATCTGCCCTAGTCAAAACCACTATTCAACTGGCAGTTCAAGTCAATGGTAAACTGCGTGCTCAAATTGATGTGCCCGCTGACGCCAGCAAAGAAGATATTGAACTAGTGGCCCAAGACAATGAAAATGTTCAGCGCTTTACTGAAGGCCTAACCATCCGTAAAGTAATCGTGGTTCCCAGTAAGCTGGTTAATATTGTTGCCAATTAAACGCTACACACTGATCGTCAACAGAAAAGGAATAACAATGAAAAAACTGATCCGTCTTACTATCGCCAGCCTTCTTATGGCAACGATAGTTACCGGTTGTGGTTGGCACCTCCGTGGCACCGGCCAAGTTGCCGACAATATATCCAGTGTTCATATCAGTGGGCAGGACCTACAGAGTGAGTTTTATCAGATGCTGGCAAGGAGCTTTAAGAGCAATGATATTGAGGTTGTCCGCAGTGCTACAGAGGCACAATACAGCATTGTCACCCTCAACTATAAAAGCGAGCGAAGAATCTCCACTGTCAGTGGCGGAGCACGAGCTTCCGAATACCAACTAACCGAATCCATAGATATCCTGATTTTGGCCAATGACGGAACACAACTTCTGCCCCGGACCACGCTAAACACGACAAGATACTTGGACTTCAATGAAAATGAGGTGCAATCAAAAACAGAAGAAGCTGACCTTCTGAGGAAGGAAATGCGTTATGACTTGACGAGTCAAATTATTCGCCGCCTTAACGCAGTCAGTAACCGTTCTGCTTCATCGTCCGAAACAGCCATGCCTGAAGATGCGACTGAAGACTGAGCAACTCGCCACACATCTATCCCAGGGGCCCTTGGCCCCTGTTTATCTCATCAGTGGTGACGAACCGCTGCTAGCACAGGAAGCAACCGACGCCATTCGTGCTGCGGCCCGAAGCCAAGGCTATACCGAGCGCGAACTGTTGCACGCTGAAACGGGTTTTGACTGGAATGTGGTGCTGACAGAAGCCAACAGTCTATCGCTGTTTTCAGATAAAAAAATTCTGGAAATTCGTATCCCCACTGGAAAACCTGGAGACAAAGGCTCCAAAACACTACAGGAGTACGTATCCAACCCCAGCAGTGACACGCTCATGCTGATCATCACGCCAAAGCTAGAAAGCGCTACTACCCGCAGCAAGTGGGTCAAGGCTATCGATAGCCAAGGCGTGTTCATCCAATTATGGCCTGTAGCTCCCAACCAACTCCCTCAGTGGATCAACCAAAGACTCCAACAAGCTGGCATCCATGCAAGCCGTCAAGCGGTGTCCATTCTGGCGGATCGGGTAGAGGGAAACTTATTAGCGGCAGTTCAGGAAATTGAAAAACTTAAATTACTGATTCCCGATGGTGAGGTGGACGGTGACACAATGTCCACCATCGTCGCCGACAGTGCCCGTTTTAATGTTTTTTCACTGGTGGACAAGGCCATGGAAGGTGAGGCTCAAAGTGCCTGCCGAACCCTGCGGGGATTACGCGATGAAGGTACCGAAGCTACCGTCATTCTATGGGCACTGACCCGAGAATTACGCATCCTAATCAAAGCCAGTGATGCCACTGCCAATGGTGACCATCTGGACTGGGCATTGAAAAATATTGGTGTTTGGGAAAAACGTAAACCACTGGTTAAAAATGCCATAAGACGTCTTCCCCTTGGCCAGCTAAAACAGATGTTACGACTTGCTGGAGGGATCGATCGCGCCATCAAAGGCATGCGCAAGGCCTCGCCTTGGGATGATCTCACCACACTTATCCTGATGTTCTGTGGCAGCCAGACCCTACGCCCGCTGAACTTGCGACTAGCGCTTCAGGAAGACTAGAAAGCCTGTCCTAATAAACACCCTCTTGCCCGCATACCCTTATCACTTCGGGGTAAACAAACCTTCAATCAACTCTTTTTTTTGTGAAAAAAACTAAGGTTAAATTGCCGAGCACGAGCCCACTGATATCTGCCACCACATCCCAAGCTTCCATACTGCGATAACCCGTTTTTCCTTGTAGCCACTCGATCAAAGCACCATAAATAAGTAGCCCCAGGTGGAGTCGCCACCATGAGGCTAATCGAGGGAATGCCTGTGATCCCATCAGAAATAATGCAGCAAAGCTAATGGCATGCATGATTTTATCTTGACCGGGAAACCATCCAGTTCCATTTACCGGCATCAGGGATACAATCATGATCAACGCTAAACAGCTTACGAACGCCCACAGCCACCTAATAACGACTTGCTGCAAGTTATATCTCCTGCATCAATTAAACCCCTGCCGCAACGACTAAAACAGGAGACGAAAACGATGACTATTTTGTATGACAACAACGACAAGCAGAAGACTCGTCGTGTAGGGCTTCAACGGCCAAACCACCCTAACTCTCGGCCTTATTTACTGGGCTTACCTCTTTTCCAGAGACCAGCGCATTAAGTGCCTGCAATCGTTCAACCGTACCGACATCCCACCAAGTATCATCGAACACCTCACCGGTCACATAACCACCCTTGATACTACCTGTAAGCATATCCCGAATAGGAAACTTCTCGCTTGCCGATGCATACAAGGCAAAAAGTTCTGGGCGCATGACGCTCAAACCACTAAAGGTGAAGCTCTCATCACCGTTCAAGGGGTAGCGTATACACTGCTGCGAATCCAGCGTGAAATCACCCTCTGGATTATGAGTCGGGTTAGGCACCAACACCAGATGGGCTTCTATCTCATCTGCCCACTCTCTCTCCACCAGAGAGTCCAACGGATAATTGGTCCAAACATCACCATTAATGACCAAAAAGGGGTCACTGCCCAGTAACGGTAATGCACGTCGAATGCCGCCCCCGGTATCCAGTGGCTCAGCCTCTCTGGACCAAGCGATACTGACGCCAAAACGGGAGCCATCACCAAGAAATGATTCGATCTGGTCACCCAACCAAGAAGTATTGATGACTAGCTCGCGTACGCCCGCTGAGGCCAGCCTCTCAATGTGATACTGAATAAGCGGCTTAACGCCCACTTTCAATAATGGTTTTGGCGTTTTTTCAGTGAGTGGCCGCAGCCTTTCACCAAAGCCCGCGGCAAGAATCATTGCCTTCATATTGAATCCTTTTCACTCGTCACCCGCCGTTTCCCAAGGATGATACCAATCTTGTTGAGGCAGCTGGGGAAGCACTCGCAGCTCAAACCAGTCTTTAAATCTGCCCAACTCCGGATAGGGCGCTAATTGCTCTAAAGTATAGCGAATCACTAGCGGTAAATCGTTGAGATAGTTGTGCTTGCCATCCCTCAAACAAAGTCTTGAAAAGATACCCAACACTTTGATATGCCGCTGCAACCCCATCAGATCAAACCACCTAAGAATCTGTGCCTTAGATGCCTGTGGAGCAATACCTGCAGCCTCAGCAGATCGATAGTAATTCAGCGCTCGCTGTGAAATATAATCAACGGGCCAGCGAACATAGCAATCCCGCAACAATGAAACCAGGTCATAGGCAAGAGGGCCGGTGACCGCATCCTGAAAATCGATTACACCTATCTCTTCATCGGCCAGTAACATCAGGTTTCGGGAGTGGAAGTCGCGATGCACAAGAACCTGAGGTTGCTCCAGTGCGCTATCAACCAATATTGCCATGGTTTCATTCAGTAAATCATGGTCACTGGGCTGTAGGTCAACGCCCAAAAGCTGAGTCAAAAACCACTCAGGAAAGAGATTCATCTCATCCAGCAGGGGTTGACGACTATAGTCAGGAAGTAAATCTGGAGTAAGTGGGATCTGCTGAATTTTTAATAATACTGTTTCAGCAGCATCGTAAAATCGGTCAACCGTATCAGGCAACAGATGTGGCAGTAACAAACGGTCACCAAAATCTTCCAGCAACAAAAATCCCTGCTGATAATCTACCGCAAAAATAGTCGGCGTGTGAATACCATGCTGCTTTAACAACAGTGCCACACTGACAAATCCAGGATTATTTTCGTGTTCAGGTGGGGCCGATACGGCTATCAATGATGGCTCGGTATTCGCCCGAAAATAGTGTCTAAAACCAGCATCACCATTGAGGGGAAGAATCGACAAATCACCTCTCACGACGAATGAATCCGGCAGAAACGTCTCAACCCAATCTTGCAAGCACTGCGAATCACTCATATTTGCGGAGGCATTTGGAAAAAAGGCCCATCATTCTAACCCAAACCCTCGCATGATGCCTCAGAATGGGTAAAATGGAGCGTCGCGATTATGACCACAGCTTGCCAAAAGAGAAGACGGATAATAAGAATGCCAAAAACCATAATTCACACCCCTACCGGGCTCTATCAAGCTGCGCGTTCATACCACCCCCAAGCCATCCTATTGATACTTATCAGCCTATTGATATCAACCTCAGCGCTGGCTGAAAGTAGCGATCAACACACACAGTGGGCATGCCAAGCTGGCGAAGACGGCAACTGGGTCTGTAATGAACAGGCCATGCCAGGAAAGGCTTACCCAAGACCAAAACGCGCAGAGCCAGAGTTGCTCCCAACGGATGCCGGCCCACAGGTTCTTTTGGCCAAAAATCTTGACTGGGTGGACGAAGAAACATTGTCGCCCGAAGAACAAAAACAAATAGCACCTGGCTGCTGTGGTGCTTATATCGAGCCTAAGCGTGACTATCCGGAGGCCGACCTCGATCCAGAAAAAGCCTCTCTGCGAGTGGCCTCCACCTCCACAGAGGTGGTTCAGGAAAACGTGGCGCACCTCGAAGGTAAAGTCCAGCTAACACAGGGCTACCGTCAGGTTCGAAGTGACTTCGCTACCGTCAACCAAAATGAACGTACGGTTGACCTAGAGGGCAACGTGCAATTTCGCGAACCGGGACTGCTGCTCACCGGAGAAACCGCCCACCTCAACATGGACACTAAAGATGTTCAGGTTACCGATGCTACCTATTTATTTCATGAATCAGGTGTGCGTGGTACTGCCGACCAGCTAAACCGTCCCGGTGATGATATTTTCTATATCGACAATGCAACCTACACAACCTGTGAGCCAGGCAGCAATGCGTGGCAACTTGTCAGTTCCAATGTAGATATTAATCCTGAAACGGGGATCGCCCACGCGAAACATGTCCGCCTAGAGGTTAAAGACATCCCCATTCTTTACGTACCTTGGTTACGTTTTCCTACCGATGACCGACGAGCCTCAGGCCTACTATTCCCCAGCTTTGATGTGAGCGATCAGAATGGGATCGATTTTGCACAGCCTATCTACCTGAATCTGGCACCTAATTATGACGCTACCATCACGCCACGTTACATACAGGAGCGCGGCGCCATGCTTGAAGTCGAAGCACGCCACATGTCTCGTCTGACTAACACCATTATTGGCGGAGCATTCCTCTCCGACGATGACGGAGGAGGCGATGATGACGACCTAGACGACAGGCCCAATGAGGGTGAAGATCGCTGGGTAACCAGTATAGATCACCGAGGGAGATTTGGTCGCCGGTGGCAAACCGAAATTGATTACACCCGCGTCAGCGACAGTGAATATTTTAGGGATCTTGGCAACACCACTCTTGAGGTCAACAGTCAGACCCACCTGAGGGAAATGGCCTCTGCCAGCTACCGCACAAATAACTGGAAGCTCGGTATCAAAGGTCAGGCATTTCAAACTATTAGCGACAATAAGCAGACGTATGATCAATACAAATTACTGCCCAGAGTCGATGCTAACGGCGACTATAGGATAGGCGATTTTGTATTTGGCCTTGAAAATCAACTCACTATCTTTGACCACAACGATGATGACAAACTCGTACCTCTCAACGCCCTCAACACCTTCCTGGTCGACGATAAACTGACCTTTATTACGGGTGATCGACTGCGGCTGGATTATTCAACCAGCTGGGATAAACAGTGGGGCTGGGGTTACTTCCGTCCCACAGTGAAAGTGAAACACCTTACCTACGATCTGGATAACCCCATACTTGGACAAAATGATGATAGCCCTTCCGTCACTGTTCCAGTGGGTATTATCGATGCAGGTATTTATTTGGAACGTGATACCACACGACTCAACGGTTTTGTACAAACTTTCGAACCAAGGCTGTACATGGTTCACTCTAAATATGAGGATCAGAGTGACCTCCCCGACTTTGACACTTCGCTACTAACTTTCAGCTATAGCCAATTATTCAGGGATGATCGGTTTGTCGGTGGCGACCGTATTGGTGACACAGAACAAGTGTCGGTAGGCCTTACCTCGCGACTGATTAAACAGGACACAGGCGCTGAATGGTTGCGTGCAAGCATCGGGCAAATATTCTACATGGATGACCGATACATCAATCTCGACCCAAGACTGACCAAATCAGCCCTAAAAGACATAGACAACCAGGTTTTAACTTCAAAAGAGCGTGAAATTGCTGACGGGCTGCTGAGAGATGAGTCTGCCTATGCCGCCGAATTAGCCATAAGGTTAACTGATAACCTGAAATTCCAGGCAGATGCACTTTATGATGACGAAAATAGCGAACTTGACCGCGGTAACGCCAGTCTCCGCTATCACGGCCGAGATAACCGCATCTTTAATTTGGGTTACCGCTACACCCGAAAAACGCCTGAATTGGACGACGGTCAAATTCTGCAAATTGTGGATGACACGGATACCGAGCAAGGTGATATCTCCACAGTATTTCCTCTCTTTGGAAATTGGAGCTTCATCGGCCGCTACAATTACGATCTCACTAACAGTCGAAACCTTGAAACCTTTTTGGGCCTCTCATATGACAGTTGTTGCTGGCGCCTGAGCGTCTTAGGTCGTAAGTGGATTGACCGCGATGATTTCACATCACAAGATGACCTATCTGAAGACAAAGGCATTTTCCTGCAATTCCAGTTTAAGGGCCTCGCAGGCACCGGCTCTAAAGTAGAGGCCATTATTCAAGATGGTATCTACGGCTATGAGCCTCCCGTTAATTAATTCACGCAGACTAAATCATGAGTGTACGCAGCAACATCATTAAGCGATTATTCGCAACGGCGCTGATCGCGATTTCCTCACTACCCATTAATGCCGAGGAGGTAATTCTCGACCGAATTGTGGCTATCGTCCATGATGACGTGGTAATGGCCAGTGAATTAGAAAATCGAACAAACGATATCTACGCCCGATTACAAGAGAGCGGCACAGAAGCGCCTCCTCGGGAGGTTCTGGTACCGCAAGTACTTGATCGACTGATACTGGAACGTCTACAGCTCATCAAAGGGGCGCGAGTTAATCTTCGTATTAGTGATGCCGACCTTAATCAAGCACTAGAGGACGCAGCTCAGAGACAAGGCACCACAGTAGACAGACTCACAGAACGCGCCCACCAAAGAGGGGTGACATTAGCTTCGCTACGCCATCAAATGCGTAATGAAATGATTATCGCTAAAGTGCAAGAAGGCTCAATCAACCGCCGTATTAGTATTACAGAACAAGATATAGATAACTTTCTCATCTCGGAAGAAGGCCGCTCTTGGTCTTCACCTGACGTCAATCTGGGGCATATCCTACTATCACTGTCCTCTGGTGCGCCACGGGATGAAGTTGCAGAAGTAGAGCAAAAAATTCGTGATCTTTACAACCAGCTCCAAGATGGTGCCGACTTCAAAAACTTGGCTGTCGCTAATTCCATGGGGCAGAACGCCCTCTCGGGGGGAGACCTGGGCTGGCGAAAAACTGAACAACTGCCGAGCCTTTTTATTGCTGCAATCGAGAACCTGTCCCCGGGACAAATCAGCGAACCTATTCGTAGTGATGCCGGCTACCATCTCCTAAAACTCTATGATCAACGGGGTTCTGTGAAACGACTCGTTGTACAGCACAAGGTCCGGCATATTCTGCTCACGCCTAATGAAATTCGCAATGATGAAGAAACGCTCAAAGAGATAAACGACCTGCGTGCTGAGCTCATCAACGGCGGTGACTTTGTTGCGCTATCCAAAGAGCACTCAGAAGATATTGCTACTTCCTTATCTGGGGGCGAGCTTGGCTGGTCAGTACCTGGGCAGTTTGTACCTTTATTTGAAAAAACCATGAGTGAAGTTGAAATAAACCAAGTCAGTGAGCCTTTTAGTAGCCAATTTGGCTGGCATATTCTGCAAGTGACCGAACGCCGCGAACAAGATTTCAGCGAAGATATTAAGCGTAGCCAAGCACACAACATTTTGAAACGCCGCAAGTTTGACGAAGAGCTAGAGATTTGGCTGAAGGAAATTCGTGACGAGGCCTTTGTCGATATTAAATTGTGATCAGGCTGGCCATTACACCTGGAGAGCCCGCAGGCATCGGTCCGGACTTAATTGTTCAACTCGCACAACAGCCGCAATCTCATGAACTGGTTGCCTATGCGGATCCAGACTTACTTCTGGCTCGAGCTGAGCAACTAAGGCTTCCCATAACGCTTCGAACGTTAACCTCTGATTCTCCTCGACAAACCAATATCGGTGAACTAACAGTCAGGCCAATTACTCTTCGTGAACCTACGCGCCCCGGAATACTGAATCCAGCCAATGCCGCTTATGTTCTGGAAACCCTGTCCACAGCCCTTGCTGACTGCCAAAGCGGCCACTGCCAAGCACTGGTAACTGGCCCTGTTCATAAAGGTGTCATCAACGAAGCTGGCACCCCTTTCAGCGGTCATACCGAATTTCTAGCAGAGAATACCAGCACCCCACAGGTGGTGATGATGCTGGCAACTGAAGGGCTACGCGTGGCACTTGCCACCACGCATTTACCCTTGTCAAAAGTCCCCGCTGCTATCAATAAAAATCTTCTGGAACAGGTCATTCTAATTTTGCACACAGACCTCCAAGAAAAATTTGGGATCGCCAAGCCACATATTCTGGTGTGTGGTCTTAATCCCCATGCAGGAGAAGGTGGCCACTTGGGTATGGAAGAGATTCAGGTGATACAGCCCGTTCTGAACAAACTACGCGCCCAAGGCCTTGACCTCATTGGGCCGTTACCTGCTGACACTCTGTTCACACCAAAATACCTAGAACACTGCGATGCTGTGCTAGCTATGTACCATGATCAGGGATTGCCCGTGTTGAAGTACAAGGGGTTCGGTGCCGCCGTCAATATCACCTTGGGGCTGCCTATCATACGCACCTCTGTTGACCACGGCACAGCGCTAGATCTAGCGGGAACAGGGCAGGCAAATATAGGCAGCCTGGTAACGGCCATCGACTACGCTGCCAACATGGTAAGGAACCGCACGTGAACCGCTCTAAAACAGTTGGAGAACATCAAGCACGCAAGCGGTTTGGTCAGAACTTTCTAGTAGACAACAACATCATTGAAAAAATTGTATCCGCTATTGCGCCCACCCCCAACCAAAACCTGATTGAAATTGGGCCAGGCCAAGGTGCCATTACTGGGCCCGTGCTAGAAAAGTGTCCTCGACTAAACGTAATAGAACTCGATCGAGATTTGATCCCGTTATTGCAGAAAAAATTTCACCAATATCCAGAGCTTCATATTCATCAGGGTGATGCCCTGAAAACAGATTTCAGCCAATTTTATCGTGAGGGAAAGCCCCTACGTATTATTGGCAATCTACCCTACAACATATCCACACCACTTATGTTTCATTTACTTAGTTTTAGTGGCCAGATTCGTGATATGTATTTTATGCTGCAAAAGGAAGTGGTTACTCGCCTTGCGGCTGTGCCGGGGGACAAGAACTACGGTCGGCTCAGTATCATGGTGCAATATTACTGTCAGGTTGAACCCCTATTTCAAGTTCCACCTACCGCCTTCAGACCAGCACCCAAAGTAGAATCTGCTATCGTTCGCCTGCTACCCTATCCTGAACCACCCTACCCGGCAGATGATCTACAATTATTGTCACGACTGGTTAGAGCCTGCTTTCAGCAACGACGAAAGACTATGCGCAACACGCTTAAACACATGCTCAATGCCGAGCAACTAGAACAACTAGGTATCGATCTAACGCGTCGCCCAGAAACGCTCAGTGTCGAAGATTTTGTCGTGCTCAGTAATCAGATAGGGGCTCTGTTATGAACCACATCATCGTTGTGGTAACCCCGCGATACTTACCGGAACAGTCCGACCAGGCCAATAACACCTTCGCCTTCGCCTACCATGTCAGTATTGAAAACCACGGAAATGAAACCGTTCAATTGATTAGTCGTCACTGGATCATCACCGACGGGAATGCCCGCACTAAAGAGGTACAAGGGCCGGGGGTTGTGGGAGAACAACCGGTGATCGCCCCTGGTCAGTCTCATCATTACACCAGTGGTGTCACTCTCAATACAACTGTGGGAACTATGGAGGGTAGCTACCAAATGATTCTCGATTCCGGAGAGGCATTTGATGTGCCAATACCTGCCTTTCTATTGTCAGTACCCGGGGCGGTTCATTGATGGTCTACCTATTACCGACGCTAGAGACGGCCCTTTGACAATCTACGCTGTCGGCGATATACAGGGTTGTCTTCAACCCCTAAAACGTCTGCTAGATAACGTTAATTTTGATCCTGGCAATGATGAGTTATGGTCTGTCGGTGATTTGGTCAATCGTGGCCCAGAATCATTAGAGGTCCTCCGTTTCTGTTACAGCCTCGGTAGCCACTTTCGCATGGTTTTGGGTAATCACGACCTCCACCTACTTGCCATCGCCCACGGCATTGGCTGTCCCAGTCGCCAAGACACTCTGGGCAGCATTCTAGCGGCACCAGACCGGGATGAACTATTGTATTGGCTGCAGCAACAGCCAATGCTAATTGCAGATCAGGGTTATGTGATGGTCCATGCTGGAATCCCCCCTCAATGGTCCCTCAATAAAGCTAAAATATTGGCCGAGGAAATGAATAATGTTCTTCGCTGTGATACTAAATCGCTCCAGTTTTTTGAACACATGTATGGCGATAACCCTGACATATGGGAGGATAGCCTATTGCCCCCAGAGCGCTGGAGAGCCATCACCAATTATTTTACCCGGATGCGATTCTGCTCAGCAAAGGGGCATTTAGAACTCGCCAGTAAAGCACTACCTGATAGCCCCCCTGAAGGTTACGCGCCGTGGTTTCGCCACCCATCAATGCTACCACCAGGCACTAACATTATTTTTGGCCACTGGGCTGCACTGGAAGGAAAATCCTGTGGGCAGAATTTATTCCCCCTAGATACAGGCTACATTTGGGGCGGCCCCCTAAGAATGATGAACCTCAATACCACAGAATATATTCACCAAGCGCAGCTCTAAAAATAGGACCGACAAACTACTGCAGGCAATCTGGGCTTGACGGTATATGGAACAATAATCACTAGAACACTGCCATTCCCGCCTCACCCTTAAACCGATAGAATAAAACGCTAGGCTCACTTTATCCTGGCCGTTAAATAATTATAAAAGAGGTCTCAAATGATCCGCACCCTCTCAAATTTCTTCACTCGCATTATGCAACGCTGGCTACCTGATGCGTTTATCATTGCCATTGTGCTTACCTTTGTAGTGCTTGTTGCCGGTATATTAGGCCAGGGCCATACACCGGCGAAAATGGTTCAGTTCTGGGGTGATGGTGTCTGGAATCTCTTGATATTTTCCATGCAAGTTATTATCACCTTGGTGACAGGAAGTGTTCTGGCACAAACCGCCACGGTTAAAAGAGGACTACGGAAAATCGCTTCGCTGGCCAAAACACCTAGCCAAGCGATTATCCTGATGACGGCTGTCGCCTTGATCTGCTGTTGGATCAGCTGGGGATTTGGACTTATCACTAGCGCCCTAATGGCCCGCGAAATTGCCCGGCAAGTTAAAGGTGTGCATTACCCATTGCTGGTAGCTTCAGCATATTCTGGCATGCTGATATGGCATGCCGGTCTGTCGGGGTCTATCCCCCTAAAAATTGCAGTGTCTGATGGCGATGTGCTTGGTTCACTCATGAATGGCACCACTATCCCCCTTTCCGAAACAATCTTTAGCTGGGAGGTTATGACCATTTGCTTGGTCATTCTTCTTACTTTACCCATCATTAATCGTCTAATGATGCCGGAACCCCATGAAGTTGTAGAGATTCACCCAGATCAATCAGGTACTGGGGAAGAAATCCCCACCCAAAGTAATACACCCGCTGACAAGATCGAGAATAGCCGTTTACCCACTCTGCTATTGGGGCTTTTAGGTGGTTGCTACCTAATCGACTACTTCATGTCTGGAGGGAAAGTCGGTCTGAATACAGTAAACTTCATTTTCCTGGTGATGGGCTTACTGCTCCATCGCTCCCCAGCCAGCTACTTAGCAGCACTCAACGAAGCCGTTAAAGGCGTATCTGGTATCGTTCTTCAGTTTCCCCTCTACGCTGGCATCATGGGAATGATGGTTCAGTCAGGCCTTGCGGTCGCCATGTCAGAATGGTTTATCAGTATTTCTACCGCCGAGACTTTTACCTTATTTACCTTTCTCAGTGCGGGCGTCGTCAACTTCTTTGTACCCTCGGGGGGCGGGCAGTGGGCAGTACAGGCGCCCATCGTCATTCCAGCGGCCTTGTCTTTGGGGATCCCTCTTAACCAAGCAGCCATGGCGGTCGCCTTTGGCGATGCTTGGACCAATATGGTCCAACCCCTCTGGGCCCTCCCACTATTAGGTATCGCTAGACTTGGAATCAAAGATATTATGGGCTACTGCACAGTCGCGCTCCTTTGGTCAGGACTGGTATTCACCCTTGGCATGCTGTTTCTACTGTAATGGGCGAGATCACTCCTAGCAATGAGCCGCTACCCGATGCTGCCTCAGTACTAGCAGGTACACCAGAAGCTTGGGTTCTCAAATTTGCTCCATTAATACCAAAAGGACAAATTCTTGACCTTGCCTGTGGCCGAGGAAGGCATGGTCGCTACTTCCTCGACCAGCAGTATCCCGTCACCTTTTTAGATCAGAATGTTTCTGGCGTAGCAGATCTCGCATCGTACCCTACAGCCAAGCTGGTACAGTATGACCTTGAAAATAAGAGCCCATGGCCTTTTCAAGCCGCTCTATTCTCTGGCATTATCGTGACAAATTATTTACATCGCCCATTATTTCCCCATTTATTGGCAGCGCTAAAGCCTAGGGGAGTACTACTTTATAAAACATTTTCACTGGGAAACGAACAGTTTGGAAAACCAAGAAATCCTGACTATTTACTTCAGGAAAACGAGCTATTAACGGTCTTCAGTGAGCGGCTGACTATTGTAGATTTTATACAAGGGAAAGAATCAAATCCAAATCGTGTTACTCAGGCTATATGTGGGATAAAGACCCCTAATAATGAAAGCCTATAAGCATTCACCTCAACTGACAGCTGAAGCGGTGAATTTAGACATATAATAACTAAAACCCAGTGCACTCTTTTTTGCGGCTGGAAAATGGACAACTTGCGAGCTGGAGAAGCTCCTATATTGGGCTAAGGTCTATCGTGTTATGAAAAAATACCTGTTATCAGCCTTTCTACTGCTAGTGAGTCATCCTCTCTACGCTGGCTTCAGCAGCCCTTTTAAAGATGCGGATGGAAATACCAATTGGCAGCACTTGGCTAACTGGTCAAGTGGCATTTTAATCCTCCTCCTCTCGATTACAGCAATCACACTGTTCTTCAGTCGCCGCGAAGCACACAAATCAAATCGTGCGCTTGAAACAATTCGCAGGGAGTTAGAGCAGCGAGTTCAGGAACGAACGGCCACTTTAGATGAATCTAACCACCTGTTAAAGAATACAAATCAGCTGCTTGAGGGTGAAATAACTCAACATCGAGGAACGACTGCTCGACTTCGATCTTCGGAAGCCTATATCAGTGAAATTCTCAGCTCTATGCCACTTATGCTAATTGGCCTTAATCAGGCTGGAGAAATAACTCAGTGGAACCGGCTGGCAGAAGAAATTACCGGAATACAATCAGATCAAGCACTGGGGAAAAATCTATGGAAGACATACCCAGCGATCACCGTCACACAGAGCACAATTGCTCAGGCACAGAAAGAGAACAAATCTATTACCATCAAGCATAGCCAGCGCGGACAGTACCATTTTGATATCACTGTTTATCCACTACAGGACCAAATTGAGACCGGTGTGGTGATCCTTGTTGATGACGTCACTGAGCACATTCTCTCCGCCAATATGCTTATCCAAAGAGACAAGATGTCCTCCATGGGTGAGCTTGCATCCACAATGGCCCATGACATTAATTCCCCGCTACAGGGCATACTTTTGGACTTAAAACGAGGTTTAGATGAACTAGAAACGGCCCCGTTTGAGACTGATAAAAAGTGGTCTCCAATAAAAGATCTTCTCACTGATGCCAGCAATGAAGGGCAACAAGCACTTGCCATTATTAACAATCTGCTCGATTTTTCTCAGAGCCGTGGTGGCGAACAAAGAATGGCTGATGTAATCGAGATTATCGAGCACACGCTGATACTGGCCAACGATGTGCTATCGGTTCCCTCTGGTCTTAGATTCAGAGACATCGTTATCGAACGACATTACGATAAGGATCTGCCCAACATACCCTGCTTTGTCTCCGAACTACAGCAGGTCTTTCTCAGCCTATTTCGACACGCCTGCCATGCGCTTGGACAAGCGCAAAAGGAAAACCACATCCCAACGATCAAAATTCAAGTTATTGAGTGTTACGAAGCCCTCTGGATAAAGGTTCAGCACAATGGCGTGGGTATCAGTTACGAAGAACAGCAGTTTATTTTTGAACCCTTCTTCACCAACAGGGTGTCTGAAGAAGATTACGATGCCGGCAAGCGCCTATCTTTTTCACATTTTATTATTACAGAACAACATCGCGGAGAATTAGCCGTGACCTCGGACTTAACTGTGGGAACTACCTTTCATATTCAGCTACCGCTTTCTGTAGCTTAAAGTCAAAAGGGCATTCACCAGGGTAATATATGCAAGAAGCGCTTAGGTACACGGCCTTTAAGGGAAATTATTGACTGAAGCCCTCAGGGTTATTATATTGCCAGCGCCACGTATCTTCCATCATCTCTCTCAGGCCACGAGAGGCTTTCCAGTTAAGCTCACGCTCAGCTTTGGAGGCATCTGCCCAACACTCCGCAACATCTCCAGAGCGGCGAGCCACTACTTGAAAGGGAACAGCTTTACCGGAGGCCTCCTCAAAAGCACGAACCATTTCAAGTACCGAATAACCATTACCCGTTCCCAGATTCCAGGTGTAACAACCCCCTGAGGAAGGAACCGTTAGTAATTTATCAAGGGCATTCACGTGTCCCTCGGCAAGATCCATAACATGAATATAGTCACGAACACCGGTGCCATCACGAGTTGGGTAGTCATTTCCATATACTGATAGTTGCTCCAATTTCCCTACAGCAACCTGAGACATATAGGGCAATAAATTGTTCGGAGTATCGTGTGGATCCTCACCGATTAGACCGCTAGGGTGCGCTCCCACTGGGTTAAAGTAACGCAATAACGCTACACACCAAAATGGTTCCCCAGCCAACTCATCTGCACACACTAAATCACGTAAAATTTCCTCTACCATCAATTTTGACTGGCCGTAGGGATTAGTGGCACTGAGCGGAAAGTCTTCCGTAATAGGAGAAGTCGTGGGGTCACCGTAAACTGTTGCTGAAGAGCTAAAGATGAGCGTGCTTATATCATGAGCCTTCATTGCTTCGCACAACGTCAACGTGCCAGCAACATTATTACGATAGTATTCGAGAGGTAACTCACAGGATTCACCCACTGCTTTTTTGCCAGCAAAGTGCATCACAGCATCTATCTGAAATTCATTGAAAATACGATCAAGAGCGTCACGGTTATTTACATTATCGATAACGACAGGAAAATTCTTACCGGTAATCTCGCTGACCCGGTTCAACGATTCCTGGCAACTATTTGATAAGTTGTCTAGCACCACGATATCGTGGCCATCTTCTAGTAACGCTACACAGGCATGGCTTCCTATATAGCCAGCTCCTCCGGTAACCAGAACTGTCATGACACTTCCTGCCTAATTAACTGGTGTAAACTCTTTGTCGATGTAATTATCACACAGGGGCGGAATAAGGTGCAGAATAATAATACTCACAAACAAAAGGCCGGGCATAAGCCCGGCCTTTTCGAAACTGGATACTTCAGAGAAATTTATTCCTCTGTAGCTTCTTCCACATCAACGGCTTCAACTTGCGGGCGATCTACCAACTCAACATATGCCATTGGCGCGGCATCACCTGAACGAAATCCACATTTAAGGATACGAATATAGCCACCTGGACGGCCTTCGTAACGTGGAGCCAGCTCAGTGAACAGTTTTCCAACAGCAGCCTTATCTTGCAGACGACTGAACGCAAGGCGACGATTAGCAACATTGTCCTGTTTTGCCAATGTTATCAATGGCTCTGCAAAGCGACGTAGCTCTTTTGCTTTAGGTAATGTAGTTTTAATAAGCTCATGTTCGACCAAAGACGTCGTCATGTTTCGGAACATGGCACGACGGTGGGCACCCGTACGGCTTAACTTTCGGCCACTATAGCGATGACGCATGATTCAACTTCCTCAAAAAATGTTGCTTTCGCAGCAATAAACTCTGTACAACTAACCTACCGAATTAGTGGAGGTCAATATAATTAAACTAACTCACCTTCTACGCGCAGGCTAGCAGGCGGCCAGTTCTCTAAACGCATTCCCAGTGATAAGCCCCGAGAAGCAAGTACGTCCTTAATTTCAGTCAGTGACTTCTTGCCTAGATTTGGCGTCTTCAATAATTCAACTTCTGTACGCTGAATGAGATCACCTATGTAGTTGATGCTCTCTGCTTTTAGGCAGTTAGCGGATCGTACGGTCAGCTCAAGATCATCTACTGGACGAAGAAGAATTGGATCAACCTCTTCTTCTTTTTCAGCAGGTTCGGCTAAATTTTCACTTTCTAAATCGACGAAGACAGCCAATTGTTGCTGTAAAATTGTAGCAGCACGGCGTATGGACTCTTCCGGGTCAATCGTTCCGTCAGTTTCCAGATCCAGTACTAGTTTATCCAAATCTGTACGCTGCTCAACCCGTGCACTTTCAACCACGTAGGATACGCGGCGTACTGGGCTGAATGTGGCATCCAGATGAAGACGGCCGATAGCGCTTGTTTCTTCCTCATCATTGGTACGACTATCAGCAGGCTGATAGCCACGACCACTAGCAACATGCAGCTGCATGTTGAGCGATGTATTACCTGTAATATGGGCGATGACATGCTCTGGGTTTTTGATCTCGGTAGAATTGTCTACCTGAATATCACCAGCAGTAACTACGCCTTTCCCTTTCTTATTCAGGGTCAGAATCACTTCGTCCTTATCGTGTAAAACGATAGCAACATCTTTTAGGTTTAAAAGGATTTCAATCACATCCTCTTGAACACCTTCGATATTACTGTACTCATGTAAAACCCCATCAATCTCAACTTCCACTATCGCAGAGCCTGACATAGAGGAGAGCAGAATACGACGCAAAGCATTGCCTAGCGTATGCCCAAAACCACGCTCAAGTGGCTCAAGAACCACTTTCGCATGTGTAGGACTATATTCGGTGACGTCGATGTTGCGCGGTGTCAAAAACTCGTTTACTGATGTTTGCATGTCGTTACCTGTATGGTGTCGCTTAACTGGTCTTCAGCCTAACGGTGCCTTACTTGGAGTAAAGCTCCACAATGAGATTCTCATTGATTTCGGCGGGAAGATCGCTGCGATCGGGAGCACGTTTATAGGTGCCTTCCATTTTGCTCGCATCGACTTCGATCCACTCAATATCGCTACGCTGTGCAGCAATTTGTATGGCTGACTGAATACGCAATTGATTCTTTGATTTCTCGCGAATACTAACAACATCACCTTCGCTGACATGGAAAGAAGCAATATTCACCTTCTGACCATTCACAAGAATAGCGTTATGTGCAACCAGCTGACGAGATTCCGCACGGGTAGAACCAAACCCCATACGATACACAACGTTGTCCAAACGGCATTCCAAAAGTCTCAGCAGGTTTTCGCCTGTTGCACCTTTTAGGCGAGCAGCTTCTTTGTAGTAGTTACGAAACTGCTTCTCAAGCACACCGTACATACGACGTACTTTTTGTTTTTCACGTAATTGCACGCCATAATCAGAAAGGCGGCTACGACGCTGTCCATGCTGACCAGGTACACTATCAGCGTGACACTTGGATTCCAGTGGGCGAATTCCGCTCTTTAAGAAAAGGTCGGTACCCTCACGGCGTGAAAGCTTACAAGTCGGTCCGAGATATCTTGCCATTAGTCAACTATCCTCGTTATACGCGACGTTTTTTCGGCGGACGGCATCCATTGTGCGGGATAGGCGTCACGTCGGTAATGTTGGTAATTTTATAACCTGCATTGTTGAGTGCACGAACGGCAGATTCACGTCCTGGGCCAGGGCCCTTCACTTCAACATCCAGATTCTTCAATCCATATTCCTGCGCAGCAAGACCAGCACGTTCAGCGGCCACCTGGGCTGCAAACGGGGTACTTTTACGAGAACCACGGAAACCGGAGCCACCTGCTGTAGCCCAGCTTAGGGTGTTACCCTGACGGTCAGTAATATTAACAATCGTGTTGTTAAAGGACGCATGAATGTGTGCGACACCATCAACAACAGTCTTCTTGACCTTTTTACGTGTACTTTTTTGTCCAGGCTTAGCCATATCTATGGTTTCCTATCGCTTGATGGGCTTGCGAGGGCCTTTACGGGTACGCGCATTAGTTTTAGTACGCTGACCACGAAGTGGCAGGCCACGACGGTGACGGAGACCTCGATAGCAACCCAGATCCATCAACCGTTTAATGTTCATGTTAACTTCGCGACGCAGATCACCTTCCACAGCACGTTCACCGACAGCGGTACGCACAGAATCCATCTGCACTTCTGACAAATCGGAAATTTTAACGTCTTCAGCAATACCCACCTCAGCGCAAATCGCTTTAGCAGTAGTACGGCCAATCCCGAAAACATAGGTGAGAGATATCACTGCATGTTTGTTATCGGGGATGTTGACACCGGAAATACGGGCCATCACTTCACTCCACTTTAATGTTTAACTGCTGCCTTACTCACCCTTTGCATCTTCCAATAGAGGAACGAGCAAAAAAGGCGCAAAAGGATAGCTTCAGCAGCAATAAAAATCAATAACTCCGTGCAATTAACCCTGACGCTGTTTATGACGGGGTTCAACACTGCAGATCACACGAACGACACTTTTACGTTTAACAATCTTGCAGTTGCGGCACATTTTTTTAACAGAAGCACGTACTTTCATATGGACACCTCAACTTCAATTAGCGGTTTCCGCCGCCATAGCCTTTTAAATTTGATTTTTTCATCAGTGATTCGTACTGATGCGACATCAAGTGAGACTGCACCTGAGCCATAAAATCCATCGTTACCACCACTGCAATCAACAGCGATGTACCGCCGAGATAAAATGGCACATTAAAATAAATATTTAAAAACTGTGGCAATAAACACACTGCCGTCATATACAGACCGCCGACCAAAGTTAGGCGTGTCATAACACCGTCAATGTACTTAGCTGTTTGCTCGCCTGGGCGAATACCTGGTAGAAAAGCACCACCACGTTTCAAATTGTCTGCCATTTCTTTCGGGTTAAACATCAACGCGGAATAGAAATAGCAGAAGAAAATAATTAATCCGGCAAACAGAATTACATGCAGCGGTTGTCCTGGGCCAATGAACAGGGCAACGTCCTGCAACCAATCGGGACTATCCGCGCCCTGTCCAAACCACTGAGCAATCGATGCAGGGAATAGCAAAAGACTGCTGGCAAAAATCGCCGGTATGACACCTGCCATATTTACTTTTAGCGGTAGATGGCTAGCTTGTGCTGGCCCACGTCCTGGTTGACGCTGGGCATAATTAACGGTGATACGACGCTGTCCGCGCTCAATAAACACAACGAAATACACTACAGCTACAGCTAAAATAGCGACTAGCAATAGGGCTAAGATATGCAACTCACCTTGGCGGGACGATTCAAATGCCTGACCAATGGCGGCTGGAATTCCTGCAACAATACCGGCAAATATCAGCATAGAGATGCCGTTACCAACACCGCGTTCTGTAATCTGCTCACCCAGCCACATCAGGAAGACAGCACCCGTCACCAGTGATGTAACTGCTATAAAGTAAAAGCTAAAGTCAGCAGCATAAGCCAAACCTTGGCCAGCCAGGCCTACCGACATGCCGATTGCCTGAACAGTGGCAAGGAATACCGTGCCATAGCGGGTGTACTGATTAATTTTGCGACGACCAGCATCACCCTCTTTCTTAAGCTGCTCGAGAGAAGGGGTCACAGCCGTCATCAGCTGCATGATAATAGACGCAGAAATGTAAGGCATGATGCCCAGCGCTAGAATACTCATACGCTCAAGCGCACCACCGGAGAACATATTAAACATTCCAACGATAGTGCCTTGGTTCTGACTGAACAAGTCAGACAACCGATCCGGATCAATCCCGGGTACCGGAATATGAGTTCCGATACGATAGATCACAAGTGCAATGAACAAAAAGCGAAGGCGAGCCCACAGCTCGCCTAAACCTTTCATGTTGCCTTGTGGAGTGTTACCGGGTTTTGCCATCAGGTCTTACTCTTCAACCTTTCCACCAGCTGCTTCGATCGCAGCCAGAGCACCTTTAGTAACACGCAGACCTTTCACTGTGACAGCTTTGTTTAGCTCGCCTGATAAAAAAACCTTTGCACGGGTAATGTTATTGTTGATCAAGCCAGCATTACGCAGTGATTCAATATTCACCACATCGCCCTCGATCTTATTCATTTCGCTCAAACGGATCTCAGCACTCACACGAGAAATACGTGACGTGAAACCATATTTCGGCAGGCGTTTTTGAAGCGGCATTTGACCGCCTTCAAACCCTGGACGAACACTACCGCCAGAACGAGACTTTTGACCTTTGTGGCCACGGCCAGCAGTTTTACCAAGGCCACTACCGATACCACGACCGACACGCTTGCCTTCTTTAATTCTGCCGGGTGCGGGACTTAGCGTATTAAGACGCATGTTACTCTCCCTCAACCTTAACCATATAGTGAACTTTATTGATCATGCCACGCACGGATGGAGTATCTTCTACTTCAACTGTGTGGTTGATACGACGCAGGCCTAAACCCGCAACACATGCTTTGTGTGCTGCCAGACGGCCAGCAGTACTGCGCACCTGTGTAACCTTTATTTTATTAGCCTTCGCCATGGTAAAGCTTCCGTTGTACGTCGCGCGGCAATCGCCGTGCTTAATTCAGAATCTCTTCTACAGTTTTACCGCGCTTGGCGGCTACCGAATCCGGAGATGACATTGTTTGAAGCGCCTTAAAGGTGGCACGAACAACATTGACCGGGTTCGTAGAACCGTAACATTTGGCCAGTACGTTTTGTACGCCAGCAATCTCTAATACAGCCCGCATGGCACCACCAGCAATAACACCGGTACCTTCAGATGCAGGTTGCATATAAACCTTAGAAGCACCGTGATTAGCCTTGGTTGCATACTGGATAGTTGTTCCATTCAAATCAACATGGATCATGTTGCGACGGGCGGCTTCCATCGCTTTCTGGATAGCCTGAGGTACTTCGCGAGCCTTACCGCGACCAAACCCAACCTTACCATTACCATCACCAACCACTGTTAAAGCAGTGAAGCCGAAGATACGACCACCCTTAACGGTTTTAGCTACGCGGTTAACCTGAACCAGTTTTTCCTGGAGGCCTTCATCCGCTGCTGATGTATCTCTTTGATCTCTAGCCATATCAGTAAACCTTTAGAATTCCAGACCAGCTTCACGCGCAGCGTCAGCCAACGCCTTGACGCGACCGTGGTATTTAAAACCGCTACGGTCAAATGCAACCTTAGTGACACCCGCCTCTTTTGCGCGCTCCGCTAATAGCGAACCAACACTCTTGGCAGCATCAACATTACCGGTTTGGCCTGCACGCAACGTCTTGTCGAGCGTTGAGGCACTGGCCAATATATGACCACCATCCGGTGAAATAACTTGTGCATAGATGTGACGTGGGGTGCGATTGACGCACAACCGGTTGGCACCTAGCTCTTGAATTTTGCTGCGTGCACGACGTGCACGACGCAAACGGGATTGTTTCTTGCCGCTCATAATCCTGACCTACTTCTTCTTCGCTTCTTTACGACGTACTTGCTCATCCGCATAGCGAACACCCTTACCTTTATAAGGCTCTGGTGGACGGTAGGCGCGAATTTCCGCGGCCACCTGTCCGAGCAACTGTTTATCGGCCGTCTTCAGCACAATTTCAGTTTGAGTTGGCGTTTCGGCCGTCACACCTTCTGGCAGTTCATGCACAACAGGGTGTGAAAAACCTAATGTCAAATTCAACTTATTACCCTGAGCCTGCGCACGATAGCCTACGCCGATCAGCTGTAGCTTCTTCTCAAAGCCCTGAGTCACACCAACAACCATGTTGTGGACTAGAGAACGTATTGTTCCTGACATTGCGTTGGCCTGCTTGCTGTCATCTTTTGGCAGAAAGCTCAACACATTATCATCTTGCTTGATTTCCACTTTGTCATTGAGAGGCATAGACAACGTCGTCTTGCTACCTTTGACAGAAATCTCACTGTCATTGAGAGTAACCTCAACACCAGCCGGAATATTCACCGGATTTTTTGCAACTCTAGACATCTCGACAATCCCGTTAGAATACTGTGCAAAGAACCTCGCCACCGATACCGGCAGCGCGGGCAGCACGGTCGGTCATCACGCCCTTGCTTGTGGATACGATAGCAACACCAAGCCCACTACGAATAGTTGGCAGCTCAGTAGAACCTGAATACTGACGTAGCCCGGGGCGGCTGAAGCGATTAATTTCTTCAATAACCGACTTACCTTCAAAATATTTTAGGTCTACCGTTAGCTCAGGCTTAGCGCCCTCTACAACATTGAAACCATTGATGTAACCTTCATCCTGCAGCACTTGAGCTACCGCTACTTTCAGCTTAGCGGAAGGCATAGAAACAGTTTTCTTAGCTGCCATCTGCGCATTGCGGATACGGGTCAACATATCTGATAGTGGGTCTTGCATACTCATCAGTTCAATTCCTCAATTGGCTACGCTGTTTACCAGCTTGCCTTAACCAGACCGGGCACATCGCCGCGCATGGCTGCTTCACGTAACTTTATACGACACAACCCAAACTTGCGGTAAACGCCATGTGGACGGCCGGTTTGACGACAACGGTTACGTTGACGAGAAGGGCTGGCATCACGCGGCAGTTTTTGCAGCTTAACCTGGGCTTCCCAACGCTCCTCATCAGAACTAGCAGGGTTATTGATAACAGCCTTCAGCGCAGTACGCTTTTGTGCATACTTGGCAACGGTCTGTGTGCGTTTTTTTTCACGCTCTATCATGGATACTTTTGCCATTTATCTAACCTCAAGCCTTCAGTGGGAAGCTAAAGGCACGCAGTAAGGCGCGACCTTCGTCATTATCACGGGCACTAGTGGTTATGGTTATATCCATGCCACGTAACGTGTCCACTTTATCGTAATCAATTTCTGGGAAAATAATTTGCTCGCTGATACCCATAGAAAAGTTTCCATGGCCATCAAAAGATTTAGGGCTAATACCACGGAAATCGCGAATACGTGGAATAGCAATCGCAATCAGGCGTTCTAGGAATTCGTACATGCGCTCGCCTCGCAGGGTAACCTTACAGCCTATAGGCCAACCCTCACGCACTTTAAAACCAGCAATAGATTTCCGGGCATTGTTAATAATGGGTTTTTGACCAGCAATTAGCGCCATGTCAGCAACCGCATTTTCAAGTGCCTTTTTATCCCCAAGCGCTTCACCAACACCCATATTAAGGGTGATCTTAGTGATCTTGGGCACTTCCATCACATTCGCCAGGCCAAGCTCTTCTTTCAGCTTGGGCGCGATTTCTTTTTTGTATACTTCGTTCAGCCTTGCCATGTCAATTTCCGATCAAATTAAGCGTCAACGGCTTCGCCGTTGGATTTGAAGACGCGAATTTTCTTACCGTCTTCTAACACTTTAAAACCAACGCGATCAGCCTTACTGGCAGCCCCGTTGAAGATAGCCACATTGGAAACTTGTATAGCAGCTTCCTTCTCAATAATTCCGCCCTGCACATTCATTTGCGGGTTCGGTTTCTGGTGCTTCTTAATCATGTTCACGCCGGAAACAATCAGTCGACCATCGGCTTGGACTTTCAATACCTTGCCGCGTTTTCCCTTGTCTCTTCCGGCGATAACGATGATTTCGTCATCACGTTTGATCTTGCGCATAACCCTTTCCTCGCCTCTGGCTTAAAGAACTTCAGGTGCCAGAGAGATAATTTTCATGAAACGTTCGCTACGCAGTTCGCGAGTTACCGGTCCGAAAATACGAGTACCGATTGGAGCTAACTGCTGATTCAAAAGAACCGCGGCGTTATCGTCAAACTTGATCAGGCTGCCATCTGGGCGACGCACACCCTTCTTGGTACGAACCACTACAGCGTTCATCACCTGACCTTTTTTTACCTTACCGCGGGGAATCGCTTCCTTAACAGTAACTTTAATAATGTCGCCTACTCTGGCATAACGACGGTGAGAACCACCCAACACTTTGATACACATAACGCGACGCGCACCACTGTTGTCTGCCACTTCCAGGTAACTTTCTGTTTGAATCATCGTATATCTCCGAACCCGTTACTGCTGCCAACCGATCAACTCTCGGCGGCACGCTCGTCGATGTTTACCAGCGCCCAAGACTTTGTCTTCGACAGAGGGCGCGTTTCCGCAATCGTCACCAAATCACCAGCACGACAGGTATTCTCTTCATCGTGGGCTTTAATCTTGGTGGACTTATTCACAATCTTGCCATACATAGGGTGCTTAACTCGGCGCTCTATGAGGACAGTAATACTTTTGTCCATTTTGTTGCTGACAACTCGACCTGACAGCGTGCGAGCTTTTTTCTCTGCTTCAGTCATCTCAGTTACCCGCTTTCTCATTCAACACTGTTTTAATACGAGCAATATTATTGCGCGCTTCTTTAATCTTGTGGCTCTGGCCCAACTGACCAGTGGACGCCTGCATTCGCAGCTTGAACTGTTGTTCCAGCTGGCTATTCAGCTCCTGATTTAGCTCATCGACTGACTTTTCACGATATTCACTGGCTTTCATCACATCACCGACCGTCTAACAAAGCTGGTTTCTACAGGCAGTTTGGCTGCACCAAGAGCGAACGCTTCTCGAGCCAATTCCTCGGAGACCCCATCCATTTCATAGAGCACTCTGCCGGGTTGAATTAGAGCAACCCAGTATTCAACGTTACCCTTACCTTTACCCATCCGCACTTCCAGAGGCTTGTTGGTGATCGGCTTGTCGGGGAATACCCGTATCCAGATCTTTCCACCACGCTTGATGTGACGTGTCATAGCCCGACGAGCAGCCTCAATCTGACGCGCGGTAAGACGACCGCGCCCAATTGCCTTTAGCCCAAACTCGCCAAAGCTTACCTTACTACCGCGCAATGCCAGACCGCGATTACGGCCCTTGTGTTGCTTACGGAATTTTGTACGTTTCGGTTGCAGCATTTCGCTTGACCCTTAACTCGCAAACTTACTTCTTTTTACCCGGTGTTTTGTTGGCTGGCACTTGCGCCGCCTCTTCACCGCCGATAACTTCACCCTTAAAGATCCAAACCTTGACACCAATAATGCCGTAGGTTGTGGAAGCTTCTGCCGTGCCATAATCAATATCAGCACGCAATGTATGAAGTGGCACACGGCCTTCGCGGTACCACTCAGAACGCGCAATTTCTGCACCTCCAAGACGGCCGCCGACCTGAATTTTGATACCCTTGGCACCCTGTCGCATTGCATTTTGTACCGCGCGCTTCATAGCACGGCGGAACATAACACGACGCTCTAACTGTGAAGAAACACTTTCAGCAACAAGAGCCGCCTCGAGATCCGGCTTGCGAATCTCTTCAATGTTAATGTGTACAGGGACGCCCATCTGCGCAGACACTTCATTACGCAGTTTTTCTACGTCTTCACCTTTCTTACCAATCACGATACCGGGACGGGCAGTGTGAATAGTGATCCGGGCTGTCTGTGCTGGACGCTCAATTTGAATTCTGCTTACAGACGCGTGGGACAGCTTTTTGCTGATAAAGTCACGCACCTCAAGATCATTATTGAGTTTGTCTGCATAATCCTTCTGTCCGGCGTACCACACTGAGGTATGTTTTTTAACAATACCCAGACGAATACCGGTTGGATGTACTTTCTGACCCATTAAGCGGTCTCCTCATCGGCAACTTTCACAGTAATGTGACAGCTACGCTTGAATATCCGGTCAGCGCGACCCTTTGCACGGGGCTTAATACGCTTCATGGTCGTACCCTCATCGACAAAAATAGTCGATACCCGAAGTTCGTCTACGTCCGCGCCTTCATTGTGCTCCGCGTTTGCAATGGCCGACTCCAACACTTTCTTAATAAGACCTGCACCCTTTTTTAGGCTGAAGGACAAAATATTCAGTGCGTCGTCAACTTGCTTGCCGCGAATCTGGTCGGCTACAAGACGAGCTTTCTGAGCGGACAACTTAGCTCCGCACAATTTAGCTGCTACTTCCACAGTCATCTACCTCTCAAGCCGCGACTTAACGCTTGGCTTTTTTATCCGCCACGTGACCACGATAGGTCCGCGTCGGGGCGAATTCGCCGAGTTTATGTCCAACCATCTCTTCGTTGACCATAACGGGTACGTGTTGACGACCGTTATGAACAGCGATTGTCAAACCAACCATATCGGGGCTGACCATGGAACGACGTGACCAAGTTTTGATCGGACGTCTATCATTTTTTTCTAGGGCTTCATCGACCTTTTTCACAAGGTGAAGATCGATAAATGGGCCTTTTTTGAGAGAACGTGGCACTGTTGTTTCCTCTTCTCTACCAATTACTTATCGCGACGGCGAACAATCATATTGTTCGTGCGCTTGTTTTTACGTGTTTTGTAACCTTTAGCAGGCGTACCCCAAGGCGATACCGGGTGACGACCACCAGAAGTACGACCTTCACCACCACCATGCGGGTGATCAACTGGGTTCATCGCTACACCGCGAACCGTTGGGCGAACACCGCGCCAGCGTGATGCACCAGCTTTACCCAATGATCTCAGGTTGTGCTCACTATTTGACACTTCACCAAGTGTTGCTCGGCAATCCACGGGCACTTTGCGCATTTCACCACTGCGTAAACGCAGGGTTGCATACTGACCCTCACGAGCCACCAACTGAACTGACGTGCCGGCACTACGTGCAATTTGAGCACCTTTACCAGGCTTCATTTCGAGACAGTGAACAGTACTACCTACTGGAATATTACGCAGTGGCAAGGTATTACCCACTTTTATAGGGGCATCAACACCCGACTGTATCTTATCTCCAGCCTTCAAACTTTTAGGCGCAATAATATAGCGACGTTCACCATCGGCATAACACACCAACGCAATATACGGCGTTCGGTTAGGATCGTACTCTAGGCGCTCTACTGTGGCCGGAATACCATCTTTGTTACGCTTAAAATCTATAAGGCGATAATGCTGCTTATGACCACCACCAATATGGCGAGTCGTAATACGTCCATTATTATTACGGCCACCGGACTTGGACTTCTTCTCCAGCAATGGCGCGTAAGGATCACCTTTATGTAAGTCAGGATTGACAATACTGACAACAAAGCGGCGACCGGGAGACGTTGGCTTTCTCTTTAAAACTGGCATCTCAACAACCCCTTATTCAACAGCCGCAAAGTCGATGTCTTGACCCTGCTCCAGACGGACATACGCTTTTTTCCAATCAGAGCGCTTGCCCATACTATGTTTGGCCTGCTTGGTTTTGCCCTTTACTTTGACAATGCGCACATCAACCACGTTAACGCTGAACAGCTTCTCAATAGCAGCCTTCACTTCAGGCTTAGCCGCATCGATAGCAACCTTAAACACCACTTGACTACCGGTTTCGCCAGCCATCGCCGTTTTTTCTGTAATGTGCGGACCTAACAGCACCTTGAAGATACGCTCCTGATTCATGCCAGCATCTCCTCAATTTTCTTAAGCGCTGGAACAGTAACCAACACTTTTTCAAAACGAATCAAGCTAACAGGATCAACGCCAACCACATCACGCACATCAACTTTGTGCAAATTGCGAGATGAAAGGTAGAGGTTTTCGCTGACCTCTTCCGTCACAATCAGCACATCCTTCAAATTATACTCACTCAACTTCTGCACCAGATCTTTGGTTTTTGGTGCTTCGAGATCAAAAGCCTCAACGACAACCAAGCGATCCTGACGGGCAAGCTCTGAAACAATAGAGCGCAGCGCGGCGCGGTACATTTTGCGGTTCAGCTTCTGAGAGTGATCCTGAGGCCGAGCTGCAAAAGTAACACCACCCGAACGCCATATAGGGCTTCGGATAGTACCCGCACGAGCACGACCAGAACCTTTCTGAGCCCAAGGCTTACGACCGCCACCAGATACATCAGAGCGACTCTTCTGAGCTCGAGTACCCTGACGACCACCCGCCAAATAAGCAGTTACCGCCTGGTGAACCAGATCCTGGTTATATTCTTTACCAAAGGCTACATCGGAAACTTCAACAGTTCCTGCGCTACCCTTTGTTGTTGCTATATTTAATTCCATCGACGATCCCCTCAGCTCTTAACAGCTGCACGAACGATCACATCGCCACCCGGCGCACCCGGTACTGCACCTTTAATAAGGAGTAGGTTGCGCTCGGTGTCAACACGTACAATTTCAAGATTCTGAGTCGTTACACGCTCGGATCCCATATGGCCGGCCATTTTCTTACCCTTCCAGACACGGCCAGGGGTTTGGCATTGGCCAATAGAACCAGGAGCACGGTGAGACAATGAATTACCGTGAGTAGCATCCTGCATGGCAAAGTTATAGCGCTTAATTACGCCCTGAAACCCTTTACCCTTTGAGGTGCCGGTAACATCAACTTTCTGACCAATTTCAAACTGATCAACTGTAATGCTGCCACCCACTTCCAGACCCTCTTGCTCGCCATCCAGGCGCAGCTCCCAAACCCCACGACCAGCTTCTACTCCCGCTTTCGCGAAATGACCAGCTTCAGATTTACGAACACGAGAGGCGCGACGAGCACCAACAGTTACCTGCACCGCAGCATAACCATCTGCTTCATCAGTCTTTATTTGAGCGATACGATTTGGCTCCACCTCAATCACTGTGACCGGGATAGACGAACCTTCCTCGCTGAATACACGTGTCATGCCGCATTTGCGACCGACAATACCAATTGTCATCTCTGTAACCTCATAGTGTACGGGGCTGTTACCCGCTATGGCCGCCCATTTCAGAGCGTTACACCCGCCTGGCGTTGGCCCGGCCTGGGTTTTTTCTATTTACGTACTGCTTATGCCAAACTGATTTGAACTTCAACACCAGCGGCTAAATCTAACTTCATCAAAGCATCAACAGTCTTCTCTGTTGGATCGACGATATCCAGTAACCGTTTATGGGTACGGATTTCATACTGGTCTCGCGCATCTTTGTTAACGTGCGGCGAGATCAGAACAGTAAAACGCTCTATCCGAGTCGGCAGCGGAATCGGACCACGAATCTGGGCACCGGTACGCTTAGCCGTCTCAACGATTTCTTGCGTCGAAGCATCAATCAGCTTGTGATCAAATGCCTTGAGGCGAATTCGAATACGTTGATCCTGCATGGAATCAAACTCCAACTATCTAAAGAACCTACAGGCCTCAATTATTTGAGACCCTGAAAAAGGAGGCGAATCTTAAGCTCGACCCTCTCCTCTGTCAAGAAGAAATCCTTGTGTTTTAGTATGATTCTTTAGGTTTCGAAAAACCAGCGACAACAACAGCCGCCAATGACGATAAAAAGAGGGGTGCTAACCCCTCCCAACACGCAATATCGCTGCTGTTTTATCAATTAC
>DGPB01000005.1 GCA_002390285.1 Cellvibrionales bacterium UBA4451 | reverse complement strand
GAAAAACTACTCCCACTCAATCGTAGCGGGCGGTTTACTGGAAATATCATAGGCCACGCGAGAGATACCGGGGATTTCATTAATGATACGACCGGAGACTTTCTCCAGGAGTTCGTAGGGTAAATGGGCCCAACGGGCTGTCATAAAGTCCACCGTTTCTACTGCACGCAATGCCACCACATATTCGTAGCGACGCGCATCACCCACCACACCTACTGATTTTACTGGGAGAAACACCACAAAGGCCTGGCTGGTCTTGTGATACCAGCCGGAGTTATGCAGCTCCTCAATAAAAATAGCATCGGCCTCACGCAAGAGATCCGCGTATTCTTTTTTGACTTCACCAAGAATTCGCACACCCAATCCGGGACCTGGAAACGGGTGACGGTAGACCATGTCGTAGGGAAGCCCAAGCTCAAGCCCAATTTTACGGACCTCATCCTTAAACAACTCTCGCAGGGGCTCCACCAATCCCATTTTCATATTCTCAGGCAGACCACCTACATTGTGATGTGACTTGATCACATGGGCCTTACCCGTTTTTGCCGCAGCGGACTCAATCACATCAGGATAAATAGTGCCCTGCGCTAGCCACTTCACCTCAGTAATTTCTGTCGCTTCTTTATCGAATACTTCAATGAAGTTTTTGCCAATAATTTTGCGTTTTTGTTCTGGGTCTTCGACACCAACAAGTTCATCCAGAAACAGCGCTTCCGCATCAGACCGGATCACTCGAACGCCCATATTTTTGGCGAACATGTCCATCACCTGATCGCCTTCATTCTTACGCAGCAAACCATTATCCACAAACACACAGGTAAGCTGGTCACCGATGGCCTTATGCAGTAATGCTGCAACGACCGAGGAATCTACTCCCCCCGACAAGCCAAGAAGTACTTTGTCAGTCCCTACCTGAGCATGTACTCGAGCAATAGCATCTTCAATAATATGGGCCGGTGTCCAAAGCGCTTCACAACCACATATTTCCAGCACAAAGTGTTCAAAAATACGCATACCCTGTAGGGTGTGGGTCACCTCCGGGTGAAACTGGATACCATAGAAATTTTTATCAGCACAGTACATACCGGCAATAGGACAGGAGGCCGTTGAGGCCATCAATTCAAAGTTATCTGGCATGACTGACACTTTGTCACCATGGCTCATCCATACATCGAGTAGAGCACCCTTACCTTCACCAACATGATCGTGATCCACATGATCCACTACATCGTGTAGTAACCGACTATTACCATGCACCCTGACCTGGGCATAACCGAACTCATGAAGCTTGGACCCTTCAACTTTGCCACCCAACTGTTCAGACATGGTCTGCATTCCGTAACAGATACCCAATACTGGCACACCTAACTCAAAGACCAACTGTGGTGCTCTAGGCGATTCACCCCCAGTAACGGATTCAGGGCCTCCGGCTAAAATAATCCCCTGTGGGTTGTACTCACGAATTTCCGCCTCAGACATGTCAAAAGCACGGACTTCTGAGTAGACGCCTACTTCCCTCACCCGCCGAGCGATAAGCTGCGTGTATTGGGAACCGAAGTCGATAATCAAGATTTTTTGTGAATGGATATCAGTAGTCATAACTAACCGCTTGTAATCTAAAGGGGCTGCGATGTGCAGCCCCTGTTAAATATTAATGTTCGGCGTCAATTACCGACGTGGGTAATTGGGCGACTCTTTTGTAATAGACACATCGTGAACATGGCTCTCGCCCATGCCCGCTGAGGTGACCCGTACAAAATTTGGCTTGGTACGCAACGTTTCAATATCTGTGCTACCGGTATAACCCATGGCGGAACAAACCCCTCCCATCATCTGGTGGATAATGGCTGAGACTGAACCTTTATAAGGGACACGACCTTCAACGCCCTCCGGAACTAGTTTTTCGGCACCCTGACTGGCGTCCTGGAAGTAACGGTCACTGGATCCCATGGTTTGCGACATGGCACCCATAGAACCCATACCGCGATAGGACTTGTAGGTACGGCCTTGGTAGAGCTCAATTTCACCGGGAGCCTCTTCGGTACCGGCAAACATAGAACCCATCATCACCGAATGCGCACCGGCAGCCAACGCCTTGGCAATATCACCTGAATAGCGGATACCACCATCGGCAATCACCGTCACATCGTGATCTTTCAATGCAGCCGCCACATTGGCGATAGCAGAAACTTGCGGTACACCAATCCCAGTGACAATCCGCGTGGTACAGATAGAGCCGGGGCCAATCCCAACCTTAACACCATCAGCGCCCGCCTCTGCCAGCGCTAGAGCTGCTTCAGCAGTGGCGATATTACCGCCCACCACATCAATCTCGGGATACTGTGACTTAATCTGACGTACACGGTTAATAACATTCATTGAATGACCGTGAGCCGTATCTACGACCAGCATATCAACGCCGGCTTTAACCAAGGCGGCAACCCGGTCATCTGTATCGGGGCTGGTACCCACTGAAGCGCCAACCCGCAAGCGACCTTGATCGTCCTTACAGGCATTAGGGTACTTTTCTGCCTTATCAATATCCTTAACGGTAATCAATCCACGCAGCTCATACTCGTCGTTGACCACTAGGACTTTTTCGATACGATGTTTATGCAGCAGAGCCTTCACCTCATCAAGGCTGGCTCCTTCACTGACGGTTACCAGTCGTGATTTTGGCGTCATGATGGCGGAGACAGGTAGCTCAAGGCTAGGCTCAAAACGCACATCACGTCGAGTCACAATGCCCACCAACTCGCCATTATCCAGCACAGGTACACCAGAAATATTATGTTCTCGAGTTAAAACCAACAGCGCTTTAACCGAGGCATCGGCATTGATGGTAATCGGATCTTTTACTACACCACTTTCGTATTTCTTGACAGCCCTTACCTCCAGGGCCTGATTCTCAATAGTCATACTTTTGTGAATAATGCCAATGCCACCTTCCTGAGCCAATGCAATAGCAAGCCGGGCTTCAGTAACGGTATCCATGGCAGCAGAAACAAGAGGGATATTGAGATCGATATTTCGGGTCAAGCGGGTTTTGAGAGACACATCTTTTGCAGTGACCTCAGAATATCCGGGTACCAGCAAAACATCATCAAAGGTGAGAGCTTCTTGAGCGATTCGCAACATCTGAATGGCTTACCTCATCAGAGAGTGGGTTTTAAAACCCCTTTTTTACTGATAGCAACTGGTTTTCTGATAAAAATCAGTTGATTGGCAGTAATACAACGTATCAAGGGGTTATTAAAGTAAGCGCGGCATTATAAGCCGATAAAGCATCAAAAAACACTATTTTTCACTGATCTGCTATAACAGGAAACCCCCCGGCAAAGCCCATCTTTACGTTGACTAAGCCCACTGGTAATGGAAAATGGTGCGATGGATTACCAGCCCACCACACTCACCGTTTCACAACTTAATCGTCGCGCCCGACAGTTACTGGAAACTCACCTACCGTTAGTCTGGGTTGAGGGTGAAATTTCCAATTTTTCCCGTCCAGGTTCTGGTCACTGGTACCTAACGCTAAAGGATGAACATGCTCAGGCCCGCTGTGCCATGTTCCGCAATCGCAACAGTCTGGTTCGATTTCGGCCGGACAATGGTACTCATGTGCTAGTGCGTTGCCGGGTTAGCCTTTATGAAGGCCGCGGTGATTTTCAGTTGATCATCGAACACATGGAAGAAGCCGGCTACGGAGCATTACAACGCAAATTCGATGAACTAAAGCACCGGTTATCCGAAGAAGGGCTGTTCCTCGACACACACAAACAGCCACTACCCTCACTACCAAACCGGATAGGCATCATCACATCCCCTACCGGGGCTGCCATACGCGATATTCTATCGGTACTAAAGCGTCGCTTCCCTGCCATACCGGTAACCGTTTATCCCAGTGTCGTACAAGGCAGTGGCGCAGCAGCACAACTCGCTGACTCGATTGCACTTGCCAATGAAGATAACCGCTGTGATGTTTTAATCGTAGGGCGCGGCGGCGGCTCACTGGAAGACCTCTGGGCTTTCAATGAAGAGGTTCTTACCAGAGCGATTTATAACAGCAACATTCCTATTATCAGCGCCGTAGGCCATGAGGTCGACTTCACCATCGCTGACTTTGTAGCAGATTATCGTGCGCCAACCCCCTCTGCTGCTGCTGAAATTCTCAGTCCAAATGGAGAAGAGTTTCTCGCCAATTTTAGAGGATTCGAACGGCTATTCCTGGAGGCAATTCAGCGACGGTTGCAATCGTCCAGCCAACACATCGATAATCTCAGGCGCCAATTACGACACCCGGGTGAACGTCTACACCACCGAGGCCAGCAATTACAGAACCTTCTAGTGAGACTGAAACGGTCGACGGCAGAAAACCAAACTCGGCAACAAACTCGGCTGCATCATTTACAAGACAAACTCGGCAGATGTCACCCCAGCCAACAACTCGATCAACTCCAAAGCCAGTTGGATGCACTAAAACAACGTTTGCACCTGGGAATGGAAAAATTAATAGAACTAAGACACGACAGCTGGCAAAAATCAGCTCAACTATTGCACGCTGTAAGCCCGCTCAACACTCTCGAAAGGGGGTATGCTATTGTCATGGATAAACAGCAACATATCGTACGTCATGTTGCTGACACAGCAGTCGGCGACACGGTGTCTACCAAGCTCGTGGATGGTTCATTGCTATGCACTGTGGATAAAATAATTCCGGAAGAACGATGATGAAATACAACCTAGCGCCCTGCTTTGTACTCTGCCTTGCTACAGTGCTCACTACCCCGACACTCATGGCCGCCGAAAATGCCGAAACTTCAGCGCCATCGCCTACTATAAAAGTAGAACCAACGCCCACAGTATGGGATCTCGGTGATCTGTATCCCGACATCGCAAGTTGGGATGCAGCACACAAAGAAATTTCAGACCATGTTGCATCCCTGTCTGAATGCAAGGGCAAGCTCAACAAGAGTGCAGAGAAGCTGGGTGAATGCCTGGATGACATCACCAATACCTATAAAGACTTATTACGCCTTTATGTGTATGCCTTTTTGGCAAAAGATACCGATCTTGGCAACTCTGAGTTTCGTGAACGTTCTTCTGTGGCCCAGACCCTACTCACCGAATTGGGCGAAGTCACCAGTTATCTGAACCCAGAACTGATCACAATCGGAGAACAGCAACTGACCCAGTTTATAGCCAGCTCTGGTGCCCTCAAAGACCATGATTTTTACATTCGTAACACACTTCGGCAGGCGAAACATATCCTTAGCCCTGAAGAGGAACGTATTATCGCCGCGGCCAGCGATGCCCTTAGCACTACCGCCAGTGTCTATGAAGTGCTTACCAATGCTGAAATGCCTTGGCCTGAGGTCACGCTCTCCACTGGTGAAACGATAACGCTGGATGCCTCTGGCTATACCAAGTCTCGAGCTTTGGAGAATCGTAAAGATCGGCAGTTGGTCTTTAGCAAGTTTTGGGAAACGTATCAGAATTTTCGCCAAACCCTGGCAATTACCCTTGAGGGACAAGTCAAAAATGATGTGCTTATTGCCAAGCTACGTGGCTTTGACTCCTCCCTTGAACGAGCACTGTCAGAAGATAATATTCCCCAAGAGGTTTATCGTACTCTGATCAACACCGTCAACAATAATCTAGGCAGCCTCCACCGTTTAATCAGCTTGCGTCAGCGCATGCTAAAAATTGATGAGACCCACTATTACGATATTTATCCATCCGTCGTTTCCCTTGATCGAGAATACAGTCTTGAGGAAACCAAGGCTCTGACCATTTCCGCACTCCAGCCTCTTGGAAAAGATTACATCAACACCTTTAGCAACGCCGCCAATCAGAACTGGATGCATGTCTACCCAAGCCCTGGCAAGCGCAGTGGGGCTTATGTGATGGGGGCAGCCTACAATGTTCATCCTTATATGCTCCTAAACTTTGATAATAGTCTCGAATCTGTCAGCACCTATGCACACGAATGGGGCCATGCCATGCACTCGCTGCTGGCCAATCAAAGTCAGCCTTTCAGCAAATCTGAATACGCCACATTCACTGCAGAAATTGCCTCTACAGCCAATGAAGTTCTATTGTTTGATTACCTCCGCAAAAATGCGGAAAATGATCAAGAGCGCCTCTACTACCTGTTCAAGGAGCTCTCTCAGCTGAGAGGGACTTTTTTCCGCCAGGCTCAGTTTGCCGAATTTGAACTGGCCATCCACGAAGAGGTTGAAAATGGTGGAGCTCTATCTGGAGACAAGCTCAACGTCATGTATGGCGATATCCTCAAGCGATATTACGGCCACGAACAGGGTGTAATGAACATCGATGATCTCTATACCGCCGAATGGGCTTATATCCCACACTTCTACCGCAATTTTTACGTCTATCAATATGCCACTTCCATTTCAGCGGCCTATTTCCTGACTGATCGCATTCTCAAGGACGGCAAAGCCGCACAACAGCAGTTCCTCAATATTCTGCGGGCTGGCGGCTCCGACTATCCTTACGATATTCTACTGGACGCCGGTGTGGATATGGCCTCACCAGAAGTGTATCAAGCGGTGATTCGTCGAATGGACGCCCTTATGGATGAAGTGGAAGACATACTCGACAAACAGGGCTAGTCCTCTGCTTCCAGATTAACTGATTGAATATAACTCAGAGTATGGCGCTGCAATGGCGCCATACTTTTTTCACCTCCGTCAACCAAATCTACCTCTGCACGTTATTACCTGTGAGCTCACTATTAACAACAAAAGGACATCACATGAAAACACTTCTTATTCTTCTTACTTGCTTTGGTTTAACCGCTGTAGCTTGGGCAGAAATGCACGAAGGGAAACATCACTCTGGAAAAATGATGTTTGAAAAAATGGACACAAACAAAGATGGCACTATTTCTGTAGAGGAGCACGAAGCTGGCCTAAACAAAATGCAAGAACGACGTAGAGAGCACTTTAGTAAAATGGACACTAATGGGGATGGTTTAGTCACCAAGGAAGAAGCGAAAGCAGCCCACGAAGCTATGCGTGAGACCATGGGTGAAGAACGGAGAGGCAAGCGTCAAGAATGTAAGGGCGATAAAGACGAATAAGCCTACATAAAAAAACTGGTGGCTTCCCCTGCCAGCCGCACCTCGGCACATGATAAAACCGCTACCGTTGCTCCCTTCCGGGCCTGGCGGGGTTTGCAGTAAATCATTGCGAGGGGACCAGCAGGGGTCACCATAAAAAGGTTGGCCTAATCTACTCGGCCTTGAGGCTGCGCATTATGGTTGGTTCGCCACTGCATTTCAACTGTAATACGGACTGCTTCTTTCAGGATATGGGCTGGTACTGGGCAGCATCCTTGCCTAACATAGGACGCTGGCAAATGGCGTTGTTAAAGGCATGATGCGGAATAAAATTTTTGGCCTGACTGTATTAACCACCACCCTATTAATCACCACCCTACTAATGGGCGGCTGTAGTGGTGGGGAAAACAATGTCACCACCGGCAATCGGGATGGCATTCTTCACTGGGGTAATGGTACCGACCCACAGGAACTTGACCCGCATATTGTCACGGGTATTCCCGAACATCATATTCTCACAGCGCTGCTTGAAGGCTTGGTAGCAAAGGACCCGGCTACACTGGAGCCCGTAGCCGCTGTAGCAAAAGAATGGAGCATTAGCGAAGACGGTAAAACCTATACCTTTAAACTACGCCACAATGCTGTTTGGTCCAATGGTGACCCGGTAACCGCCCATGACTTTGCCTGGTCCTGGTGGCGTGCCCTTCAGCCGGCGCTCGGCAACCAATATGCCTATATGTTGTTCCCTATTAAAAATTCAGAGGCCTACGCAAAAGGAGAAATCGATGATTTCTCTCAAGTCGGTGTGAAGGTTTTGGATGATTACACTCTGGAAGTTGAACTGAATAACGCCACGCCCTACTTCCTGCAACTGCTGGATCACTACAGTATGTTCCCGGTACATCGTCCCACCATTGAGAAATTCGGCAAACCCGATGAACGTGGCAGTCTGTGGACACGCCCCGGTAACTTTGTCGGCAATGGGCCATTTACGTTAAAGGAATGGAAATTATTCAAACGGGTAGAGGTGGTCAAAAACCCACAATACTGGGATGCGGGTAAGGTTAAACTTAACGGTATTCATTTTCATCCGATTGAGAATGTGACCACGGAAGAGCGGATGTTTCGATCAGGGCAATTGCATCACACGGGAAGTATTCCCATCGACAAGGTGGCTACGTACAAAAAAGACAAACCACATCTGCTCCATACCTACCCCTATCTGGGTAACTATTTTTACCGTATTAATACTAAACTGCCTCATCTGAGTGATCAACGGGTACGCCAAGCTTTGGCGATGAGTATCGATAGTAAACAATTAACCGAACAGGTGACTAAAGGAGGTGAAGTTCCTGCCTATACCTTTACTCCTCCAAACACCTTGGGCTATACCGCCAAATCTGCATTTGAATTTAATCCTGAGAAAGCGCGCAAATTGTTAGCCGAAGCCGGATACCCTGATGGCAAAGATTTCCCCGTCACCGAATTACTTTACAACACCTCTGAAAGTCATCGAAAAATTGCGGTCGCCATACAACAAATGTGGAACCAGTACCTTGGTGTCAACATTATCTTGAATAATCAGGATTGGAAGGTATACCTGGATTCCGTTGGTAATGGTGATTACAGCATAGCTCGCGCCGGTTGGATTGGCGATTATGTGGACCCCAATACCTTTCTCGATATGTGGGTTACAGAGGGTGGCAACAACCATACCGGTTGGTCTAACCCCCGCTATGATGAGCTGATCCTGAAACTTGCCCCCACCATCCCTGATAGAGCGATGCGCTATAAATTGATGGCCGAAGCCGAAGCGATTCTACTCGAAGATATGCCGATTATTCCGATCTACATTTATAACAGCAAGAGCCTGGTGCACCCGAGTTTGAAAGGGCTACAACCCAATATTCTTGATTACGTCCTCTATAAAAACCTGTCGCTTGATCCCAGCCTTAGCGGGGTGAACATACACTAATGTTTCGGTTTATTGTCAGCAGGCTGTTACAGGCTATACCGGTATTACTGGTGGTGATCACTGCAACCTTCTTCTTGGTTCGCGCCGCGCCTGGCGGGCCTTTCAGTGCAGAAAAAACTGTGGCGCCTGAAGTTATCAAAGCGCTGGAAGCACAATATAAGCTAGACCAACCCGTGTGGCAGCAATACCTCAGCTACCTCAACGATTTAGCCCACGGTGATTTTGGCCCCTCATTTCGCTACCCCGGCCGCTCTGTCGACGAGCTAATCGCAGGGGGGTTGCCTATTACGGCGGAGCTGGCATTTTATGCCATGCTGGTTGCGATCATTATTGGCGTTAGTGCGGGGGTATTGGCGGCCTTAAAACCTAACACCCCGCAGGATTATGTGCCCATGTCCGCCGCCATGATTGGCATTTGTATGCCTTCATTCTTAATGGGGCCATTGCTCGTACTCATTTTTGGTATCTGGTTGGAGTGGCTTCCTGTTTCCGGCTGGGGTGATCTGCCGGGAGATAAAATCTTACCCGCTATCACTCTCGGTTCTGGCTACGCCGCATTTCTTGCACGTTTAAGTCGCGGCGGCATGCTGGAGGTTATGTCACAGGATTATATTCGTACCGCTCGTGCCAAGGGCCTACCTGAATGGGTGGTGGTGTTAAAACATGGACTGCGAGGCGGTCTAATCCCTGTCATCGCCTTCCTCGGCCCAGCCTTTGCGGGTCTATTAAGTGGTTCCTTTGTGGTGGAAACAATCTTTCAGATACCGGGCTTGGGTCGCTTCTATGTCCAGGCAGCTTTTAACCGGGATTACACGATGATTCTGGGAACCACGGTGTTTTTTGCTACGCTGATTGTTCTGTTTAACCTGTTGTCCGATATCATCGCCGTATGGATCAACCCCAAACTACGACACCAGCTACGGGAGGGGAAATAATGTCCGATCCCGTACTGGCAGAAGGCGCTATCAAAAAAAGTGTCCCTCAAACTGAAAAAGGCACCTCCCTCTGGCAGGATGCCTGGCTTCGACTGCGCAAAAACACCTTCGCATTGCTTGGCCTTGGGGTTATCGTATTTTTTTGTATTATTGCCCTGTTAACGCCTTATATTGCGCCCTACGGCTATGAACAACAAAATCTGATGCTCGGCGCCGTACCACCCTCTGCCGAGCATTGGCTGGGCACGGATATATTTGGTCGAGATATGCTCACCCGCATTATGTACGGCAGCCGTGTTTCCCTAATGGTGGGCTTTATTGCCACCGGTGTGGCGCTCATTATTGGTGTGCTCTGGGGTACCATTGCTGGCTATGCCGGGGGGCGAGTAGATGCAGTGATGATGCGCCTGGTGGACATTCTCTACGCCCTACCCTTCATGATCTTTATTGTGCTGCTGATGGTGGTATTTGGCCGCAATATCCTACTGCTGTTTCTCGCCATTGGTGCCGTTGAGTGGCTCACTATGGCCCGTATTGTTCGCGGGCAGGTACTCAGCTTGCGACGGCAGGAGTTTATTGAAGCAGCGGTTTCTTTAGGCCTCTCCCGCTGGACGATTATCCGCCGTCACCTGATACCTAACACCTTGGGGCCGGTGATTGTCTATACAACATTAACGATTCCCAGTGTGATGCTACTGGAAGCATTTCTTAGCTTTCTTGGACTCGGCATTCAACCACCACAAAGCTCTTGGGGGTTGCTGATATCCTATGGTGTTGAAACCATGGAAGAGTATCCCTGGTTGTTGTTGTTCCCCGGCTTGGCCCTCTCAATCACTCTATTTGCGTTGAACTTCCTAGGCGATGGGCTACGGGATGCACTTGATCCACGAGCTTCCAGAAACTGAACAGAATAAACTTAATCTAAATTATACATTAACACTATAACTATTTGATTATAAATATAATGCCATTACTAGAAGTTGACAATTTGACCACTCACTTCCATACTCGAGAGGGCGTGGTAAAAGCAGTGGACGGCATTAGCTTTTGCGTCAACAGGGGTGAAACGCTCGCCATTGTCGGTGAATCCGGATCAGGTAAATCCGTGGCCTGCTACAGCCTACTCAAGCTAATTCCGCAGCCGCCAGGAATCATTGCTGGTAGCGCCCTGTTCGAAGGTAACGATTTACTACAAGCCGACGATAAAACCCTACAAAAAATTCGTGGCAATGATATCGCCATTATTTTTCAAGACCCAATGACCTGTCTGAACCCCTATCTGACGGTGGGCGAACAGTTGATCGAGCCATTGATCTATCACCGCAATATTTCTCGTAAAGACGCCACATATCGGGCTATTGAGATACTGGGCGAAGTGGGTATCGTCGAACCTGAAAAACGTGTTGGCAGTTACCCCCACGAATTCTCAGGAGGCATGCGTCAGCGGGTGATGATCGCCATGGCGCTGATTACCGAACCCAAGCTGTTGATCTGCGATGAACCTACCACCGCACTGGACGTCACCATTCAGGCACAAATTCTTGAACTGGTGAAAGTATTACAGAGAAAGCGCAATATCGCGGTGATTTTTATCAGTCATGATCTCGCCGTCGTCGCTGGTATCGCGGACAACGTAGCCGTCATGAAAGATGGGCTGATTGTAGAACAGGGGCCGGTGGATGATATTTTTTACCACACTCAGCATGACTACACTAAAAAACTGCTCGCCTCCATTCCTGAAGGCGCCAAGCCGCCGCCTAATAGCCCCTTGCCAGCCAATACCAGTATCACCGAGAACAAACCGCTGCTCAGTATCAGTCACCTAAAGACCCACTTTCACGACTATTCTAGTGGCTGGCTCAAACGAAACCAAAAAGTTATCAAAGCCGTGGATGATGTATCCCTCAATATTAAACAGGGGGAAATTCTTGGGCTTGTGGGTGAATCTGGCTCGGGGAAGTCAACCTTGGGGCGCTCTATTCTACAATTAGTACCCGTTACCAGTGGTAGTGTCGTTTTTGACGGAACAGATCTAACCAACTTATCACCCGCCCGGATGAAACCTATGCGCCGGCGCATGCAGATGATCTTCCAGGACCCCTACGCCTCTCTCAATCCTCGTATGACGGTATTTGATACGCTTGCCGAGCCGCTGCTCTACCATGGACTGGCAACCCGAAAAAATGTCACAGAACAGGTATTAGCACTGATGGATGACGTAGGCCTCGCCCACGCAGCTATTCGTAAATACCCTCATGAATTTTCTGGCGGTCAGCGCCAGCGGATTGCTGTAGGCCGAGCTATCTCCACCAAACCTGAACTGGTAATAGCCGATGAACCCGTGTCAGCTCTCGATGTGACAATTCAGGCACAAATTCTTGATCTGATTCTGGAGCTGGTAGAAAAGCACAATCTGACCATGTTGTTTATCTCACACGACCTCTCTGTCGTACGTTATATCGCAGATAGAATAGCGGTAATGCACCATGGAAAATTAGTGGAAACGGGTAGCACTGAATCCTTGTTTGCCGCGCCACAGCATGAGTATACAAAAAGATTGCTGTCGGCTATTCCTGTGGCAGACCCAGCAAGGGAGAGAAAACGACAAGTCGAGCTGACTCAATTAGGCGTTGATAACTAGCTATGAGGCGATCTAGCTACGAAGCACGCTAACTACGGATTAGTCTGACCCGAAAAGAGCGTCCCTTCAATTTTCCCTGTCCTAATTTTTGCAGCGCAAGTTTATACACATCGCGACTAACCGCCACAAAAGCCCAGTTATCAAAAATATTGATTTTTCCCACCGCTGTACCAGGAATACCATCTTCACCTGTCAACGCACCCAGAATATCCCCCGGACGTATCTTTTGTTTTTTACCGCCGTCAATTTGCAGGGTTTCCATCGAGGAGCTAAATGTCGATCTCTCTAAAAAATGTGCTGGTGGTAGAGGCTCACCGATGATCAGCTGATCCAGATAATCCTCTAGCAAAGACACTTTATAGTGTTCCTTATCGCTAAATAAAGAACAGGCTATCCCCTTGCTGCCAGCACGGCCAGTACGACCTATACGGTGGATATGTATTTCTGTATCACGGGCAAGATGGTAGTTGATCACCGCATCTAGAGCTTCAATATCCAAACCACGGGCCGCCACATCAGTCGCCACAAGAATTGAGACGCTTTTATTGGAAAACCGCACTAAAGCCTGATCCCGCTCCCGCTGCTCAAGATCGCCATGTAGTGCTTGAGCGCTGAAACCATAGCCAACAAGCTCGTCAGCCACTTCCTGAGCTTCTCGTTTGGTATTACAAAAGACCACTGAGGATTCTGGTCGATATTTCAGTAGCAGTAAGCGCAGTGCTGTCATACGCTCGGCATTATCACTCACCTTGAAAAAATGCTGCTGAATTGTGCTTTTGTCGTGGGTAGATTCAACTTGGGCCATTACAGGCTCAACCATAATACGTTTAGCAATGGATTGAATTTGGTCTGGATACGTCGCACTAAACAAGAGTGTTTGGCGTTTAGCAGGTATTTGCTCAACGATGGCATCCAGCGATGGCTGAAACCCCATATCAAGCATACGGTCGGCCTCATCCAGAACGAGCGTCGTCAAATTGTTCAGTACCAGTTTGCCTTTACGCAAGTGCTCTTCGACTCGCCCGGGCGTTCCAACAATGATGTGCGCACCGTGTTCAAGTGAACCCACCTGGGGACCAAATGGCATGCCACCACAAAGCGTAAGCACTTTAATATTATGAATAGTCCGCGCCAGTCTACGTATTTCTTTGGCCACCTGATCAGCCAACTCACGGGTAGGGCAAAGTACCAATGATTGCACACGAAACTGCTTCACCTCAAGCCTTTCCAATAGACCAAGAGCAAACGCTGCTGTTTTACCCGACCCAGTTTTACCCTGAGCGATAATGTCCTTCCCCGCCAGAATATGAGGCAAACTCAGCGCCTGAATAGGCGTCATCTCCGTATAACCCAGAGAAGATAGGTTTTTTAGTAAGTCAGGGTGTAGCTTCTGGGTTGAAAAGGCCGCGTCGTTCAAAGTGATGATCCTGTGATAATACCGTGGTGAAAAAGTGGCGCATAGAAATTACTGGCAGCTTAACAGGCCGCCCTACGAAGGGCGACCAATAGGCATTGTCAGGAGACACTTCAGCCCTAGATTAGGGCTTTATTGCATAAAAGGTCTGCCCTTCCCGGTTTTCACCCATCATTTAGAACAAAGTGATCCTGATCATTTTCCAGAACAAGCTTGCTAGCTATCGTTTGCGCCACTTATTTTCACACATCTATAGGCACTAGCTATATATAGGAGAAAACGATGAGCAGTTGTTGTGGTGCATGCGGTGGCCAAGATACCGAACCGAAGACAGATCAAAAACAGGAACAACCCGAGGAAAAACAGAAACAAGAACAATCTAATAAGCAGGATCAAAAACAAGAGGAATAATGACTCAAACCTTCGCTGTTCTAGGTATGCAAAAGGATGTCAAAAAACTATCTAAGAAATACTAAGGAAACAGAGAGATACTAAAAGTAGTATTTTCACTGAATACGCAGTGGCTTTAACCGTCGTATAAATGGCAGGGTAAGAAATAAGCTGTAAAAAACCCCTGTGGGGTAACCGCACAGGGGTTTTTTACATGAGGTAAAGAATATCGTGGAGATTATTCTTCTTGTTCGAGAAGCCACATTGTGTGATCTACACTACCTGGTTCGATGCCTTCAGGAATTTGACGCAACTTATCGTTTTCCTTTGCTGTTTCCACATCACGATTTTTAACGACTTCGCCCTGCTCATTAATGTATTCGCCTGGCTTTAGGTTTTTAGATTGGAAGAATGATGGGGCAGGAGCAGTAGAAACGTCACCACTAGCGCCCTCTCCAAATTTCTCTGTATCAAATTTGTTCTTAACTCTCTCAGCTGAATCTTCAACTTCAGTTTTTACAGCTTCCACTACTTCGCTTGCTTGTGCTTCTACTGCTTCTACTACAGCATCCTGAGTGGTTGCCGCTGCTTCAGTTGCATCGCCAGCTTCTTCAGTACCAGCTTTATCAGCTTCGCCACATGCGGCTAAGCCCAGTACCAATACATATACTCCAAACAGTTTAATAAGGTTCATTATTGACTCCCCCAAGGTTGTTAATCTGAATAATTTTCGACTCTGCGGTCAAGGGTACGCAGTCTAATGGCCATTTTCTTAAAAATCTAGGCTTTCAGCCCCATTTTTACTGCAATTTTATCGATAACCATAAAATTCTTATGGACTACCAGCTCAATGAGAACAACTCTCATTGTATGCACCTGAATAAGCCATCAAACTCTGGGAATGTGCACCAAAACAGTACGGAGGCACAATAACATTAACTGAACTATTTAACCGAACTACATGATATAGCCAGTTTTTGTTATAACGGCCAACCCTCTGAATATAAAATGTTGTATTTTATAGTGTTCAAGTCTTGAATCACAACGAACACAGGGCTTTCTAATTCCGTTGAAATCAACCTCAATGCATTCAAACATCCGTAAACTTTATATCGGTAACCTGAATTGATTCTTTAATTTTTGGCCAAGGTAGACTTAACACTACAAAGCATGCGTGGCATCTGGGTGATACTTTACTAGAACGATACAACCTAGGAGGCATCCGACCCTAAAGGCGTTCTCTCTCTGACACAGCTTAGGCAGATGCAGCTTTTACGGGCAGGCTCTCCAGAAAGGCTTAATAACGCCTCGGTAAAGGTTTCAGAGCGACACCAACAATTGGCTCCATCACCAACCTCACAGTTATTAGACTGACCACACAGTGGACACAGACTGGAATCAACAGCCTCGTTATTAGCAACACTCATCACTCACGCCTTTTGAGATATTACACCGCACTATTCAGCCCATCTCGTACAGATTGTCGGCACCATCGTCATAATCGAAAGCGCCCAAGAAAGACATATAATTATCCTTATCAACCCCAGAAACCTTAGGACTGTACTCACACTCAAACAACAAGATAATCCAAGTAACGTCTTCCAGCTTCTTTTTTCTCGCCTTGCTCATCAATACCTCTATATAAGAAGAGGAAAACGAGCACTCACCCGCCGCTTTTTCGATATTCACTCTACCTTCATGAGAGCCGTTGGTTTCCATGTTCTCAGGGTTGAAAAATCGTAGATTAAAGTTATTTGACCACGTATTCGTCGCCCGCGTGTTGTTACGACTAAATGTTTCTTCAAAATACACTTCAGGCACACCTTCATAGGGATGCTGTGAAGCCCAGACTGACACTTTGTGCTTCTTAGAGAAATCGTGACCTTTAACCACCTTAGGCCTCTGTTTTACATTCATGTCCACTTCCTTCTGGCGACAAATACACCATTCACATAATTAAGAAGCCTCTGTGAAACACACAAGCTGACAACTCTAGTCTCTCAGGCCCAGAGTCTAAGTCTAAGCCTAAGCCTAAGCCTAAAATAAGAGGCTACCATCAATTTCACAGAAGCTCTTGCCCAATGTTATTTGCTTCACATTCAGTTAGCGCCCTACTTTTTCCCGGTGCCAATGACGGATCTAACGGTAAGTTACCAATAGCGATCCTATGCAGCGTCAATACCGGGTTCTGGAATCGTCCAAACATGCGCTTAATCTGATGATATCGACCTTCAACAAGACTAACCTCCGCCACAAAATCACTCAAAATATTGAGCTTAGCGGGAAGCGTCGTGATATTTTCATAAGAAAAATACATACCCTCTGCAAAAGCATGAACATAGTCTTCCGTTATGGGTTTCTCCAAGGTCACTCGATACAACTTGGCAATGTTTTTTTCCGGCGTAGTCAAATGCCGCGACCACTGGCCATCATTGGTCAACAACAACAAACCCGAAGAATTAAAATCTAACCGCCCCACTATATGAAGATTCTCTCGATCAGACCTATCCAGTAGATCAATTACCGTTTTGTGTCGCACATCCTTTGTTGCGCTCACTACCCCGGCGGGTTTATTCAGCATGACGTAGCTTGGCGTATTGGCCTGCAACACCCTGTGATCCAACATCACATGGGAAAATTCGCCAATGACCTGGTTAATATCAGTCGCGACACACCCATCCACCAACACTCGTTTCTGAGCCAGCATAGGCCGCACATCACGACGATTTATACCGACCACGCCACTCACAAAGCGATCTAATCGTGCTCGTTTTGATTGCATGGGACATTGTCCAAAATTTAATAGTCAGCGACTAGCAGGTAGCTGTCATGTAGTTATACAAACCAAATTCCATTAGTAAACTGGCAATCCATCCCGTCCAATATCATATGAAGCACTAATCCAACACCAATATAGCGGAGCTTTGGTACCAGGCAAAATACCACATATAACGTTATTGGCAGGAGCTCATGAAGCGGGTGAAAACCAATACTACATCGACTCGGATCATAAATAGGTGTTGCCAACAGGTGATCAACATCCACCAACATTGTGGCCATCATCACCCAAAAGACCACTTTCCAGTTTTTACGAAAGAAAATGCCAGATACGATAGCTGGAACAAGGAAGTGTAGAAAAAGATGAATGCTAAATACCCTTTATTGACGCCTATAGCATGTCAATCTGTCGACGATTAAGTGGTTGGCTGCTCTAACTTTCTTGAACCGCGCAGGCTGTAAGCTAAAATAAAATAGCCCAAAATCCCAGAGGTCAGTGACCCCAAAATGATACCTAAGCGTTCATCAAATAACAGGTTCACACCGGTTTGTTCGAAGGCCAATGAACTGACAAAAAGACTCATGGTAAAGCCAATGCCACAAAGTGCAGAGACGCCATACAGCGTTAGCCAGGAAATACCTCTTGGAAGCGCTGTAAGCTTGAGTTTTACCGCAATCAAACACAGTCCAAAAATGCCAATTTGTTTGCCAAAAAACAAACCGAAGGCAATACCTATTGGAACACTATGAAGAATCTGTTCCGCCCCAACACCCTTGAGGCTAATCCCTGCATTTGCAAATGCAAAAACAGGGAGTACAAAGAAGGCCACAATGGGATGTAAATCATGCTCCATTATTTTTAACGGTGAGATATCTGGGTCTGTTTTGGAACGGATAGGTATAATCATCGCCAGAACCACTCCAGCAAGAGTAGCGTGCACCCCAGACTTCAATGTTGCTACCCACATAATAGTCCCCACCAAAATATAGGGACTACTGTGAATGACATTACGTTTATTCAAACACATCAGCGCCAGAATGCTGCAAGCAACAACAATCATCGCTGCAAATGAGATTTCAGCGGTATAAAAAATGGCGATAATAACAATTGCGCCAATATCATCAAATATTGCCAGAGAGGTAAGAAATATTTTTATTGAAATGGGTACACGAGAACCTAGCAAGGCTAAAACACCCAGCGCAAAGGCTATATCTGTTGCAGCGGGTATTGCCCAGCCTTGCATCGCAATTGGGTCATGGCTGTTAAAATAAATATAAATCACGGCAGGAACTAACATTCCGCCAACTGCCCCAATGCCTGGCAAAATGATATTACGCTTATCTGAAAGCTCACCTTCAATAAGCTCTCTCTTCAATTCAAGGCCAATCAAAAAAAAGAAAATTGCCATTAGCCCATCATTAATCCATAGCAATAATGGCTTGGCTACCTCTAAAGCACCAATACTAATGACCACAGGAATGGAGAGTAAAAGTTCGTACGCCGACTGTAGAGGGGTATTTGCACAGACCAGCGCAAGCAATGCCGATGACATCAATAATATGCCGCCTGCTGACTCAAGTTTTAAAAACGATACGACAGATGATTCAGGTGGGTTTTGCATAATTATTTCGCTATCTAGCCGTTAAGATAATAAGTGGTTTAAACCACTTTTTCTTATGAGTGATACCTGCTGTTCTTATGAGTGATACCTGCTGTGTATTTATAACAACTCTTTTCAAAATATACATGCGTAAATAAAAAAAGGCCAGGGATCAATCCCTTCTAATAGATATGGAAAAAGACCTTTCGGGCCCAAAAGGCTCACATGGTGGGCGCCACCCTCTTCCTGAAACCGAGGTGTTTTCAGCCCGAATAAGACAATGCGGGGTCAACCAGAATACGTTTATCGTGGCCTACGATAATAACCGCCTGGCTGGCGCAGCACGTTTATGGTGGCTGCTGGGGTACTTTGGGCTCCATCGAGTGAAAATACTGGATGGCGGGTTATCTGCCTGGGAAGCAGCCGGGTTTTCCGTAACAGATGATGACCCTACGTTGAGTGAGGGTGATTTTGAAGCTCGAGAGAACCCCTCGCTGGTGGTAGACCACCACTGGGTGAGAAAACACTTAACCAGTCGACCTATTACGCTGATTGATTCACGGGAAGCACCTCGTTATCTTGGCCGTGAAGAGCCCATTGATCCTGTCAAAGGGCATATTCCTGGAGCCGTCAATGCCCCGTGGCAGCAGGTGACTAACGAAGCTGGGTTTACCTGGCCTCAGGAGCAACAACAGAAAATCTGGCAGGCCCTACCTATAGCCGACAACCCCGTGGTGTATTGTGGTTCAGGTATTACTGCATGCGTTAATTTGTTGTCGTTATCGCTGGCTGGCGTGGATAATGCGCGGCTTTATGCGGGAAGCTGGAGTGACTGGTGTAGCTATCCCGCGAATCCCATAGAACCTCCTAGAACAGAGCCGCCAGAACTTGAATCAACACAAATAGAGCCGCCCTAGCCATTATGATTTTTCTTATATTATTTATTGGTGGGGGTATTGCCTGGTTTATCAGTACAGTAGCCGCCGGTGGCGCCGCCATGCTGATGATTCCTGTACTCAGTTTAATGTTAGGCCCCCAAGTGGTAGCACCGGCCATTAGCCTAGGTGCCTTTCTGGCCAACCCTTCCCGGGCCTGGCTATTCAGAACTCATATTAACTGGCAGGTAAGTCGCTGGCTCATACCAGGCAGCCTAGCTGGCGCAGTGCTCGGCGCCTGGGCCTTTACTCAAATTTCGGCCCAATGGATTCAGATAGTGCTTGGGCTATTTTTAATCTCAACGGTGTTCCAGTATCAATTTGGCAAGTCTAAACGCTCGTTTGTAATGAAGCGCCGCTGGTTTTTTCCACTGGGGCTGTCTGTGTCTTTTCTATCTGGCGTAGTCGGTGGGACTGGACCAGTACACAACCCCTTTATGCTGAATTATGGGTTGGAAAAAGAGCAACTAGTGGCAACTAAAGCAATGAACTCACTGGTGATGCAGTTGACCAAATTAATTGCCTATACCGGGTTTGGCGCAATGACACTGGAAATTGGCACCTATGGGCTCATTATCGGTATCGGTGGCGCTCTCGGTGCATGGATTGCCAGCCACCATCTGAAGAACATCAACCCTGATCGTTTTCGACTTTATACCCTTATTTTGATGCCTATATGTGGCGTACTACTATTGAGCAAGGCATTCGCTTAGTCATAACGCTACGCCTCCCCATTTACTCTGTTCACTGGCTCCTTCATCTATCTTTGTCTATACCTATAGAGTGTCTCTTCATGTTAATCGCTATCTCTTCTTACTGTGTGATATGAGATTGCGAGTGCGTATTTAAACGAGGTAAGGCGATAAAGGTGGGGTTATGAAAGAAGCTACGGATAAAATCATTGAATTACTAAACAAAATTATGGAAACAGAGCTGGCAGGTGTCGTTCGTTATAACCACTATGCGCTGATGGTATTTGGTTTTGGTCGGATACCCATCGTCAGCTGGTTGCGTTCGGAAGCAAATAACAGCCTGCTTCATGCGCAGGAAGCCGGTGAGCTAATTACCTCTCTCGGTGGGCACCCCTCACTAGGTATAGGCCCACTGCTTGAAACTCACCAACATGACATTGGCGATATTCTTCGCGAGTCGCTGGAACACGAGTCTAGAGCAAAAGCACTCTACTACAAACTGCTTGAGGAGGTTAAGGACAGCTCCCTAATGCTGGAAGACTACGCCCGCCAGAAAATCTCCGAAGAAGAAATGCATGAAGGCGAAGTGAATAAAATGCTACGTCGCCCCGGTGACATTGCAGCCTATAACGCATAGGTTTTCGTAATTTAAACGGTTTTCTCTGGATAACCTGAACTTGTACGCCTAGGGCCGGCCTTAGGCGTACCTATATTCAAGCTGATTACCCTCGGGCTACTGCCGAGATAGGCTTGCCGTCAATGGCAGGGCCATCGAGGGGTAATCCGTAATCACACTATCAATCTTCAAGCGGTTCAAGTTTTTAATCACACTAGCATCGTTGACCGTCCAGACAGACACATGCAGTCCCTTCCGCCGAGCATGCCCAACATTGATCAAATTACACACACTCCAACTCAATGCCAGTAAGCTACAGTTAAATCGATCAAGGACTGGAAACGGATTGAGATTCATTGAGATAAATCCCCTAGGGATATGAGGCGCAATAGTCATCAACTGCTGAAGCAATGTCAGGCTGGATGAAGTGATAACAATACGTTCAACTGAAGACTCGGTGGGGAACTTCTCAGCCAGCAACTCAGCTACACGGTTCATCTGAGCGGTTGAGCCCGTTTTTACTTCTAACTGATACCCCTTGATTTCGGGTGTCGCCTTCAGCATGGCATCCAATGTCACGATACCGGTATCTCGTTTATTGGGCCAAGGTGTACCACTGCGGCGCGCATCCATTTTCTTCAACTCTGCCACAGTATAGGTACTCACCTTGCCTTGCTGATCAGTGGTTCGATTAACCGTATCATCGTGAAGCATCACCAGCTGATCATCTTTCGATAAACGCATATCCAATTCAAGATATTGAACTCCACGTGCTATGGCATGCTTACACCCAGCAATGGTGTTTTCGGGTGCCTCGCCGCCCGCACCCCGGTGACCATAGACCAGCATACTGTCTTTCCTTTGAGGTAATCCGAGCATCAACGTCGCCTTCCCTTTTGTGTATGATGGCCATTACCGCACAAGCGCTAATCTTTTGTCATTCGATTTGTGTCGCGAGACAAACCATCAACATACTTTATCACCACGATCATCAGACCATGAATATGCAAACATTATCAAACCGCTATTTTGTTATGCGTCATGGTCAAAGTGAAGCCAATGTCGCCGGTATTATTGTTAGCAATCCTGCAGTGGGATGCGCCTCCTACGGACTCACTGAAACGGGAAAGCAACAGGCCGCCAAGTCCATCAGTCAGTCATTGCAACTTGAAGACACTATCCGTATTTATAGCTCAGATTTTTTGCGTGCCAAAGAAACAGCTGAAATTGTCCACAAATTACTACATGGAAAACACCCTCTCCATTTCACACCACAACTTCGAGAACGGTTCTTTGGTGATCTAAACGGCCTTGGCGACAACAACTATCAAAAGGTATGGACCCTGGACCAGACTGACCCCAATCACCATCAATACGGGGTTGAGAGCGCTAACCAAGTGGTCACACGCACGAAGGGCCTGATCGATGAGTTAGAGAGCCAATTTGAGAATGAAACCATTTTACTGGTAGCCCACGGTGATGTGTTACAGCTACTCCAAACCTGGTTCCAAGGCGTTTGTGCCAGCCAGCACCGGCAGTTACCACATTTGGATACTGCCGAAATACGCCATTTGAAACCCATCTAGCGGTTGAATACCGAGAAGCCTTAACCTGGGCACGTAACCCCCGTCCCACCAAGCCCGCAATAACCGCCCGGGTTTTTCGCCAAATATTGTTGGTGATAATCCTCGGCATAGAAAAACGCCTTATCGCGAGCAATTTCAGTAGTAATCGACTGATACCCCGCCAATTTTAGCTTTTCCTGATAGCTGTCCCGGCTCTGTGTAGCAAGGCTTAACTGTGTTGAATCCTGGCAATAAATAGCAGATCGATATTGCGTACCCTGATCATTCCCCTGACGCATCCCCTGAGTGGGGTCATGGGCTTCCCAAAATACGTTTAATAATTGCGGAAAGCTCAGAATTGATGGGTCATAAACCACCAACACCACTTCCGTATGCCCCGTTAGCCCGGAGCAAACCTCTTCGTAAGTAGGGTTTTCAGTGTATCCCCCGGCATAACCCACAGCCGTCGTATAAACACCCTCTTTCACCCAAAAACACCGCTCTGCGCCCCAAAAACAGCCGAGGGCAAACACCACCTGCGCCATACCATCCCGGAATGGCGGCACAATAGGCGCACCACTTACATAATGTCGGTCATTAACCACCATTGGAGTCGAACGACCGGGAAGCGCCGCCTGCGGATCAACCATTTGTGCCTTATTGTGATTTCCGAACATATCTCATCAACTCCACAAGGTGGTAAAAAACATGTCTTACCGATACTCTAGTCCAATAATCTAATCCGGTGCTCTAAACACAGACATGCACTCATTATTGATTAAATTCTGAAGGAAACGTTCCATGATTGAACTCTACACTGCAGCCACGCCCAACGGCCACAAAATCAGCATTGCACTAGAGGAAATGGGGCTACCCTACAACGTTCATCATCTGAAACTGAGTAAAAACGAACAAAAAGAGCCCGAATACCTAAAGCTGAATCCCAATGGACGAATTCCCACCATTATTGACCGTGACAACGATGATTTCGTGGTGTTCGAATCCGGCGCAATTTTAATGTATCTAGCGGAAAAAACCGGCCAACTATTACCGACTGATTCCAAAGAGCGTTCTCGCGCCATTCAATGGCTGATGTTTCAAATGGGTGGTATTGGCCCCATGATGGGACAAGCCAACGTCTGGTTCCGTTACTGGGATGAAACCTACCAACCCGCCATCGACCGCTACCAAAACGAAACGAAACGCTTATTTGGCGTGATGGACGGGCATCTCAAGGGCCGTGAATATCTCACCGATGAACTCAGTATTGCCGATATCGCCAACTGGGCCTGGGTAAGAATTTATGATTGGTCCGGCGTACCCATCGACAACTTCCCACACCTTTCCGCCTGGCTAGACCGACTCGACCAACGCCCTGCCTTTCAAAAAGGCATTAACACACCGCCGTCTGAATATGAACAAGAGGCTAAAGCGGATGATTTTGTGAAGGGTGCAAGGAATATGCTGCTGAAGTAATACGTTGTTATGAAATTGAGGCTGTACAGCCTAGTTTACGTGCCGTGCCTATGGGTTAAGCGACTTAAGAAAAGCTTAAGTAACGCATGCTAGGATAAATATCCTTGCCCAACTAAGTTGTGGAAACAATCATCAAACACCTCTTCTTTAAATGCCTAATTGGTTTCCTTGGGCTTGTGCTCTTGGCTATGTGTGTACTGCGTTTTGGGGTTCTTATTCACCACGACAAAAAGAACAATGCCGTACTAATACCAGGCCCTTACAACGTTCCCGATACAATCCGGAAAATCCACACCGCTGCATTTGTTGCCGACATGCATGCTGACTCACTCCTATGGCACCGCGACCTTCGCAAGCGCTATACCCGAGGCCAGGTAGACTTACCACGTCTGGAAGATGGCGGTGTTGATCTGCAAGTATTCGGTGTGGTCACCAAAGTACCAAAACCCATAAACTTTTTTATCAACAGCGGCGATACCGATAGTTTACCGTTGCTATTTCTCGCCTCATGGCGATCACCCGCAACATGGTTTAACCCGAAAGAAAGAGCACTGGCGCAAGCCAGAGAAATTATGCAATTAGCCAATACATCGCAGCTCACGCTTGTACTTCGCAAGCAAGATATATCGGCAAAAGGTATCAAGGGGCTGCTCGCCCTAGAAGGTATGCACGCATTCAACGGCGAAGAAGCGTCACTCAACGACCTCTATTCTGCCGGGTTCAGAATGATGGGGCTGACCCACTTTTTTGATAACGAAATAGCGGGATCCGTTCATGGCATCGACAAGATCGGACTCACCGAATTAGGCCGCGCTCTTATTCCTCAAATGGAAACACTTGGTATAACCATAGACCTCGCTCATGCCTCGGATGTCGCGTTCGATGAAACACTCGACCTTGCCACCAAGCCAGTCGTTGTCTCTCATGTGGGTGTTGCTGGCACCTGTCCCGGCTCACGTAGTTTGACGGACGACCAGTTACAACGCATTGCCGAAAATGGCGGCGTTATAGGTGTAGGATTCTGGAAGAGAGCCATTTGCGATGTTAGTGTGAAAGGTATTACCGCCGCCATACGCCATGCCATTAAAGTCGCAGGCGTTGATCACGTCGGTCTCGGATCGGATTTCGACGGCAATGTCACCACCCCATTCGATACGACCGGCTTACCAATGCTTACCGAGGCACTACTTGCTGCAGGGTTGCCAGAAGAAGATGTACTCAAGGTACTCGGTGGTAATGTACGTCGAGTACTTACTACTAACTTACCGGATTAGAGCTTTTAAATTAAGATGGGGCTATTTTATGTTTATAGAGTTTTCATACCGATATAAAATTAAAATTTACCCTACTTATTCTGCTACTTATTTTTTTATGGGTATAAAGCGGATTGGCTGGGCTGTTCTTGTTGCGGTTCTTGGTGCGGGAAATGCTATGGCAATAGAGGAAGCCGAATACCTAATCGTACTCAAAGAGCAAAGCTTCGAGGTACGTCAGTATGAGATGCACGTTCTTGCAGAAACCATAGTAGACGGAGACCTTGAAAGCGCAGGGAACAAGGCCTTTAGCCCGCTGTTCAAATACATTTCTGGCAACAACAAATCCCGGCGAAAAGTCGAAATGACGGCACCCGTTACCCAAGAGACCGTAAGCGAAAAAATTGACATGACTGCACCTGTCGGCCAACAGCGTAAGGATGGCAGGTGGGCCGTGAGCTTTATGATGCCCTCATCCTATTCGATGGAGACACTCCCGGTACCAACGGATCCTAACGTGACCTTGCGTCAAGTTCCTGTGCGATACATTGCGGCCATCAGGTACTCTGGCTTCTGGAGTGAAAAAAATTACCGCCGTAATTTGGACAACCTGAATAGTTGGATGGAGAAGCAACATCTCAGCGTGGTTGGAGACCCCATATGGGCACGATATAACCCACCCTTCATGCCATGGTTTTTGAGGAGGAATGAAATCTTAGTGCCCGTTGAGTGGCATGAAATTAAAGCTCAAAAAAAGTAGGAAAAAGTTGTACCTGACCCTACTTTTTTTATTCCTGTATCTATAAATATCAAGGACTTACGATCTTCCATTCGGTGATATAGTGCCATTGGCCGCTGATCTTGGGAATAGACGGCGAAAGGATGTGCCAACACTTTATTTTACTCGCCTAATAGCCCACTTCAGTACCTTCAGCCGCTCCTGACTCTCGTTGCCATAACGCATATGTTCATACACGGAGTTAATGGCTTTAACCTCCCGAGCCAGATCTGGCCGCTGTTCCGCAACTCTTTGTGCGTAGGCTCTTGGCCCCTCACCTGAGATGCGGGGAATACCTGCTTTTGCCAATTTTTTACATAATTGTAAAAAAGCTCGATCCAGTTCATCGTGTTTAGAGCTAAACCTGTGCCTTAACTGCCAAAGGGCCAACAAGCCCAGCATGCCCCCACCGCCTATCAGCAGAGCCAATGCAATTCTTAGGGGGCTGTAACTACCCAGCCACTTTTCCAGCAGGTTTTCCTGTATCGCGTCGTAACCCAATACCCATCGCGCCCAGCTGTAGTTCAGCGAATCCAGTTGCAGTCGAATATTATTAAGCCAATTAATATGTCGAAAGCGCATCAGCGACAGGGGGGAATCGGCTAAAAACCCTTCTTTATCCCGTAGAGCTTCTTCTAGGTTGGCTTCAATGCGTTCTGGAGCCACTGCTGCTGTGGGATCAACCCTGACCCACCCTTCGCCCGCTAGCCAGACTTCAGCCCAGGCGTGGGCATCGTATTGGCGTACCAACAGATAGTTATCCGGGTGTCGCTCCCCGCCCTGGTACCCGGCAACCACTCTGGCGGGGACACCGGCTGCACGCATAAAGAAGACAAAACTACTGGAGAAGTGCTCACAAAAACCACGTTGGGTCTCAAATAAAAACTCATCCACACTGTGCTTACCTAATAGCGGCGGCTGCAATGTGTAGACGAATTTTTCGTTATAGAGGCCAAGCACTTTCCGGACCAATGCCTTATCGTTACTGTTTTGTCGTCGCCAACGTTGGGCCAGTTCCACGGTACGCGGGTTATAGCCCCGGGGTATTTGAAGTTCGGTGGCCCGGCGGTAATCCGATACATCATTGGCGGCTATTTTGTAATCGAGCCAGCTATCCACCTCGTACTGTTTTTTTGTGGTGACGGAGGTGGAGGACAGAAGCCGAAAGTCGCGGGTTAGAGCAATGCCGGTGCTTTTGGGGAGCGGCGTAGGCAGGCTATAGAGCCAGGGTTGTTGGGATGGTTCCATCACGACACTGTAGTGAAGGGGTTGCCCTAGGCGCTCTATCAGTGAATCCCAAGGTTGGGTTTGCCGACCAAACCACTGCAATATGCCACCCTTATCAAAACCACCATAATTAAAGTCATCCGGGGCAGACCGCGACCACTGACGGCCATCGAAATTTGAAAGAACGAGCCCTCGCCAATAAAGCTTGTGCTGACGGGGTATTGCGCCGTCAAAACTCACTCGAAAGGCTAAATCGGCAGATCGCCCAAGGCGGCTAAAATCCCCCGGTGTCATGGTGTCGGTGACGCCGGTTTTTGCGCTGTGGCTCTGGATCGGTACCGCCCAAAGAGAACCCAGCCGGGGCATGATGATGAACAGCAGCATCATCAGCGGTATGGCTTGTAACAATAGGACAGCAGCCTTCATTAAAGGCCGTAATGGCTGGATTTTGGTATCCCCTTGATGCAACCCAACCAGCGCCGCTGTCACGAGTAAAAAACAACCCAGAATGTACGCTGCATTGCCTATACTCTGATCAAACAACGCTTGTACCGCTGCGACAAAAAATGCCAAGAAGACAACGAGAAGTGCATCTCGCCGGTGTTCCATTTCCAATAATTTTAAGGCGTAGGTCGAGACCAACAGCGCCACCATTGGCTCTAAACCAATCAGGTGGCTGCCGTATTCGAGAAACAACCCCGCCAGACACAGGGCCAGCAGGCTCAGTTTTATCCAGCGGTTTGGGGTTGGCCAGGCACCTCGATAACGCTGTACTCGACAAATTATGGCGACTAATGCCGCCACTATGATCCAATGTGGTAGGTGAGCCGAATGAATGAAAATTACGGCTACAAAAGCAAGCAACAGCCAGATCAGGGCATGTCTATTAATTTGCCATGAGGGGATCACAGTGGCTTTTTCCTAAACGGCTGTTCCTCTTCATCCCCCCTGCTTGGCTCTTCAAATAGGGCCAGCTCACGGAGTATTTTTAGTCGATGTTCCTCGTTATTATCTGGCAATATTTCTATACCCGGCAACCTTAAACCATAGGCCTTATCGGTAGCTGAAACCTGTAACAGGCTGCCACAAAGTCGGGATAAACGGGTCTCGCGATCCAGCCCGGGAAAATCATTCCAATCAAGCCAGATTCGCTCATCCTGATAATCTGCATAGTGCTTGGTATACATGCCCTGTTCTTTGGCATATTGCTTCCAGGCAATTTTTTTCAGTGAATCGCCCTGCTGATAATTATTAAGGCCGACAAAATCTTCACTGCCATCACCCATTTGCAGTGGGCCATTGCCCCGACTGTGAGCATTGACCGTTTCGGATGAAGTAAAGATGGGTTGAGGATAAATCAGACACCCGATGTCGAGGTCCAACTTGCTCCAGACTCTAAGTAAACCCAGGGGGTAGGCACTTTCAAGCGTTAATCTTCCCGGATTATAAATTCCGCGTCTTGGGGCATACAGTGGTACCTTTACGTGGATATATTCTTGATCATGGAGTGTTGTCGCCACCGCTTCCTCTCCCAGAAAAGAAAGGCTCAAGCTTTCACGATAACGAGACTGCTCTTGGTGCAATACCAACTCAACAACCAATTGCTCTCCTGCAAATGCAGGTGTTGCTCTGACAAAACTCAGCTTCAGCCCAGATAGATTAGAAAAACTATGGAGAATGGTGATAACAAAAACTGATATCAAAAGACAGGTAATGGCAAACACCACATTGTTTTCATAATTGGTGGCCATTAACCAACAAATCAAAACCAACAGTAAAAAGCCAAAACCTGCTTTGGAGGGAAAGATAAACAAACTGCGGTTGTTCAGCGCGATGGAACGAGAAGGTGGGATACGGCCATAAACCCAATGGGAGAAGTGATAGCGGAAAAACTTGCCGAACCTCTCAACCATCGTCTTAACTCCTGTTTAAAGCTCCGTATCCGATACTGCTAGATAATATCCACAGCATTGAGCACACGTTGAACCAACACTTCGCCAGACTGACCTGAAGATTCTGCTGACCCACGCAATCGATGCCCGGCAACGCTCGGCAACACGGCTTGAATATCTTCTGGAATGACGTATTGGCGACCCTGAATCAATGCCCAAGCCCGAGCACACTGTAATGTCGCTAGAGCTCCACGGGGTGATAACCCGGACATGAACATAGGGTCATCACGGGTAAATTGAACCAGCCGTTGTAAATAGTCGACGAGACTGTCAGATACCGTTACCTGTAACACTTGCTGCTGGATTTTCAACAGTTGCTCTGACGATATGACTGCTGGAATATAAGCAAGCTGCTTTCGTGGGTCTTCACCTGACAGCATTTCTCGCTCTGAAGCCGGGTCTGGATAACCCAGTTCAATTCGCATTAAAAAACGATCCAACTGGGATTCGGGAAGGGGAAATGTTCCCGCTTGCGTAGTAGGATTTTGGGTTGCTATCACAAAGAATGGATTAGGTAATGGCCGTGTATCGCCATCAATGGTCACCTGCCCCTCTGCCATGGCTTCTAGCAATGCACTCTGAGTTTTAGGTGTCGTGCGGTTAATTTCATCCGCGAGTAATAGCTGATTGAAAATAGGACCCGGATGGAACTCAAACTGTGCTTTGGTTCTATCGTAGATAGAAACCCCCAAAACATCGGCTGGAAGCAAGTCACTGGTGAACTGGATACGACTGTAGGAGAGGCCCAAAACCTTAGCCAAAGCATGAGCCAAGGTAGTCTTTCCCATGCCGGGTAGGTCTTCTATCAGTAAATGTCCCTGAGCAAAAAGGCACGCTAGCGATAAAGTAATTTGTTGTTGTTTGCCTATCAGCACCTTGCTGATATTGGCAATAATTGCATCAACTACTTTTTGCATGATGCCCTTTACTCCGCTGGCATTTTATAGGTACTAGTTACAGGTACTAGGTATAGATACTAGAAAGAAATCAGATCGTCGATAAACCACGAGCTAAATCTGCCTTAATATCAACTATATCTTCAAGCCCTACTGCGATGCGGATCAAGTTTTCAGTAATCCCTGTCTCGGCTTTTTGCTCATCCGTTAAACGACCATGAGTCGTCGTTGCGGGATGCACAATAGTCGTTTTCGCATCACCTAGATTGGCGGTCAACGATAACATTTGGGTACCATCGATCACCTGCCAGGCTTGTTCACGCCCACCTTTAACCCGGAAAGACAGAACACCACCAAAGGCACGCTGCTGACGGGAAGCTATCTCATGGCCTGGGTGATCTGTTAACCCGGTATAAAAAACGTTTTCTACCTGCGGTTGCTGCTGTAACCATAAAGCAAGCTCAAGGGCATTGGCTGAGTGCGCCTCCATTCTTAATCTTAAAGTTTCTAGGCCTTTGAGGAACACCCACGCGTTAAATGGGCTCATAGTTGGGCCAGCGCTGCGAATAAAGGCCAGCACTTCATTTACTAGCTCACTGCGGCCAGCGACCACACCGCCCATACAACGACCCTGACCATCCAGGTATTTGGTGGCGGAATGGACAACAAGATCAGCACCCAGTTCGAGCGGCTTCTGTAATGCTGGAGTACAAAGACAATTATCCACAACCAGTAGAACATTCTTACTATGGGCCAACTCAGCGAGCGCCGAAATATCAGCTACCTCACACAAGGGATTGGATGGTGTTTCCAAAAACATGAGCTTAGTTTCCGGACGAATTGCCTGCTGCCACTGATCCATCTCAGTCAGAGGCACAAAGGTGGTTTCAACCCCGAATCGTTGGAGGTATTTATCCAGTAACACCGTGGTGGTACCAAAGACATCACGGGAACAAACCACATGGTCACCGGCTTGTAATAGTGCCAGACAGGTACTCAGAGTTGCGGCCATGCCTGATGATGTGGCCACTGCTTGCTCAGCGCCCTCAAGTGCAGCGATTCGTTCTTCAAAAATACGTACGGTGGGATTGGTATAGCGAGAATACACATTGCCGGGTTGTTCACCCGAAAAACGAGCCGCTGCTTCAGCAGCATCTGAAAAGACATAACTGGAGGTCAGGAAGAGTGGCTCACTGTGTTCACCCTCGGCGGTACGCACATGGCCCGCACGAATAGCTAATGTATCAAGCCCTGCACCTGCCAAAGGATCATAGCTATCATCATCTATCATTTATTCAGTTTCCACATCGGGATTATGCAGACCGATTACCTCACCGCTACCTGAGTCTGCTGATCTACCATTCGTTAATTTAGCGTTATCATTTCGAGCTGCGTCTATTTTGTCCAGATAAGCCTGGTCCACATCACCTGTCACATAGTTACCATCAAATACTGCGCAGTCAAAGTATTCAATCTCTGAGTTACCTTCTTTGGCACTATCCACCAGGTCTTGTAAGTCCTGATAAATCAGACAATCAGCACCAATAAGTTCAGCAACCTCTTCATCAGTTCGGTCATGAGCGATCAGTTCCCGTGCCGACGGCATATCAATGCCGTAAACATTTGGAAAACGTACCGGGGGAGCTGCAGATGCCATATACACTTTATTGGCACCGGCATCACGGGCCATCTGGATGATTTCTTTTGAGGTCGTACCACGAACAATCGAGTCATCCACCAACAGTACATTCTTACCCAGGAACTCCAGTTTAACGGGGTTCAGTTTCTGCCGAACGGATTTCTTTCGTTCAGTCTGGCCTGGCATGATAAATGTGCGTCCGATATAACGATTTTTCATGAAACCTTCACGAAACTTGATCCCCAGCTGCTCCGCAATGGACTGCGCAGACACCCGGCTGGTATCCGGTATTGGGATAACCACATCAATATCAAGGTCGGGATATAGGCGGGTTATTTTATCAGCCAGCTTTTCGCCCATTCGTAAACGACATTTATAAACAGATATGTCGTCGATAATAGAATCTGGGCGAGCAAAATAAACATGCTCAAAGATACAGGGCATCAATTTTGGATCGTTTGCACATTGTTGTAAATGCAGCTCGCCATGCTCATCTACATACAAGGCTTCCCCTGGCGCCAAATCTCTTACCAGTTCAAAGCCAAGCACATCAAACGCCACACTCTCCGAGGCCACGATATATTCGATACCCTGATCCGTTTCCCGCTGACCGTAAGCCAGAGGGCGAATACCATAGGGGTCACGAAAAGCGACCATACCGTAGTTGGCAATCATACCCACTACTGCATAAGCACCTTTGCAACGGAGATGAACCCGACGAACAGACTCAAAAATATCATTGGGTGTTGGTCGCAACTTCCCCTGCAGGTGCAGTTCATGGGCAAACACATTGAGTAGAGCTTCAGAGTCTGAGTCAGTGTTGATATGACGCAAATCCGATTTAAACAAATGCTCCAGCAACTCATCCGTGTTGGTGAGGTTGCCGTTATGAGCCATACAAATACCGTAGGGCGAATTCACATAAAACGGTTGCGCCATTGCTGGACCAGAACTTCCAGCCGTAGGATAACGCACGTGCCCGATGCCCATATTACCAACCAACTCAGCCATATGCCGTGAATGAAAAACATTTTTCACCAGACCGACACCTTTCCGTTGGTGAAGGCGCCCTCCCTCACAGGTCATGATCCCTGCAGCATCCTGGCCACGATGTTGAAGCATGGTTAATGCATCATAGAGATGCAACTTAACATCACTTTTACCGACAATTCCGACTACACCACACATTGGTCAGACAACCTCTTTAAACGGCTAGTTACTGCTCTCAAGCATCTACAATCAAATACCAGCTGATTAAAGCAGGTTCTTCAAAAAGTCCACTACTGCTGCGCCGGTATCTCTGGCCCAGTCTTCGTACTGTAAAAAATAGGGTATCAATTTAGATTCTTGCCACCATAGATCCTGATCCACGGGCAGCACATTAGGCAATAGAATCACTATCGTCATCAGGATAATCAATCCGCGGGCAAGTCCAAACAAAAGCCCCATCAGACGATCCGTACCAGAGAGCCCCGTGGCCTCAACCAGTTTTCCTAACAAATAATTTAAAATGCCGCCGATGATCAATACGACAACAAACAGCACGACCCAAGCGGTCAGCAGTCGCAGCGATGGCGTAGTAATTAGATCGACCATCCAGACAGCGAGTTGGTCGTGAAAGATGGAGGCTACAACGGCAGCAGCCACCCAAATCAACAGTGAAACCGCTTCTTTAACAAAGCCACGCACGACGCTAATCAGTGCGGATAAACCTAAAACGGCAATAATTGCCCAGTCAGCCCAAGTCATGATTCAGCCGTCTTTGAAACAGGCGTAAATTGTAACAGAGAGCTTTTCACAGGTCAGGGTTCAAAGCGCAGCAAAATAGTGTCAACGCCATATTTTTTATCAATGGCCGCTTTTTCCTCTACCAGCTTTTTCTTTAAGACCTTTGGTCCGACAAAAACACGGCTTAGAACACCACCATCCACCTTTTGATTTCGCACGAAGGCTTTATACCCGTCATCCAGCAAGCTTTTAACCAAGCCTTTCGCCTTCTCTTCATCCCGAAAACTACCAACCTGCAATACCCAGGCAACCGGGAGGCCTTCGGAAGAAAGTGTAGGTGCCTCATCTTCAAGAGAGCTACCCTGATCCGCTGAGTCCACGCCAAACTGGAAAACTTCCTCACTCGACTTAGCAGGGACAATATTTTCAGGCCTCACGGGCTCCGGCACAGTAACCGGCTGTATCTCAGGCCTTGGGGGAATCTGAGTATTAGTGTCTACTTCTCGGCTGTCGGAAAAATCAAACAACAAGGGAATAATAATGATAGCTAAAGCGATCAGCACTAACGCACCGACAATACGCTGCTTTATATTTTCACCCACCACTTACACTCCCTTTCTGACCATGATTCAACCACTGCAAAACTGGACCCACTGTGAAAAACGAACCAAAAACGACCACAGTATCACCAATACTTGCGTTATCTAGCGCAGCTTGAAGTGCTGCAACCGGCGATTTATTTTCGACAACATTCCCTACACCCAAGGCGTTGATACTGACCTTCACATTGTACAACAGTGCTGCCAACTTTCGTGCAGTAGTAGCCCTCGGCTGACCGGGAATATCACAGAAAAACCAATCTTTCACTACCGGCGCCAAGGTTGCCAACATGGCAGAAATATCCTTGTCTGCCATAATCCCGGCAACCGCAATGATCCTATGGTTTGTTGAAGATAACCTTTGCGCCAATAGTTCTGTAGCCTGCGGGTTGTGAGCCACATCCAGAATTAGCCTTATACCCTCTATGTCAATCTGCTGAAAACGACCCAACAGGTTAACCTGTTGAAGCCCTTGAGCTATAACCGACTTAGAGAGACTACCGTCAACCAACCTTGCCGCCTGTACTGCACAAGCGACACTGACTGGAGGTAGTGTGGTTGAAGAAGATAAGTCTTCAGCAGTTGTATTGAATTCAGTTGGGAGGAAATCACGTCCGTTTAATAACAGTTGGGCGCCTAGATCACCTGCTGCCACTAGTAACCCGGGTATGGGGATTTCATCACCATAAATAAGGGGTCTACCGGGTCGAGCAACGGCTGCTTTTTCCGCTGCTATTTGGTCTAGATCATCACCCAGCCAATCTTGGTGATCCAGCGCAAGACTGGTCACAATAGCAATATCCGCATCAATCAAATTGACGGCATCAAGACGCCCACCAAGCCCTACCTCCAGCACCACTATGTCTAGATCCGCCTCTGACATAATCAAGAGTGCAGCCAGTGTGCCAAATTCAAAATACGTCAAGCTGATATCGCCACGACCCGATTCGATCCGCTCAAAAGCAGAACAAATAGTTTGATCTCCCACGAAACGCCCATTCAGACTGATCCGTTCGTTGTAATCAATAAAATGCGGGGAGGTATAGCAACCCACTCGATAATCTGCAGCCAACAAGATACCCTCAAGAGCGGCAACACAAGAGCCCTTCCCATTAGTACCAGCAACAGTAATGACCTTTTTCCCAGGCAAGGAATGACTAAGGCCGAGTTGCGCTGCAACCCGGCCTATGCGATCAAGTCCAAATTCTATTTCTGTAGGGTGTCTAGCCTCTAGCAGACTGAGCCATTCATTCAGCGAGCGCTGAGGCATCGGGGGGCGTCTGTTTCTTGAGTGGTGTCTGTTTCTTCAGTAATCCCTGACTCTACAGTGGCGTCTGACGCTAAAGCATTGCCTGGCTCTGACTGATGAGTGAATTTGGACAGCAGAGAGGCCAACGTATCGCGCATTTGATGGCGATGAATGATCATATCAATGGCTCCGTGTTCCAATAGGAACTCTGCCCGCTGAAAGCCCTTGGGTAATTTCTGCCTTATAGTTTGCTCAATGATATTCGGTCCAGCAAAGCCCGCTCTTGCGCCAGGTTCAGCCGTATTAATATCCCCAAGCAAAGCAAGGCTAGCAGAAACACCACCGTAAACTGGGTCGGTCATCACGGATACATAAGGTATCCCTTGCATCCTAAGCTTCTCAATAACGGCACTGGTTTTAGCCATCTGCATAAGAGATATAAGTGCTTCTTGCATTCGAGCACCACCCGTTGCAGAGAAACAAATCAGCGGGATATTCTTTTCCAATGACAGGTTAGCCGCTCGGGTAAAACGCTCGCCCACCACATAGCCCATAGAGCCACCGTGGAAAGCAAATTCAAAAGAAACAGCCACAACGGGCATACCTTTCAATGTGCCACTCATGGCTATAAGCGCTTCGTCTTCGCCTGTTACCTTCTGAGCAGTAGCCAGCCGTTCCTTATACTTCCGTACATCTTTAAACTTAAGTCGATCGACTGGCTGAACCTCAGTGGCCAGTTCATCACGGCCCTCTGGGTCAAGAAAGATATCTAACCGATGGCGAGCACCTACTCGTAGATGATGATCACACTTTGGGCATACGTTCAGGTTTTTTTCGAGTTCGGGGCGATACAAAGGCGCGCTGCATTTTGGGCATTTGGCCCACAACCCTTCGGGTACGCTTTGCGTACGATCCTTTTTCTGAGTTGCAGGGCCCTTGGGGCGAATCTTTTTTAACCAGCTCATAGTTATTTCCGTTATCTAGGGTACGTTGCCATTAGCTATCTAGCGCTTTACGCATATCAGCAATAATAGCTGAAACAGCTTTGGCATAAATGGCTGGATCGGCTTCTCCTTTCTCCGCCAACTCAGCAATTTGGTTAACCACAACGCTGCCTACCACTGCGCCATCTGATAACTCAGCAACCGCTCGAGCAGAAGCGCCATCTTTAATACCGAATCCTACACAGACTGGTAGTTCGGTCAATGAGCGAATGTGTGTCACATTCGCTCTAACTGAATCCAGATCGAGGTGGCCCGCACCGGTCACACCTTTAAGTGACACGTAATAAATGAAGCCCCCAGCCATGTTGGCCACCATCTTCTGACGCTCATGTGTACTTGTTGGCGCTATCAAAAAGATATTTTCCAAACCCGCCTCTTTCAGCTGCTCATTGAACTCTTCAGCCTCTTCCGGGGGCAAGTCCACTGTCAATACGGCATCCACACCTGATTCGATAGCCTTCTCAACAAAGGACTCATAACCCATTCGTTCGATGGGGTTGGCGTAGCCCATCAACAACACGGGGGTAACGCTATCTGTCTCGCGAAACTGCTTCACTAATGCCAGTGCGTCACGAAGACTACTACCATTGCTTAACGCTCTCTCGTGGGCTTTCTGGATGACGGGCCCTTCCGCCGAGGGGTCAGAAAAGGGCACACCCAGTTCAATAATATCGGCTCCGCTCTCTACCAATGCATGCATCACCGGCAAGGTAACATCCTTGGCGGGGTCGCCGAGGACCACATAGGGAATCAGAGCCTTTCGACCTTGCTGACGGAGGGATTCAAAGCGTTGCTTAATTCTGTTCACTAGCAATTTTCCAGTTATTGAAACACACAAAGGTAATATTGAAATACACGGTGGCTAAACGGTAATGCCGTCAATCTCGGCAACCGTCAAAATATCTTTATCTCCACGGCCAGACAAATTGACGATCACTATTTGATCGGGATCCATCTCCCGAGCCAATTTTTCTGCATAAGCCACAGCATGACTTGTTTCCAGTGCAGGCATAATGCCCTCTACCTTAGTAAGACTTCGGAAGGCTGCCATGGCCTCATCATCATTAATGGTCACGTAATTTACCCGACCAATATCTTTCAACCAGGAATGCTCTGGACCTACACCAGGGTAGTCCAAGCCAGCAGAAATTGAATGGGTTTCAATGATCTGACCGTTTTCATCTTCCATCAAGTAGGTACGGTTACCATGCAATATTCCGGGGATGCCATCATTCAATGGCGCAGCATGCTTTCCTGTCTCAAGGCCAAAGCCTCCAGCTTCAACACCGTACATCGCCACGGAATCATCCGCCAAAAATGGATGAAACAACCCAATGGCATTGGAACCACCGCCAACACAAGCGACAAGAGCATCGGGCAATTTACCCGTCTGATCGAGTGATTGCTGACGCGCTTCACGCCCAATTACCGACTGAAAGTTTCGTACCAACTCGGGATACGGATGAGGCCCTGCGCAGGTGCCAATGATGTAGAAGGTGTTATCGACATTAGTAACCCAATCACGCATTGCCTCATTCATCGCATCTTTGAGGGTTTTAGAACCGGAAGTGACAGGAATAACGGTGGCCCCCAGCAACTTCATACGGTACACATTCAAGGATTGACGGTGTATATCCTCCTCTCCCATAAACACGTGGCATTCGAGCCCCAAACGGGCAGCCACTGTCGCGGTAGCAACACCGTGCTGACCAGCACCTGTTTCAGCAATGACTCGCTTTTTACCGGTGTGTTTGGCCAACAAAGCCTGACCGATAGTATTATTAATCTTGTGAGCACCCGTGTGATTGAGGTCTTCACGCTTTAAGTAGAGTTGAGCTCCACCTGTTTCTCGGGTCCAGCGTTCGGCAAAGTACAATGGTGATGGACGACCCACATAATGGGCCAAATCATAGTCAATCTGAGCCTGAAACTCAGGATCATCTTTCAGCTTGCGATAAATAGCTTCAAGCTCATCAAGCGCTGAAATAAGCGTTTCAGAGACAAACCGACCACCATAGGGGCCAAAGTGGCCACGTGCATCAGGTACCTGACTATAATCTACAGATTTATTGCTGTTCACTACTTCCTCCAAAGTTACCCGATCGTGGCACGGGTAATAAACTGTTGTATCAATTGCTCGGATTTAATACCGGGTGATATCTCAACACCACCGCTTACATCCACAGCATAAGGGCTAGTTAAAGCAACCGCTTCCGCTACATTGTCCGGGGTTAAGCCACCGGCCAAAATAAGCGCACTATTATTTGAATATGAAAGATCATTTGAATGTGGCAGGCGATCCCAATCAAAGATCTCGCCTGTGCCTCCATACTTGTGCTTATTCCAAGCATCAAACAAAAACCCGCTGGCAGAGGGGTATCTGGACATAACCTCTACTACATCTAGCTCTGGCTCCATGCGAATAGCTTTAATATAGGGCCGATCAAACTGCCGACAATAAGCTTCGTCCTCATCACCATGGAACTGCAGCAAATCAAGGTCAACCTCTTCCAGCGTTGATATCACTTGATCCTCGGCGGCATTCACAAACAAACCGACTACCGTCACAAATGGGCCTACAGCACGCGCTATGTCCGCAGCAACAGGGCACTCAACATAACGGGCACTTTTGGCGTAAAAAACCAAGCCAATAGCATCAGCGCCAGCAGTCGCTGCCGCTCGAGCATCTTCAACTCGGGTGATTCCACAAATCTTAACTCGGGTTTTGTTCACAACGGGTTTATTCACCGTGTCGTCCAATTGTAAGGCGCGGATTGTAGCAAAAAGGGATCGGCCCGCCTATCGATCCCTATGGCTTCGGTACCATTAAACCGGACAGACCAATTGTGGCCCAAGAGTGAATTCAGGCATGTTGAAGTGATCAGGGTAATTGACCTGGACCAGATACAACCCATTAGCCGGCGCCGTAGCTGGCGCCTGAGTTCTATCACGCTTTTGCAACAACGTGCCAAGCCAATCAACTGACCGCTCACCACAACCAATACTGATTAAGCTTCCCGCAATATTTCTGACCATATGATGTAAAAAAGCATTGGCAACTATCTCTACAATCACCAACTCGCCCTGCCGCCAAACATCCACTTTATGTACATTTCGGTTAGGCGAACGTGACTGACAACCGGCTGCGCGAAATGAACTAAAGTCCCGCTCCCCTAACAGCTGCCGAGCCGCCAAGTTCATCAGCGTCTCGTTCAGCGGCTTCTTCTCCCATGTCAATCCATGATGAAAAATTGCGGGGCGCTGGGATTGATTAGCAATCAAATAGCGATAAGTTCTAGCCGTAGCGCTGAAGCGCGCATGAAATTGAGCTGATTTTTCCTCAACCCAGTGAACGCGGATACCAAAAGGTAGGTTGGCATTTGCACCCAATAACCAGTTGCGTGACCCACGCTCCGCAGCAGTATCAAAATGAATAATTTGATTGGTTCCATGAACACCAGTATCTGTTCTACCGGCACAGGAAACCGTGATGGGATGGTTGGCAACCGTCGTTAAGGCGGCTTCAATTTCCGCCTGAACACTAGGGCTATGGGTTTGTCGCTGCCATCCACAAAAAGAACTGCCGTCATATTCGACGGCAGCTGCTATACGTTTGATCCCTTCTGGTAGCTGCTCGCCATCAGGCACTAAGCCATTGGTCAAATACTGCCAGGAATCACAAGAATTCAAGTCAATCAGGTAACAGCCTCAAGTAATTCGCGGGCCTTATTCTGCTGGGCTTCACTACCTTCTGAAACCACTTCATCAAGGATAGCCCGAGCACCGTCAATATCACCCATTTCGAGATAAGCCTCAGCAAGTTCCAGCTTAGTGGCACATTCATCAATGCCCTCTAATATGTCTGCGCCGCCATCAAAATCATCGGCACTTTCAACGACCAATTCTTCTGTAGCGTCCTCAGGTTGAACGTCCACTTCAATCTGGGCCTCGGCATCATCAAAGTCAATATCACCGATATCAGCATCAATTTCTAATACGAGAGAATCAATGTCCACATCAGCTAAGTCCAGATCCAAATCAAAGTCGGCTTCTGTGCTATGCGACACTTCTTCTGAAACATCGGAAGAAGTCGATTCATCTTCGACTTTTTCCAAATCTGCCGTGAGTTCCCCTGTGGCAGAATCATCATTATCAGCATCTTCTTGCTCGGGTTCTGAGGCCAATGGTTCAGGTGTTAGTTCAGACCTGAGTGAAACAGCCTTAGCATCAGCGCTTGCATCATTTAGTGCAGCCAATGCAATACTCTGGGCATCAAACTTCTTCAGATCGTTTGCATTCACATGGACCTCCAACAACTTCAGCCGCAGTGCGGTGTTGCTTGGATCTTCGTCAATGGCATTTATTAGGACTGTTTCAGCCTGCTGATAGTTACCCAGAGAAAGGTAGATTTCCGCTTCACCCTCTGGGTTAACCTTTTCTCCCTCTGCAAGCTCCAGCTCTTCAAACGCTTTTAGTTCCTGTTCATCAAATTCTGGAACAACCTCAGCAAGAACTTCCAGTTCTTTTTCACTGAAGACATCGTCTATTTCTTCTATCTCTTCTTCCGGCTCAGGTTCCTGTTCATCCACCAGTGACCGCAGAGAGAGCTCTTCCGATTCATCCTCATCGTGCTTGCGGTTTCTAAAAAACAATACAATAGCCAAAAGAAGCGCCAATAAAGCAATTAATGGGTACAACAACATATCCATCCAGGCCGACAAATTAAAGCCTTCTTCTTTCTCTGAAGTGGATGATTGAGGTTGGGCAGCAATGTCTTGTTCAAGGTTATCCGCTGTAGGTGTTGAAGAATCGTCTAACTCAGATGCTTGCTGGGATGCCACCTGAACAGCTCGAAAGGAATCGTCGTTTATTTCTACAAGGCGGCTCATTGTGGCAACCTGCTCTTCTAGGTTGGCCAGACGAGCTTTTAATTCGGTATTTTCACGCTGGGTTTTATCCAGCTCTTCTTGAACAGTAGAAACGTCATTCTGTAGAACATTGCTATCAGCCCCACCTGTGCCTGAACCATTACCACCAACGCCACTCAAAGCCGGAGCTTGATCCTGATCCAAGGTAGCCAGTTTTAGCTGTCCACCGCCTGCATCTTGTATGACTGAAGTTGCTTCCACTACATCATCAGAGGCATCTAACTGTGGCGCCGTCATCACTTTAGCGTCTTCCAGCGCCGCAGTTTCAAGAGCAATGTCAGAAACGGCCTGATTATGACCCAAGCTGGCAATATCACTCCCTTCAGGCAACCGGATAATGGCGCCTTTTTTAAGTAAATTAATATTGTCATTGATAAATGCGTGGGCATTATATTGCTTGATTGCCAGCATGGTTTGTTGCAGAGAAGCATCACTTGGCTTGATTTTTTTGGCAATACCCCAAACAGTATCACCCGAGTTGACCTTATATTCGCCATCACCTGCAGCGAGTGACGACATACCTACTGAAGGAGATACAGCTTCTTTGGGTCGACTTTGAGTCTGATTGCCAGATTGAGCTTCGCGCTGCGAGCTTTGGCTCGCAGCCTCAATCTTTTTTGCTGAGAGGGACTCCGTTGCATAAAGTGGGAGATCAAGCAGCAGAGTGTATTCTCTCAACAGCCGGCCTGTTGGCCACAGAATTTCGACCAAAAAGTCTAAGTATGGCTCACGGATTGGCTTGCGAGATGTAACATGAATGACAGGCTTATTCGGGGTGGTCAGATCAACCTTAAAACGCAAATCAGTGAGCAAGAACAATCTTTCAACACCAGCTTGTTCGAAATCCTGCCTGGAACCCAAACCGACCAACATCTCAAGTTCACCAAGGTCGCCCACATTAAGCAGTTCGATCTCCATATCGAGGGGCTCGTTCAAGGATGAGTTCAGTTTTATCTCACCCAACCCAAGAGCAAAAACAGTATTAGCGAACAGCGAGCCAAGCAAACCGACTGTCAAGATCAAATAGCGCAACTTCATGATGTATTCCCTGTGTTGCCTTGTCAGGATAGGCCTCTCCTACGTAGGTATTACAGCATAGCAGATGCCCAATAACCCCATTATTGGATGGCAGATGCAAGTATTTATGACTAAAAGGAATTGTTCAACCACTGTAACCGCAAAATTTCGATAAATCCGGCTATTCGTAGTGTAGATTTATGATCAATTGCACAAAACAGCAAAGCTGCGGCGAACAAACGTCTCTTAGATCAAGCTTCCAACAAGATTTTCAGCACTCGACGAAGTGGTTCTGCCGCACCCCATAACAGCTGGTCTCCAACAGTAAAAGCGGAAAGGTAGTCATCCCCCATATTCATTTTTCTCAGGCGACCAACCGGTACATGTAAATGCCCAGTCACGGCTGCAGGAGTTAACTGCTGCAATGTAGCCTCGCGGTCATTGGGAACCACTTTGACCCAATCATTGGCCTCAGCCAACATTGCTTCAATCTCATCCATGGGTACATTCTTGGTCAGCTTGATGGTTAAAGCCTGACTATGACAGCGCATAGCACCAATGCGAACACAAAGACCATCTACAGGAATCAATGAATCGCCAGAGCGACCAAGAATCTTGTTAGTTTCTGACTGCCCTTTCCACTCTTCCTTGCTCTGGCCATTTTCCAGCTGCACATCAATCCAGGGCAGCAAGCTGCCTGCCAATGGCGCACCAAAGTTATTGGTAGGAAAATCACTGCCACGCATGGTAGCTGCTACTTTTCGATCAATTTCCAGAATAGCTGATGCCGGATCGGCCAGCTCAGGGGAAACAGATTGCTCAATGGAACCCATCTGACCAATCAGTTCGCGCATATTCTGCGCACCAGCACCCGAGGCGGCCTGGTAAGTCATGGCAGATGTCCACTCCACCAAACCCTGATTAAACAGGCCACCCAAGCCCATCAACATCAGACTAACCGTACAGTTACCACCAATGAAGTTCTTGGCCCCACTGGTAATACCATCTTTGATCACGGCCAGATTCACTGGATCCAATACAATCAATGCATCATCGGCCATCCGCAATGCAGAGGCAGCGTCAATCCAATAACCATTCCAACCGGCTTTACGAAGCTCGGGATAAACGGCCTTAGTGTAATCTCCACCTTGGCAGGTCACGATAATGTCCAGCCTTCTCAAGGATTCAATATCGTTCGCATCCTGTAACGGAGCCACATCCTTTCCAACATTGGGACCAGGTTGCCCCAGCTGTGATGTGGTGAAGAATATTGGCTCAATATCGGCAAAGTCATTCTCCTGAATCATACGATCCATCAGCACCGAACCAACCATTCCGCGCCAACCAACAAAACCTACTTTATTCATTATATTCAACCAATTAAGTAATATTTATAATAAATCACTTTAGATTTATTTTTGCTAACAACTTGCACTCATAAAAGGGGCAAACTCGCCAGCTTATAGCGTAACTTTACATAAAGCACTGGACCACCGCATCACCCATCTCAGAGGTGCCCACTTTACGTGTTCCCTCTGTATAAATATCGGGCGTACGCAACCCCATATCCAACACTTTACTAACGGCAACTTCAATAGCATCAGCCGCCTCTGGCGCATCCAACGAATAACGCAACATCATGGCAACAGATAATATCGTCGCCAAGGGATTGGCCACACCCTGCCCCGCAATATCCGGCGCAGAACCATGGCAAGGCTCATAAAGGCCTTTGCCGTCCTTATCCAGAGACGCGGAAGGCAACATGCCAATCGAACCCGTCAGCATTGCTGCGGCATCGGATAAAATATCGCCAAACATATTCCCGGTCACCACCACATCAAACTGCTTGGGCGCCCTCACCAACTGCATAGCCGCATTGTCCACATACATGTGGCTTAGGGTTACTTCAGGGTAGTCTTTAGCAACCTCTTCCATGATTTCACGCCACAGTATGGTTGCCTCAAGCACATTAGCCTTATCCACGGAACAAACACGCTTATCTCGGACCATGGCGGCTTCAAATGCCACCTTACCAATACGACGGATTTCAGATTCACAATATTTGTAAGTGTTATAACCTTCTCGCTCACCATTCTCCAGCACACGAATACCGCGGGGTTCACCGAAATAAATACCGCCGGTCAACTCCCGGACAATCAAAATATTCAGACCAGCAACAATCTCTGGTTTGAGCGAAGAGGCATCTGCCAGCTGTGGATACAGAATCGCTGGGCGCAAGTTACCAAACAGCTCTAGACCAGATCGTAGCTTCAACAATCCTTTTTCAGGACGAAGGTCGCGATCCACCTCATCCCACTTGGGTCCACCGACAGAGCCCATCAAAATGGCATCACTTTGACGACCTTGCTCCAATGTCTTCTCGGGGCATGGTTCACCCACCTCATCGTACGCAGCACCACCGAGCAAACCTTCTTCCAGCTCGATGCCTAGAGAGAATTTCTGGTCGACCTTTTTCAACACCTTAACGGCTTCATCTACAATCTCAGGGCCGATATAGTCGCCCTTAAGAATCAATACTTTCTTACTCATTTACAAACTTCCTTAACCGGGCTACTTTCCAGTTCTGTTTAAATGCTTTATTTACAAAACATTTTACTTAATGGCACCGAATAGCCAGGGCGTATCTTTCTCCCGCGCCGCTTCATAGGCACGAATGGTGTCCAAATCATTCAAGGTCAAGCCAATTTCATCCAACCCTTCAAGTAAACAGCCCTTACCAAACTCGTCTACATCAAAAAGGAACTCTTCTCCAGAAGGGGTAACCACCACCTGACGCGGCAAGTCTACCGTCAACTCATAGCCTTCATTTTCCTCAACTTCCGAAAACAGCCTGTCAACTATACTTCCTTTTAAAACAACAGGTAAAAGGCCGATCTTAAAGCAATTATTGAAGAATATATCCGCAAAGCTAGGACCAATAACAGCCCGGAACCCATAGTCTTCCATCGCCCATGGCGCATGCTCACGACTGGAGCCACAACCAAAATTATCACGGGTCAACAATACAGAGGCGCCTTTATAACGTGGCTGGTTGAGGATGAAATCTTTGTTCAATGGACGATCAGAACAATCCTGCCCCGGCTTACCTTCATCCAGATAACGCAACTCATCGAACAAGTTTGGGCCGAAGCCACTGCGCTTAATCGACTTTAAAAACTGCTTAGGAATAATCATGTCAGTATCAACGTTGGCGCGATCAATTCCAGCCACAAGCCCTTTATGTACAGTAAATGCTTTCATTATGCAGACTCCCCCACATAAGTCTCATCAAAGGTACGAACATCAATAATATGGCCAGCAATCGCTGCTGCTGCTGCCATCGCAGGACTCACCAAGTGAGTTCGTCCGCCATTACCTTGTCGTCCTTCAAAATTACGATTAGAAGTGGATGCACAATGCTCACCAGACCCCAATTTATCGGCATTCATTGCCAAACACATGGAACAGCCCGGTTCACGCCAATCCATACCGGCTTCGATAAAGATTTTATCTAAACCTTCAGCTTCAGCCTGCGCTTTCACCATTTGCGACCCAGGCACTACGAGCACCTGTTTAACGCTACCCGACACCTTGCGGCCTTTAGCTACTTTTGCCGCAGCACGCATATCTTCAATACGAGAATTGGTACAAGAACCAATAAACACACGATCCACGGGTATCTCTGTGATGGGCGTACCGCCTTTAAGCCCCATGTAACGCAATGCTTGCTCAATACCCTGCTTTTTCGCGGGATCAGTTTCATCTTCACTACGAGGAATAACACCCGTAACCGGCAACACCATTTCAGGTGAGGTACCCCAAGTGACTTGAGGTAAAATATCCTCACCTTTTAACGCCACAACCGTATCAAACACAGCATCGGTATCGCTTTGTAAGGTTTCCCAATAGGCTACAGCCTGATCCCAAACCTCACCGGTGGGCGCAAACTTGCGGCCTTCGAAATACTCGATGGTTTGATCATCCACCGCCACCATACCCACACGGGCACCGGCCTCAATGGCCATATTACACACCGTCATACGGCCTTCAATGGACATATCCCGGAACACCTGGCCGGCAAACTCAATAGCACACCCAGTACCGCCAGCCGTGCCGATTTCACCGATAATAGCCAACACCACATCTTTAGGTGTTACACCGTTACCCAATACGCCATCCACCACAATCAGCATATTTTTCATTTTCTTGGTGACCAAACATTGGGTCGCCAACACATGCTCTACTTCAGAGGTACCAATACCGTGGGCCAAACAGGCGAATGCACCGTGGGTAGCAGTATGGGAATCACCGCAGACAACGGTCATACCGGGCAATGAGGCTCCCAATTCTGGCCCCATCACATGCACAATGCCCTGCCCCATTTCATTCATGCCAAATTCACGAATGCCGAAATACTCACAGTTATCATCCAGGGTTTTTACCTGAATACGGGAGGTTTCGTCGGGAATCCCATCAACACCAGCAGCGCGTTCGACAGAGTCCGTGGAAATATTGTGGTCTGGTGTCGCCACATTCATATCCAAACGCCAAGGCTTGCGACCTGCAATACGCAGCCCCTCAAAAGCCTGGGGTGAAGTCACTTCATGGAGAATATGACGATCTATGTAAATGAGTGCAGAACCATCGCCTCGCTGTTTTACCAGATGCGCGTCCCACAATTTGTCGTAAAGGGTTTTTCCAGCCATATTTCTAGCCCAGTTATCGTACAAAGTATGATCAATTGGGCAATTTTAGGCACATGTTACAAATAAAACAAATTCATATTTTTCATCTATTGGATTCCAAATAGGAATTCATGTGCTTATACTCATGCCTGATACCACTATTTGATATACCTCTGTTATGGACACTCAATTACTGGAAGCCTTTATTGCCGTTGCTGAGACGGGCTCTTTCTCCATTGCCGCTGACAGAATCCACGTCACTCAACCCGCGGTGAGCAAACGGATCGCATTACTAGAAGAACAACTCAACTGCCGGCTGTTTGATCGTATCGCTAGAACGGTCACCCTTACCGAGGCTGGCGATGCGCTACTACCCAGAGCTAATCAGATACTAAGAGAGATTGCCGATACGACCCAAGCCATCAATGATTTATCCGGTGACATCAGCGGCAGGCTACGGCTCGCCATTAGCCACCATATCGGGCTGCACAGACTCCCACCAATACTCAAACGATTTACTCAAGAACACCCCGACGTCACGATTGATGTGGATTTTATGGATTCAGAGAAAGCCTACGAAGGCATTCTTCAAGGCCGTTTTGAGGTAGCCGCTATCACTCTGGCACCAGAACCACACCCAAAAATCGAGGCCAAAACCATATGGCCAGACCCTCTAGTTTTTATGATCTCCGATGACCACCCCCTTTTAAAGGAAGTAAACCCAACACTGGGCAACCTGCGAAACTACCCAGCAATTTTACCCGGTCTGGGCACTTACACAGGGCGTATGACCCGAGCACTGTTTGAACAACAGAGCGTCCCGCTCCCCCCCACCATGACCACCAACTATCTGGAAACCATCAAAATGATGGTGAGTATCGGGCTGGGCTGGAGCCTACTACCCGAAAGCATGCTGGAACCCGGTATTCGAGCTGTACCGATAGCTGGCGTACACATACAACGAGAACTGGGTTACATCCACCACCGTGAGAAAAGCCTGTCCAATGCAGCGAAGGCGTTTATTAATTTGCTACAGAAAGAAAGTCAATAAAAAACACGCCCAAGACTAGGGACCACTGGCTTCTATTCAAGGAAAAAGTGGCATTAAGCGTTCGATTTTAAAGGGTGTTGATTTATGATCAGCGGAAAGGGACTGAACAACAAAAGCAGGGATTAGGTTCGTTTTACCAAACCCACGAGTCTTCTTCTTTGCGCCAGCCCACCGTCAACAAACAATACCAGCCATACCTCAAAATATTCTGGCCCAAGATAAGAGGCTAAAGTGATATAAGGCCATAGGCGTTTGAATAAACTGTTCGGCCATGCATGCAGTGTGGGTGTTCTCTGTCAGCTCATTAAACTCTATGCCAAGAGACGGCAAATCATGATGAATTTACTCTTTTTATTACTCGGTGTGGGCTTACTTACCATTGGTGGCGAAGCGTTGATTCGAGGTTCGTTAGCTGCTTCCCAGCGTCTCGGTGTATCGCCATTACTAAGCGGTCTCGTTATCGTAGGCTTCGGCACATCAGCGCCAGAATTGGTGGTTTCTGTAAATGCTGCATTAAATCAACAACCGGATATTGCGATTGGCAACGTAGTGGGTAGCAATATCGGCAATGTTTTACTAATCCTAGGGATATGTGCGCTGATCGCACCGTTGACAATCAAGCCTTTGGCATTACGCCGGGATGCTGTCACTGTAGTAGCGGCTAGTATATTATTTTTGGTTTTAGTCGGCGGAAGCGCACTGGGGCGCGCGGATGGCGTAATCTTCTTGATTGCCTTAGTAGCTTACTTGGTATGGGCTTATTGGAGTGAACGCATCCACGCACCCGCTGCGACACTTAACAAAGCCGAAGCTGAAGAACTTACCGCTTTACCGAAGTCTTTAGGATGGACTGTAGCGGCAGTAGTCATTGGTCTACTACTGTTAATTTCAGGGTCACAGGTGCTGCTTATTGGAGCTGTAGGGATTGCTGAGAGCTTAGGTGTTTCTGAGGCTGTCATCGGATTGACATTGGTAGCTGTTGGTACATCCCTTCCGGAGCTTTCAATTTCTGTAATTGCTGCACTACGACGGCACGCAGATGTAGCCGTTGGAAACATACTTGGTAGCAATATATTTAATTTGTTGGGGATATTAGGAGTATCCGCTTTACTTCAACCACTTCCAGTTCACGCAAGAATTCTACAATTCGACCAATGGGTCTTGCTTGTAGCGTCGCTATTACTATTTTTGTTTTTGTATACAGGGCGTTGTCTAAGTCGGTTGGAAGGTGGAATACTCTTGGCTACCTACGGTGTTTATGTCAGCTTAAGTTTTACCACATTCGGTGGTTAACGGCGACATTAGGCATTAATAGCATCGATAACGCGCATATATAAGGGGAAGTAGATGTCAAAAATATCAGGTTCTTGTTTGTGTAGTTCCATCACATATGAATGTAGTGATAATTCGGTAATGGCAGGTTACTGTCAGTGTAAAGACTGACAGAAAATTAGTGGGGCTGGCCATATATCTAGCATTGCTGTACCCAAAGGAAGCTTGGAACTTGAAGGCGAACTAAGTTTCCACGAAAAAACTGCGGTAAGTGGAAATGTAGTTAAAAGAGGGTTTTGTCCAAAATGTGGCTGCCATATTTACGCACAGAATAGTGGAATGCCTCAACTTGAGTTTCTTCGCGTTAGTAGTCTTTATGATTTAGAAGCATTCGAGCCAACGATAGTCGTTTATTCAAGTAGTGGTGCTTCATGGGATTATATTGATCCTAAATTACCAAAATCTGACACAATGCCATAAATATAATACCTAACAAACATATCAAATTGACTCCAAAAATCTGATAAATTTATTACATTTGAATTTCAGGACTAGAGAAAATGCCAAAAGCGAGTGAAATCAAAAAGAACGCGGCGATCGACTACAACGGTAAAACCTACATAGTCAGGGACATTGAACGTTCTGTTCCTCAAGGCCGCGCAGGCGGCAGTCTTTACCGTCTGCGTATGTATGATGTTGTCACCAGCAGCAAGATTGACGAGACCTTTAAGGACTCGGATATGTTGAATCTTGCAGACCTCATCCGCAGGCCTGTCATGTTTTCTTATATTGACGGCGATGAATATGTCTTTATGGATAAAGAAGACTACACACCATACAACCTGAACAAAGAATCCATTGCCGATGAAATCCTCTTCATCAATGAGGCAACAGACGGTATTCAGGTGATCATTGTTAACGACGTACCAGTAGCGCTTAGTCTGCCGACCAGTGTGGAGCTTGATGTGATGGAAACTGACCCATCCATCAAAGGGGGGTCTGCAACATCAAGAACCAAGCCTGCACTATTATCGACCGGCGTAACCGTGCAAGTGCCTGAGCACATTTCTACCGGTGATAAAATTAAGGTGAATGTGGAAGAATGCAAATTTATGAGTCGAGCGGACACAAAATAATTGTTCAAGCTGCAACCATAATGGGCATCAATGAAGGAGTCTGCTGTGTGTCATTGGCCAACTATTTTTTACTACTGCTCCGAAGTACACGCAAGCAGCTGAGTTACAGTCTTCAGTCTTGGCAGATCAGGGTGTATCTACAAGATGAATCGCACTAAACAATCAAACAATAATAAGTGGTTATAGCACTTTTTTAAGCCAAGGAAATAGTATGTTAGAGATGATTGATATTGGCATTGAACATTCCGTCGCTTTTCGCATATCAGGAAAAGTGACTGAAAGTGATATGTCGTTGGTACTGACTGATGCAAAGGAAAAGATTGAGCGTCATGAAAATATTGTTCTTCTCGAGCAAATAGAGTCATTCGAGGGCATCGAAATATCAGCGATCATTGAAGAGTTTAAGTATTTATTTGAAGTGGGCATTTCTAATATAACGAAAGTCGCCGTCTTAACGGACAATAAGTGGCTGGAAATAATGATTAATATTGAAGATACATTTTTCAGAACGATTAAAATGAAATGTTTTTCCGTAGGCGATAAAGATTCAGCCATAGAATTCTTAAAAAATGCATGAATAGGTAGGATCCTAAGTAGGTAGGCTCAGATACAAGTTTTGACCCTACTTACTTATCTACCAACAATCTTACCGACCAACAAAGTCTAGAAGCCCTCTACATCCAACGCCATCACCGACTCAGACCCCGCTTTTACTGCTTCAAGGTACCCGCTATTCCGTGGCATCACATGCTGAGAAAAGAACTTAGCGGTGATAATTTTGTTGTTATTAAACGAGGTATTACCCTCGCCCGCCGCATTTAAGTTGGTGGCAGCCACTGCACTTTTTGACAGCATGGCACCAGCAACGGTGGTACCCATTAACATCAGCATGTTGTAAGCCGCAGAGCTTGGTGTAGTCCAATCTTCACCCGCTAGCAGGATTTGGGCTGCCTCCTGACAGGCGGCTAATGAGGACGCCAAACTATCTGCGATAACATCAAGACCAGCTGTTCGAGCATCATCAACCACTTGATTCAATTCACCGAGTAATTCTATGGCTGACTGGCCTTTATCACGAGCCAGTTTCCGACCTACCAAATCAAGGGCCTGAATACCATTGGTACCTTCGTATATGGGTAGAATTCGGGCATCACGCATATGTTGTGCTGCACCGGTTTCTTCCACAAAGCCCATACCTCCGTGTACCTGCACTCCCAGAGAGGTGACTTCCATGCTTATTTCGGTACACCAGCCTTTGACCAGTGGTGTTAACAGGTCAACCCTACGCTGGTGATAGGCAATTTGATCTTCGTCTTCTAACTTATGCACGTAGTCTTCGTGGGCAAAGGATAAATAGGCCAATGCTCGGGCAGCTTGAGTTAATGAACGCATTAACATCAGCATACGGCGCACATCGGGATGATGAATAATGGCGGCCTTTTTATTGCCCGGCACACTGCCCTGAACTCGGTCTTTGGCGAATTCGACCGCCTGCTGGTAGGCCCGTTCGCTGATGGACACCCCCTGCAAACCGACGGCAAGACGGGCTTCATTCATCATGGCAAACATATAGACCAAGCCCTGATTCTCTTCGCCCACCAGATAGCCAACAGCTCCGCCGTTATCACCAAAGGAGAGCGAACAGGTGGGGCTCGCATGAATACCCAGCTTGTGTTCCACCCCCACACAGTGAATATCATTTCGCTCACCGGCGCTGCCGTCTTCATTAATCAGGAATTTGGGAACCACAAACAGAGATATGCCCTTCACCCCTTCTGGGGCATCCGGGGTACGCGCTAGCACTAGGTGAATAATATTATCGGTGTAATCGTGGTCGCCCCAGGTAATGAAGATTTTTTGACCGCTAACGAGATAGTGATCGCCATTAGGAACCGCCTTGGTTCGAACAGCCGCAAGATCAGAACCAGCCTGAGGTTCGGTAAGGTTCATGGTGCCGGTCCATGTGCCTGAGACTAGGTTGTTTAAATAGATTTCTTTCTGATCATCACTGCCATAAAGGCTCAGAGCGGTCACCACCCCTTTAGTGAGCATGGGACATAAACTGAACGCCATATTGGCAGATTGGGACATCTCATCAACGGCAACAGCCAGCAGTGCGGGTAATCCCTGACCGCCGTAATTAACATCACCTGTCAATCCTGGCCAACCCGCGTCTACAATTTGCTGGTAAATACCGTCTAACGCTGGAGCAGTGATGACCTTGTCGCCTTTGAGCCTTGACCCTTGAAAATCGGCCACTTGATTGGTGGGCGCTAAGACCTCACCATAAAAACGGGCGGCCTCATCAATAATGGCATCCACCATATCTGGGGTTGCCTCTTCATAACCCGGGAGTTGCGCAATACTCTCCATACCCAGCACGTTATTGAGCAGGAACTTCATATCATCGACAGGCGCGTTGTATACAGTCATACCCTAATCTCTATTAATAATTGATTTTAATCCCTCTATAAGACCATAACAGGAAGAGAAATGTAGCTGTTCTGGAGCAAAAAAATCTGAAATTTGTGACTCAAAGGTTCTCACCTTCATACGAAGCCATATAAAAACTATGAGGCATGCCGAAGGTTAACCGATAGCGTCAGAATTATTGACCTTGTGATTATTAGCCCTTAGAGCCTTAGCCTTACGAGCATCAGCCTTTAGATTATTGTACAAGCGAGAAAAAGCCTGGGGATCTCGTAGATAGCCCGAGCCATCCAGCTGAGGGTATGGCAACCCAGTCTCGCGGCACATCCGGGCGATCAGTGGCTGGCACCATTCGAAGAGCAAGCTCTGATATTCATCCTGGGGTATATGGCAGTGGTTGTACATGCCCGCGCCATTTCTCTGGCGCTGTGCCTCAGCCAGAATAATGGCGCAGGCCACAGAAACATTAAATGACTCGGTCATTCCCATCATAGGAATAATTACTGTGCCATCTAACCGACTGTATGCACTTTCACTGACACCCCATTTTTCAGCACCCAGTAAAAGCGCTGTGGGTTTGGTGTAGTCCACGTCACGATAATCCACGGCACGCTCATCCAAGTGGGCTGCCAGTACTTGAAACCCTTGTTCTTGGAGGTTTTCGATGGGTGTGACAATGTTTTTATGAACGATCGTCTTGACCCATTTTTGAGCACCCAAAGCGGTGCCAGTATGGGGGCGATATACACCTTTATCATAAACCGCATGAACTTGATGTATTCCCACCGCATCAGCCGTTCGAGTAATCGCCGACAGGTTCTGGCCTTTATGAACCTGATCGGTAATCACCGTTAAATCGGTCTGGCGGCTGTTGAGGACTTTCTGTATTTTTTCGTAGCGTTCTGGCGTCATCTGAACATTATGTCAGACCAACACATCAACGATAAAGCACCAAGACAATTAGATACCCTGCCACCATCGGTTGAAAGAACGCTACGATATAAAGCAATTCACTATCGTCATTCCAACGGCTCAAGAATATCGTCCGCCCAGCTCAATGCAGCCACAACCGTAGGCAAACCGATAGTACTGGTGAGTAACAGTAATGCTTGGTGAATCTCTTCCTCGCTGGCGCCAACCTCTATGGCACGCCGGGTATGGCTGTGTACGGCCCCCTCGGAACGAATGCTTGCAGCAGCAGCTAGCTGGACTAACTGAGCGGTTTTTTCATCCAGCGGCCCCTGCTCCTTGACGGTCTTACCGAGGGTCGAAACCGCATCGATAAACTCTGGATACCGCTGACACAATCGTGAGTACGCATTAGGTAATTTTGTTTCTGACATGGGGTCGTTCTCCCTATAGTACGCTGGCCAAGAGCCCGACAGCTCCCAGATAAGGGCACATCCATTGAAGAATGCGCCTACGCTCTGTTCATTAGTATAGTGTGCTGAACTCCATCCTTGATCACGTCTCCCTGACTTGCGAACCTCATCATTTAGACGCAAACTTTATCGGTAGACACTGCGGTGGAGACTATTTTGACAAATTATCTTTTTGGGCCGTCACTCTGG
>DGPB01000002.1 GCA_002390285.1 Cellvibrionales bacterium UBA4451 | reverse complement strand
CTACCAATTTCGCCATCCGGGCATTGTGGTGGATGGACTATTATTCTTCTTTCTTTACTAGATGCCAGCACGTTGTGCTGGTCCTTGCGGTCGCTTCCGGCGTCCTGCCTTTCGCGACACTTGAGCATCCTGCTCATCGTCTACCCATTTCGCCATCCGGGCATGTAGAGGATGGACATTTTCGCGGGTTGGATCCAAAGGATTGGCATAGGGTGACTTCCCTTCCTGCCACTACGACAGTGTGACGATTAACGTCTTAAAATATGGAGGCGCGGGTCGGAATCGAACCGACGATGGAGGAGTTGCAGTCCACTGCATTACCACTTTGCTACCGCGCCTTTTAGGGGCGAGATTGTACCCGACGAGAATTTCAAAGAACAGTATGAAGGTAGGTATTTTGTCGCTTAAATGTTGAGAACCTACCCATTGCCCAACTGTTAAGCCTGTATGTTAATCCTGTTCAGTGTCATTCACTTGTGCACTTGCCTCAGGATCAGGCACTCTAGAGAATTCAGGCCATGCTGCTTTCAGGTAAATCACCATGGACCACAGGGTGAGCAAGGCGGCTATATAGAGCAATCCGATGCCGATCTGATCCCACATGGGGTGTGCCACGGGATCAACGGCAAGCAATACGCCAATGGCGATCATTTGTAGGGTGGTTTTTATTTTGCCCACGTAGGATACCGCTACGCTGGTACGGTTTCCGAGCTCGGCCATCCACTCTCGTAGTGCTGAAATGACAATTTCGCGGCTGATGATTACCAGTGCCGGGAGTGCAAATAATGGGGTTGGGTGAGATTCAAGTAGCAGAATCAGAGCAGCTGCAACAATTAACTTGTCTGCCACCGGGTCCAGAAAGGCGCCGAAAGGGGTGAACTGGTTTAGCCTTCTTGCTAAATAGCCGTCAAGCCAGTCGGTACCCGCAGCAAGGGCAAAGATTGCGGCACTGGCGATGTGATGCCATTCCCAGGGGAGATAAAAAACACCGATGATGATGGGAATTAGGGCGATTCGGAAAAGCGTAAGAATATTGGGAAGTGTCCACATAGGGGGTATTACTGAGCCTTAAAATTACAACAACGCCAACTTACTCATTGTGGAGGGCGCTGTAAATAGTCTCTGCCACTTTCTTATTGATACCGGGCACACGCATTAGTTCTGCGACGCTGGCCCGCTCCACCTCTTTGACCCCGCCAAAGAAGCGCAATAACTCTCGGCGCCGCTTGGGCCCCACACCCTCAATACCCTCTAGGGAGGATGTTCGGCGTTTTTGATCTCGCCGTTGTCGATGCCCGGTAATGGCGAACCGATGGGCTTCGTCTCTAATTTGCTGAATAAGCAGTAATGCCGAGGACTGAGCTTCCAATTCAATTTCGCTGTCGCAACCATCCACATTCTGGGCTAGCAACAGGGTTTCGAAACCGGCCTTTCGGGTTTTCCCTTTGGCGACACCGACTATCTGAACCCCCACTATCCCCAGCTCTTCAAGAACAGCGACGGCTTTTCTCAGTTGCCCTTTTCCGCCATCAACCAATAATACGTCGGGCAATTTCCCCTCACCCTTTTTCAACCGGGTATAACGCCGAGTCAGTGCTTGCTCCATTGCTGCATAATCGTCACCCGCAGTGACACCCTCTATGTTAAGCCGACGGTAATCTGATTTAAGCGGCCCATTACTATCGAACACCACACAGGAGGCCACAGTGGCTTCTCCGCTGCTGTGACTAATATCGTAGCATTCCAGCCTTTCTGGGAGTGCCTCAAGCCCCAGCAACTCCTGTAGGGCTTCTAACCGCTGGAGTACGTTCTGTCGAGACGCAATTCGGCCATTGAGGTTTTGCCGGGCGGTTCGTTCTGCCAGATCAGACCATTTAGCGCGGGTACTGCGCCCACGATGTTTGAGTATGATCTTGCGTTCGGCCACTACCGAGATGGCTGAAGCCAGTAATTCGGCATCGCCTAACTTTTCGTTAACCACTATTTCTTTGGGGAAATCGCCCCTCGCGCCCTCTCGCAAATAATACTGAGGGACAAAATTTTCGAGTACATCTGCCGGCGAGGTCGCCAGGGGTACCTTTGGATAGAAGCTGCGACTACCCAACATACGCCCTTGTCGGATATACAGTACATGGACACAGCCTTGCTCGCCTTCTTGAGCCGCCGCCAGCACATCAATATTGCCACTACCGGACTCGATGACCTGTTCAGCCTGAATGGTTCGTAGTGCTGTAATCTGGTCACGAATGGTGGCGGCTCGTTCAAACACCAGCTGTTGTGATGCGGTATCCATATCTCGTTCAAGTTCGCGGATAAGTCGATCACTTTTTCCCTCAAGAAACATAGCGGTATGGCGCACATCCCGCGCGTACTCCTCGGCACTCACCAGATCTACACAGGGAGCGGTACAGCGCTTAATTTGGTACTGCAAACAGGGCCTAGATCGATTTTTAAAGACACTGTCATCACACTGGCGAACCTGAAACGTTTTCTGCAAGAAATTCATGCTCTCACGCACAGAATGCACATTGGGAAACGGCCCAAAATAGCTGCCTTTTTTTCTTTTACTACCGCGGTGAAAGGAGAGCTGTGGAAAGGCATCACGATCTGAAAGAAAGATGTAAGGATAGGATTTATCGTCTCTCAACAGAATATTAAACGGTGGACGGTTTTGCTTAATGAGGTTTTGTTCGAGCAACAGTGCCTCAATTTCAGTCTGGGTGATGGTCACATCGACAGTGGCAATGCGCCTCACTAACGCCGCTGTCTTGGGTGAGAGACCTGTCTTACGAAAATAACTGGCTACGCGCTTGCGAAGATTTTTTGCCTTCCCAACATAGAGCACAACACCGTCTTCGCCAAACATCTGGTAAACGCCCGGTCTCTGTGTCAGTTGTTTTAAGAAAGTTTGATGGTCAAATGGCATGGCGACCATTCTACACCTAGTACCATAAAGGGCTGGAATTAGCGGGTAGAAATACAGAATTAAATAGAGGGTTAAATCACTTCAGAGGGGTCAACCAAACCATGTTTAACCGCAGCCAGAGTCAACTCCACATCATTGCTGACGCCAAGTTTTTCATATATCCGGTATTTGTAGGTGTTAATGGTTTTTGGACTGATGTTCAGGGTTTCGGCCACATCATTAGCACGCTTACCATTGGTAATTAACTCAGCGATTTGCAGCTCGCGCGGAGAGAATAGAGATAAGGGCGATTCTGATTGGTTAGAAAGCCCATTAACCACCATCATCTGCGCCAAGCGAGGGCTCACATACACCTTCCCTAGTAACACGGTCTCTATTGCTGTTTTTATTTCATCCGTATCGGCATTTTTAGTGATGTAGCCCGAGGCGCCGGCTTTTAAAAGGGTCATCGGGTAGACGTCATCATTAAAGGCACTGATAACGATCACTTTCGTGTTCGGTTGCTGAGACAGGATCCGCTGAGTCGCTTCCAGCCCGCCAATACCGGGCATGCGGATGTCCATAAAGACAATGTCTGGCCTGTGTTTGCGGACGAGGACTATCGCCTCCTCGCCACTTGCCGCCTGATCAATGACGTTAATGCCCGGCACGTCAGACAACAACCGACAGATACCAAGCCGGATCAGGTCGTGGTCATCCACAACCAATACCGTTTTCAATACTTCCCTTGAACTCATATCCGAATAATCCCTATTTCGATTCCCTAGCCTATCACTGAGGCTTTTTATTGGCTATGAAAGACAAACTTGAAAGAAGACATGATGAGAACAAACTTAGCGGTAAACGCGTGGTTCAATTTCCAGGGAGATACCAAATTTGGAAGCCACGGATGCCTGGATATCGGAAGCCAGTTCAAGTAATGCAGTAGCGGTACCGCCACAGTTCACTAAAACGATCGACTGGTCTTGATAGGTACCAACGCCCTGCTGCATCACGCCCTTCCAACCCGTCTGCTCAACTAACCACCCTGCCGCCAGTTTTTCGCGGCCATCGGCCTGATGATACGTCACCAGATCTGGGTGCTGTTGGTGTAAATATTCAGCTCTTTCAGCACTGATGACAGGGTTTTTGAAAAAGCTACCGGCATTGGGGGTATCTTTAGGGTCTGGTAGTTTGCTTCGACGCACAGCGCAGACCACATCTGATACCTGTTTCGGGGTCAACTCAGATGCCCCTATTCTCTCCACAGCTTTTTGTAGCGCCGGGTATTCAAGACAAAGTTCCATTTTTGAAGAGAGCGCAAGAGTAATAGCAGTAATAGCGTATAGATCGCGGCCAGAATGCTTAAAAACACTGTCTCGATAACCAAACTGGCAATCGGATGCATCCATCACGACTTGTTCACCCGTCGCGAGGTGAATAGCTTCCAGAGATAGAAAACGCTGGCTCAGTTCAATGCCATAAGCGCCGATATTCTGAATAGGTGCAGCCCCCACAAGCCCCGGTATCAATGAGAGGTTTTCAAGGCCAAACCAACCCTGAGAAATGGTGTTCAGCACCAACTGATGCCAGTTTTCACCTGCACCAACCCTGACCACACGCCTGTCTTGATCCTCGGACATCAGTTCGATGCCGGGAATCGCCATATGAACAACCAAGCCACTCAAATCTCGGGCCAACACCACGTTGCTGCCGCCTCCCAGTAAAGTGACAGGTAATCGATGCTGGTGTGCCCAAGCGAGCGCTTCACGCAATTCGTTTTCAGAACCGACTCTGCAGAAATTTTCGGCGAAGGATGACAATGCCAATGTATTGAACGGCTGGAGAGAGACCTGCTGTTCGATCTTTAGCATCACCCTAGTCGACCCTGCAAGTGAGAGAGAAGACCTGAAGCAGCCTCTTCCACGAGGTCTAGAACAAACTCAAAATCATCCTTTCCACCGGAATAAGGATCAGGTACTTCTTTCAGATCACTCTGACCAAAGTCGAGAAACAAACCAAGATGACCATTGAATTCCGGTAGAGATAATGCCTGTAAATCCCACAGATTTTGATTATCCATTGCCAGAATGTAGTCAAACTCCAGGAAATCCTCAGGCCTGACCTGACGGGCACGAAGGTGACTAAGATCATGGTGACGAGAAAGCGCGGCGAGACTGGCTCTTGCATCTGGCGCCTTACCGATATGCCAGTCTCCTGTTCCCGCTGAATCCACAAGAATCTCCTCCTGTAAACCCGCTTCTGCCACCTTACTTTCGAATATTCCATGCGCTGTGGGTGATCGACAAATATTACCCAAGCACACAAATAATACCTTCACGGGCATCACGATAACCCCTTGCCTAGCAGGTTGATCACCCGCTGTAGATCCTCTTCGGTGTCGACCCCGCCGGGGACGGGTGCCATCGCCTCGGCCACATGGATACGTACGCCATTCCACATAAAGCGAAGTTGCTCAAGGCATTCCAGCGCTTCAATAGGCGCCACTGGCCATAAAATAAAGTGGTTTAGCATCGCCACTCGATAGGCGTAAATTCCGATATGCCGCATCGGTATCATGATGGCAGACATGGATGAAACCCTGTCACCAGACTCCTTCGCCGACTCATCACGCGGCCATGGCACGGGTGCGCGACTGAAATACAGCGCCATACCCTGGCTGTCAGTCACTACTTTAACAATGTTGGGATTAGTGAAGTCGGGGTCATTCTCAATAGGCTCAGACAGGGTCGCCACACCAGCCTCTTGACAGCCCGCCAGATTTTCAGCGACCTGATCAATCACCTCTGGGGGGATCAGCGGCTCATCACCCTGTACATTGACAATGATGTGCTCATCAGAAAATCCGTACTGACGCGCCACCTCTTGTAATCTATCGGTACCCGATTGATGGTCTGCTGAGGTCATGCAGACCTCCCCACCGAAATCGATCACTTCATCGGCAACGCGCTGATCGTCGGTGGCTACGATCACTTGTCCTGCCCGACTCTTTTGGGCCTGCTCATAGACCCGCTGAATCATCGACTTTCCGACGATGTTCTTTAGCGGCTTGCCCGGTAAGCGGGTGGAGGAATAGCGGGCGGGAATAACAACAGTAAATTCCATGGAAACTCAAACGCTCTCTTTCAGGTTATGGACAGCATGGGTCAACTTGTCGAGAAATTCTGTGTCCGGCTTTGCCGCCACTTCCAAAACCCAGACGCCGTCATAGTTAGTGTCATGGCTAAAACCCTTACATTTCACGGCATCTTTTGCGGTGATAATGACAGGTAAATTGTCATCAAATTGTAGCTCTTCACCACGGAAGTCATGGTGGTCTGGATAAACGTGTAATTGCACGTCAAAGCCAAGCTGTTCAAGTGTAGAAGAAAACCGTTGTGGGTTGCCTATACCTGCTACCGCATGAACTTTGTTACCGCTGTTCCACTGCTCCAGTGAACACCGTTGTCCAGATAGTAAGTGTCGAAACTGTGTGGGTTCAACCCTGAAGAAAAAACTGTCTTCAGATGATTCACTCGAGCTATGACCATTGATGAGTATAAAGTCTACCTGCTGCAACCTGCTTACCGGCTCACGCAAAGGCCCCGCTGGTAAGCACTGCTTATTGCCAAAGCCTCGCTCTCCATCGACCACCGCAATTTCAATATCCCGGGGCAATCGATAGTGTTGCAACCCATCATCGCTCAAAATCAAGTCACAATCTGTCTGTTCAAGTAGCCACTGAGCGGCTCGATAACGGTTGGGATCAACAACCACAGGGCAAGTACTGGCGAGTAATAGCGGCTCATCACCGACCTTAGCAGCAGCTGACTCAGTGCTGACAAGTACCGGATACTCAGATGCAGTTCCACCATAACCTCGGCTAATAACGCCGGGCCGATAACCCTGCTCTTTAAGGTGATCGACTAACGTCATCAGTAATGGGGTCTTTCCAGTACCACCAACGGAGATATTACCAACGACAATCACGGGCACATTCAATGAGGGTTTGGACGATACCTTTTGATAGTAATAACGGCGTGCTCTAACCACGACACGAAACAACCATGAGAGCGGCAAAAGCAGTAAGGCCCAGCTAGAACGACGGTACCAAGCTTGCTCCAGACAAGTAGATATACTCATGAGAAATAAACGCGTTTTAACACGGTTGATCTGGCTCATCCAGGAACTGTTTACGATGGAGCTGAGCATAGCGTCCACTTTTGGCCAACAGTTGTTGATGAGTCCCCTGCTCAACAATTTGTCCTTCATCCATCACCAATATACGGTCGGCATTTTCGATGGTGCTCAGGCGGTGTGCTATCACAAAGGTGGTACGTCCTTGAACAATGTTTTCTAACGCTTCTTGGATATAGTGCTCTGATTCCGTATCCAGTGCAGAGGTTGCTTCATCAAGGATTAATATCGGGGCATTTTTTAATAGCGCGCGGGCAATGGCCAGTCGCTGTCGCTGCCCACCGGACAACATCACACCCTCATCACCGATAGGGGTGTCAAAGCCCTGCGGTAACTTATCAATAAACTCCAAAGCATGGGCTGCCTTGGCCGCGGCACGAACCTCTTCTGGTGAATACTTCGCAAGAGCACCATAAGCGATATTGTTATAGACCGTATCGTTGAACAAGGTCACTTTTTGTGACACTAGGGCGATATGGCTGCGCAGGTTGGCTAGCTTGTAATCATTAACATCCGTGCCATCAAGAAGTATTTCTCCTTCACTGTGACTGTAAAAACGAGGAATCAAATTGACTAGGGTCGTTTTCCCACTACCAGACTGCCCAACCAGCGCAATAGTTTCTCCAGGTGTCACTTTAAGATTTATGCCATTAATGACATTACCCGCTTCTGCCGAGTATGCAAAACTCACATCTTTGAACTCAAATAAACCCGCCACTTCGCTCCGCTCAACAGTGCCATTATCAGGCTCGTCAAGCTCATCTAATGTAGCAAATAAGGTACTGGCAGCCGCGACACCCCGTTGGATACTCCTATTGACTTCAGACAACTGACGTATGGGCTTGGCCAATAAGGCTGCGGAACCCAAAAATTTAACGAATTCGCCACCACTCATATTGGCCAGCACTGCTGGGTCCAAAGCTAGCCACATTAATAATGACAACGACATGGCTACCAACATCTGAATAATCGGTGTGCTTATACCCTCGGCAACGGCCATTTTCATATGCTGGCGACGATTGTATTTACTCACATCCAGCATGCGCTGCTGTTCATACTCCACACCACCAAAAAGATGCATCTCACGGTACCCGCCCACCACCTCCTGAGCAACATGGGTCACATCTCCGACGGAGGACTGGATACGCTGGCTTAACAATCGAAAACGTCTGCTAACGACGGTGACAATAAAAGCTATGACCGGTAACACAATCACGAAAATAGATGCCAGCCTCCAGTTAATGTAAAACAAATAGCTGATTAACCCGATAACCAGTGCACCCTCTCGAATAATTAACTTTAGCGAACTTGTCGCTGCGCTGGTCACTTGGGAAACATGAAATGTCACTCGAGTAATTAGGTGGCCAGACATACTGCTATCGAAATAACTAGACGGCAGCCGCGTATATTTATTGAATATTTCGGTACGAAGATTAAAAACCATGACTTGAGCGACATAGGCCATGCCATAACCACCCAAAAAGAAACCTAACCCTCGAACCACCGCAATACCAAACATAAGCAGTGGAATAATCCACCGACTTTCTGAAACTGCATTTTCGCCACCTAGTTTCCCGGCTAGTTTAGCGGTGAAACCTGTGTCGACATTGAGAGCTTGCGCTGAAGTTGTCGCTTCATCAGCAGATAAGCTATTAATGACGTTAACGGTATAACCAAACAAATCAATGAAAGCGATTTCCATTGCGGAAAACAGCATTAAGCCAAGAACACTGAGTAGAAAAATACCCCAGTAGCGCTTGAGGTAGGATAATAGCCTTAAATAAACCGCTAGCCCGGACATTTCCGGATGATCGGATTCGGGTACAAACTTTGCCACTATGACTCCTCGTCAGGCTGTTTTGTTGTTATTTTAAGATGGACAAAGCCCATTTTACCTGCCGCATCCATGGCTGTAACCACTGCTTGGTGTGTAGTATTTGCATCGGCAGTAATCGTCAGAGGTAATTCACTATTACCTAGAGATATATCGTCCAGTGCTTTCATCAACGTTTTGAGTTGTCGATTTATTAGTTGCTTACCATTGATGGTGTAGTCACCGTTCTTGCCAATCAATATCTCGATGCCATCAATTGGTGTCTCGACCACTTCACCGTCTGCTTCGGGAAGCTCAAGTACAAGATGAGACTCTTTGGTAAAGGTGGTGGACACCATAAAGAAAATCAATAACAAAAACACCACATCGATCAGTGGTGTCAGGTTTACGTTATTATCGACTCTGTTCTGACGTCGAAACTTCACGCAGTGTTAACCTCTTTTGGGCGTACCTCTTCCCTGCGAACCTCATCTGAACGAAAGACACGATCACCGTGCAAGGCATCCACAAGTTTTATCGCCTGATCTTCCATTTCCACCACTAAGGTATCCACTCGTCGCTCAAAGAAACGGTGAATGATGAGTGCTGGGATTGCCACCGTTAAACCAGCAGCAGTGGTAATCAGTGCTTCAGAGATACCACCAGCCAATACGCCTGCATTGCCAGTTCCCTCAATCATGATGGAGGTAAACACCTTGATCATACCGATCACCGTACCCAGCAGACCTAGTAACGGAGCAATAGCAGCAATGGTACCCAACGGAGCCAAATGTTTTTCCAGTTCATGCACAACCTGACTAGCGGCTTCTTCAATGCTGTCCTTCATCACTTCACGACCATGACCAGAATTACTAATACCTGCAGCCAGAATTGTGCCCAGACAAGATGAGCCGCGAAGTTGATGAATATTTTCCTTGGTCAATTGATCCTGCTTGAGCCAATGCCAGACCTGGCCCAATAGTGTGGGAGGAACAACTTTTGACGGGCGCAGAGTCCAATACCGCTCAAAGGCAATGGCAATCACGACAATAGATGAAAGAATGATTGGCAGCATCAACCAGCCACCAGCAATAACGAGTTCGTACACGGCCATCCCCGGCTTGCTTAAAACGGTCAAAACTGTACCACATTCAGCGGTGGCCAAATACCTTTAACCCCGATATTTAAACCTTGATAGACGTTTACGAAAGACCGTTCATAAAACCAAGTATTGTAAAAAATATGGCATATTTAACTTCTCCCTGAACTAACCCATATAGAACCCGCTCCTGGAAAAACAGCTCTATTAGTTGTGGCTATATTGATCAATACCAATAACGTCTGCCTTCGTCACGGGCAGCGGTTACCATCACCTCCCCTGAGTCATGCCAAACAAACGCCAAGGCACCGGATTCAGCAGTATTCCATAATGTTGAACCCTGCCGCTGGTAGCGCTCGGCCACAGATAATACTGGATGGCCAAAATGGTGGCGATAACCGGCTGAAAAAACCACATGAGTAGGATTCAACTCTGTTACAAAATCAGTAGATGAGGATGTTTTACTACCGTGATGAGGCGCCACAAGTAACGTCACAGGCATAGCCAGTTCAGGATTTTTCAATAAGCGATGCTCTACAGCGGCTTCAATATCACCGGGTAAAAGAATTGATTGACCCGCGTATTGTATTTGCAATACACATGATCGGTTGTTGTTACTACTTTCAGGTCGTTCTCCGGGGTGTAGAAAACGGAATGTCACCTCATCCCACACCCATGTTTCACCACTCTGGCAAAACTCAGCGTTGACATCACTCAACTCAAGAAACTCACCCATACGCAGTTGTGCGGGTGAGAAATGTCTTAGTAACCCACCTGCACCGCCCGCATGATCATTGTCACTATGGCTGACAACTAACATGTCCAACGCCGTAGTCCCCTGCCTTCGTAAAAAAGGCACTATGACGGCACTCCCTATACTAAATCCTTTATCAATACTGCTTCCCGTATCGTAAACCAACGTGTGGCGACGGGTTTGGACTACAACAGACAGTCCCTGTCCCACATCGAGCACAGAGACAACCAAAGGGTGTGGCTGTCCGGAAGGCAAAAACATGAGGCCCAAAACCAATGGCAAGCAGAGATACCGTCCCGGTATACCTCGCGGTAATAAAAACAGAACCATTACCAAAACCAGTGTACAAAATACAGCACTCGTTAGTGGCCATGGTGAATATCGCGGGAGAACATCAAGCGAAGGTACCGCTTCTATCATCATGATAAAAAGATCCAATTGCCAACCAGCAACACCCCATAACCAACTTGAAATAGTGGTACTCACGGGAAACGCAACTGATGCCAATAAACAGAGAGGTACCACAAGAAAACTGATCCAGGGAATGGCCAGCGCATTCACTAGAGGTGATAACCAGGCGACGGGTAAGTAACAGACCATCAAAGGCAGCAGCAATACAGCAAAAACCAACCACTGAATTTTAAAGAATTTCCACCCATACGATCTATTCAGCGTTTTAGGCACTAACCATAACAAACCGGCAACAGCGCCAAATGACAGCCAAAATCCAGCACTGTAAACGGCAAGGGGATCAAGTAATGCCACGCCTGCCAATGCAACACCAAAGCCCAAACCACGGTTAACCTGACGATTGAGTAGCAAGATAATAATAGCGACCACAACCATGATGAGTGCACGCTGTGTAGGCAAGCTAAAACCCGCCAAGGCGCTATATAGAACTGCGACGATTAAGGATAACGCGCTGCCCCAATAACGAGCGGTAACGGGCCGCCCCAGCAAGCTCATCAGCCTGGCCAATACTGCGCCTACGCTATAACTCAGCATTGCCACAAGGCCGATATGCAATCCAGATATCACTACTAAATGAATGACACCGGATAGTGCCAACTTGTCCCACAAATCCGGTGATATCGATGACCGATCCCCAAGAGTCAAGGCCAGAACGAGCGCACTCACATCATCACTGAGTGGCAATGATTGAATCGACTGTCGCATCTGGTATCGCAGACTATTCAGAGAAAGGCGACGGGAGATCAGGTGATTTTCTTCGGTCTCTCTCACATAACCTGTGGCTGAAATACCCTGGCGTATCAACCACGCCTGGTAGTCAAACCCTCGCGGGTTGACCGTCCCTCTGGGACGCCGAAGCCTAACCCGCAACTGCCAAATTTGTCCTGGTAACAGCGTCACATGGTGGTGATACCAACTAAGACGTAACCTGTGAAGTTTAAAGGGCGCCCCGTCATTTCTAGGCTGAAAGTTGAACCTAACCCGATGACCATCAACTACCGGAAGCCCAACCACCTCACCAATCACTAGAACATCGGAGGGGCTCATTTCATCTGGCAACTGGTGGGACATAACATACTGTCCCCAGCAAGCGCCGTAGAGAATGCCCAACATTAACCAAAAAGTTATTTTGAAACGAAACAAATACAGAAAAAGACAGGCGACAAGAATCCCCGAGGACTCAATAAATCCGGGAAGAGCGGGCCAAAGTCCAACTGAAAAGATACCTAGAGAAAAGCTGTATACGGCAAACATATGAGACGTCCTTGTCTCCAAACGAACCACTAAATATTCACACTGGTGATAGTATACCCCCACACCGATGACTCATGGCACAACGCTTAACAATCTTGCAATTACTTCTTGTTTCACAACTTTCAGGGTTGGCGATTCAGACTTTGTACCCCAAAATAGACATAATTTTGCTGTAACCGCTGTTTGGCTTTACCTATGCGTAAAAAAAACAACAAGATAAAAATCGGGTTAGTCCTGTCTGGAGGCGGAGCACGAGCCGCATATCAAGTGGGCGTACTCAAGGCTGTCGCCGAGGTGCTACCCAAAGAAACCAACAATCCATTCCCCATTATTTGTGGTACCTCCGCTGGCGCCATCAATGCCCTCGCTATCGCCGGTCGGTCTGGCCCCTTCCGTCTTCGAATAAAAAAGCTGGAGGCTACCTGGCGACAGCTGGATGCCAAAAAAGTCTATCGAACTGATTTTTTTGGTGTTCTTAAAAACAGTATCAACATGTTTTTTTCGTTCTTTCACAGCGGCTATGCCCTTGGTAAACCCAAAGCACTCTTAGATAACTCTCCATTACGCCAATTATTGGATAACTACATCCGTTTTCGCCATGTAAATGAGGCTATCGCAAGTGGTGAGTTGGAAGCCGTAAGCATTACAGCCGTCAGCTACAGTACAGGCAAGTCAGTCACCTTTTTTCAGGGGAATGAATCACACAAACCATGGGATCGAGTCAGACGAATTGGTGTACCCGTAGAACTCACCATCGATCACCTAATGGCCTCTTCCGCTATCCCCACCATGTTCCCGGCTGTGCAAATCGGTGATAGGTTTTTCGGAGATGGTGCGGTAAGACAATTGAAGCCTATTAGCCCTGCTTTACGCTTGGGAGCAGATAAAGTGTTTGTTATCGGTGTCAGTGACAACCTCGCTCACAAAGCAAATCTGCCCCTGATCAAACATTCCCCATCTATCGCCCAAATTATTGGTCATATGTTTAACAGCGCCTTTATCGATAGTATCGAGAGCGACCTCGAAACCCTTAAGAGTATCAACCGGCTCTCCGAGCAGATGTCTGCCGATGAAAGAGCAAAAAAAGGTGTGGGGGATCTTAAGCCGGTAGAGTTTTTGGCCATTTTGCCTTCACAACCCATCGACAAACTTGCTTGTGACTACCTTAATGAGCTACCTAAAAGTATCAAAATATTTTTAAAGTTAACGGGTGCCACCGCGCAGGGCGGCGGTGTCAGTGCTGCGAGTTATGTCATGTTCTCCAGAGGATTTTGTCGCAAGTTGCTAGAACTTGGTTATCAGGACGGCATGGCCCAAAAGGAGGCCATACTCGATTTCTTCGAGGAAAAATAGCCCTTCTCTGACACGGCCTAACACCTCATCTTCTGGCTCAATCCCGCTGAAATCACTAAAAACTCAACTAATTTGCCCTGTTTATACGTATTACCATTACTTGTTTATTGCTTTGAAACTTCCACCTTGTAAGATGTGTCCAACGTTACGGTTAAATCAAATAGGAAAACCAAGGTATGGCCTACGATAAAGCGATTGTCTCCACCGCACTGGATCCAGCGGTAACCAAAGTACTGCGCAATACTTACATATTGCTGTCCATGACCCTTGCCTTCAGCGCGGCCATGAGCTGGGTTGCTATGGCTATCAACGCGCCTTACATGGGGCTATGGATGCTACTGCCTTACATCGGCTGCCTTTGGATGGTCGAGAAGAATAAAAATAGTACTGCAGGACTATTTTGGGTATTTGCTCTCACGGGTTGGATGGGATTCACTCTCGGCCCAATTATTAGCTTTTACTTAGCCACTTCTGGTTCAGAAACTATTTTGACGGCGCTAGGTGGGACCGCACTAATATTCTTCGCCTGTTCCGGTTATGTACTGGTCACTCGCAAAGAGTTGTCCTTTATGAGCGGCTTTTTGATGACCGGCATTATAGTGGCTTTCATAGCAGCAATAGCGAATATCTTCCTCCAAATACAAGGTATGTCACTGGCAATTTCCTGCCTGTTCCTCCTGCTTTCCTCCGGTATTATTATGTGGCAAACCAGCTCCATTATTCATGGTGGTGAGCGCAACTATATTTCAGCCACAGTAACCCTCTATGTGATGCTCTATAACATCTTCTCTAGTTTGTTACACCTACTTGGTCTAAGTAACGACTAACGTCTTGTGACAGAAACATTACCAAAGAACTTTCTTGGGAATCTCGAGGCCTGGTCTGAATCTAGGGCCAGGCAGTTAGCTGAGGAAGAAAATATAGGACTGACGGATGCTCACTGGGAAATTATCCAGGTCGCCCGTCAGTTTTATGATGACTACGGCTTTTCTCCCTCCATGCGTCCGCTAATCAAGACTATCGCTACACACCTCGATATCAGTAAGGCTCGTAGTATTTACCTAATGCAGCTGTTCCCACCTAGCCCCGCACGGGTGACAGCAAAGATAGCCGGGCTGCCTAAACCCAAAAACTGCCTGTGAACGAGAATTGAGCTAGACTGTCTCGTAGAGATAGGAGAACGCTATGACTCTTTCCCAAGAAATCTGTGATGCTTGTCGCGCAGATGCTCCAGCCGTATCCAAGAATGAATATCCCAATCTACTGACAGAAATTCCACACTGGTCCATTAAAACCCGTGACGCTATCCCACAACTTGAAAGGTTATTTACCTTCGATAATTTTGTGAACGCCATGGCCTTTGCCAATCAGGTAGGTGAATTAGCGGAAATAACCAACCACCATCCCGCGATACGAGTTGAATGGGGAAAAGTCACTGTCACTTGGTGGACCCACAAAATTGGCGGATTACACCGTAATGATTTTATTTTGGCTGCCCGAACGGATGAGCTGATCGATTGAAGCCATGACTATCCATAAAATATCAGTATTGTATTTGCGTACCTTCCATTCCTCTTCTAACCTTCAGATAAGCGAAAGTGTTAGCTTTCTGGAAACGGTACTGTTCTCCGTTAGTAGGTGTTGATTCCCAGCGTGACGAAATTGTCATCTAGGTATTCCTAGGTACACATCGTTATAGGTTTCTCGCCACTATGCCCTATGTAAGCACCACAACCTCGGTTGTTTGTTTTCACAACCCTGTTAACGCGATCAACTATTAGCCCCTATGGAGGCGGTCTCGTGAATAAGGTGTTAGTCCAGTCAATAGTATTAGTACATGACGACACAGGTTCTCTATGGAATAGCTTTCCCGGCCAAATACTAGCAAGCAGACCAGCGGAACTACCGCCATTATATTCTCCTGCCATCACCTACATCAGCACTCTGAAAACAATTAGAACCGCAGGGAGGCTCTTATGCTAACAGCGATAATAATGACGTTATTGGTTATAGCCTCTGTAGTCTTCCATTTTCTTAATCCCTGGCAACAAACAGATCTCGCTTCTAACTGGGAATCCATGGATCAAATACTAAGCATCACCTTTTTAGTCTGCGGACTGTTTTTTGTCGCCATCATGTTCTTCCTTATTTACTGCCTGGTACGTTACCGGCACCGTGAGGGCCATACCGCTCATTACGGATCTCACAATAAAAAATTGGAAGGCTGGCTGATAGCCGTCACCAGCCTAGGTATCTGCGCCCTGCTGGCACCAGGGCTGGTGGTATATGGTCAATTTGTAAAACCCCCTGATAACGCGATGAACGTAGAAGTTCTTGGCCAGCAGTGGAGGTGGGCATTCAGATTTCCCGGCGATGATGGTTTGCTCGGTACCACATCCGTCAAGCATATTGGCCCAAAGAACCAATTCGGCATCAATCCGTCAGATCCCAATGGGCAAGACGATCGATTAATACACACTAATGAACTACGTCTTCCTATTGACCAACCCATAAACTTTTTATTGCGATCAATCGATGTATTGCACAACTTCTATGTGCCGCAATTGCGGTCAAAAATGGACTTAATCCCAGGTATTGTCACCAGCTTTTGGGCAACCCCCACAGTCATCGGTCGTTACGAGGCTCTGTGCGCCGAGTTATGTGGTGTAGGCCACTACAATATGCGGGGGCACCTAGTGGTCGTCACTCAGGCAGAATTCGACACTTGGTTATCTGAGCAGTCTACCTTTTCCGAAATCATGACGGGTAAGACCAGTGATGGGCTATCTGACCAAGGACAACAGTTAGCCCAAAATCGAGGCTGTATTGCTTGCCACAGTGTCGATGGCAGTAAGAGTTTAGGCCCAGGATGGCTCGGACTCTATGGAAAAACTGAAACCTTGGCTGATGGTTCTACCCTCAGTGTTGACGCATCCTATATTGAGGAGTCCATTGTCAACCCCTCAGCCAAAATCGTGCGCGATTATCCACCCGTAATGGTCGCCTACGAGTTCAGTGAAGAACAGCTGGCAGCTATCACCGCCTATATTCAATCTCTCACCAGCGAAGAGTCGTCAGCACCACAAGCAGACACTCCTATGAATAAAAACATTACCCCTCAGGATTGAGGGAGGATTCAGTATGGCTTACGCAGAAGATGCAGAACGACAAGTACTCCATGAACCAAAAAGTTACTGGACAAAATATGTTTGGAGCCAAGACCACAAAGTCATCGCCATTCAGTACTCACTGACAGCTATTACTGTCGGCCTTATTGCACTCGTCCTATCTGGATTAATGCGGATGCAACTGGGCTTTCCCGGCGTACTAGATATCAACGCCAGTGAGTATTATCAGTACATGACTATGCATGGCATGATCATGGTCATCTACTTGTTAACGGCCCTCTTCCTCGGTGGCTTTGGTAACTACCTGATCCCATTGATGGTGGGTGCGAGGGATATGGTTTTCCCCTACGTTAACATGCTCAGCTACTGGGTTTATTTACTCTCGGTATTGATTCTGATCTCCAGCTTCTTTGTTCCTGGTGGCCCCACCGGGGCCGGTTGGACTCTCTACCCACCCCAAGCCATATCGGAGGGTACACCCGGAACGGAATGGGGCATTATTCTGATGCTGGTATCACTGATATTCTTTATTGTTGCGGCTACCATGGGTGGTCTCAACTATGTCACCACCGTACTGCAAGCTCGTACCCATGGTATGACATTGATGCGTATGCCTCTCTCGGTTTGGGGTATTTTTACCGCTACCATTTTGGCATTACTGGCTTTCCCTGCGTTATTTGTCAGCGGCGTAATGATGTTGCTGGATAAAACTATCGGTACCAGCTTTTTTATGCCAGAGATGATGTCTCTGGGCACCCAGATGTCGCACAGTGGTGGAAGTCCCGTTCTATTCCAGCATCTCTTCTGGTTTTTTGGTCATCCCGAAGTTTATATCGTTGCCCTGCCCGCATTTGGAATCATATCGGACATCATCAGTGTCCATGCCCGCAAGATTATTTTTGGTTACAAAATGATGGTATGGGCTATTGTGGCCATCGGAGGGTTGAGCTTTATCGTCTGGGCACACCATATGTACGTCAGTGGAATGAACCCGTATTTTGGATTTTTCTTTGCAACTACAACACTGATCATTGCAGTTCCTACCGCACTCAAAGTCTACAATTGGATTCTTACCCTATGGCAAGGTGACATCCATTTTACCGTGCCAATGTTGTTTGCCCTGGCATTTATTCTGACCTTTTTGGTGGGAGGATTGACGGGATTATTTCTGGGAAATGTGGTGGTAGACATTCCTCTATCTGACACCTACTTTGTGGTTGCTCATTTCCATATGGTGATGGGCGTAGCACCCATTCTGGTGATCTTTGGGGCCATCTATCACTGGTATCCGAAAATTACCGGACGCATGCTAAATGACACCATTGGAAAGCTACATTTCTGGATCACCTTTCTGGGTACCTACCTCATCTACTTCCCCATGCATTATCTGGGTATTCAAGGTATGCCTCGCCGCTACTTTTCTTTCGAGGGATTAGAGTTTATTTCCCAATCTGCCTACATATTGAACCAATTTATTACCGTCGTAGCGATTATTGTAGGTATATCTCAAGTTTTGTTTATTTATAACCTGATTCACAGTTTTACCAAGGGAAAACCTTCCGGCAACAATCCTTGGAAAGCGGCATCCCTGGAATGGTGTACACCAGATACACCACCTCATCATGGCAATTGGGGGCCCAAGCTACCAGTGGTTTATCGTGGAGCCTACGATTACAGCATACCGGGTCTTACCGATGATTTTGTTTCACAAACATCGACCAATGCTTCCGTGGGTATTGTCAGCGACATCGAGGGGGAAGGATCATGACGGGAAAAACCGATATGGCCGACAATATCTGGGAATACTCAATGCAACCCACCGCGGCCCAGGCTAAAACCGGTTTACGCGTGTTACTACTAGCGCTGAGTTCACTCTTTTTCCTGTTTATTGTGGCCTTTATGGGCCGCTCTCAATTTCCCGATTACGAATCACTCACTGCTGCATGGCAGCCACTGGCCAAGCCTTGGGCACTTTGGGTCAATACGGGACTTCTAGCTTTTGCCAGCGCCTCATTACAATGGGCGCGAATGGCCAGCCGAAAAAATCAACGTGAACAGTCCACCGAAGGGTTAATTTTGGCGGGTATTTTTACCCTAGCCTTTCTGGTCGGACAAGTATTCATATGGTTGCAACTTATTTCAACGGGTAACTTAGTTTCAGGAAACCCTGCATACGGTTTTTTCTACTTACTAACCGGGCTACACGGACTACATTTAGTTTTTGGTCTTGTCGGCTGGGCTATTACCAGTCTAGGCATATGGAGAGGTCTTTCGTTCGAACGAACGAGTGTGCGCATTGAACTATGCGCCACCTATTGGCACTTCCTCCTTGCTGTATGGCTGATTCTATTCGCCTTACTGACAAGTCCACCAGAAACATTTGAAGCCTTTGCTGCCCTCTGTGGGTTGAGGTAAAACTATGTATAGCGCAACTGAACCATCGACCAATAAATCAACTCGCCACCTGGTCTCTGATTGGTCATCAGATAAAGATGCCTTCAAGAATATTTCTTGGGGAAAGGCGATGATGTGGATATTTCTACTCAGCGATACTTTTATTTTCGGTAGCTTCCTCACTGGATATATGACAGTACGTATGTCTACCACCACACCCTGGCCGAACCCCAGCGAAGTCTTCGCACTCACCATTGCAGGTCATCATATTCCATTAGTCCTGATTGCAATCATGACTTTTATTCTTATTACCAGCAGCGGCACCATGGCTATGGCGGTTAATTTTGGCTACCGCGCTGATAAAAAGAAAGCCGCTTCTTTAATGATAGTGACAGCTTTATTAGGCGCCTCCTTTGTGGGTATGCAAGCATTTGAGTGGACTAAGCTTATTGAAGAAGGTGTACGCCCTTGGGGAAATCCAATGGGTGCACCACAGTTTGGCGCCTGCTTTTTTATGATCACTGGCTTTCACGGGTTACATGTATCCGTGGGTGTTATCTACCTGTTAATCGTGGCATCAAAAGTTTGGAGGGGACACTACGACATTACCAAACTGAGCCAAAACATGACAAACGATAACCAAGAAAACACCAATAGTGCTAAAAACTATCAAATCGTCGAAATCACTGGGCTTTATTGGCATTTTGTGGATCTTGTTTGGGTCTTTATTTTTGCATTCTTTTATTTATGGTAGGAGGTGATGAATGGAACAATCACATAGTCAACAGCACCCTATCAGTATTTACCTAAAGATATGGTTTTTACTGTTTGTATTGAGTGCCTGTTCCTATCTCGTAGATTACTTTCAATTTGAGGGTTATTTACGCTGGTCTCTCATTATAATTTTCATGCTGTTAAAAGCCGGGTTAATCGTCGCTGTTTTTATGCATGTGATGTGGGAAAGACTCGCGTTTATTTATGCTATCTTACTACCGCCTCTTGCCCTGCTAGTATTGGTGAGCTTGATGAGTTTCGAAGCGGATTACACCTTTCTATCCCGCCTGTTATTTTTTGGTGACGGGTAATAATTAGTGATTAGTCGTACTCCATAAAAACGTGCACAAAAAAAAGCTGGTTTTCATAAACCAGCTTTTTACATTGTACAAATAGAGAACAGCTATCACGGAGCCCATTTTGCGAAATGATGAGCACCATTCTCCATACCAATTAACAATCCAGTTGCGGCATCTTCCGTACCAGCTGCCTGCAATCTTGGATGCCTGTCAGTGACTGACGTCAAAACAGCCTCTTGATCTTTTTTAACTTCCACGTAGAGTACGTGGTTACCGGCATTTAGCACCTTTTCAAAACGTTTGAAATGGATATTAGGTCTCTGAATACCCCACATTCCGCCTTCCCAGGTGATAAGGCCCATCACCACAACGGCCAGAAAGATAAAGGGCATCCAGCCTACTGTTTCTGTCACCCCGGAGAAATGCGCTACTGATACCACCAGTACGGCACCAAGAATACCGAATAAGGCTGCAATGCTGGTTGAATGCACAATATCCTTCTTCATAAAAGAGGGAACTTCGTGTAAATGATGCTGCTGTACACCCATGTCGTCTCGGCTTAGCACGTGGATTTGTGGTGTGGTAATACCGCTACGCTCCAACTCGTTCTCAATAGATTCAAGATCATCTAGGTCGTTGCTAATATAATAATGTCGTCTCATAAAACTACCCTCACGCTATTATTTTAGAGGCATGACATCACCTCATATATTTCAGGCAAAGTTGACGGCCCAAGGGCCTGTTGAACGACTGAGTAACCACATAATTTCATCAACAATAATGAGTATAGACGCTGTCAATGATTTAAGAGGGATAATGTAAAAATATCTTATACCAATAGGTTATAAATCAACCCAAGTGTATCAGTACTTTTCATATACCACCCTGATGACGGTATACTCCCAAAGAAAAATTCCTTGCCAGGAACCCAGCGCCAATTGACCATTCATCACAGGAACAGATAAGGACGAAGCCGTCAGTGCTGACTTGATATGAGCAGGCATATCATCAGCTCCTTCTAGCGTGTGGGTATACAGAGAGTCATGTTCCGGAACAAGCCGATTAAGCCAGTTCTGCAAATCAATCTTGGCAGTAAGGGGCATAGTTTTCCTGGATCAGCAAACTTGCTCAGGTGTGCTGTATGAGGAGAGTGCACAACCCTTCCATCATCTCCACGGAAGCGACAGAAGATATGATTTGGGGAGTAATATGATGCAATCCCTGTCCTGAAATCTTGATATTAAGTGAGATAATCATAAATAACCCTTTGAAATTCAGAACTATTTGCACACAGTATGATCTACACTAATCATACGTAGATTGAAATAATACGGTAAAAGTGAGGTTTCTATGAACTACAAAGGAGGCCGTAAAGGATTTTCCCAGTTACTGGCTGAGTGGGAAAAACGTTCAGCGGATAATGCGGACCTTATAACATCAGAGCTTTCGATTCATGGGTCTGATGGTATCAAACTGCAGGCATTATCTGAACTCTACCAACTCCCCACAAAGGAAATTGCCGGACACCTGCTGCACTATGCACTGGAGGCACTGGAAGCAGAAATGCCCTATGTTCCTGGCACAACGGTGATCCGCGTGGAAGATGGTGATGAAGTGTATGAAGATGTTGGGCCCCTACCCCGTTATCTGAATACTCAAAAGCAGTTGCGTAAATAACGGGTGTAATATCCTCAGCAACACTTGATCCCGGCTCACCCAGACGTGCACAAACCCGTTCAGCGTTTATCCATTAAGTAGCATTAATTCAGTACCATTTATCCAGTATAATGCGCGCCCCTTGCGGAGATAGCGTATTGCAACAGATCAACCCCGATAATTATCAACAGCAGCTCGATATAAAATTGGCTAACCTAAACTCAGACTTTGCTGAATTTTCGCTGCCAAAAATTGATATTCACACCTCCGAACCACTGCACTTCAGAATGCGTGCAGAATTCCGTATCTGGCATGAAAACGGTTCAGCGCACTACGCCATGAATCAACCCGGTGAGAAGCGCCCCTATATAATCGATGATTTCCCAATAGGCTCCCAGCAAATAAACCAACTCATGCCGAAGTTATTGGTAAAAATCAATACCAGCGAGGTGCTGAGCCGACGTCTATTTAGCGCTGAATTTCTCACCACCCTGAGTGGTGAAGCCCTTATCACTCTAATCTATCACAAGCCCTTGAATGAAGAATGGCAAGAGTCTGCTCTTCAACTCCAACAACAACTGGGTGTTGCGATTATTGGTCGCAGTCGTAAACAAAAAAACGTTCTAGACCGAGATTACGTGATAGAAAAACTGCGGATATCTGGAAAGGAATACAGTTATCAGCAAGTGGAAACAGGGTTTACTCAACCCAACGCGAAGGTGAATCAGAAGATGCTTGGCTGGGCGCTAGAACAAAGCACTCAATGCAGTGGAGACTTGGTTGAACTGTATTGTGGTAATGGTAATTTCACCTGTGTGCTGGCACAGAATTTTGACCGGGTACTGGCCACAGAAATCTCAAAGATATCCGTACGATCTGCAGAATACAATCTTAAAGCCAATGATATCGATAATGTCACCATTGTTCGTATGTCCAGCGAGGAATTTACCGAAGCACTGAATGGTATTCGTCCCTTTCGTCGCCTGAAAGATATCGACCTAAATAATTACCACTTCAGTACTATCTTTGTAGACCCCCCCCGTGCCGGGTTGGACGACGCAACCGTGGCTCTGGTCAAACGATTCGACAACATCATCTATATTTCCTGTAATCCGACAACCCTGAAGGCCAATCTGACAGTCATTAGCGACACCCACAATATCGAAAGCTTTGCTGTTTTTGACCAATTTCCCTATACCCATCACCTAGAATCAGGGGTTCTTTTGAAAAAGAAATAATCTTAGCAATTCATTTCACCATGAAAGCCTTAACCGAGCTGGGGTTCCGTTGCCCAGCTGGTATAGAATAGGCAAAAAACCCCGCGAGTTTCGTCTAGTGGAACAACAAAGCAGGAGGTTGAAGCGTTGATAACACGCTCCAACTACCTTTTAGTGATGAGAAAATACCGTACATGAATGAAATAACGATCAATGAATTAAAACTTTATTCGCCCTTTCAAGTTACTCTGGGAAGCTTCTTTGGTGGACCTATTGCTATGGTCTACTTTCTCTGGAAAAACTTTAAAACTCTGGGTAAGTCCGATGCGGCTCGGCAAACGATTATATGGGGTGTGGTCTTCAATGTCGTTTTACTTGCATGCCTTCAATTTCTTCCCTCAAATTTCCCTGAAATAGCAATCCCCTTTGTCTACGCCCTTGTAGCCATGCAAATGGCATCCTCATGGCATATGGATAAAGAGGATATAGAGGTCTCAGCAACCTTCAATTTTCAATCAAACTGGCGCGTTCTAATTTATAGTTTAGTGTTCTTTATCACATGGATTGCCTGCACTTTTCCGCTGACAAAGGTATTCACCGCCTTTGGGGTGATTGACTAGATCTCATATTTCACAACAGTAATTAGAATATAAAACGATCAAACAGGAGAAAACATATGACGGTATATTTAATTGGTGAAGTAGAAGTTACCGATGAATCCTGGATATCCGGGTACGCAACGAATGTACACGACATCGTTCATAAACACGGAGGGAAATATCTCTCCCGCAGTGGAAATGTCACTCACGTAGATGGCGAACCATCAAATGCCTCTTTGATAGCTCTGGTGGCGTTCCCTAACATGGACTCAGCTCAAGGATTTGTTAACGACCCTGATTATGAAAAATTCAGAGAGTCTCGATTAGGAGGAAGTATCAGCACAGTTCAATTAATTGATGATTCTGATGCAGCAGGCACTATTCCTTACCTCACGAAAGGCTGATTTCCATGTTAATAACGCGTCTAAAAAGCAGGCTAAGACTTCTTCAAGTAGCACGTTAACAACACGATACGGACCCCGTTAACCCGACCTTCAATGTGCTCTGGATTATTCGTTAGTGAGATATTTCGAACCGCCGTACCGCGCTTTGCCGTAAAACCAGCACCTTTAACATCAAGATCTTTAATCAACGTCACGGTATCCCCACTCTGAAGCACGGCACCGTTGTTATCTAGGGTGGGTGGCGTATCGTCTTCATCAACGTCTGAACCAGCCGCCTTAGCCCACACCAGCACATCATCTTCAAGATAAAGCATATCCAGAAGATCCTGCGGCCAACCTTCAGCCTCTAGGTGGCTAAGCATACGCCATGCCATCACCTGAACGGCAGGTACTTGACTCCACATGCTGTCATTCAGGCAACGCCAGTGGCTAGGCTCTGCGCTTTCTGGATTTTCAATTTGCTCACGGCAAATATCACAAGCCAATATACATTGGTCAGCATTATCATCCTTTGCCGGCGGTATTTGATAAACAGCCAGGTTGGATTCACTGGTGCAGAGCTCACAGGTTGAGTTACTGCGCTGTAAAAGTGCTTGTTCAATATTCATTGGAATAGATGGCCTCAATTTTTGAGCGGCGATGACATGACGGTTTGATCTGGCAAACAATTGAAGGTTTTAAGTGCCTAGGTATACCTAGGCACTTACTGTTGGCTGTCAATCCTTCCCCACTGAATAATATAGTGGTTTTGAATCGGTAGAACCAAGGTCGTCAACCAGCTTACGAGCTGCGTTTTCAACAAAGTCTCGATAGTTTTTTTCTAACTCATCTCTCTCTATATCAAAGCGATGCTTTTCCAATGAGTTGAGTTTTCTCCATTCGTCGAGAATAGGTATATGCGCGGTGGCTTCAGCCAACTGAACGAATACTTGATAATCTGTTTTTTCTGAGTCCGAAAGCTCCAACTGAGTAGACAGCATACGGATACGAATGGCCCCTTCAGTAAGACTTACCTGTTTAGCCACAATAGCTGAGGCAATCACACGGATGCTATTACGGTGATGCACACGGCGCTCAATCAACGTCTCCGCTAATAATTCCTGCTGGTGTGTGCGCTCGGTTTTTTGACGACGCAATCTCAGGTAAAGAGAAAAGGCATAGCCCGCGAGAGCAAGAACAGTAAGTAGGGCTAAAACGATCAGTAAATTCATAGTCATATAGTGCTGTTAACTGCCACAACTAAGTCAAGCAGGAATGGTTAATAGATGGATGTCTAGGTACCAATATTAGTGATGAAAAGCCAGAGTTAGTCTTTATCTTCCCCTAATGGTGGTACTTCTTCTTGGAGCTTGGCCTCATCAACCAAGTCTTCGGGTAATTGCCGCTTAGTGCGTGCACCTAACTTTTTAATGTCTTCAAATTTTCTCACTAGATTGCCACGACCATCAACAAGTCGTTTACGCGTTTGCTGCCATGCATCCTGACTTTTGTCGATATGCCGACCCAGTTCGTCCAAAGACTCGACTACCAGTACCAGTTGATCGTAGAGTTTACCTGCTTCCGATGCGATTTTCTCTGCATTGCGATTCTGATCTTCATAACGCCAGATATTGTGGATAGTCCGCAAGGTGGCTAACAGTGTAGTCGGACTTACCAGAATAATGCCTTTGTCGTATGCATCTCTAAACAGGTTGTGGTCCTGTTCCAGAGCCAGCATAAAAGCAGCTTCAATGGGCACAAAAATCAGGACAAAGTCGAGGGTGTTTACGCCTTCCAGCTCTTCGTAGGCTTTACGACTCAACCCAGAAATATGGTTCCTAATCGAACTAACATGCTGCTTCAGGAACAGTGTCTTATCGGCTGACTCTTCAGCCCGACAATACCGTTCGTAGTCCGTCAGTGACACTTTGGCATCAACAACAATATCCCGGTGATCGGGTAGATGAATAATCACATCGGGCTGCCGGCGTTGTCCTTCACCATCTCTGAGTGACACCTGTGTTTCATACTCACGTCCTTTGGTCAGCCCCGACTGCTCGAGAATTCGCTCGAGAATAACTTCGCCCCAGTTTCCCTGGAACTTGCTGTCACCTTTCAATGCATTAGCCAAATGAACGGCATCCTCTCCCACCCGCTGCGCTTGCTTTTGCAACTCGACCACTTGGCCAATGAGTTTGTTCCGCTCAGCATTTTCTTTGTCGTAGGCATCTTCTACTTTTTTACGAAAAGAGGTGATTTCCTGTCGAAGGGGGTCAATGGTGGTATCCAGAGCCTGTTTACTTTGTTGAGCGAATTTTTCTTGTTTGGCATCAAAGATTCGGTTGGCGAGATTCTCAAATTCCTGTGTCAGGCTTTCTCGTGCCTGACGCAATAACTGCAGCTGCTCTTCGTAGCGGGTGCGATCACCTTCCAATCGAGTTTCCAAGGACGCTTTTTCCCGATTCAGTGAGGCTACCTCCTGATCTCGAAGAACCAATGTTTCTCGGACTGAATCTAAATCTTGGGTGAGACGGCTCATGGTCACATCAGTAGTCGCTTGTTTTCGGCTGCTTGCTAACCGAATTAACACGAACATTAGCAAAGCACCTACGGCGATACCTGCCAGTAGAAAAATTAAATTTTGTTCACTGATAACCATGTAATCTATCCAGCTGTTTAACTAATGCTCAATCTAATGCTCAGGTTCGCTTTCTAATCACAGAAAAGGAACCAACACATACCCTGATTTTAGATCAAGGTTATGCGATCATTGGCAATCAATCTAGGATAACAAAGATACCTGTCATGATGCGCCCGCTTTTTGATATTGACACTCTCAAGGATGACATTGAGGCGGGCGCACTGATTCTCACTTCTAACAACCGTTTAGCCACAAAAATACGGCAAGCCTGGGGACAGCACCAGCAAGAGTCCGGTAATTCAAGCTGGCCCCAACCCCGTATTCTCGCCATCGAACACTGGATAGATGAGAGTTGGCAGCGTTGTTGTGATGCCGGCATTGAGCAGAGTGCAGACGGCATGGTCATTACACCTCAAATTGAACAACTACTGTGGGAGCAGGTGATTGAGGAGGATCAAGAAAAACCGGAGCATCTTCTTCCGGCCAGTTTTGCCGGTCTGGCATGTAAAGGTTACGCCATCATGCAACGTTGGGACATTCCTGTCTCCCGATTACAACCGGACGCCCCTCTTTTTTACCGCTGGATTAAGACGTTTCAAGACAAGCTAATCAAACACCAATTAGTGACCTTAGCCGATAGGGCCATCACTGTCCTGAAAGGCTTTACCTCGGGCGCCCTTTCTCAGGAATCGAAGATTCTAATGGTTGGTTTCGACAGCATACCGCCCTTGTATCAAGCCCTGACTACAGCAAGCTCAAAGACCGTCGTAAACGTGCCATCAATAAAAATGACCACGCCAGATGCGCAACAGTCCAGTGCTAGTAAACGGCCACAGCAGATTATGTTTCATGATGAACAACAGGAGTGGGCCGCAGCCGCTGTCTGGGCCGAGGCACAACAACAGGCTTATCCAGCCAGTCGGATTGGCATCGTCATTCCAGAGTTGGCTCGCATAAGAGATCAGGTTGAGCGTATCTTTCGCCAACAACTTGAGCCGGATTACCGCCTCCCCAATCAGGAACAATCAGCCACACCATTTAATATTTCGGCAGGCGTCGCTCTCGGCAATACACCATTGGTCGCCTCTGCTCTACTGTTGCTATCGCTAAATAGACACCAGTTGCCGCTGGAAGACTTTTGTCGATTACTCAATTCGCCTTTTTGGGGAAATAGTACGCTGCCCCAAAGAGCCCTAGCAGAAACAAGATTACGTAAGCTGGCGAAACGGTCACTACGTTGTGGTGACTTTCGCTATCAGCTTCACCTGGCCGAAAAGTCTTGCGGTAGCCCTACCCTTAACGGAATGCCCCTCAACAACTCTGCCCAAAGCATAACCAGCCTAAGTGCTCAGCTTGAACAAGCAGAGAGCTTGCGACGACAAATGCCGAATAAAGCCCGTTACCAGCAGTGGTTGATACTCTTTCAGCAACAACTGGATACGCTGAATTGGCCGGGAGAACGCGGCCTCGACAGTATTGAATACCAGCAACACCAACATTGGCTGAGGATATGTGAGCAATATCTGTCTCTCGATAACCTTAACCTGGAAGTGACTCTGAATGAGGCATTACGTCAACTTCAGCAACTGGCTAGCCAGTCCATTTTTCAGGCCGAAACCGAAGACGCACCCATCCAAATACTCGGATTACTGGAAAGCGCTGGCCTGCGTTTCGATCACCTCTGGGTGATGGGAATGGATGATGCTCACTGGCCCCAATCCATCGCCCCTAACCCACTATTACCGTTAGCCCTGCAAAGAGAATTCGGAACACCAAGATCGTTGCCTGAGCGTGAATTACAGATAGCAAAAATGCAGGTAGCGGGGTTAAAGAACGCCGCAGATAACGTTATTTTTAGCTTCAGCGAGTTCGATACCAACCGTCTTCGACAGGCGAGCACGTTGATCGCAGATCTACCGATGGTGAGCCCTGACAGCCTGTCTGATTCCGTCATTATGGATATCCCCTCGACTACTGAGATGGAACAGGTTGCCTGTGAATATGGGCCACCACTAGAGCTGAGTGGTGTCACAATCAAAGGTGGCAGCAGTATTTTTCGAGATCAGGCCAGCTGCCCTTTTAATGCCTTTGCACGTCATAGACTAGGAGCAATACAGCCCCCTGAACCTGTTCTCGGCTTATCGACTATGGATAGAGGTTCCATCCTCCACGACTGTCTAGAGCGGTTGTGGCAACAACTGGGCGATCAACAACGATTACTCAGCATGTCCACTGAAGCCCTATCTCAACTTATTGGCGAGGTTGTTTCCGGAGCACTACAGCAGTGGCAAAAGCGGCGCCCAGACCTGTTTGGCCCTCAATTTACCACCATCGAAAAACAGCGTCTCATAACCCTTTTAGCGCAATGGCTTGAGGTAGAAAAAACTCGCCCACCGTTTAGCGTGGTCGCCTTTGAAGAACGGGTTCAAACCGAGTTCTCAGGGCTGCCACTCAATCTTATTATCGACCGTATCGATCAACTGGAGGATGGCCGACAAATCATTATTGACTACAAGACAGGTAAGGCCAGCACCAATAGTTGGCTGGGGGAGCGGCCAGAACAGCCCCAGCTACCTCTCTACGTACTGTGTAGTGACACCCCAGTGACCGCCGCTACCTTTGCTGTTATCAATGTGGCTCAACAACAATTCGTAGGCTTTTCTGAATCACCCGGGCTCTTACCCGATATCCAGCCACCTGGCAGAAAAAATGAGCCTGAAAACTGGGACGACCTCCTCTCACAATGGCAACAATCTCTGGACACACTGGCAGATGAATTTAAACAGGCCTATGCACCGGTTATCTTCTACAAGACCAGTGCCAGACAGTATCAACAGGAACTGGAACCGCTTAATCGTGTTGCAGAAATGAACATGAAAATAACAACCAATAACACTGTCGAGGAGCCCTCTCAATGACAGTGGCAGATTCAGCCCAGAGACTAGCCGCTCTCGATCCTCATCGATCCTTCGCCGTTGCGGCACCAGCGGGTTCGGGAAAAACTGAACTTCTCATCCAGCGAGTACTGCGTTTATTAGCCCTTGTTGATGAGCCTGAAGAAATTCTGTGTATGACATTTACCCGCAAAGCAGCGGGAGAAATGCAGCACCGCGTCATGGAGGCGTTGGCTCGTGTATCGAATAACGAACAACCACAAAGTAGCCACCAACAAATCACCTTCGATCTGGCGGAAAAAGCACTGGAACGAGATCATGCACGGTCCTGGAAACTCCTGGAAAACCCCAATCGCCTACGTATTCAAACTATCGATGGTTTCTGCCTCAATCTAGCCCAGCAGCTAGCGGTAGAAAGTAGCTTTGGTGATTACTCGGAACCATTGGATGACCCTACGCCCTACTACCATGAAGCTATCTCAGAACTACTACTGCCGGCACTTGAACAGCAACATTCTCTAGGAAAAGCCATCACCGTCCTGCTGTCTCATCTAGACAACGATCTCAACAAACTAGAACACCTGCTCACCAATCTGTTGAGCAAGCGGGAACAATTGCTGGGGCAGCTTTTCCAGTCACGTGGCGCCAGAGAATACCTTGAAAAATTTCTCAGTGACATTATCGAGGAAACGCTCTCAGAAGCTCGAGATCTGCTATCAGCGAACGGTAGTGACCTCGCCCTATTTGCTGACTACGCCGCCAGCCAGCTCCCCTATGACAAGCGTACTTCACCAATTAACCACTGCCTTGGCATGGTTGAATTGCCAGAAAGCAACACGCACTACATTGAACAATGGCAAGGGTTATGTGAGCTGCTGTTGACCGGACAGAATGAGTGGCGAAAAGCACTAAACAAAAATATGGGGTTTCCCACCGAAACAGATACCGGTGACAAGACACTCGCCAAAGCGCAAAAAGGTGCGATGACCCAACTAATTGGTGAATTACAGCCAATTTCTGGATTACGTGATGTCCTAGAAGATATTCGCTTCCTTCCCTCAGTAAATTACAGCGACAACCAATGGCGTGTATTGGAGGCGCTGATACTGTTACTGCCCGCTCTGGCCGCCCAGCTCAGCCTGATATTTCAGGAGAAAAAGGTCTGCGACTTTACTGAGATAACCTTGGCTGCCTTGCGTGCATTGGGCCCTGAAAAGGAGCCAACAGACCTGGCACTAAAACTGGATTACCAGATTAAGCACATACTGACCGACGAATTTCAGGATACCTCTTCGATACAATTTACTATTTTACGACGACTCACTGCGGGCTGGCAGCCAGAAGACGGACGAAGCCTGTTTATCGTGGGCGATGCCATGCAATCCCTGTACGGCTTTCGCAGTGCCAATGTGGGCCTATTCCTCGAAGCACGCTGTATGCCTATCGGTGATATTCAATTAGAACCGCTGGACCTACAGGTCAACTTTAGGTCACAGGCAGGCATCATTAACTGGGTTAACCAGGCCTTTGTTGAGGTCTTTCCACGCCACGACAACATCAGCCGTGGCGCGGTCAGTTACAGCCCATCTCTCGCCCATCACCCCTCCCTGCCCGCTGAAGCTGTCACGGTAGATGCTTTTATTAATTACCCCCCTGATAACCAGCTTGGTCGTCAAGCTGAGGCAGAACAGGTGGTTATTCGAGTCAAGGAGGCCAAGCAATCTAATCCAGAGGGCTCTATTGCCATTCTGGTTCGCAATCGTACCCATTTACCTGACATCCTGTCAGCACTTCAACGTGCTGGACATCGCTGGCAGGCCACCGATATCGATCCACTGGGAAAACGAATGCCGGTGATTGACTTAATGTCTCTCACCCGCGCACTTCTCTCGCCTGCGGATCGAATTGCTTGGCTGGCCATTCTGCGTGCACCCTGGTGCGGCCTAAACCTTCACGATCTATTCCATGTGACTAACACCACATTACCGGAACAGAACCCAATAGCTGAGGGAGAGCGGTATCCGCTGATATTTCTAAATATTCTGAATCACACGGAGATGTCCAACCTGTCAACAGAGGGCAGGCAGATATTAAGCCGTGTTAGTGCTGTTCTAAAATTGGGCTGGGATCAGCGGCACCGTAAATCATTACGTATCTGGATTGAAGGTATATGGGCCGCTCTCGGCGGAGCGTCAACACTTTGCTCTACCACAGAGCTAGAGCAGTGCCAGCAATACCTCGATTTACTTGAACAACAGGAAACCGGCGGAACGATCAATGATTGGCCCGCCTTTGAAAAAGCGGTGCAGTCCCTGTATGCCAAACCTGATCAGGATGCAGACCCTAATCTCCATGTCATGACCATCCACAAAGCCAAGGGGCTTGAATTTGATACGGTCATCATCCCGGGCCTGAATCGCAAACCTCGTGGTGACGACAAGCAGTTGATGCTCTGGCAAGAACGGGTGAGCCAACAAGGACAAAATCAGCTCATTATCGGGCCTCTTGAGCAGACGGGACTGGATGCGGACCCACTATACAAGTATCTACAGCGGGAACATCAACTTAAGGGCCAACTGGAAAAGGCCCGCGTTCTCTATGTGGCGACCACTCGAGCCATCAGTAAACTACATCTGCTCTACACCATTACTGAGGAGAAAAAGCCTACCGCTAACAGCTTGCTTGAAAGCCTATGGCCAGTACTTGAATCGGCCGTTGAAGCTGAAACACCGGGTATCCAGTGTCACTATTACCCTCTGGATGGGGATGGCCTAATATCGTCAACGCCTATACCGACTCTTAATTCTTTACGAAGACTTCCGGCAAACTGGCAGTACACCAAGCTAACTTCTAGGGATGAAGACATAACTGAGACTAGCGAGCATGCATCTCTGGACTTTACACTCCAAAACCCTTCACATCAGGAGCATGCACGCCAGAATACTAACCGAACACCCTTAACGGAGCAAAATCCCACTCCCCGTCATACCGGTACGGTGCTTCACCGTATCCTTCGACAAATTGTCATGGAGGGTCTGGATACCTGGAATCTCGACACAATACAGGGACGCCAACCCTTCTGGAGAATTCAGCTACGTCAGCTGGGTGTCTGCCAAACGGATGAACCACTGGTAATGATTTCTCGCGCTGTCAGCCACTGCCTACAGAACGACACTGCACGGTGGTTATTAAGCAATAAACACGCCCAGAGCCAGTGTGAATACGCCATTGGCTATACGACACATAATGGGGAAACCAAAACAGCGGTAGTGGATCGTACCTTTGTAGCTGAGGGAGTTCGCTGGATTATTGACTACAAGATGACTGAACCCACAGAAGGTGACTCTCAAGAAGCATTTTTACGCCATCAGATCAGCCAGTACAAGACTCAGTTGGAACACTACACGACACTTTTCAGCCAGATGGACGATATGCCCATCAAAACTGCGCTTTATTTTCCACTCATGAACTTACTTGAAATTATCTGAGCACCATAGCAACACGTAAAGCTTACAGGTCTTACCTACACCTTACTCCCCTGGCACAAGCCTCAACCCGTGACCCAAACCCTATCTTTAATGTAGAATAGCCGGCTTGATATGAACCTATAGGTTGGCGTGGAAAGTAAATGACTCAAGCTGTTGAAAACATCAACATCCGCTCACAGGATGTGCTGATAACCCCCAAGGCCCTTAAAGACGAAATCCCGGTTACGGATGCTGCCCGTAAAACGATTACGGAAGGACGTACCACGATTCAGAATATCCTCGATCGAAAAGATCACCGTATTCTGGTGGTTATTGGCCCCTGTTCGATTCACGATATTAAGGCCGCAAAGGATTACGCTAACCGCCTAAAAGCACTCTCTGATGAGGTAGGCGATACGCTTTATATCATCATGCGTGTTTATTTTGAAAAGCCACGCACGACCACCGGCTGGAAAGGCCTGATTAATGACCCTTACCTGAATGATTCTTTCAAAATTACTGATGGGCTTCATGTGGGTCGCCAGTTGCTACTAGATGTAGCTGAGCTGGGTTTACCTACTGCTACGGAAGCACTCGACCCTATTTCACCCCAGTATATGCAAGATCTGATCTCATGGTCAGCGATTGGCGCCAGAACCACTGAATCACAAACTCACCGAGAAATGGCCTCAGGCTTATCCTCCACAGTGGGCTTCAAGAATGGCACTGATGGGAGCCTGACGGTCGCCATTAATGCCTTACAGTCTGTGGCAAGTCCCCACCGCTTCCTAGGGATCAATTCGGAAGGCAGTGTCTCGGTTGTAACAACAGAGGGAAACCCATACGCCCATGTAGTGCTGCGAGGCGGTGACGATAAGCCGAATTATGACTCAGTGAGTGTCTCCATTGCAGAGCAAGAACTGAAGGGTGCAGGAATACCCTCGAATATCATGGTGGATTGCAGTCATGCCAACTCTAATAAGAACCATGAGCTACAACCGCTGGTTATGGAAAATGTCACTAATCAGATTCTAGAAGGCAACCAATCTATTATCGGCATTATGGTTGAAAGTAACCTGAAAGCGGGTAATCAGAAAATCACAGAAAACCTGGATGATCTCGAATATGGTGTCTCGATCACTGATGCATGCATAGACTGGGAGACAACTGAAAAGTCCTTGCGAGATATGTGCGAAAAACTAAAAAATGTCCTATCAGAAAGACCAAAATAACCCTGGAATAAGTTGATAAAAAAGCATTAAAAAACGGGCCTAACTGCCCGTTTTTTAATGCTTTTATGAAGTCAGGCTCTAGATGGAAAGCCCATCCACAGTCGTATCTATCACTTTTTTCAGTGAAGCCCTATCGAAATCCATCTTGGAGAGTGTACGCAAACCAGCAATCATGGCGAGCAGGTAATCTGCCTGAACATCAAGATCCTTTTCCATATCAATCATGCCGTTGTCACGGGCGTCTGTAAGCCGCTTTAGAAATAGCGTCCTTAGCTCAAGTAAATGATCACGGGCCTCGCCTGCAACCTCAGGCAACGTATTGCTGAGTTCGGAGACAGTATTAAATAGAAGACAACCATTAGAAATCGTCTCGCCATCACTAAGAAATTTGCTGTAATAAAACCCGCGGATGTCCTGAAGGGGGTCGTCAACACCCACCAGTCTCGCTGAATCAAAATCCCAAGAGCTCTTTGTAAAGCTGCTCATTGCCTCGGAGAAAAGGCTGGCCTTATTGCGAAACGTGGCATAGAGACTGCCGCGATTAATACCCATAACATCTATTAATTTACTGATAGAGCTGGCGTTATACCCATCAGACCAAAATAGATTCAAAGCCTTCGTTACAACATCAGTACGATCAAATTCACGTAACCTAGACACATTCACTCCTTGCGGACTAAACGACTATCCGCGAAACTTTGTTATGCTGGCTCAGCAGCATAAGTGAAAATGTCCATCTAGAACAAGAACCTGACAGAAAAAGAGGTTACATATAGGATTGGCTGCGATCAGTGTGGTCCGTTACATCGCGAATACCTTTTAGCTCAGGAATTTTCTCCAAGATGGTTTTTTCTACCCCTTCCTTCAGGGTAACATCAACCATACCGCAGCCTTGACAGCCGCCACCAAAACGTAAAATAGCCACATCATCGACCACCTCTTCCAGGCTGATCACGCCACCATGGGAAGCCAAACCTGGATTGACATCGTTGTGCAGTACATAATTAATTTTATCTTCAACCGGGCTGCCATCGTTTACTTGAGGCATCCGTGAATTGGGAGCACGGATAGTCAACTGGCCGCCAAATTTGTCATCGGAATAATCAACTTTAGCCTCTTCAAGAAAAGGTAGGCTACGATGACCAAAACGGGCCTTAAATCCATCCAGCTCCATCACTACGTCGTCCTCCTCTTCTTCACCGGGGCGACAATAGGCAATACAAGTCTCAGCTTTCGGTGTACCTGGATCAGATACAAACATCCGAATAGCGATGCCTTCGCAGTCTTGCTTAACAAGCAAGTCAGCTAAATATTTCTGAGCGGATTCTGTGATCGTGATATTGAGCATTAAAAATACCTGGAATCTATACCTGAGTAATTTAGTCATGTATTCTAACATTCTTGTCATGTGACGACAATGCAGCAATGATATTTTATAACGACTATTAACATTAGTTATCAGCGCATCAGCCAGATAGCAATATTCATAATAAGCAGAGAGACCAGCTGAGATACAGCTTGAACTTCTGCTAGAATGCGTGCCTTTCTATAACATCAATAAATGGCTCTGACAGCAGCAAAATGGAAGACACTTTGAATAATCGGCAAGCTCGTATCGATGCCCTTCACCAGGCAGCCCGTAATCGTATTTTAATTCTCGATGGAGCCATGGGCACCATGATCCAGTCTCACAGGTTTACTGAGGCTGATTATCGTGGAGAACGCTTTGAGAATTGGCCTCAGGATGTACAAGGTAACAACGACCTGCTATCCCTGACTCAACCGGATGTTATCCGTGATATACACCGCGTTTATCTCGAAGCTGGCGCCGATATTATCGAGACCAATACGTTTAACGCTACCTCTGTCTCTATGGCAGATTACGGTATGGAGTCGTTGGTTCGTGAACTCAATGAGGCCGGCGCTAAACTTGCCAGAGAAGCCTGTGACAATATAACCACAGCTGACCGTCCTCGCTGGGTCGCTGGGGTGCTTGGGCCTACTAGCCGCACGCTGTCCATATCGCCCGACGTTAATGATCCCGGTGCCCGTAATACCAGCTTTGACGAACTGGTCGAGACCTATGTGGCTGCCACAGAAGGGCTAATTGCCGGTGGTGCAGACATTATTCTGATCGAGACCATTTTTGACACACTCAATGCCAAGGCAGCAATTTTTGCCGTGCAGCAAGTATTTGAAGCTCAGGAAAGCCCACTGCCCATCATGATTTCTGGCACCATCACCGATGCCAGCGGTCGCACGTTATCGGGCCAAACGCCGGAAGCTTTTTGGAATTCCCTGGCTCATGCGAGGCCTTTTTCTATAGGGCTTAACTGTGCGCTAGGTGCCAAGGAACTGCGACCACATATTGAAGAATTGTCACGGCTTACCGACACCTTGGTCAGCGCACACCCTAATGCGGGATTACCAAATGAATTTGGAGAGTATGACGAAACGGCCGAAGAAATGGCCGCTATTGTCGGTGAGTTTGCACAAAGTGGACTAGTCAACATTATAGGCGGCTGCTGTGGCACCACCCCTGAACATATTCGTACGATCGCCGAAGCCGTATCCCAGTACAACACACGGCAGATACCCGTACTAGAGCCAGCCTGTCGACTTTCTGGGCTAGAGCCTTTCAATATTACCGCTGACTCTCTGTTTGTAAACGTAGGGGAGCGCTGTAATGTCACGGGTTCAGCTAGGTTCAAGCAGCTGGTTCTCAATGATGATTACGATACGGCTCTCGAAGTAGCCCGTCAGCAAGTAGAAGACGGCGCACAGGTTATCGATATCAATATGGATGAAGGCATGCTCGACGCCGTTCATGCCATGACTACGTTCCTCAAGCTGATTGCCTCAGAGCCCGATATTTCACGTATTCCATTGATGATCGACTCCTCAAAATGGCACGTGATAGAAGCGGGTCTGAAGTGGGCTCAAGGTAAATGTATCGTCAATTCCATCAGCCTAAAAGAGGGTGAAGAGCCCTTTGTTGAGCAGGCTAAACTGTGCCTACGATATGGTGCAGCTGTAGTCGTGATGGCTTTTGATACACAGGGACAAGCTGACAGCCTGGAGCGCCGAAAAGAAATTTGTCAGCGCAGTTATGACATTTTGGTTAATCAGGTCGGATTCAGCCCTACCGATATTATCTTCGACCCTAATGTATTCGCCGTGGCCACCGGTATTGATGAGCACAACAATTACGCGGTGGACTTTATTGAGGGCGCTCGATGGATTAAACAACATTTGCCGGGGGCACTGATTTCCGGTGGAATCAGCAATGTTTCATTCTCCTTTCGCGGGAACAACCCGATTCGTGAAGCCATTCATTCTGTCTTTCTGTTCCACGCTATCCAGGCTGGTTTAAGCATGGGTATCGTTAATGCCGGACAGCTCGCCGTCTACAGTGACTTGTCTGAGGAACTCCGTGAAAAAGTAGAGGATGTCATCCTAAATCGCCACCAACAAGGTACTGAAAACCTTGTCGATATAGCCGAGAAATACCGAGGCGATGGCTCAACCGAAGACAGAAAAGTCGATCTGGAATGGCGAAGCTGGCCAGTAGCGAAACGCCTTGAACATGCTCTGGTCAAAGGTATCACCACCTATATAGAGGAAGATACAGAATCTGTCCGCCTACAGGTTGAACGCCCTCTTCATGTGATTGAAGGCCCGCTAATGGACGGGATGAATGTAGTCGGCGATTTATTTGGTGCCGGTAAAATGTTTCTACCCCAAGTGGTCAAATCTGCACGGGTAATGAAACAGGCCGTCGCCCACCTCCAGCCCTATATAGAGGCTGAAAAAGAAGATGGTGCGAAAGCAAATGGCAGAATCCTAATGGCCACGGTCAAAGGTGACGTGCACGATATTGGCAAAAATATTGTGGGTGTAGTGTTGGGATGTAACAACTATGAGGTCATCGACTTAGGCGTCATGGTGCCCGCCGAAAGAATCATCGAGACCGCCATAAGAGAAAATGTCGATATTATTGGTCTTTCAGGGCTTATCACACCCTCTCTGGATGAAATGGTTCATGTCGCCAGCGAACTTGAGCGGCAGAAACTCAACTTTCCATTGTTAATTGGTGGTGCAACTACCTCCAAAGCACACACCGCTGTCAAAATTGACCCCAACTACCATCTGAATCAGTCCATCTATGTCTCCGATGCATCCCGTGCCGTAGGCGTAGTCAGTAAACTACTTAGCCACGAGCACAGAGACGCCTTTGTGGCTGATATTCAGCAGGAGTATGTAGAGGTACGCAAACGTACTGCCAATCGTAAACCTCGGGGTACCATCCTGCCCTACGCTGAGGCCAAAAAGTCAGGTCCCAAAATAGACTGGCAGGACTACATACCACCCATTCCAGCCACCACGGGAGTACAGATACTCGATGACTACCCACTGGATGTATTGGTCGACACGATAGACTGGACACCCTTCTTTATTACTTGGGAGTTAGCAGGTAAATACCCCAAAATTCTCAGCGATGAAAAAGTCGGCGAAGCTGCGCGCGACTTATTTAATGATGCTCAGATAATGCTTAAATCACTGGTTGAAAAAAAGCTTATCAAGGCACGAGCTGTATTCGGATTGTGGCCCGCCAACACCGTCAATACGGACGACATTGAAGTCTATGCCGATGAATCCCGAAATCAGGTGTTATCTACACTGCATCAGATTCGCCAACAAACCCGCAAACAAGGGGCTACCAATGAACTGGTGTCCTTGGCTGACTTTATTGCACCAAAGGATACGGACATCACCGACTATGTGGGAGCTTTCGCCGTCACTACGGGCATAGGCGTTGATGAGTTAGCTAAAGGCTATGAAGCCAAAGGTGACGATTACAATAGCATTATGGTGAAAGCCTTAGCCGACCGTTTAGCTGAGGCTTTTGCCGAGCACTTACATCAGAGGGTTAGAAAAGAATTTTGGGGCTACGCCAACGATGAGGCGCTGGACAATGACGCCCTGATCAAAGAACAATACCGCGGTATTCGACCGGCACCCGGCTACCCGTCTTGTCCAGACCACAGTGAAAAACAAGCCTTGTTTTCACTGTTGGATGCCACCAACAATACCCAGATATCACTCACTGAGAGTTTTGCCATGCTACCCGCCGCATCCGTCAGTGGTTGGTACTTTTCGCATCCACAAGCGAAATATTTTAATACGGGTAAAATAGAAAGAGACCAACTAGAGAGTCTCGCGCAGCGTAAAGGGGTTCCGACTGAACAACTTGAACGATGGCTGCGACCAATATTGAATCACTGACAACAAATGAATCTACCAAGCCATCAATATAACAATGATAGAACTAGACAATGGAAAAACGAGACATAAATGAATCTAATGATGAGAAAAAACCAAGTTTCTGGCAGATAGTATTCAGCACACTGGCGGCATTTCTTGGTGTTCAGAGTAACAAAAATCGCGAGCGTGACTTTAAGTACGGCAATATCTATGTGTACATCGTCTCCGGCCTGATATTCACCATCATGTTTATCTTTACCGTAGTCTCTGTGGTAAAGCTTGTTATCCACAATGCCGGAATGTAAACAAAATCCATCATTGATATAAACACTGATTCAATAAAGCTCAAATAAAAAAGGCGGTCTAAATGACCGCCTTTTTTATTAATAATCTAAACCTACTGGTTACTAACCCAGAACACAGCAGTGGTAACGATAAGACAAATAGCAACTAGTGCGACAAACGCATCTGTACAGCTGTCACTATTCTCTTGTTCTTGAGTAACTACTTCATTAGACATGTTTTCTAACCCTTATTAACAGCTTAAAATCGGCGGCCGGGATTGTACCAGCAACGTTTTATATTGTCCCCCTATAAAGACCCTCTCACATTACTTGTTATGCCTTAACCTTATGATCATATAGAGAAAAGGTTTTAACCAACGGGGCAAGGCGCGCTATTATCTGTACCCCACTGACAAGGGGCATTATTCCCTGTAGAATTCGCGCCTTTCTGATGCCATATACGCAATGGGCACACTACAAATCTCACAATTTATGTAACTATTTTATGTACGTATATAACGAAAACGATCAAAAAATTATCGAGGAACGCGTTACCCAGTTTCGCAGCCAAACAGACCGCTACTTAGCGGGAGAACTGGCTGAAGACGAGTTCCTTCCCTTGCGTCTGCAAAACGGCCTGTATATTCAGCGCTTGGCGCCCATGCTTCGCATCGCTGTACCCTATGGCCTATTGAACTCCAAGCAGTTCCGTAAACTGGCTCATATAGCCCGGACTTATGACAAAGGATACTGTCACATCACCACTCGCCAGAATATTCAGTTCAACTGGCCACAATTGGAAGAAGTGCCGGATATTCTAGGTGAGTTGGCTGAAGTTCAAATGCACGCAGTACAAACCAGTGGCAACTGTATTCGCAATACCACAACGGATCAGTTCGCCGGTGTGGCCCAGGATGAGCATGAAGACCCTCGTCCCTGGTGTGAAATCATTCGTCAGTGGTCTACTTTCCATCCAGAATTCGCCTTCCTCCCCCGTAAATTCAAAATTGCTGTATGCGGCACTCAGGGGGATCGTGCAGCTATTCAGGTTCACGATATCGGTCTTCAAATAGTAAAAAATGATGACGGCGAGGTAGGTTTTAAAGTGCTCGTAGGAGGTGGATTGGGTCGAACGCCTGTTATTGGCAGTGTCATCCGTGAATTCCTCCCTAAAGAGCATCTGCTCACTTATCTGGATGCCATTCTTCGGGTCTATAATCGACACGGTAACCGGGCCAACAAATACAAGGCCAGGATAAAAATTCTGGTACGTGCTTGGACGCCAGAAGTCTTTGCTCACGAAGTCGAATCAGAGTGGGATTACATCAAGGACACACCATCCATCCTCACAGATGAAGAAATAAATCGTGTGAAAGGGTTCTTCACAGCACCTGATTACCAATCGTTAGATGACGGTGAAGCAGATATTGAACTTAAGCAACGTTCTGACGAAAATATTGCTTTTGGCAAATGGTTACAAAGAAATATTACTGCCCACAGAGTGCCTGGCTATGCTGCTGTTACCCTGTCACTGAAACCCACTGGTGTCGCGCCAGGAGATGTCACTGACGTGCAGTTAGATGTCATTGCTGATCTTGCTGACCAATACTCGTATGGTGAGATTCGTGCCACACACAACCAAAATTTAGTACTGGCCGATGTGAAAAAGTCAGACCTATTTGAACTATGGCAGAAAGCCAAAGCTGGTGGTTTTGCCACACCGAATATTGGCACACTCACGGATATGATTTGCTGTCCCGGCGGTGACTTTTGTTCATTGGCTAATGCCAAATCTATACCAATCGCCGAAGCGCTACAGCGTAAATTTGATGACATGGACTATGTTTATGATCTCGGTGATCTGTCATTGAACATCTCAGGCTGTATGAATGCCTGTGGGCACCACCATGTGGGCAATATTGGGATCTTGGGTGTTGATAAGAAGGGGGATGAATTTTATCAAGTTCAGCTAGGTGGTAGCTCTGATAGCGATGCCACTCTCGGCAATGTCCTTGGGCCTTCCTTTGGGCGAGACGAAATGCCTGAGGTTATCGAGAAAATTCTCGATATTTATGTTGAAAACCGCAATGGTGATGAGTTATTTATAGACACTTACCGCCGTATTGGACTCACCCCTTTCAAGGAGAGCGTCTATGCCAAAGATCATTAAAGGTAGCCAGGTTGTTGATGACAGCTGGGTCATTATCCCCAAAGATTTCTCAGGTGAGTTACCAAGGGCAAAGGTTTTACTGCCCATGCAGTATTGGCTGGACAATAAAGAAGCGCTTAACTTGCAATGTGCTGGGCTCTGGATTGATAGTGATGAAGATGTAGATGCTGTTGGCTTAGAGGCAAACCAATTCCCTCTTATTGCTGTTAACTTCCCAACATTTGTCGATGGCCGCGGCTTCTCGATAGGAAGACTGCTAAAGGAACGATATGAGTTCAATGGGCAATTGCGTGCTATAGGTAACGCAATTCGTGATCAGCTTTTTTACTTAAAACGCTGCGGGTTTGACTCTTTCGACTTAAAAGACGGTATAGACTTGGATGCGGCTGCAGCCTCCTTGAATGATTTTAGTGTCACTTATCAAAGTTCAGCTGATCAGCCCGAACCTCTGTTCCGTAGAAGCTAATCACATGCCCGCTACTAACTAAGCACAGGTAGCATTCAAGCATTGTGGTCTATAATTACAGAACGTCAGCAGGCTAAATACCTTTTACAGATTCAGGCTTGAGTAGCCTTGCCGCTTTTAACCCCTTCCCTCACAATAGCGCATAAGGGGTATCACTATGAACGAAGCTGTTATCGAATCGTTCTTTTTAATTTTTACCGGGTCCGCTGTGGTGGCGTCACTTGCGATCTATGCTCGACAGCCATTACTGGTGGCCTATATTGTTGTGGGTGCCTTGATCGGCCCGTACTGTCTTGGGTGGATACAAGATATACACCTGCTATCTAGAATCTCTGAAATCGGAATTATTTTCCTACTCTTTCTACTAGGGTTAGACCTACAACCACAGTCATTAATGACGGCCCTAAGAAAAGTCACCGTTGTGACGCTGATAAGCTCCTTATCTTTTGCTGGTGTTGGCTTTTTGATTGCCTATTTATTTGGTTATACCATCACTGAAAGTCTCATCATTGGCGCGGCCATGATGTTTTCCAGCACCATTATTGGCATCAAGTTGTTACCCACCACGATTCTCCACCACCGACACATCGGTGAGATGATGATTGGCCTACTGCTGATGCAAGACTTCCTTGCCATTTTTGTATTGTTAGTACTACTCAGTGGTGAAGGAGGGCAAATCGATTTTATGCAGGTCGGCATCACACTGTTGGCCCTCCCCCTGCTGATTCTTTTTGCCTGGGCCTTCGTGCGCTGGATTCTTCTGAAACTGATAGCCAAATATGACCGAATAGGAGAATACATCTTCCTATTGGCGATTGGCTGGTGCATGGGTCTCTCTGAATTAGCAGAAGTACTTGGGCTATCTCGGGAAATTGGTGCTTTTCTAGCCGGAATCACGATTGCCTCCAGCCCCATAGCCCAGCATATTGCATTGACCCTTAAGCCGTTACGCGACTTTTTCCTAATTATGTTCTTTTTCTCGCTCGGAGCAGGATTTAACCTGGGACTTCTACCTGAAATTGCCTTGGCAGCCATTATCCTTGGCGGTGCGATGCTGGCGATGAAACCCGCAACCTTTCGGTTTTTATTGGGGCGCCAGAGTGAGAGAAAAGTACTGGCTTGGGATATCGGCTTCCGGTTGGGACAGATCAGTGAGTTTTCCCTGTTAATAGCCTATGTGGCCTATAATGCCTCAATGATTGGGGTTCTCGCATCCCATCTGATTCAAGCAGCAGCCATTCTTACCTTCCTAGTATCCAGCTATATTGTGACATTCAACTTCCCTAACCCTCTTGCTGTAAAAGACAAGCTCAGGAGAAACTAACCAATATTTTTGGTCAGTTTTCCTGTTCGCACATTCGTGAGAAGGCTAAGAGTAGTAATGAGTAGAGCGCAATCTATTCCACCAACGCAGCAATAGTCGGTCAGTGCTATTTTCAGCCACCAGCCCCACTTTCTCTGGCAAACTCTTCCGGTGGCTATATTTAACTTCAAAGATATCAGCATCCGATGAAAGGCCAACCAAATACTCGTCACTGGTCATTAACCCATCGACCAATGACATCTCTAGGGCACGGGTTCCCAGCCATATCTCACCGGTAGAAATCGTGTCAATATCGACGGCCTGGCGGTGCTGACTGACAAAATCTTTAAATAATTGATGGGTGTCTTCCAGGTCTTCGGTAAATTTTTCTCGATCTTGATCGGTGTTTTCACCAAACATAGTGAGAGTTCTTTTATATTCCCCAGCCGTATGTAGCTCTACATCAACATCATGTTTTTTTAACAAACGATTAAAGTTAGGTAACTGAGCGACCACACCGATCGAGCCGAGGATAGAAAATGGGGCAGCTAGAATTTTATCCGCTACACAAGCCATCATATAACCACCACTGGCGGCCACTTTATCGACGCAAACGGTAAGAGGTATACCCTGTTTTTTAATCCGATCAAGCTGGCTAGAGGCAAGGCCATAGCTGTGAACCATGCCTCCCGCACTTTCCAATCTGACCACTATTTCATCTTCCGGCTTGGCTTGGCTTAGTACGGCGGTGATTTCTTCACGAAGATTAGTTGCTGCAGACGCTCGCATGTCTCCTTTGAAATTGAGTAAAAAAACCCGTTTTTTTTCTGAGACTGTTTTCTTGCGAATTTTTTCTTCTTTCTTTTTCTCTTTTGCCAGCTGCTTCTGCTCTGCAGGATTCAGCATTGCCAACTGCAAGATATTATTCATCTGCTCAAAATCTTCATTTAAGCGGTGAACCTCAAGCTCACCTTTCGGATGTTTTCTGACACGGCTACTGAGCCCCGCTATCGTGCCAATTACAATCAGTAAAGCGACAACCATGGTTACTGCTTTGGCCAAAAACAAACCGTATTGAATCAAAAATTCCAATCTTAAACTCCCTCTATTACATTACGCTCATTGCTCATCTATCGATGGGCTAAACTTGGTCGGCGAGTGTATCACTGCCAGCCTTCTACTGCCCCCTTACCAAGGTCATTTACTGGTCTCGCAACTAGGCCGGCAACACCCAGTTTTACCTCATAAATCGCGCCATCAGCCATGGGAAGAAACGTCGCTGTACCATATTGAGCATCAACCCACTCCCATAACCAGGGAAGTCGTTTTATCCATACCCAAGTATCTATTCCGTAGGGGCTAAACTCTAGCTTATGGGCAGTGCGTTCATCGTTCATTTCTTGCCTCAAGTTACTGTACCGTCCGCTGAGTCGATCTAATCGATACAGCGGGCTGAAACCCGCACTGGCGAATATTGGGTGCCATCTGATCAGCCTCGCATCCAACTGCCATTGGTCCCCTTTTAGGTGATAACGGTATTGATGGCCGGTGTTATCGACAAGAATGACCCGATATGTCTGTGTCTTGAGCTTTTCAAATCGAAGGGTTGCAACAGATTCTTCCTGAAGTAATTGTCGGTAGCTGAACAAATCCAGGCTGCCGAGTAAAAAAATGGCACTAGCCGCCATCAGTACCAGGCCGAGTACTGCTCGAAAAACCGCTTCTATCATTGTCCTTCTCAGTAATATCCGCAGAGAGAACAATAGTAAAAAAATACCGATAATGGTTGGAATAAGTGTCGACTGGTTAAATTGCATTATTCACCTTCTTCTCTCTACAGCTATCAACGAAATGTTGAATCAATTTCCCTGATAATGTTCGAGGGTTTGGGCAAGGCGGCAAGTTATCGTAGTGCCACCAATCCGCCTCAGCGATCTCTTTACCATCAACCTCAATATCACCACCTTTGTAGGTTGCATGGAACCCCAACATCAATTGGCCAGGAAATGGCCATGGCTGACTACCAAAATACCTCAAATTGTCTACTTCTATCCCAACCTCCTCCATCACTTCACGCTGCAAAGCGAGTTCAACCGTTTCTCCAGGCTCAACGAACCCGGCTAACGCACTATAGAACTTACCTTCCCAAGCTGCATTAGATGCAAGTAGGCAGTGCTCTCCACGTGTGATGACAACAATGGCACAGGGTGAGATACGGGGATAAAACAATTGATTACAGTTATGACAGAAGCGTGAGCGATCACCGTCTGTAAGCGTAGTCGGGCTACCACAACATCCGCAAAAACGATGATCTCGATCCCACTGTATGATCTGGGTCGCTCGGCCAGCCAAATTAAAGTGGAAATCATCAACATGGCCCAATAATGACCGTACCTCTCGCCATTGCGCATCGTTAGGAATACGGGAAAGAACCCCAATATCAACAACATAGCAGGGTCGTTGATTGTAGAGTCCCAATAAATGTTGATGAACACACTTATCAACAGGAAGCTGCATCGACTCAAAGAGAAATCGCTGGGTACCCTCGAAACAAAGCAACTTCATCTCAGCAACGGCAATCAGTAGCGGCTCAAGTAGTGGGCCTTCTGGCAAACTGCTGCATGGATAGAAATCATTTGTTAATGTCATTGAGTGCAACCAAAAAGATCATAGAGAAGTACTCTCACATCTTCAGCAGTGTTCATATTCACCTACCCTACTCTCGGAATAACAATGATCTATAAAAAAGCATCGGCCTCTCTATAAAAAGCCCTCACACCCGCTAATTCAGTAGTGATTTATAACGGCAAGCCAATTATTTAGCCCCTATCGATACTTGCAAAAAAGCCTACTCCGTTATACGGTTCGTCCCCATATATCAGGTGAAAATAGTAACATTATTCTTCTTCTGGTTTGGGCCAAATAAGTAGACCACAACATAAGGATTACCCCATGCAACAGCCAATGTTCCAGGCGTTTAGTAAAAACTTCTTGGGTAACTCTCCCGATTGGTACAAATACACCATTCTGGCCTTTTTGGTTGCAAACCCAATTCTCTTATTCACTGTCGATAGTTTTGTCACCGGTTGGGTGTTGATCATCGAGTTTATTTTCTGCCTAGCCATGGCCCTAAAATGCTACCCACTACAACCGGGTGGCCTACTCGCCATTGAGGCAGTTCTTCTGGGTATGACTAAACCAGAATCGGTCTATCACGAGGCTCTAGGCAATTTCGAAGTTATTCTCTTACTGATCTTTATGGTGGCAGGCATTTATTTTATGCGTGACCTGCTTCTATTTACCTTCACCAAAATTCTGATTGGGGTTAAATCCAAGTCTGTATTGTCATTATTATTCTGTATCGCCGGCGCTGTTTTATCGGCATTTCTGGACGCCCTGACCGTGACCGCCGTACTAATCAGTGTCGCCATCGGCTTCTATTCTGTATATCACAAGGTGGCCTCGGGAAAAGAGATTCATCACGAACTTGGCCATGATCATTCCAACGATGCTACGGTACTGGAATTCCACCGCGAAGATCTGGAGGGCTTTCGCGCTTTTCTGCGAAGCCTAATTATGCACGGTGCGGTGGGCACCGCATTAGGTGGTGTCACGACACTGGTGGGCGAGCCCCAAAACCTACTGATTGCTGAAAAAGCAGGATGGACTTTTATCGAGTTCTTTCTGGTCATGGCACCCGTCACCATACCAGTATTATTCTGCGGATTGATCACCTGTGTGTTGCTGGAGAAGCTGGGTTGGTTTGGCTATGGCACCACACTTCCCGAGACCGTACGCGCCGTGCTGGAGGAATTCGACCAGCAAGAATCCAAAAAAATGACCAACAAGCACCGAGTATCGCTGATCATTCAAGCTTTGGTCGCTATTTTTCTAATTGTTGGTCTGGCATTCCACTTGGCGCCAGTAGGGCTGATCGGTCTGAGTGTTATCGTTCTACTGACCGCTTTTAACGGTATCACCGAAGAACACCGCATCGGTCACGCTTTTGAAGAAGCTCTGCCATTTACGGCATTACTAGTGGTGTTTTTTGCCATCGTGGCGGTGATTCACGACCAGCACCTGTTCTCACCCATTATTCACGCCGTTCTGGAAATGGATCAGAGTATTCAACCAGTGATGTTCTTTGTCGCCAACGGGGTGCTCTCTGCGATTAGTGACAATGTATTTGTGGCAACGGTCTATATTAATGAGGTTAAAGCGGTATTGGATGCTGGGAAAATCACGAGAGAGCATTTTGATCTGTTGGTTGTAGCCATCAACACCGGTACAAACCTCCCTAGCGTTGCGACACCTAATGGTCAGGCAGCGTTCTTGTTCCTGCTGACCTCCGCATTGGCTCCACTCATTCGGCTATCCTACGGTCGGATGGTCATTATGGCCTTTCCCTACACCATCGTTCTGTCCATTGTTGGTGCACTGTGTGTAATGTACGTTCTGTAACCTCTTCTACACCTATATCTTACCCTGAAACTATTCTGCGGCGGCGTCATCATCTGGCGCCGCCAGCCAGACACAACCACCATTACTGACCTGATCAATCTTGAGCAATTGATTGCTGTGTAAACTAAGCTCTTCTTCACTGGCACGGATCACCCTGAGGGCTGGCCGCTCACTTGAAAGGCGGCGGATATCATCCAAGCCATTATTGCCGCCTTGACTATTTTGACCTCCTAGCACCAAATCCACTTGTCCACCCGTCATCAACAGGTAAACGTCTCCGAGAATCTCTGCATCAAGCAGAGCCCCGTGTAAATCCCTCTGGGAGTTATCTACGCCATAACGTTTGCACAGGGCATTCAAGTTATTTTTCTGACCGGGGTGCATGTGTCGGGCCATAACAAGCGTATCGACAACATCACAAACATCAGATACCTGGCCATATCCTTCTAATTTGGCAAACTCGTGATTCATGAAGCCCACATCGAAAGGGGCATTGTGAATGACCAGTTCCGCGCCTTTAATAAAGGACAGAAACTCATCGGCGATGGACGCAAAAACGGGCTTATCCAAAAGAAACTCATCGGTAATACCATGGATTTCCATGGCCCCATGGTCCACGTCCCGCTCGGGATTGATGTATTGATGATAGCGGCGGCCCGTCAACCGGCGGTTAACTAATTCAACGCAGCCAATTTCAATAATCCGATGATCTTGGCTCGTTTCTAAACCAGTGGTTTCTGTATCCAGCACAACTTGTCGTACCATTATTTTTATTTCTCTATCTGTTAAACGTTGTGTTTCTAATCATGAATAATCGCCTTTAAGGCACACCAATCAACTCGTCAATACCACGGTTGGCCAACTCGTCTGCAATATCATTCTCTCTGTGACCACTGTGCCCTTTAACCCAATGCCATTCCACCCGGTGGCGGGAGGCTTCCTCTTCAAGACGCTGCCACAGATCGACATTTTTAACAGGCTGCTTGCTCGCCGTTTTCCAACCACGTTTCTTCCAGTTTTCGAGCCAACTGGTAATGCCCTGGCGTACATATTGAGAGTCTGTCGTCAAAGCCACCTTTGAGGGTTCTTTCAATACAGCTAATGCCTCAATAGCGGCAGTAAGCTCCATACGGTTGTTGGTCGTTTCACAATCGCCACCATAGATGGTTTTTTCATGACCCTCGTGACGTAGTAATGCACCCCATCCACCGGGCCCTGGATTTCCTCTACAGGCACCATCGGTAAAAATCTCTAATTCCTTCAACTACTTTTCTCCTGAAAAAGGCATTTTAATAACACTGTTCTTTTTTACCGCTGGCACAGCCGGAATACGAATAAATTTCCGTCGTCTGGAACCAAGCAGCATGGGTTTAGCAACGTATTTTCGGGCAACAACCATATAAAATGCACCCCAAGGCAATCCATATTTTTGACCAATTCTTTCCATAAACCCTACGTCATTATCAGGCCTCGGCCATAGTAATGGCATAGGAAATCCCCCAGACACGGCTTTAATGGGTTGAAAATTTAATAACCTTAACCAATCCAGCAGCCGACGATGCCGCAGACTGTGATGACGCCAAACAGCCTGCGTTGAAAGCAGTCTGGCAGGCCATTTGGTCAAACCAAAAAAGCTGATAGGGTTCAACACCACCAACACCATATGCCCGCAGGGTGTCAGCACACGGGCGACCTCTTTTAATACTTCGTGAGGGTATTGAGAAAACTCCAGTGCATGATGAAGCAATACCGTATCAACCGTCTCCGAGGGCAATGGTAAAGCATCGTAATCAGAGACCACCTCACTATCACCCGGGTATTCTGCTGCAGCACCAATCGAAAAATTGTGAAGGTGGTTAAATTCACCCGTGAGTAACTGGTGTGGTGTAACCCCCAGATGCATCATCCTATGGGCACCCATCTCAGGCATGACTCGATGCAGCGCCCGTTGTTCGCGTTCAAGTAAATAGCGCCCGTTGTGGGTCTGAAACCAGCTCTCTAGGGATGCTTGGGCTTCGGCTAAAGGCATGACACGATGCTTACCATCGAAGTATGCCTTTGAGATTGGGAATAAGTTACGCATGCTTACTCCGCATTCCCAATTGATTACCCCTGCTTCTATTATTCGACTTCAAGGCCACTATTTATACTACCCACATCAATTCGTTTAGTATGGGGAATATAATCCTTCAAAACCACTGGTACAAACTATGCCGCTAGTTGTTCATGCGATCCCTGCCTTTACAGACAATTATATATGGCTATTTCATCAGCCGGACGACCATAAAGCCTATGTTGTCGATCCCGGTGATGCCAAACCCGTATTAGAGGTCCTGGATAAGCTAAATCTATCGTTAGAGGGCATTATTGTGACCCATCACCACCCCGACCATGTGGGTGGTATCGATCAGTTACTCGAAACATCTCCAATTCCCGTTTATGGCCCTGAAGGTATACCTCAAATTACCCATATTCTGAAAGACGGCGACGCTCTGAAGCTAGACCCCATTTCATTTGATGTATTAGCTGTACCAGGTCATACCTTGGACCATATCGCTTATTTCTCTGCTACCGAACCATTAGTCTTTTGCGGCGATACCTTATTTGCAGGTGGCTGTGGCCGTTTGTTTGAAGGAACACCTGAGCAAATGTGGCATTCCCTGTCTCGCCTAGCGGGACTACCCAGTGAAACACTTGTCTACTGCACCCATGAGTACACTGAAGCTAATCTGAAATTTGCCTTGGCCGTAGAGCCAGAGAATAAAACATTGCAACAAAGAGTCCTACAGGTACAACTACAACGTCAACAAAGGCAACCAACGGTACCCTCGACACTGGCTGTAGAGTTGTCCTCAAACCCATTCCTAAGATCCAGCCAGCCCAGTGTAATACAAGCTGCAGAACAGTATAGCGGGCAAGTCACGATGTCAGAAAGTGATGTCTTTACCATCATTCGTCGCTGGAAAGATGGCTTTTAATACTGTTCACTTATAGCCGTGCCTCTATAAAAGTTTCATGACTGTTCACCTTGTCACGGAATAAACCCCACAGAGCTGTCATAAATAGAACTGTCATAAATTGATCCTAATGAATCAGGCCGTTACAATCCACACCCGTTCACACCCTATTGTTCGGGCAAAACATCCTATTAGTAGTAATAAAAATGCAAAATAAGAAACGAACCTTTATTCCACTACTCATTGCTCTCTTAGCTGGATGCGCACAACAGACAACACAACAGGTGGCTGTGCCCACAGTACAACCACTGCCAGAAAAAATAGTGGCTGTAGCCGCAAAGAGCAGACCTATCCAGGTAACCGAACAGCCAGGGCCATCACTATCTATATCTCTTCATCATCCAAAAAAATCCAGCCAAGGAGACCTGTGGCAACGCTTACGCACAGGGTTAGAACTACAAGAGCATTACGATAATCCTGGCATTGAAAAACAAGTCGCCTGGTACAGCAACAGCCAGACTTATGTAGACCGTGTTATGCAACGTGGTCAGTTCTTTCTCTATCACATCATCACAAAACTGGAAGCTAATGATATGCCTCTGGAACTGGCGATGTTACCGGCTGTTGAAAGTGCCTTCGACCCACTAGCCTACTCACACAGCCATGCATCCGGACTCTGGCAGTTTATTCCAGGGACAGGGTCAAGGTTCGGTCTAAAACGCGACTGGTGGTACGATGGCCGACGTGATCCCATAGCGTCCACCGACGCGGCCATTCAATATTTAAAGTACCTGCACAACTATTTTGATGGCGACTGGTTACTGGCATTAGCAGCTTATAACTCGGGTGAAGGGAATGTAAAAAGAGCCATTGAACGCAATAAGCGTGATGGAAAACCAACTGATTTCTGGTCTCTGGGTTTACCACGGGAAACTCGAGCCTATGTTCCACAACTGCTCGCTATTTCTCGGATTGTTGCCAACCCCAAAAAGCATGATATATCCCTACCTGACGTGGCAAACCAACCCTATTTCACCACCATTCAGCTGCACGAACAAATTGACCTATCAAGAGCGGCAAAAATGGCCGGCATTGAAGCCGACACACTCTATCAGCTTAATGCAGGCTATAGCCGCAGGGTTACACACCCTGAAAGCCCGCAATACATTTCATTGCCTATCGAAAAAACACAACGCTTCCGCATGGCTCTCGCAAGCACACCACGGAACGAATGGGCTCCGATCAAACAGTATGTGGTGAAATCAGGTGATACCCTGTCAGGCGTAGCCAGCGTACACCACATTCCAGAAAAACAGCTTCGGAGTCAGAATAAACTTAAAGGTGATTTTCTCCGAATCGGCCAGAAATTGAAAATCCCAGGGACTGGTTTTGACCTTCCTTCTGCGGGAAAGGTAGGTTTCTACACCGTTAAAAGTGGTGACTCTCTCTGGAGGATTGCACGAAACCAAAATGTTTCTATTCATGACATAGCCAAGTGGAATAGCCTAGATGTTAAATCCGCGCTTAAACTTGGAAAAACACTGAAAGTACATGTAAGTGGAGAAAGCGCTCCGGCCAGTGTAAGAAAACTCAAATATAAGGTACGTCGGGGTGACTCTTTGTATCGAATCGCCAGCAAGTTTGACCTGCAAATTAGCGATATTCTTGAATGGAATAAGCTGAACCAGAAAAACTATCTAAAACCTGGACAGCGTCTTACCTTATTTGTGGATGTACTCAAGATATAGAGGGGGGGGGGAATCTATAGATAATAACAACATATTTATTGTGGTTTTTATGATAACAGCTTACTAATCAATGTGTTGCTTCTTAATCTATTGTTTGTTGGTTGCATCGTAGGCTAGGTCACTCGCTTTATCCTGTGCAGTTTCCTGAGAAATTTCGTCACATTTATTTGGGTCGCCTCCACATAAATCGCAGCTATAGTCCACCTCACCCAACGCTGCCCCAACGCCGCCACAAGAACCTTTTAACGGTTTACGGCCCATAATCACACCAATGGCCATACCGGCCACAATCAGCAATAAAACAAGAAAAGCCAGTAATATTTCGAGCACTATCTACTCTCCTAAAAAATCTTGAGTGAACACCGTTGAAGCTCTCGATTTAAAACCATCGACCTCCTTTATCAAGAGGTAGGCTGCCAGGTTATTTTGTTCTGTAAACCTCAGGGCCTTCTCTGGGCCCATTACCATCATAGCAGTAGCCAAAGCATCGGCCTTGACGGCTGATTGAGAAACAACGGTGACGGAAGCCAGACCATGGTCGATTGGGTAGCCTGTCCTTGGGTCGATAGTATGAGAATAACGTTTCCCATTTTTCTCAAAATAGTTACGGTAATCTCCTGAGGTTGCTACAGCCATATCTTCTACTGAGATAGCTTGTTGTACATTACCTTGCTCTAACGAGGGCTTTTCGATGGCGATTTTCCAGCGTTGACCATTAGCCTTACGGCCACTCAAACGCAACTCCCCTCCTACTTCCACCAGATAATTAACAAGTCCACTGGATGCCAGCAGTTCTGCCACAGCATCAACAGCATAGCCTTTCGCAATAGCAGATAAATCCAACTGGATATCAGACTGACGAGTTGCCGTACCTGCCTGTTGATTCAACAAAAGATTATTCAACCCAACTGATAGTAAGTGATGAGTGATATCTTGAGCCTGGGGGATAACCTGGTCGGTATAATTTGGCCCAAAGCCCCAAAGGTTTACGAGTGGGCCTACTGTGGGGTCAAAAGCGCCATCACTTTGCTGATAGACCTGCATGGCAATAGTCATCACCTTCAACATATCCGGTGAGACTGAGACGGGCTGATTGATAGCTGACTGATTGAAGTTCATCAGCTCAGAGCTTTTTTGGTAGGTGCTAAAGGTTGCATCTAAGCCCTTGAGCCTGTCATCAATGTGATCAGCTAGGTTTTTCGCCACCACTGTTTCACCAGGCACAATTTTCACCAGGTAGGTGGTCCCCATCGTCGCACCATTGAATACCAACTGCTCTGGTTCTTTTGCGCAGCCCTGCAACCCAGCAAAAATGAGGAAACAGGTAACCAAAAACGAGGCCCTAGGCCTCGTTTTTGTTATTGCTTTTGTAGGCAAAACTTTCATTGGCCCCCTTTACATTAACCGCCAAAGTCATCGAGGAAGATATTATCTCTCTCAACACCTAGATCAACCAACATCTTGACCACCGCGGCATTCATCATGGGTGGCCCACACATGTAGTATTCACAATCTTCTGGTGCAGGGTGATCCTTCAGGTAGTTATCGTAAAGAACCTGGTGGATAAAGCCCTGCAACCCATCCCAGTTATCTTCTGGTTGAGGGTCTGAAAGAGCCAAGTGCCAGTCAAAGTTGTCATTTTTAGCGGCTAACTCGTCGTACTCTTCATTGTAGAAGCATTCGCGCATAGAGCGAGCGCCATACCAGAACGATATTTTACGACTACTCTTTAAACGACGTAGCTGATCAAGCAGATGCGACCGCATGGGAGCCATACCAGCACCACCACCGATGAACACCATTTCGTTATCGGTATCTTTGGCAAAGAATTCACCAAAGGGACCGTATACTTTTACCTTATCACCAGGCTTCAGGTTAAACGTCCACGAAGACATAATGCCCGGAGGAATACCGTGAGACCCAGGAGGCGGCGTAGCACAACGAATGTTGAATTTAACAACACCCCGCTCTTCTGGATAGTTGGCCATGGAATAAGCGCGAATTACATCCTCAGTCACAATAGATTCGTGAGCAAAGAAACCGAAACGTTCCCAGTCACCGCGATATTCTTCATCAATATCGAAATCACTGTATTTTATATGATGAGGGGGGCATTCCAGCTGTACATAACCACCCGCTTGAAATTCTACATTTTCGCCTTCCGGCAACTTCAATGTCAGCTCTTTAATAAAGGTCGCCACATTGGGGTTAGACTCAACCGTACACTCCCATTGCTTAACACCAAATACGTCTTCAGGTACTTCAACCTTCATATCCTGTTTGACAGGAGTCTGACAGGACAAACGCCAGCCTTCTTTGGCTTCCCGTTTAGTAAAGTGGGACTCTTCTGTCGGTAACATAGAGCCACCGCCTTCTACCACAACACACTTACATTGAGCACAGGTACCACCACCGCCACAAGCTGAGGGTAGAAACAAACCCGCATTCGAAAGGGTTTGCAATAACTTGTCACCCGCAGGCACAGTGATTGTTTTTTCGCCATTGATATCAATAGTGATATCGCCGGTACTCACCAATTTCGCTCGCGCAGCGAGGATAAATGCTACCAGCACTAATACAACCGCTGTGAACATTCCAACGCCGAGTATGATTTCCAGATTCATTATCTTTCTTCTCCCCGCCGATTACAGATCGATGCCGCCGAAGGACATAAAGCCCAACGACATCAGACCAACAGTAATAAAGGTGATACCCAAGCCTTGCAGACCGACAGGCACGTCGCTGTATTTCAACTTTTCTCTAATGCCAGCAAGGGCAACAATAGCCAGAGCCCAACCAACACCAGCTCCTAAACCATACACAGTGCTTTCTGCTAAATCGTAGTCACGCTCAACCATAAACAATGAAGCACCCAAAATGGCGCAGTTCACTGTAATCAATGGCAGGAATACACCCAGAGCGTTGTACAGCGCAGGAACAAACTTATCCAGGAACATCTCCATGATTTGGACAATAGCCGCAATCACACCAATGTAGCTGATTAGCCCCAGGAAACTGAGGTCTACATCTTCCATACCGTCAATGCCAGTCCAGGCCAGAGCGCCATCAGCAAGCAGGTACGTATAAAGCAAGCTGTTAGCAGGGACCGTAATGACCAGCACAACAATAACGGCAATCCCCAAACCAAGAGCGGCCTGAATTTTCTTGGAAATAGCTAAAAAGGTACACATGCCCAAGAAGAAAGACAGCGCCATATTTTCAATGAAAACAGAGCGAACAAAAAGACTCAGATAATGTTCCATCAAACGGCCTCCCCTTCAGATGAATTCGGCGAAATCTTGAAATCTGGAGCCTCTACTTGGTCTTTTTTCCAAGAGCGCAGCGCCCAAATTAACAGGCCAATCAGGAAAAATGCACTGGGTGGGAGTAGTAATAGACCGTTAGGTACATACCAACCACCGTTATTAACGACTGCGAAGATCTCAAACCCAAACAGTTTACCCGCACCGAACAATTCACGAATAAAGGCGAGAATCAACAAGATCACACTGTAACCCAACCCATTACCAATACCGTCGAGGAAGCTGGCTATGGGAGGATTTTTCATGGCATAGGCTTCTGCACGGCCCATAACAATACAGTTAGTGATGATCAGACCAACGAATACCGAAAGCTGCTTACTAATATCGTAAGCCACCGCCTTCAAAATCTGGTCTACCAATATCACTACCGAAGCAATAATGGTCATCTGCACAATAATTCGAATGCTACCCGGAATCTGTTTACGGATTATCGATATCAACATGCTTGAGAACGCTGTCACCAGTGTCAGAGCAATACACATAACAACAGACACTTTTAAGCTGGACGTAACAGCCAATGCCGAACAAATACCCAAAATTTGAAGGACAATTGGATTCTCATCAAAAACTGGTTTAAACAATACTTCTTTTATCTTTGTCGACATGATTAAGCCTCCCCTGCACCCAAGTTAGCTAGGAATGGAGCAAAACCATCTTCACCCATCCAGAACTTAATCAGATTATCTACACCCTTACTGGTCAGCGTTGCACCGGATAAACCATCGATCTGATGCACGGCCTCAGGACGACTGCTATCAACAGAACCCTTAATAACCGTCAAAGCCTGCTTGTTTTTAGCATCGTAGCTCTTCTTACCTATCCACTTGGCTTTCCAGGCGGGATTATCCACCTCACCACCCAGACCGGGTGTTTCGGCATGATCATAAAAACCAAGACCCGCTACTGTGTTTAGATCAGACTCAAGTGCGACAAAACCGTAAAGCGTTGACCACAGCCCATAGCCCTTAATCGGTAAGATGACTTTATCAAGACCAGAATCACCTTCCACCACATACACCAGCATGTATTTGGCACGACGACCAATCTTAGCTAGGTCAGCATCACCAAGATCATCAGACATTGCAGGATTCTTGCCTGCCTTGCGCTGGTCATAGGTAGCTACGTCAACCACATCAGTAAACTTGCCAGTGGCCATATCTACTGCGCGAGTCGAGATGCTAGAAAATTGCTCTTCTACACCGACGCCTTCTTGCAACATGCCGGCTGCGGCGAGAATGTTCGTTTTACGATCCAGATCTTTGTTAGCCTGTTGAGCCGGACGGAGCATAACCGCCGCAGTTGAAACAATAACTGAACAGACAATACAAAGTGCCAGCGCAACAATAATAGTTTTCGAAGTAGAGTCGTTACTAGCCACGTGCCACCCTCCGTTTAATATTGGCCTCAACCACAAAGTGATCGATCAGCGGTGCAAATAAGTTAGCAAACAAAATAGCCAACATCATGCCTTCAGGAAAAGCTGGATTAACCACACGAATTAACACCACCATCACACCAATTAAAGCACCATACCAAAGCTTGCCGGTATCGGTCATAGATGCAGATACAGGATCGGTTGCCATAAAGATCAGACCGAAGGCAAAGCTACCGATCACAAGGTGCCAATGCCAGGGCACATTAAACATGGGGTTGGTGTCAGAACCAATAAAGTTAAACAGTGTAGACAGAGCAATCATACCGATCATCACTCCGGCAATAATACGCCATGAGGCAATACGGTTAAGGAGTAACACTGCACCACCAATAAAGATAGCTAAGGTTGATGTCTCACCAATGGAACCCTGCATCTTACCCATAAAGGCATCCATCCACGTCAGCTGCTGCTGCAAAACCTCAACACCTTGAGTTGCCGCTACTGATAATGCCGTTGCACTAGTGTAGCCATCAACTGCAGTCCACACTGCATCACCGGACATTTCTGCCGGATAAGCAAAGAACAAGAATGCACGGCCAGTCAGTGCTGGATTAAGGAAGTTTTTACCGGTACCACCAAACACTTCTTTGCCAATCACAATACCAAAGGTGATACCCAGTGCCACTTGCCATAATGGCATGTCCGGTGGGCAAATCAGTGCAAACAAAATGGAGGTAACAAAGAAGCCTTCGTTAACTTCGTGGCCACGAATCATGGCGAACAAAACTTCCCAGAAACCACCGATAATAAAGGTGACCATATAAATCGGTACAAAGTAGACCGCACCGTACAACATGCAATCCCATATACTTGCTGGGTCATGACCGGCAAACATGGATATCAAAACACCATGCCAACCTTCAACGGCAGTCGCACCGGAGGCCGCCATAATAGTGTTAGCTTGGAAGCCAAGGTTATACATACCGTAGAACATGGCAGGGAAAGCCGCCAGCCAAACAGTAATCATCACACGCTTCAGGTCGACACCATCACGAATATGAGAACCATTTTTTGTCACGGTACCCGGAGAATAGAAGATAGTGTCTGCCGCTTCGAACAGGGCAAACCATTTCTCCCACTTGCCGTCTTTGTGGAAATGCGGCTCAATTTTATCAAGATAGTTACGTAAAATTTTCACTATCAGCCCTCCTTCTCAATACGGGACAAGTTATTCCGAAGGATCGGGCCATATTCGTACTTACCAACACAAACGTAGGTGCAAAGTGCCAGATCTTCTTCATCAAGCTCCAGACAACCCAGTTTCTGGGCCATTTCAGTATCACCCACCACTAATGCACGCAGCAATTGTGTTGGTAACACATCAAGCGGCATCACTTGCTCATAGTTACCCAGTGGCACCATAGCCCGTTCACTACCATTAGTATTCGTAGTAAAACTAATTTTCTTCTCTTTATTCAGGGCTGAAAGGTAAATGGGCATGGCAGAGTGACGATCGGTACCCAAGGACATGTAGCGGAAAAACTCACGCTGATGCCCTTCAAGAATAACGGTGACCTGAGTGTGGTAACGACCAAGATAAGAGAATGCGCCATCGCCTATATCACTAGATGAGGTTCGGCCAGAAAGTACCGAACCAGAAATGACTCTGTTCTCTCCCGTTGCTAGTTCACCCGCTGTCAATTCAATCAAGCTTGCACCGAGACGAGTACGAATTAAACGTGGCCTTTCAACCTGGGGCCCAGACAAGGAAATAACGCGGCGAGTATCGAGACTACCGGAGGTAAACAATACACCAATAGCCAGCACATCCTGATAACCAATCGACCAGACTGTCTTACGCTCGCTAACCGGATCGATGAAGTGGATATGAGTACCCACTAAACCAGCGGGGTGAGGACCGGAGAAGTTGTGGGACTGAACGCCTTCCACATCACCACCTACAACCTTTACATCACCGGCAATACAGAGATGAACAGGGCCGTCGGTAAGGCGTTTCAACACCTTTAGGCCATTGGCAAAATCTTCTTCACGTTCAGCTATCACCAGTGCAGGATCAACGGCCAACGGATTCGTATCCATGGCCGTCACAAAAATGGAACTGGGTACATCTGATGCAGGTGCCGGCACTTTCGAGTACGGACGAGTGCGGAGGGCTGTCCAGAGACCGGAGCTCACCAGATTACCTACAATGGCAGCTCGATCTAGTGTGGCTAACTCAGCAACGCTATACTGGGAGAAAATTTCCTGGTCATTGCCATCAACATCAATCACTACGGATTGAAGTACACGGCGCTCGCCGCGATTAATCGCTGAAACAATACCGGCAGCGGGCGCTGTATAGCGAACCCCCTCGGTTCTCTTATCAGAAAACAGTAACTGGCCCAGCTTGACTCTATCGCCCTCTTTGACTGCCATCGTTGGTTTCATGCCAACATAGTCAAAGCCGATAATGGCAACAGAATTCACGTCGGGCCCATCGTGAATGACTTGCTCGGGCGCACCCGAAACAGGTAAGTCCAATCCGCGACGGATCTTAATCATAGGTTGTGCCTACTGACGCAGTTGAATTGATTATTGCTCTTAACGAGCACCCCAAAAAAAGCATCGCAAAATATAACGGCGATGAAAATGTAACTTCTAACGCTTATTAACAGTGCCAAATGCTAAAATCGTCAGAATTTGAACCGGCGCGATTATAAAGGTCGAGGCCTTTTATTACCAGTACAGCTATTGTGGAAATTCACTACCGATTCAGCATTGCTTGATAAAGATCATCTTCTTATCAGCAAAGAGCCCCGGTTTATCGCGGCTCTCGCATTAGACATACTCAAGACCGTGGATACATTGGCCAAGACACACCAACCAGCTCTTCCAAACAGCGTACTACCTGACAACTATACCCAAACTCATTGTCATACCAACAGTACAAGACAACGCTGTCACCACTCACAATGGTTGCCTCGGAATCAAAAATACAAGCGTGTCGAGAACCAACAAAGTCAGTAGATACCGCCTCCGTGGATATCGTGTAATCAATCTGCTGCTGCAGCTTGGAGTGCAGCGCCATTTCTCTAATGTACTCATTCAGTTCGTCACGCGTTGTCTCTCGATTCAACTGTAAGTTAAGAATCGCCATAGACACATTAGGGGTCGGCACCCGAATGGCGTTACCCGTTAGCTTACCTTCCAACTCAGGCAACGCTTTGGCCACCGCTTTCGCTGCACCTGTTTCAGTCAGCACCATATTGAGAGCAGCGCTACGACCTCTTCGAGCCCCCTTGTGATAGTTATCAATCAGGTTCTGATCATTAGTATAGGAATGAACGCTTTCTACGTGCCCCTTATTGAGACCAAACTCATCATTGATGGCCTTCAATATTGGCACGATCGCATTAGTGGTACAGGAGGCTGCCGATATAATTTTTGAATCGGGCTTTATTTCGTGGTGATTAATACCGTAAACAATGTTGGGAATTTCTCCCTTTCCTGGCGCAGTAAGAATCACTTTACTGGCGCCCGCGCAGTTAAGGTGTTGCCCCAAGCCTGCCTCATCACGCCATACACCCGTGTTGTCCACGACAATGGCGTTGTTAATACCGTACTGTGTATAGTCGACCTCAGCCGGTGAATTGGCATAGATGACCTGAATGGGGTTACCGTTGCACACCAGAATATTTTCATCTTCAAGCACACGAATAGTGCCATCGAAGGCCCCATGCACAGAATCCCGCCTAAGCAAGCTGGCACGAGTGGCTAGATCATTAACACTACCACCCTTGCGAACCACAATGGCCCGCAATCTCAACATATCGCCGCTACCTGTTTTTTCAACAAGCAGGCGAGCTAGCAACCGACCAATACGACCAAAACCATATAGCACCACATCCTGTGGCTCTGGTAACGGCTTTCTAGTGACGCCTATATCATCACCCACTTCGTTTTGAAGAAACTCAGTGAGATTAGAACCATTGCCCGATTTCTGGTAGCTCACAGCGAGCTTACCCACATCAATATGCGCTGGCCCCAGATCCATTTCTGATAGAGCCTGAACCAAGGGAAAAGTCTCATATTCTGACAGTTCGTTATGCTCCATTTGACGAACAAAACGGTGCGCCTTCATCAGCTCGATTACAGAACGATTCACCATGTTCTTGCCGTACATATAGAGCGAAACATTATTCTCTCTATACAACCGGCCAATCAGTGGAATCATGGCTTCTGCCAGTGCTTCACGCTCTTTCCAATCAGCAAAAAAATCAGCGGGTACTGGGCGAGTCTCTTCTGTCACGTGATAAACCTCTTGGTTAGATGATGTTGTGCCGAGAGCACCGTCTTTCTTAGGGGAAAGTATTATCCGGTCTCTCAGTTTTGAGAGCAACAAAGACTGGTGAATAACCAATACTATTTGTAGTAATGATGGGGAAACGATTGCGTTTGATCAAAAGGTGAGCAGATAACTATTGTTAATCATCGTCCGCTACAGATGATCTAGAGGGGGAAAAAGGCCACCGATGCCACATTCAACGTAACGGTTCTTATCACCCGCTGATTGTGCCCCGACACAATGATTGCCAGCATGTCCTGCAGCGAGATCAATTTGCCGAACAACCGCGCATAGCTAAGGTTATGCCTCTCGTCGTTGCGACTATTGGTTAATACCAACGGGACTTTTTGTTCATCCAGATAGGTATTAATGCGCCAAAGGGCTATTTCCAGGTTACGGGCGCTTAGGTAGAGCTGCTGTTCGCTCAGTTCACTAAACATAAAAAACTCTGATTTATAACCATATGCTTGTCGCAGCATATCAGTCAGCCCAACCATAAGAGCAAACACCCGATCACCGCCAAACTTTCTATCCAGAGCCAACTCAATAGCATCAACACCCGTAACCGACAACTCTGAAAATTGCAGTTTTCCTGGCTTACCAAAAATTTGCTGGACCCGCCCATCTATACTTCGGATCCCTCCCCCATCGCCCCCTAGCTGAAGAAACCGGGGGTTTCTCTTATAAATTTTTACTGTCAGCTCCTTCAGAATACGCTCTACTTCCTGATAATGAGCATCAGCCACCACATCAATATCCGTCTTTGCTAGGTTCTCAATGCGGAATTTATTCGCTCCACAGCCCGCCAACATGACTAACATACTCAATAGTATTATCGGTAAACGTATACTCACTACAAATCCCACAGATTCATATCAATCTCCTGAAGCCGCCGCTAAAATAGCACACCTCACTACTGCAGCCACATAAGAACCAAGCCCAATATGTCACTTTTGCCACTTCCAGCCGCCAATATACCGGGCGACAAACGCCTTTGGCAGGGTGTCCACGGATCTGGCTCCGCTTTGGCTATCGCCGAGGCTTGCCAGCAACACCGAGGGTTAACAGTAGTCATCACCGATTCAGCCAGAAATGCCTCTCAACTAGAGTCGGAGCTGCAGTTTTTTCTCGGGGGGCAAGTACCCGTCTTTCACTTCCCCGACTGGGAGACGTTACCCTACGACCTATTTTCACCACATCAAGATATTATTTCGGAGCGGCTTCGCACCCTCTTCCGTCTACCCCAAATCGACTACGGCATCGTTGTGGTCCCTGTCACCACATTGATGCACCGATTGCCACCAGTTGAGTTTGTCAGCCAACGTGCTTTTGAGTATCACACGGGTGATCAATTAGATTTAAATGATCTTCGAACAAAGCTTGAACACAGTGGCTATCGCTATGCCGATACTGTGATCGAACACGGAGAGTTTACCGTGCGTGGCTCGCTAGTCGATATCTATCCGATGGGCGCCAAACTGCCTTTTCGAATCGACCTGTTTGACAACGAAATTGAAACCTTGCGAACCTTTGATCCGGACACTCAACGTACGCTGACACAAACTGACCACATCTGTGTACTGCCAGCGAGGGAAGTTCCGCTAGATACGTCTGCTATCCGCCGATTTAAAAACAACTGGCTTACTCATTTCGACGTGGATCATCGCCGTTGCCCGGTTTACCAGGATGTCAGCGAGGGAATAACCTCTCAGGGTATAGAATATTTTTTACCACTGTTTTTCGAAAAGTGTTCCACCCTCTTCGACTATTTACCCGATAATTGCCTGGTCTTTTCTGAAGGTGCCATCGACCAGGCCGCAGAAAAATTCTGGAGGGAGTTGAGTGAACGATACCAGGAATACAACATCGATCCCACGAGACCACTATTAGCGCCCAATGAGGTTTTTCTTCCCGTCAGTGAGTTATTCTCACACCTCAAACATTATCCCCGCACTCAGTTAATCGAAAACAATGACATAAAGAGCAGTGCTAGTAGCGGCACCAAGAACACCTTGTCATTGGCCATTCAGTCACCTCAGAATGTCGCCGTCATTCCCAAGGAGGACAACCCGCTCAAGCAGCTTGAACACTACTTACTCGCCACCAATCAGCGAGTACTCTTTTGTGCTGAATCTGCTGGGCGCCGTGAAACACTCCTAGAACTGCTAGCTCGAATTGATATCCATCCCATTGAGATAGCCGGCTGGTCAGAGTTTGTCGACAGTGCTCATCAACTCGCCATTACCGTTTACCCTCTCGCTCGCGGCTTATCCCTTGATACACCAGCCATCTGCCTGATCAGTGAGTCAGAGCTATTTGGCCAGCAGGTCATGCAGCGTCGTCGTCGCAGTAAACAGCGAGAAGACGCCGACCAAGTGATAAAAAATCTCACCGAGCTGAGAGTCGGTGCTCCCGTGGTTCATATAGACCATGGTGTAGGGCGATATCGCGGCCTGCAAACAATTACGACCAATGGGGAACCTCAGGAATTTCTAACACTGGAATACGCCGGTGAAGCAAAACTCTATGTGCCAGTAGCGTCTCTTCACCTGATTAGCCGTTACAGTGGCAGCGAAGAAGACCTGGCTCCACTTCATAGGCTTGGAACTGAACAATGGCAAAAAGCCAAAGACAAGGCTCTCAAACAGATCCGAGATACCGCCACCGAACTTCTGGATATCTACGCTACCCGCGCAGCTAGGAAAGGGTTTGCCTGTAGTGACCCAGAAGAAGATTACCGAACCTTCTGTGCCGACTTTCCCTTTGAGGAAACGCCGGATCAACTGGACACTATCGAAGCGACAAAACGAGACATGCTGTCTGAGCAGCCCATGGATCGATTGGTCTGTGGTGACGTTGGCTTTGGCAAAACCGAGGTTGCTATGCGCGCTGCCTTTATTGCTATCTCCAGTGGAAAGCAGGTGGTTATGTTAGTGCCCACGACCTTGCTGGCACACCAACATCTGGGGAATTTCCGAGACCGTTTTGCAAATTGGCCAGTGACGGTAGAGGAGCTATCTCGCTTCCGTACTGCAAAAGAACAGGAAGAAGTGCTAGCCAACGCGGCGAGCGGCAAAGTGGATATATTAATCGGCACACACAAACTGCTGCACACGGACATTGATTACAGCAATCTTGGGCTACTAATAATTGACGAGGAGCACCGTTTCGGTGTCCGTCAAAAAGAAAAAGTTAAAGCCCTACGTGCTGAAGTGGATATTCTTACGCTTACCGCCACACCAATTCCTCGCACCCTGAACCTGTCTATGTCCGGTGTCCGTGATTTGTCGATTATTGCCACCCCGCCAGCCAAAAGACTATCGGTCAAAACATTTGTTCGCCAGAGTGATCTAAGGGTGACCCGAGAGGCTATTCTTCGAGAAATTCTTCGCGGAGGACAGGTGTTTTACCTCCACAACGAGGTGAAGAGCATTGATAGAACCGCACGCGAATTACAAGAACTGGTACCTGAAGCACGTATTGAAGTGGCCCATGGCCAGATGCGGGAGCGACAGCTGGAAAAGGTCATGTCGGACTTCTATCACCAACATTTTAATATTCTGGTCTGCACCACGATTATTGAAACCGGCATCGACATACCCAGCGCCAACACTATTATCATTGACCGAGCCGACAAGTTTGGTCTCGCTCAATTACACCAGTTGCGGGGCCGTGTGGGCCGTTCACACCATCAAGCCTATGCCTATCTATTGACACCTGAGCCCAAGTCGATGACCACCGATGCAACGAAACGGCTAGAGGCTATTAGCCGTGCCGATCAACTGGGTTCCGGATTTACTCTGGCCACCCACGACCTGGAAATTCGTGGTGCAGGTGAGCTACTGGGCGAGGGCCAAAGCGGTCACATCCAATCCATTGGTTTTACCCTCTATATGGAACTGCTCGAGCGTGCCGTGGAGGCTATCCGAGCAGGTAAGTCCATTGAGCTGGATATCCCTCTATCAGAGGAAATTGAGATCAAGTTGAATATTCCAGCATTGATACCCGAAGACTATTTACCCGATGTGCATATGCGACTCATGATGTACAAGCGCATTGCCAATGCCAATTCCGAGGCAGACCTGAGAGAACTTCAGGTGGAGATGATCGACCGTTTTGGTCTGCTACCGGACCATTTAAAGAACCTTTACCGAGTGACAGAACTCAAACTACAAGCTAAGCAGATGGGTATTAGCAAAGTAGAAGCTGGACCAATGGGTGGACGTATCGACTTTGGCAGTGATACCGTTGTGGAGCCACTAACTATTGTGCAATTAGTACAGCAACAACCCGATATCTATCGGCTACATGGGGCGACCACCCTAAAATTTACGGCATCAATGGACACCGCAGAGCAGCGATTGGAGCAAGTTCAGACATTTTTGAGCCAGTTGATACCAACAGGAAATATTAATTAATGAGCCCACTGAGTAACGCTATTGCTACCCTCACATTTATCTCAATGCCAATCATGGCAGAGGTAATGCAGACGGAGAAGGATAATTGGTATCAAGTTGAAGTGATTGTATTCAGTCAGCAGGATCTGTACAGAGAGGAAAAGCACCGCACCGATCACCAGCTCAGCTACCCGGAAAATGTAGTGAATTTAATAAATCCTTCATTAGCGGGAGAAATACAAAAACCCTATACAGCTCTTCCTCCAAGCGCGTTTCAACTTGCTCCAGATCAAACCAGATTAAAGCGTGCTCCAGGCTACAGAGTGCTGTATCACACAGCCTGGCGTCAACCAGGGCTGGGCCCCGAACAAAGCCCTTGGGTTCTTCTTCAAAGCGGCGATAGCTACGGCAGCCATCATGAATTGGAGGGCAGTATTCGCTTGGTAAAAAATCGTTACCTGCACATTCAGGCCAACCTATGGAAAGCCACCTTTATACAGTCAATGCCTCCATTAATGATGGCAACGGTCCAAACTGAAGGGCTAGAAGTGGCTGGAACTAAAACCCAATCACCTGAAATAACACCATCAGTTTTACCCGCGCTACCCAGTCACCCTCAATCAATAATGCCTGATGAGATCAATCAGCTACCCTTGAGTAAATCTAACTATCAGGTAACTGACATCATCGCCTTGGAGCAGTCCACACGCGTTAAAAGAGATGAAACCACCTATTTGGACCACCCCGAGATGGGTGTGCTCGTGCTGGTGAGTAAATATGAGAAAGAAAACACTGACACTATCACCCAAGACACGGGACTTTAAAAAACGAGGCGCTAAGAGACAACGTAGGACCAAAATTTTACAATATTTGTTGCTTACAACTTAACGCCCACGTTGACCCAGAAGCCGGCTTAGTAGTACCTCAGCCCATGTTATTTGCTACTGCGACCAGTAGACGACGAATATCAGCCATACGCTCATCAATAATTTGTTGGATCTGCTCCATGGAAATTTCGCTGTCGCATAGACCGGCAGCCATATTGACCACCAGTGCCAAGCTGGCGTAGGGAATATTGAGTTCACGAGCCAGTGCCGCCTCAGGCATTCCGGTCATACCCACAATGTCACAGCCATCTCTCTCCATCCGTGCAATTTCAGCCGCAGTTTCAAGTCGAGGCCCCTGAGTAGCCCCATAAACACCACCAGCATGTACCGGCAACGACAGACTTATAGCTTGGTGTAACAATGCGTCCTTTAATGAATTGTCGTAGGGGTTGGTAAAATCAACATGCTCTAATGGCGCATCAGAACCATCTGAATAGGTATGTTCCCTCCCCCAGGTGTAATCGATAATTTGATCCGGTATCACCACGTCTCCAGGGCACATTTCCATATTAATGCCACCCACCACATTAACGGCATAGATGGCTGACACTTGCTGATCTCTCAGGGCTGCTATGTTGGCGCGATAGTTCACTTTATGCGGAGGAATACGGTGCTCTTCACCATGTCGGGCAATAAAGACCACCTCAGTTTTCTCAAAAGCACTGGGTGTGTCTGCGGTATGAAATGTACCAACAATCAATGGTGATGAGGGTTCACCCCATACCGTGGTGGGCGTTAACCGCTGCTGAACATGTAGTTCATTAAAATCTGTTAGACCACTGCCACCAATAATACCTATCTTCATTCAACGCCCTCACACTCCAACTTACCCATATCTTTTACTTCGGCTAACTGGACTTTCCCGGGTAGATGTACCGTGGATGTGGGAAAGGCGATTTCCGCACCATGACGGGCAATCACTTCACTAACTTTCAATAAAACATCCTGTTTAATTTCATGATATTTCACCCATTGGATGGTTTTTGTAAATGTATAAATAAAGAAATCCAATGAAGATGCCGAAAAAGTATTGAAGTTAACAATCAGCGTCTGACTCTGATCTATCTCAGAATGTTCGCGCAACATCTGCTTCACATCCTCGACAATCACTTCCATTTTATCAACATCTTCGTAACGAATACCGATGGTTTCGTAGATACGACGGTTCGACATACGCGAAGGGTTTTCCACTGAAATACTATTAAAAATAGCGTTCGGAATGTACAGCGGCCGCTTGTCAAAGGTACGAATACGCGTGAGACGCCAGCCAACGTCTTCCACAGTACCTTCAATTTCTTGATCAGGAGAGCGTACCCAGTCACCCACCTTGAAAGGTTGATCCAAGTAAAGCATCAAGCCACCAAAAAAATTAGCCAGCAAGTCCTTCGCAGCGAAGCCCACTGCCAAGCCGCCAATACCACCAAAGGCCAGCAACCCGGAAATACTATAGCCAAATACCTGCATGGCAATGAGAATGGCAGTGATGATCACTGAGGCCCGCAGTAACTTACCGATGGCTCTAACGGTCGTCTCATCCATCGGCTCGGCCATATAATCCGGATGAATCAGGTTCCGCTCAGCTCGTTTAATCAGATTTAGCAGGAACAAAGCACAGAGGAATATCACTGCAACCCGATTGACCGGGCCAATGAAGTCATACAGTTCTGATTCAGCGACCCTAGCGGCCACAGCAGCGGCCATATTGGTTCCGAGAATCCAGATGGCCCAAACTGCGGGGCGACGACAAGCTTCGATCAGCGCATCATCCCAAACCGTACTGGTACGGGCCGCATGCTTTTCGAGAAAATTAATCACCTTGTTAACCAAATAGCCAAGCATTAGCGCGACAAAGACAATCAAAAAAACTTCGACCATCCACAGGCGCTGTTCGTCGATTAGTTTACCTAGCCAGTTTTCCAATAGTTGCATAGGGACCTGTTCCTTTTGCGTTGTTTATAGACAAGATGTTTGTAGAGTCGATAATGCTGCGGTAGTAGACTGCCACCGTTCACTGTTGACCAAGTCCTCCCAGTTCAACGACTGACTGGCAGACATTCTCGATAGTCGGGAAGACGGTTCAACCCCACTGAGCTCGAGGTAATCCAATACCTCCCGCGCACCCTGGCGATTGTTACACACCAGCACCATATCACAGCCCGCCTGGAGGGCACAGCGAGCCTTATCGGCATAACTGCCCGCCACATCCGCACCCTTCATGGAGAGATCATCACTGAAAATCACCCCATCAAACTGCAGTTCATTACGCAGTATTGTCTGTAGCCAAAAGCGTGAAAAACCCACGGCATCCGAGTCGATGGAGGGAAAGATAATATGAGCTGGCATAACTGCATCCATCTCACTTGATAGATGAATAAAAGGGAGTAAATCCCGACTTCGTAGTGCTTCAAGGGAACGATTGTCATAGGGTGTTTCAAGATGGCTATCCGCCCTTACACCACCGTGGCCAGGGAAGTGCTTACCTGTCGCCGCCATGCCAGCCTCGTGCATACCCTTGATAAAGGCCCTAGCGGCATGGATAGCCTGCTCGGGAGTATCGGAGAACGAACGATCGGCAATGACCTCACATTGTGTCCGATCCACATCCAACACCGGAGCGAAGCTAAAATCTATACCGCAGGCCAGCAGCTCTGAAGCCATCAGCCAGCCTGTATCCTGAAGAAGCGCCTCAGCATCTGCCTCCCCCTCACACAAGCGATCTCCTAGGAGTTGCATCGGCGGCAAACGACTAAAACCCTCACGAAAACGTTGTACTCGTCCACCCTCCTGATCCACACAAAGCAACAACTGGGGACGAAGGACACGAATTTCACCCACCAGACCCATAATTTGCTCACGGTTCTCAAAATTACGAGCAAAAAAAATCACGCCACCCACCCAGGGGTTCTGAATGAGTGCCACTTCATCTGTTGTCAGCGTCAACCCATCCAGGTCAAGCATCAGTGGTCCTAGCGTCATGACATCAAATCTCATTAGGTTGGAGGCGCAACATAAGAAGGCATAGAAGGCTTGTCAACTATTAACCAAAATTAGACTAGTTTAGCATTTACAATACTGCCTTTTATGTCATCTGGTACTTAACCTCTAACATCCAGAGCCACCACGAAAAAAATAAAATCAATGGGATAAAGATAGTTAGCATCAATACTTCACACTTCTTCTAATCTACGCACATTATATAAGCAGCCGCCCCGTGTATTCACCAACCTAACAGCCCTACTGATTAAAGTGCGCCACCCAAAGATTGGTGCTAACTTGGTCAAATAGACAATGTGGAGGGAATGATTATGGCTTCACAAGTACCTACCATCGGTGCCTGGTATCAGGATGCATCCAACGACCAACTCTTTGAGGTGGTAGCCATCGACGAACAGGCTGGTGCCGCTGAAATTCAATACTTAGATGGAGACGTCGGCGAACTGGATTTTGATACTTGGCAGCAGATGCTTCTACTTTCTGCCAAACCCCCAGAAGACTGGAGGGCTTCCTACGAACTAAGCAACGAAGACAGCTTAATGGCAGATGATGTCTATGTACCAGAGAACTGGGACGATCCACTCTCAGTGTTGGACTCTGACACTATTTACGGCTTGGATGATTTCTAAGCTAAGTATTTTAACTGACAGCGCTCAACACTACTCGACTATCTCTTGAGCCTGCAGCATTCGCGCGTGTTGTAGAATAATTTTTGCCGCCGATTCAGCATCATCAACAACACTAAACAAATGTAATTCTCTTTCTTCAATACAGCCATTGGCCAGCATGGTTTTACGCATCCAGTCAATCAGTCCCTGCCAGTACTCAACGCCCAATAAAATAATAGGAAATGGCCTCACTTTACCCGTTTGAACCAACGTCAAGGCCTCAAACAGCTCATCCATAGTGCCATAGCCTCCAGGGAAAATAACAAACCCCACTGCATGCCTCACAAACATAAACTTGCGAACAAAAAAGTAGCGAAATTCAAGGGACGTGTCCTGGTAGGGATTAGGCTCTTGTTCAGAAGATAATGAAATATTCAACCCTACAGAGGCTGTTGAACTGGCGTAGCACCCTTTATTTGCACCTTCCATAACACCCGGGCCACCACCGGTAATCACCGGAACCCCTGCTTCCCCCAAAATGGAGCCTAGTCGCTGAGCTTCTTCATAGAATTCAGAGCCCGCTTTAAACCGAGCGCCCCCAAAAACCGTCACCGCTCCACCTAGCTTAGCGAGAGTCTCTATACCATCTACCAGCTCTGACTGAATACGTAATACCCGCCATGCCTCAGGAATTTTAGCTTCGTCCATACTACCCCCTTACTTACTGCTATTTTTCTGCCTACGAGCTTACCCTAACACCCATCACCGTATCACTATCAAAGGCCCCGTGGTTATATCTCAAGCCCCACCAACGGCACGTTCAACTCTTATAAAACTACCTAAGTACAGCCACCTAAGTATAGTCCTTTACGTACACCCACTTTAAAAAACCTTTGGCAAACACCCAACTTAGCCATATACTGGTTTTTAATACAGGCTATATTTATTTACAGGTAATTTATCAGCTGTCATTACAGACCATTATTTTTTAACTCCTGTCGACAGCAGCTCATACAAAATAGCTTCCATTTGATTTAACGGGGTACATGATGGTCACAACAACGCTTACCGCTAGGCAGCAACAAATTCTCGATCTGATCAAACAGCATATTAGTGAAACTGGCTACCCCCCTACCCGCGCTGAAATTGCTAATGAACTCGGATTTAAATCCCCCAACGCGGCTGAAGAACACCTGAGAGCGTTAGCTCGAAAGGGTGTAATCGAAATGATTTCAGGGACATCCCGTGGTATCCGGCTCCTTGAAGAGGAACATAAGGGTCTACCTCTAGTTGGCCGAGTTGCTGCCGGTGACCCCATTCTCGCGGTAGAAAATATCGAAGATTACCTGGAGGTCGCCGCTAATATGTTCTACCCCCAGGCTGACTATCTGCTACGAGTTCATGGCATGAGCATGAAAAATGTGGGCATTATGGATGGCGACCTACTGGCAGTGCATAAAGCAGAAACGGCAGAGAATGGTCAGATTGTAGTTGCACGTATAGAGGATGAAGTCACCGTTAAGCGACTCAAAAAAACCCGCAAGCGCCATGAAATTATGCTGTTACCAGAAAATGACGAACTCGAACCTATCTTGGTAGATCTTCGTGAACAAGACTTCGCGATTGAAGGCCTTGGTGTAGGCGTGATTCGGACCCAAACGATATAGCAGAAAATGGTATAACGACAAGTGATCAAAAGATGGTAGGCCCCTTACACTCAAATGGAGGGCTATACCAAATTTAGTGCAGTATACGGGGGCTGCTGCCCACTTCCAGGCTATCCTCTTCCATCTGCATACTATCTGAACCTAGCTGTTCGAATAACTCAACTCCCGCATCAATCATCACTTTAGCCATGTCCATTTTGGCATCCAGTAAAAATTCTTGAACCTCCTCGGAGAAGCTAATACTAATTAATGGCTCGTCTTTTTCGTTCGCACGTTGGAGTGCAATATCACCATTGGGCAATACGACGATTTCGAGAAGAGAAACGGACATTCAGGATTCCAGTTGAAAATATAAAAGTAGATACGTTGCGATTGTAACAGGCCCGCACAGCCTTATTAACCCGAAATATTCAAAAAACAGTATCTAGCATTCAATCATCAATGATCGATGGCGATCGACCATCTCTTGAAAGTTTTCATACCAGATTATTAGCTGATCATACCCAAGAGAAATACAATCAACCTGTTGATCAACTTGCATCACTGCAATGGGGCTAGACTCAATAATTGTAGCTTCCTGCTGAGGCAGCTCTAACGACTGCTGATATACAGACAACAACTGATAAAGCCAGCTATCGGGATTGGCCTCCAAGTTAGCTATTTCCTGTGCTTCCCCTGGGTGTTTGTTGATACTCGCAAGACAAGAGGACAAGTGCTCTATAACAGAAATCGACTCCGGCGACTTGAACTGGTAGGTAGTGGCAATTTCTCGTAAATAATGTCGGTAGGCACAGATCAGTTGATGTAGTACCGACTGGCACAGGGCCTCTTTCAACTGAGCGGTGCAGTTATGTTCAGGCTGAATCTGCCCTAACAGCAACTTGCTGAAATACAGCTTTTGATTAACTGCCGAGAGATACGCGTTCACAACTGACCCGTGTTATTTCTTTGCACCCTTGCGGCCATCCGTTTCACGCCAAGTACCATTGTCGTAAAATGCTTTCCAGCCAGAGGGCTTACCGTCTATTTCTGATTGAACATACTGTTCTTTCGTTTTTCGACTAAACCGCACCACTGTTTTCACACCATCGGGATCTTCAACGGGCGCCTCGAACAAAAAACTGTATTTAGGATCAATTTCATCTTTATGTGACAGTAATTCACAAACCAACGGGGCTCGTATTTCACGGTTTTTAGGGAATTGACTCGCCGCCAGGAACAATCCAGACGCACCATCGCGCAAAATATAGTGATCCTCTACTTTCATACATGCCAGTTCGGGCATCGGTACCGGATCCATCTTGGGTGGTGCCGCTTCCCCACTCCGCAACAGTTTGCGTGTGTTCTTACATGCCTCACTGGTACAACCAAAATACTTACCAAATCGACCGGACTTCAGCTGCATATCGTTGCCGCACTTATCACACTCAATAAGTGGCCCTTCATATCCCTTGAGCTTAAAACTACCCTCTTCAACCTCAAAGCCTTCACAGTCAGGGTTATTACCACAGATATGCAGTTTGCGAGTTTCATCAATCAGATAGCTGTCCATCGCCGTAGTACAAATTTTGCAACGATGCTTGTGCAACAACTGCTTAGATTCCGCCTCGTCATCTTCCTCAACATTCACCGCTTCATCACCAGAGGTGAGATTCAGCGTGCCCTTACAACGCTCTTTCGGTGGAAGGCTATAACCAGAGCAACCCAGGAATACGCCTGTAGAACCACTGCGAATCGTCATCGGACGGCCGCACTGGGGACAGGAAATATCAGTTTGTGATGGCTCATTTGGACGCATCCCGCCCTCAGCGGCTTCAGCCTTGGCCAGTTTCGCTGAAAAATCGGCATAAAAGCGGTCTAGCACCACTTTCCAATCCAACTCTCCCTGAGCGATCTCATCCAAATATTCTTCCATGGTGGCGGTAAAACCGTAATCCATCAGATCAGAAAAATTCTCCGTCAAGCGGCTCGTCACAATATCGCCGATTTTTTCGGCGTAAAAACGTTTATTTTCAACCCGGACATAGCCTCTATCCTGAATGGTCGAAATAATAGAGGCATAGGTTGATGGGCGACCAATACCACGTTTTTCCAGCTCTTTTACCAATGCCGCTTCCGAAAAACGAGCCGGTGGTTTAGTGAAATGCTGTAGCGGAATTAGCAGGTTCATACTCATCCTGTCGCCCACACTCATCTCGGGCAGCTCCACATCATCATTTTTCTTGGCCAGAGCAGGTAACACCTTCAAATAGCCATCAAATCGAGTCACTCGTCCCTTGGCGCGCAGCTCAAAGTCAGCCGCTGTCACCGTCACAGTAGTACTGGTAAATTGTGCAGGGGTCATCTGACAGGCTACAAATTGTTGCCAGATCAACCGATAGAGTTTTTTAGCATCTTCTTCCATGCCCACCAGGTCACTGGGGACAATATCAATATTTGATGGGCGAATAGCTTCGTGCGCTTCTTGAGCTCCAGATTTACTGCTGTAGACATTCGGCGTTTCCGGCAAATAAGCATCGCCGTAACGAGCCTGGATAAAGTCTCGACAAACAGCCACCGCATCGGCGCTAAGGCTCGTAGAGTCTGTTCGCATATAGGTGATATAACCCGCTTCATAGAGCCGCTGGGCCGATATCATGGTTTTCTTTACGCCATAACCCAGACGGGTACTTGCAGCCTGCTGCAAGGTGGAGGTGATAAACGGCGCTGATGGCTTGCTACCTGTGGGTTTATCCTCACGATTACTGACCTGATAGTCTACATTTCTCAGTGCATCAACAGCCGCATCAGTCTGCGCCTTGTTTTTGGGGAGAAAGTTTTCGCCAGCCAGTTTTTTGACCTCAAAACGGATTCTATCTTCAACATCTGTTTCTAAATCAGCGTGAAGCGTCCAGTATTCATCGGGGTCAAATGCCCTGATTTCCCGCTCCCGCTCAACAATCAACTTAACGGCTACAGACTGTACACGCCCGGCTGACAAGCCTCGTGCTACCTTACTCCAAAGTAGCGGTGACACCATAAAACCCACCACCCGGTCGAGAAAGCGCCGAGCTTGCTGTGCATTAACACGGTTATCATCGAGTTCCGTTGGTTGAGAAAATGCTTCCTTGATGGCCTTTTTAGTAATCTCGTTAAACACCACCCGTTTGTAGCGACCGTGATCGCCACCAATCGTTTCTCTCAGATGCCAGGCAATGGCCTCGCCCTCGCGATCCAAATCCGTCGCGAGGTATATTTCATCGGCATCTTTAGCCAATTTTTTTAGTTCGGTAACGACTTTTTCCTTACCGGGCAAAATTTCGTAGCGGGCTTTCCAACCATCTTCAGGATCCACGCCCATACGATTAACCAACTGCGTCTTGGCCTTTTTCGCTTGGTGTATAACCTTGTCTTCGGCTGACAGTTTTCGAGTAATCGCAGCTGCTTTTGCGCGCTCTTTAGTATCCACAGTTTTACCACCGCCACCGGTTGGTAAGTCGCGAATATGGCCGACACTGGACTTAACAATAAAGTCATCGCCCAAGTACTTGTTGATCGTCTTAGCCTTGGCTGGTGACTCTACAATAACGAGTGATTTACCCATGAAACTATCATTTACTCTGTGATTTGATCGGTTAAAGAAGGGTTGACCTGTGATGAAACCCTACCAGAGGAGGCGAATATACATGCGCCTCCGGTGGGTCGGTCAAGGAATTTCTTAATATTATTTGTAATTAAGCGCGCTACGTTTGCAATAGAGGCTGTAGGAATTGTAATAAAAAAGTCACTACAACTCAGTTCCGTATCACACCTTTCAATATCAACAACTGATGGCTGATCAGTTCAATTTCTTCCAAATCGCCCCGCTCTTGCCAATAGATTCGAACACCGTCGGAACAGGCTTCCAAAGCCGCCACATTCTTCGGCAGCGCCTCCAATACAACACCAATGGTACTGATCAGTCTATCGTTCGACTCCCTACCCCGCCACTGCCACTCCGGCCAAGGGGAGGGATCGCCACGGTGTGTTTCTTTAATCAGCAGCCACTTTTCCATACGAGGCTCACTCGACGGATAAGAGCCGGGGTTCCAGGGTAACAAATACGTTACGTATTCCAGCCGGCCTTCTCCCTCCCTCGCATCGGCGGGCTTGCTCAACTTGACTCTCAAGCCCTTTGCCGCAGCATGCTGGCGCATTGCCGTTATAAGCTTCTGGCGCGGTGATTGTCGGAACCACATGAGTGGTGACAGAATAACTGCCAACACAAAGGCTATTGATAAATAGGTCATTGTTTGCTACAACTTTGTCTGCTACAACTTCATAAGGAATAGTTAAACATCAACTCCGACACTGGAAGCAATGCTATGTCTGCCTACAAACATATACTCGTTGGACTCGATCTATCGGAAGAATCACAGCAAGTGGTTGAGCGAGTCAAGTCTCTCTATACTGGCAGCAACCAGAAACTCAGTCTGATTCATGTTCAGGAACCGCTCTCTTTCGCCTATGGCGGCGATATCCCGATGGACCTCACCGATGTTCAAAACCAACTCGAAGATCGAGCTAAGGGCCGCTTAGGGGTCATTGGCAAGGAATTAAGCATCGCCACTGAGGATCAACATGTCATCATAGGCCAGCCCGCCCATGAAATGCATCGTTTTGCTACTGAAAATAATGTTGACCTAGTGGTTGTGGGCAGCCATGGCCGCCACGGCTTAAGTCTGATATTTGGCTCTACCGCCACGGGGGTACTGCATGGTTCCCACTGCGATGTGCTAGCAGTGCGGATTTAAAACTACGCTCACTCTCCACTGTTTTATCTATTACTATCTGGCTATCATAGACAGGGCACATAACGCTCCGTCTTAACAGGCGCTATCTCTAAATAGGAACTCACGCATACCACCATGGATCGATGCACTGGGCTGATAGCCCGCGACCTTCAATTACCAGCCCTATTGCTACTCCTTTTATTAGCACTGCTCCTATTGGCACTACCCAACTTGTCCTTTGCCAGCCCCTCATTGGATGAACAGCGTGTACTTTATAAAGAAGCTAAATTCGCACTCGAGAAAGGAGATATAAGTAAATACAAGAGCGTAGTTTCTCTCATCGGCAATTACCCTCTCCGGCCTTATTTGGAATACCTTGAGCTATCCAACAGACTAAAACACATCCCCACGAAGGACGTGCAGAAATTTTTGTCAAAGTACGGTGACACATCAATCGCGGGCAGACTACGTTACCGCTGGCTTGAGACACTTCGCACCCAAGATTATTGGCACGACTTTAAAACTGACTATCGACCCAATACCGCTACCACAGCGCAGCAATGCTATTACCAGTTAGGTCGTATCCACAGTGGAAAGATAAGTAAAGAGATCAACGCTGCCACTACGGAAGGGCTTAAGCTCTGGACGGTGGGCAAATCTCAGCCTAAAGGTTGTGACAAGCTCTTTGACCTCCTGAACAAACAGGGGAAAATCACCGAACCTATTGCCTGGCAACGTTACACCAGCGCCGTGCTTAACCATAATTACCAGCTTGCTCACTATCTAGAACGATTTTTCACCTCTACCCGGTATCAGTCACTGGCAAAAAAATTCTACGATGTTGACCGCAATCACCGAGTGGTGGGCGACTATCAGTTTTTCAGTCAAGACTCGCTGAAACGTAATACCGAAGAAGTCTATGCCGTAATCACTCATGGACTTAGCCACCTAGCAAGAGTGGATGCAACCGTGGCGCTAAAACATTGGAGTCGCTACCGGCAGATCCACTCATTTACGCCCACTCAAAAGAACCGAATTATCACGGAATTGGTTAAAGGCCTCTACGACCAAGACCATGTCACCTCTGCCGACAACTATTTGATAGACAACCAAGAGTACGTGGATGTAAGCCTGCTGGAATGGCGCACGCGAGAAGCATTACGCAAAGCAAACTGGCGGGATGTATTACTGTGGATTGACTACATGCCTGATGAGTTACGACAGGATGGCCGCTGGCGCTACTGGAAGACAAGAGCCACACAGTTAGCAATCGCCGGTAAACAACCATTAGAAAACGACACCTACAAAGAACTATCGGTTACTCGTACCTTCTATGGCTTTCTTGCCAGCGAATGGCTGGGCAATGGCTATAGCATGGCGAACAGAAAAACCACGGCCACCAAAGAGCAACTTACCAAACTGAAAGCACTGCCAGGTCTAGTTCGTACCCGCGAACTACTTCACCACGAAGACTATATCTCCGCTCGGCGTGAATGGCGGTACTCCACACGCAACTTTAGTGAACAACAGTGGATTACCGCAGCCCATTTAGCTCGGGACTGGCAATGGCACAATGGGGCCATCACTAGCATGATCGCAGCGGCTTATTGGGACGATGTTGATTTGCGCTTTCCTATGGCATTCAAAGAAAGTTTCCAAAACCATGCTCAACAAACAGGCGTCCCCATTCATCTACTGTATGCCGTGGCACGACAAGAAAGCGCCCTCGCCCACGATGCCAATTCTCCCGCCGGGGCAAAAGGGCTAATGCAACTGATGCCTGCCACAGCAAAACAAACGGCACATAAAAACGGTATTCGCTATCGGGCAAGTTATGAACTCCACCGCCCAGAACTGAATATAGCCCTCGGCAGCCGCTACTACAGTGAAATGCTCAAGCGTTTTGGCAACAACCGCATCCTCGCTACCGCCGCCTACAATGCCGGGCCACACCGCGTTGACCGCTGGCTGGATGTATCAGAAAGCAAACTTCCCTTTGATGCCTGGATAGAAACCATTCCCTTCAAGGAAACCCGCAACTATGTACAAAACGTGCTCGCCTTCTCCGTAATCTATGCCCATAATCTGGACAACCATGAACGGATACTCAGCAAGCAAGAAAAAAATCGTTTGCTATGACAGGCCTGCACACCAGCCCGTCACCGCTCATCGATATTGGCGTTAATCTCAGCAACACTCGTTTTGAAAAAGACTTAGAAGTCATATTACGCCGAGCACAGCAAGCCAATGTCAGCCAACTCATTCTCACCGGCACCAGTGAACAAGAGAGTGAAACCGTTTTCGCGCTCACCCAAAAATGGGCTGAAGACTTTCCCAATATGCTGTTCAGCACCTGTGGTGTACACCCTCACGATGCCAAACACTTTAACGGTGACACACTAAACCACCTGAAAGCATTGGCAGACAATTCATCAGTCGTAGCCATCGGTGAAACCGGGCTCGACTTTAACCGCAACTTCTCCACACCGAAGGACCAGGAAAAGGCTTTTGAAGCTCAGCTGGAATTAGCAGCCGAACTACAACTTCCAGTCTTTATACACGAACGGGATGCTCACCAGCGACAATTTGAAATACTCAAACAATATCGCGACCACTTAGTAGATGGTGTCATTCACTGTTTCACCGGTGACAAAACAGCACTCTTTAATTATTTGGATATCGACCTGCATATAGGTATTACTGGTTGGATATGCGATGAACGACGTGGACTAGAGCTCCAGAGGCTGATTAAAAACATACCTTTACACCGTCTGATGCTGGAAACCGATGCGCCCTACCTAACACCGCGGACGATCACCCCCAAACCCAAAGGCGGACGAAACGAGCCTGCTTTCCTACCCTGGGTGTTAGACGGGATTGCAGAACACCGTAACGAATCTGCATTGGAGATTGCAGAAAAAACCACTGCTGCGACAGCCACTTTCTTTAGGATTCATTCATAGAATCGCTTAAAAGGCCAAGCAGGTGTATCTGACAGAAAAGACTGACACTATTTAAACCACCAACGCCACTATCGCATACAGTGGGTCACCAAATTCTGGACTACAATCCGTCATCTGGATATTGTCATAGCAACCCGTATCCACAAGAAATGATTTAATCAAATACCCCCGCTGCTCATCTGTTAGAGACAACCAGGCCGCTGTAGCCTTTGTTTCAAAAAATCGGTCTGAGTAGCTGATAATTAGAGGAGAGTTAGTTTTTAACACACGTCCCATTTCTTTTAGAACGGCGACGGGGTGAATCAAATAATCGATAGACACACAGAGTAGGCCTGCACTAAATTCGTCGTCGTCAAAGGGAAGTGTTGGCTCGTTGTTTAGATCATGAACCACCGTTTCAGTGAGCTGCTTATTATTGGCCAGTTCTCGTGCGTTCATGCCAAGACCAACCACTCTCTGATAACTTACATCCTCGGGGAGATGACTGAGTAAGCTGCTCATTAAATCTAAAATATCTGCATTTTTTGGGAGATATTTTCGATAAAGATCAGTGACGGCATCTATGGCAAAACAATCGATATGGCTGGTAAATCTCGGAATGGCATAAAATTTTTCATCGGGTGCTTCGTCAGCACGCCGAAAAGCATCGTCAGAGAGTGTAACGGTATAGTTTTTTTCAAACGCCATGAGCGATAGACTAATACAAGTAATACAACCCCGTAAAGTTTTCCCTGTGCCTTAGTCACAATGAGTATTCGTTAACCTCCAGTGACTAATATATACGCTCAATAAAAAATGGTGGCTGGTTAGTTAATCGGAATTTCACCCAAATAAATCAGGTTTTAATAGAAAGGACGACGCGTGAATCAACATATTAACCGGCAGGTCAGGCTCAAATCGAGACCTACCGGCATACCACAAGCAGAACACTTCGAGATCATTGAGGAGCCCGTTCCCTGCCCCACTGATGGGCAAATCCTTATTCGTAATATTTTTCTTTCTGTCGAGCCAGCAATGCGAGGCTGGGTCAGTAGTGTCGCAAATTATGCTGAGCCAGTTTCTTTAAATACGGTGATGCGCGCCCTCGCTGTAGGCCAGATTGTTGAATCCTACGACCCCGGTTTTAAACCCGGCGAATATGTCACGGGTCTGTTTGGCTGGCAAAATTACATTGTTGTCGATGCCAGTGGCATCCAACGCAAGGTGAGCAATAATAGCTTACCCATCTCCACCGCCCTTGGCGTTCTGGGCCTCAATGGAATCACAGCCTATTTTGGGTTATTAGAGGTGGGGATGCCGACACCAGGGGAGACTGTCGTTGTCTCCTCTGCGGCTGGGGCTGTTGGCTCATGTGTTGGTCAAATAGCAAGGATCAAGCAATGCCGTACAGTGGGCATCACTGGCGGGCCCGAAAAGGTTCGGCTTTGCCGTGACGTATTTCAATACGACCATGCCATTGACTACCGGATTGAAAGTCTTGATGAAGCGCTTTCTGCCACCTGCCCTGAAGGTATTGACATCTATTTTGATAACACCGGAGGCAAAATCAGCGATGCCGTATTGAGGCATCTCAATATCGGCGCAAGGGTTGTCATTTGTGGCACTGCGTCCATAGATAGCTGGGAGCCAACACCCCTAGGGCCAAGGGTTGAGCGCCACCTACTTGTCAATCGAGCACGTATGCAAGGATTCCTAGTCTTTGATTATCAAAACCGTTATACCGAGGCTCTGGACGCCCTAACGGAATGGGTTGATGCTGGTCTGATACATTATCGTGAGGATATTCTGAAGGGAATTCAACAGGCACCGGGATCCATTGCTGGACTATATCGTGGCGAAAATCTGGGTAAACGTCTGATTCAAATAGCGGGTATTTAGTACGACGGATTTTACCCTACATTGCAGGCTCCAGCTAAAGTGAAAGAGCGTATTTATATTTTATTTAACACCCAATCGGAGAAGTGGGATGGGCCTGATTCGGTGCTATCTACACTCAGGATTACCTATACGAAGGGCTACCTATAAGACAGCCACTCTATTGATCATTATCTATAAATAAAAACGTTTTAGGACTTTTGATAAGTGACCTGCAGCGACTCTAAAGATTTTTAGCCCTGCCAGTCTGCAGGCCACACATTGTTGGTTTTCCACTCCGTTTGTCGATACAGAGTCTCTACTTTTTCCCGTGCCCAAGGTGTTCTGCGTAAAAATTTGAGACTGGAGGCAACGCTGGGATCATTGGTGAAACATTTGATGTTGATACGCCGACCCAGTTCTTCCCAGCCATACTTCTCTTCCAGACGGGTAACCACCATTTTTAGTGTAACCCCATGCATAGGGTCCTGTTGAGTTGGGCTCGTCATCTAATGAACCAGACTAACCTTTGCCGTCACCGGGTGACGGCTCCGCCTTTTTAACCCGAATTTTGTTGCCATCCACTTCTTTGCCGTTGAGGCCTTTAATCGCAGCTTTTGCATCACCGTGCTTGGGCATTTCGATAAAACCAAAACCCTTGGAGCCACCGGTCTGCTTGTCGATAACAAGTACGCAGGACTGCACTGTTCCGTGGGCTTCAAACATGGTTTTAAGTGCTGGCTCTGTGGTGGTGCGAGCTAGATTGCGTATCAGTAGTTTCATGGGTCACCGTGCTATTATGTAGCGTAAGGACTATACAGCGTCTGCACTAGGCATTCACGTTAACAAATCATTGCCAACAAGCTTTATATAGGAAAATGGGCCGTGCTAGACATCTCACCGAATATCTCTATCCCCGACAATGAAATCGAATTTTCAGCCATCCGGTCTCAGGGCGCCGGTGGGCAAAATGTCAATAAAGTATCGACAGCCATACACTTACGTTTCGACATCATCAACTCGTCACTCCCTGAATCTGATAAGCAGCGTCTGTTAGATATGCGGGATCAGCGTATTAATAAAGAGGGAGTGCTGGTGATCAAGGCACAACAATTTCGAACTCAAGAAAAAAACCGGGAGGATGCGCTTGAGCGATTAAAGGTTATCCTACAAAGCGCTGCCACCGTGCAAAAAACCCGCCGGCCTACCAAACCCACCAAAGGCTCTCAGAAGCGACGTGTGGACGGTAAAGTTCAGAGGGGTAAGACCAAGGCTCTACGCGGGAAAGTGGCCGAATAAAGGTTTAGGTGGCCTCACTATGCATCCTAGACTTACGACTAAGGCTAGGATGTCACATTTGATAAAAACGGTCTGTAGGAAGGTTCATTAGAGGAAGTGCTATGCCCAGTATTCGTAGCCATTTTTGGCGGTTTATTATTAAACGCCTCGCCAACTACAACAAACCTCTTAGCGAATTAAGGCTGAAGTTTGAGAAAGACACTCGTTATGTCAGCCAGCCCAAAGATGTCCGCGTCACACAACTTCGTGTTGAGGGCGTGCCTGCTGAATGGCTAGAGCCAACTGAGGCCACACCGAATAAAGTTCTACTCTACTTACATGGTGGTGGCTATGTAATGGGGTCATGTGCCATTTACAGAGGGTTTGCATCACGGCTGGCAAAGTCCTGTGGCTTACGAACGCTATTACTGGATTATCGGCTGGCACCAGAACACCCCTTTCCTGCGGCACTGGACGATTCACTGGCTGCCTATGAATGGCTTTTAGAGCAAGGTGTTTCACCGAAAAATATTGTTGTCGCCGGTGATTCGGCGGGAGGTGGACTCACATTAGCTACGTTGATTTCATTGCGTGATAACAACAAACCTCTGCCTGCTATGGCATTCTGCATATCCCCATGGACTGACCTTGCATTAACCGGCGATTCTATCAATACCTGCGCAGAAATCGACCCCTACGTGTCCCACGATTTACTTGGCCTTGGCGCCCATTACATTGGCGACAATGATCCTCGACTGCCTCTTATTTCTCCCCTCTATGCCGACCTTCAGGGGCTTCCTACACTACTGATCCATGTGGGATCGGACGAAATCATGCTCGATGATGCCACGCGCTTTGCTGAAGCAGCATCGGTTGCGGGCGTGAATGTCACGCTGAAGATATGGGAACGAATGTGGCATGTTTTTCACTTCTTAGCCCCTCGTGTTCCCGAGGCCAGTCGAGCTATCGAGGAGATAGGCCAGTTTGTGACAGCACACTGGAGTCACACCGACTAAATTCACAGTGTATGGATAAAAAAATGCAGCTACCTCAATGGGTTATTACGCTCTCTACCGCTGTAGCTCTTCCCACTATTGCCTGCTTTGGCTACTACACTCACGACAGCTTCGGTGACAAGAATGGTCTCTGGTCTCTTTTTGCTGCTTTCGCATACCCCATGATACTTATTGGTTTTATCGGCCTTATTATGACGCTCAATTCTGCTCATAAATCTATTCTGAAATGCTGGCTATGGATTTTGTGTATTTTGGTGCCTACGGTATTCCTGATCTCAATTCGGACATAGCCGCTACTCACAAATCATCATTGTACGGACAATGGTCCAAATCAGATGATAGGAGTCAAATGGGACATCGCTAAAGCAGCCATGAACGGAACGAGGATAATATGAGTAAATTATTGTATATCGAAGCATCACCAAGAAAAGACAGGTCCGCCTCTATCGAAGTCGCACAATCCTTTGTTTCAGCCTTTCAGGATGCCGATGCTAATAATCTGGTTGAAACACTCGATTTATGGAATGTGGTATTACCCGAGTTCCATGGCGCTCGCATTAATGCAAAATATCGGGTTCTACATGGTGAAAACCCATCAACGGAAGAAGCTATCGCCTGGGAAGAAATCTCAAGCATGGTCACCCACTTTAAAGAAGCTGACAGTTATTTGTTTAGTCTACCCATGTGGAATTTTTCTATTCCCTACAAGCTAAAACATTATATTGATCTAATTTGCCAACCTGGCCTAACCTGGAGCTTTTCTCCGGAAACCGGCTATCAGGGCCTTGTGACCGGGAAGTCCGCCACCTTGATATTGGCCCGCGGCGGAGAATACAGCAGCAGCGCTGAAGCTGGTGCTATGGACTTCCAAAAAACCTATATGGAAATGATTCTTGGTTTTATTGGGTTTCAGGAGATCAATACCATACTGGTTGAACCCACACTGACAGATCCTGAGCCCAAGGAAAAAACTGTTGCCAGTGCAAAGGAAACGGCAATAAATATTGCCAGGCAGTCGTAGTATTTATATACCTCTACAAGGAAAGGTCATGAAAAAATACCTGTTAGTTTCTCTGCTATTCACCTACAGCATCAGCAGCACCATTTTCGCTGATAGCCGCACCCCAGAACAAATAGCAGAACCACTGGGAACCACTGCAACAGAAGTACTTGCGTCGGCACTTTTTGCAGAAACTGAAAAGCAGGTGTTTTCTCAATATCTAGGTAATCCTGATGGCCACTACAGCAGAGACCGTGATTGGGATGATGACGACGGTCACGCCAATAAAGACAAGCATGGCAAAAAACATAAGCAAAAAAGTCTACCTCCTGGACTTCAAAAAAAACTCGAGCGTGGTGGCGAACTGCCTCCTGGCTGGCAAAAGAAAGTGGAACGAGGTGAAGTTCTGGATGAGGACATCTACATCAATCACGCCCGCTCATTGCCAGAAGACATTCTGCGTAGACTACCCTCTACACCAGAGGGCACCACATTGAGACAGATCGATGACCGTATTGTTCGAGTACAGGACGCCACTCGCACCATACTGGATGTGTTTTATTTGATGAAGCCCCAATAATCGACCAGAGAATCAAAATACAGCGCTAAAGCAGAAAAGAGAGACTTCCCCCTCATGGATGACCGAGAGTGATAATCGAGCGTATTTGGTTAGGATGAAGATGCCAGCAACAACTCATCCGCACAATCTATAGCGTCACTTATTGTGAGTAAGACCCTACTTTCATCCAGACACTCCAAGGTCCCAAAACGTGACAGATTAGCGGCCGTTCTCTTTGATACTCCCACCAACAATACCTCTCTTTCTTTAGCCAGCTCTGCACGAACCAGCTCATCGAGAATCATCGCCGTGGAGGCACCTACGAGATGCGCACCCGTCAGGTCAATAATCATCAAACGATATGAGGCATAACCCGAAAGGCTCTTTCGTAGCCCCCGACCCACCCCAAAACTTAAGGGCCCATCAAGCCGCAATAACAACACTTCACCTTGGTGGATTTCCAACCGCTGTTCGTCAATTGGGCGGCCGCTACCCTTAGCATCGGTGCCGTCCGTTAATTGCACGTGATCGAGCTGAATACAGGTCAATCGCTCAACAGTAATCAAATTAGAAATAAACACACCGACGAGTACTGCCGTAATCAAATCAACAAATACGGTCATCAGTAGAACCGTCATCATCAGGGCTACCGTGTTCACCGGTAATTTTCCAAGACGTTGGAAAAATGGCCAGTCAATAATCCCAATGCCAACCCTAATCAGAATGCCAGCTAATACTGCCAGAGGAACATGAGCGGCATATCGACCAACCCCTAACATGATAACAAGTAGCATTAGTGAGTGAGTGGCACCGGAATAACCCGTTTTACCACCAGCACGAATATTCACCACGGTACGCATAGTGGCACCAGCACCCGGCAAGCCACCAAAAAACCCCGCAACCGTATTACCAATACCTTGGCCAATCAGTTCTTTATCGGAATCATGGTGTTCGTTGGTTAAGTTGTCGGCGACTAGGGAGGTGAGTAGTGAATCAATCGCACCCAATACGGCCAGTAACATACCGGCATATAACAGCGAACCCAGAGCATCTAGGGTAAATACTGGCCAGTGAGGTACCGGGAAACCTGAAGGCACATCACCAATAACGGGCACAGCATCCAGTGGAAGCCACAACAACGCACAAACTGTACCGATCAATAGAGCCGCTAAGGGTGGAGGACACCAAATAGACAATCGGCTGGGCCATAAATACATCACAGAGATGCTCAACAGTGTCAACATCGAGGCAGGCCAACTGATGGACTGTAGCCATTCTGGGACACTGGTCAGTGAGGTGGTCAACGACGAGACACCGACATGTCCCAGCATCGGCCCTATCTGGAGGATAATAATGATGATGCCAATGCCAGTCATAAAGCCGGAAATTACCGGGTAAGGCACCAAGATAAAGTACTTACCTAACCTCAACATTCCGAGAGCAATTTGTATAAGACCAGCCAGAATAACGGCACTGAAGCCCATCACCAAGCCTGTCTCGGGGTACGTAACTTGTAGTGAGGTGAATACGCCAGCCATGACAACAGTCATGGGTCCTGTTGGGCCAGACACTTGAGGTGCAGTTCCCCCAAACAACCCGGCAAATAACCCTACAAAAATTGCACCGTAGATACCTGCGGTTGGCCCCGCCCCGGAGGCAACCCCAAAGGCCAGAGCTAAGGGTAACGCAACAACAGCAGACGTCAAACCACCCATAAAGTCCATACGCAGATGGCGGGTAGAAAGAGAGTTAAATAATGAATCGGACATAATGACCTAAATAGCGACCTAAGTAATAGTGACCCAGCTAATGTAGGGGTACATAATAATGACCTGTGTGCTAGCGACCTAAACGTTTGTTATCGGAACAACTACCGCGCTCTAACTTATAAAAGTTTTCTATAGTGACCTACTGTAGCGACCTACTATTTTCCTTCAGCGCTGACGAGTAACCGCTTCACTTGCCCTGCGCTGAACGGCCAGCCTTTTTCCTCACCCATTGAGTTCGCAATTACGGGAATACGTACGCCATATATTTCCTTGAGAGACTCGTCGTCAGCAATATTGACTTCATGTAACCGCCAACCCATCTCCTGAATAATGGGGTAAATAATACTCTTCGCCTGATCGCATAGATGGCAGTGCGGGCCGGTGTAGAGTGTCAGCGTATTATTCATCATCGACCTTTCCTGATAGCTCTCATTTTTTAGGTAGCCCTTATTTTCCAGAAGCCTTCCATTTCCCTGGAGCCTTCCATATATCTGAATTCTTTCCATTGTCCTGAGTATCGTCAACCTCTCGTTTAATCAACCAGCAGTTGTGGATTTTTTGGTTGCGCTGAAAGTCGGGGTCAAGGGTACTGTCGGTAATATTTTCAACCTGATACTTATCAGCAACGGTGTCTTCCATCGAAAATTTTCGGTAGTTATTCGAAAACACCAATGTTCCACCTGGCGCCAAAATAGCCAGGGCCTCATCAATAAGTCGTGGATGGTCCCGTTGAATATCAAGCACCGAATCCATTTTTTTGGAATTTGAGAATGTGGGCGGATCAAGAAAAATTACATCGTACTCTCCCTCACCCACGGCCAACCATTCCAGACAATCTGCACGCAACAACTGATGGATATCTGCATCCAAATCATTCAAGGAAAAGTTACGTTTTGCCCAGTCCAGATAGCTATTGGACATATCTATGCTCAAACTGGATTTTGCACCACCCAAAGCCGCTTGAACGGTTGCTGCCGAGGTATAGCAGAACAGGTTAAGAAAGCGTTTTCCCCTCGCCATTTCTGCGATCATGCGACGCACGGGGCGGTGGTCCAAAAATAGCCCACTATCCAGATAGTCGGCAAGATTCACTTCAAATTTTGCCTGGCCCTCAGAGACGGTTAGTACCGCATTATCTCTTGGTCGGTTCTGCTGACGCTGGTACTGACTATCGCCTTTCTGGCGACGCCGTTCCTTAAAAAATAATTTTTTACTGCTCTCTGGGTAGAGGTGTTGCAATGCTTGACGCACTTCGGTGAGGTGTTTATTGGCCTGCTGTTCATCGATATCCGCTGGCGGGGCATACTCCTGAACGTGAATGACATCACCGTAAATATCAACCGCCACGGCATATTCTGGCATATCTGCATCGTAGAGCCGGTAGCAACTAACCCCAGACTGTTTTAACCATTTGTTGAGTTTTTTGGCGTTCTTTTTTAGACGATTGGCAAACATCGTCGCGCCTTCCGTCAGTGGGGAATCCTGTTTTCTGACCTGCTGCTCGTTTTCTTGCTCCTCTTTGTCTCTAAGTTGGAACAGAGAGAACTGGCTAGGAATTGTCCCATTGAATAACTTGTATTTTTTCTCAGCACGCAGCCGCAATTCACCCGCAAGCTCGGCATTACCAGTAATGACCGCCAACCGCCATCCCGGGCACTCTCGTTTAGCTAGTTCCCCTAGGTCTTGGTACAACGGCCGGAGTTCTTCCGCGTCCCCCCACCGCTCGCCATAGGGGGGATTGCAAATCATTAAGCCATGATCAATCTGGGTATGGGTGGGCTTTTTGAAGGCCATCATGGGCTTAGGGATCACTTTAATTTGCTTATCAAGGCCCGCGTAAGCAATATTTTCCTGAGCGGCTCTAACAGCGCGCGAGTCTTTGTCATAACCACGAATTTCCGGCAACACTTTGGCAAGCCCGGCTTGGCAGCGGTCCAATGCCTCCTGTCGAATACCCTGCCATAAATCCGCATCATGTTGAGACCAGCCATGAAAACCAAACTTACGACGATTGAGCCCCGGGGCAATATCGGCAGCGATCATCGCCCCTTCGATCAATAATGTGCCACTACCGCACATGGGGTCGATAAGTGCTCCACCCTGCTCTGCGATTTCGGGCCAACCCGCACGAACCAACAATGCTGCAGCCAGGTTTTCTTTGAGTGGCGCAGGCACCATAGCCTGTCGATAACCACGCTTGTGTAGACTATCACCGGAGAAGTCCAGGCTAACATTTGCCTTGTCCCGAGCCAGGTAAACATTAATACGAATATCCGGGTTTTTCAGGTCCACATCCGGACGATCATTAAAACGCTCTTGGAGTGTGTCAACGATGGCATCCTTTACTCGCTGTGCACCAAATTGTGTGTGGCGAATCGCATCGTTGCTACCAATGAAGTCCACCGCAATACTCTGCCGAGGTGTCAAATGCTGGTGCCAGGGTATAGCCTTGACTCCGTCATAGAGATCATCGGCACTAGCCACGTCAAACTTACCCAGTGGCAAGAGAATACGATTGGCTAAACGTGACCAGAGACACGCACGATAGGCAAATTCAAGAGAGCCCTCAGCATAGACACCCGCCACCGTTAGCCTCACGTCATCGGCACCGATGGATTGAAGCTCACTGGCCAATAACTCTTCCAGCCCCTTGGGACAACTGGCAAACCACTTGTTCATAAATAAAAGTTCCGGTTGCCCTTACCTGACATAAGGGAGCATAGATAAATCGTTTTTTTGACTGAATCGGATAAAGCGAAGCATCTCACGGATGACTACCGTGTATAAAGTTATACTTGAGAATTGAGCTGCGATGCTGGCCCTTCCATAGCATTGCTAAACCTCACGGGTCTAGACCGTCGCATTATTATTGTATCTTTCGAAGCACTCGTAAGCACCTGTAAGCACTAAAGTGAATTAAAACATACCTCTGTTAGACAAATAAAATCCTCGACAGCTACACCTGTATTTGGTGAACTAGATTGGCTTAATAAGAAAATCTTCATTTTTCACCAACTAAATTTTAGTGGTTAGTCCATCAGGAGCTTATTCTCTATGAGAAGACAAAAACGAGATTCTTCCCACCGTGCTTTTATCAAAGGCTATCAAGCTGGCTTCAACGGCCGAAACAAAACAACCTGCCCTCACTCTGAAGAAACCCCTATTGCACAAGACTGGTGTAACGGTTGGCGTGAGGGGCGAGAAGACAACTGGAATGGCTATAACGAACAAGCCTCTCAGCAAAAGGTTATGAGTCTATAGCCCGTTATTTCAACTTGGGAATCAACCCAATTAAAGCCTAACTCAGGCTTTGAAGCGGATGAGGGGAAGACCGTCTCATCCGCTTTACAAAGCTGGCCCTCGAAGAAACCCGTCTTATTCATTCAGCATGCTTATAGAATCGGGCCAACCTACCTAATCAGGTAAATCCCACAAAAAATTTACACGTGTAGCGCAGAGTGTTAGATAAAAAAACCGAATCTTCAACTACAGCTAAACTAAGCAAACCGGCGGAGAGTCTAGGCGATTTTCAGTAGCCTGAACGATATCGAGAAGCTCACTGAGCGCAACAGAGAACATGGCAAAATCCCGACTAGGTGCAGAGTGAATCTCTTCCATCATACCAAGCCAACGTCTAATCAATGATCCCTGAGCCGCTTTCCAAACCTCAATAGCCCCATTGATATCCTTAACAAGCTCAATACTTGATAACAATGTATTGGCCAAACTACGCCGCTGGCTTTCCAAATCATCCACATAAGATTCACGCGCAAAGTCTTCCCATTTTGAAATGGGTTCAAGGTTGACAATTTCATCAGCAAACCAGTCCAGATCTAGCTCTGCGCTGATTCTATAGTACAACTCAAGAACCAACCCTACGGGCTTGCCACTTTTAACAGCAATGTCCGCAATACCAAAACCGAAGTAGAGAAAATTAGCACTGGCCACTAATACAGCCACGTTTTGTGGAACATTTAATGCCACTATTCTCTCTACTTCCTCAATCCAACCTGTTGATTTATGGCGGGAAAATAACGTTGGCAGCAATAACTGTAATTCTACAAGCTTTGGAGAGAGTGCCTGGACTTCACGCTCCGGGCTGAGGCAGGACCGACGATTACGCAAGACCCAACGAGAGGTACGGCGACCTAATCGCATCAATGCGTAAAATAATTCAAACTGCACCTCTGAGGGTACGTGATAATCCAGAGCCTCTACTTGCTGCCACACGCGATCCAGACCCAATACTCCCCGGACCACAACATATGCACGAATCACCTCATCAACAGAGGCTCCCGTAGAAGCCATCTGACGCTGACAGAACGTCAGCCCCATCACATTGACAATTTCATTCACGATCTGATTGGTGATAATTTCCCGTCGTAGGCTATGCCTCAATACCTGCTGGGGATACTCTTCTACAAGTTGCACTGGAAATGCGCCAGTAATCGACTTCGCCACATAACTGTCTTCCGGCAAGTCCGATTTCAACACGGCCTCTTTCAATAATATCTTGCCATAAGATACCAGCACAGACAGCTCAGGGTGGGTCAAACCCGTACCGTTCTTCTCCCTATCCATGAGCGTCTCATCGTCTGGCAGATACTCCAACTCACGATTGAGCTCACCAGCAGACTCCCGTGCAGAAATGAAGCGCCAGAATTCAGAAAAATCAGTCTGACAGCGGTAATAAGCAAGGCTGACAGCCAGGGTTTGCCGATAATTATTATGCAACACTAACTGAGCTATGTTATCCGTCATGCTCACCAGTAATTGATTGCGCTGACCCGTGGTCAAGCTTCCACTCTGAACCAGCTCATTCAGTAGAATCTTGATATTGACCTCGTGATCAGAGCAGTCCACCCCTGCTGCATTATCAATAAAGTCTGTATTACAAGCGCCGCCATTAAGCGCGTATTCAATACGGCCGCGCTGGGTTATGCCTAAATTACCACCCTCGCCAAATACCCGACAACGCAATGCCTTACCATTAACACGCACTGTGTCATTGGCTCTATCCCCAACCTCCAGATGATTTTCATCGGCCCCTTTTACATAGGTGCCAATGCCACCGTTCCAGATCAAGTCAACGTTCGCCTTAAGAAGTACATGAATAAAGTCATTGGGACTGAGCTGTTCATCAACAATACCAAAATAGTCTCTAATTTCTGGGGACAACTGAATAGACTTTGCATCACGAGAAAAGACACCCCCGCCCTTGGAGATCAATGACTCGTCATAATTCTCCCATGTGGATCGAGGTAACTCAAACACCCGTTTGCGCTCAGCAAAACTGGCGGAAGCATCAGGGGTTGGATCAATGAAGATATGCTGGTGATTAAATGCAGCCACTAATTTGATGTGCTCGGACATCAGCATACCGTTGCCAAAAACATCACCGAACATATCGCCAATACCAACCACGGTAAAATCTTCCGCTTGGGTATTGAGGCCAAGCTCACAGAAATGTCTCTGTACCGATACCCAGGCACCTCGAGCAGTAATACCCATTTTTTTATGGTCGTAGCCATTACTGCCGCCAGAAGCAAAGGCATCCCCCAACCAAAAGCCCCGAGAAATAGAGATTTTATTCGCAAAATCCGAAAATGTGGCCGTGCCTTTATCTGCAGCTACAACAAGATAAGGGTCATCGTAATCGCGGCGAACCACACACTCAGGAGGGATGACAACGCCATCTACGATATTATCGGTAACATCAAGCAAGCCCTGTATAAACAACTCATAACAAGCGAGCCCTTCCTGTAAAAACTCCTCTCGTGTGGCCTTACGGTCAATCTTTTTTAGAACAAATCCACCCTTGGCCCCTGTTGGCACAATGACCGCATTTTTTACCTGCTGAGCCTTAACCAGACCCAGAATTTCTGTGCGGTAGTCCTCTAACCTATCTGACCACCGCAAACCACCTCTAGCCACCTTTCCCATTCGCAAATGAACCCCTTCAACTCTCGGCGAATAGACAAATATTTCATAGAGCGGACGGGGCTCAGGAGCATCGCTAAGTTCTCTCGGCGAAAGTTTCACCGACATGTAAGGTTTGTGCTGACTGTCATTATCGGGCTGAAAAAAATTAGTTCGCTTGGTGGCAGCAATGAGTTGTAAATAACACCTCAGTACCGTGTCTTCGTTGAGGTTACTGACGAGATCCAGCGCATCAATTATTTTCTCATTGAGTCGTTCCGCACGACCATATTCCTTGATATCCGAATCCACCAACCTGGGATCAAATAAACATCGGAACAGCGCTACCAGGTTGCGAGTAATATCCAGATTTGATGCCAACGTCTCTGCTATAAAACTCTGACTAAAGCTACTTCCCAACTGCTTCATATAACGAGCATATAGCCGCAGCAAGGAAACAGTACGCCAGTCAAGACGCGCACCAACCACTAAATGATTAAAGCTATCATTCTCTGAATCGCCACACCACACTGCCTTGAAGGCCTCCTGGAATGTATTACGAACGGCAGAAACATCCACCTCTACATCCAGGCTAAATAACAACGTAAAATCATGTATCCAGACTTCGCCACCCTGTGTTGGCTTAATTTGATAAGGATGCTCCCCAATCACGTTGAAACCGAGATTTTCCAGCATTGGAACCATGCTGGACAGCTCTAATTGCGCACTACGGTGGAACACCTTAAAGCGCATCACATTGTGCTCTGCGCCCTCCGACTGATAAAAACACATGGCTATTTCATGCTCACTGGTCAGTGAATGAAATAGTTCAATATCCTTAATGGCAGCAGAATGATCAAAATGATCCTGGTAGCTTGAAGGGAAGGCGCTGCGATAAAGGGTGTACATTTCGCGCCCCGCCTCACCACCCCACTCAATAATAGTGGCCACTTTTAGATCGTCGCACCAATCCCGGGTCAGCTTGATAATCTTTTTTTCAAGCTCCCGCTGATCTATTTTCTTAAATCGGCAAGAGTTTATCCGGACCACATACTGGGTACGCGCCAATACCGATTCAGAAAAATAAGTATTAAATTCACATTCGTCAGCATCCAACTCCCCCTTGAGGAGTACTTCAATCCGCTCTCGGATGGATGTGCGGTAAATATCCCTCGGAATGTAGACCAGACAATTGACGAACTTCTCAAAGGGATCCGCTCTCATAAAGAACTTAACCATTCTGCGTTCATTGATTTGCCAGATCCCCATTAAGATTTGATAGAGCTCTTCCACTGTGCAATTGAACAGTTCATCCCTGGGGTGTATTTCAATCAGCTGGCACATGGCCTTGTAGTCATGACTGCCTTTAGGAAAGCCAACTTTATCGAGTAGCTGTAATACCCTTTGCCGGATAAGGGGAATCTGAAAGGGGCTCATGGTGTATACCCGGGAGGTATAAAGCCCCATAAACAGGTGCTCGCCAACAACCACGCCCTTATCGTCATAACGCTTTAGAAGAATATAATCGGAGTAGGCCTGACGGTGTACTCTGGAACGAAGCGAGGATTTGGTCAGCGCCATTGGCACCCCGTTCTTATAAAACTCTGGCCGTCCGGGACTCAGGTCATTTAGTGCCGTCTCGGCAACCTCAACAGGGTGGCGAGAAAAAATACCCAGCTGGCGATCGGCAAGGTTTTCCAACTTTGGTGGTTCGCTATCGTTTACGAATCGGTATTCGGAACAGCCAAGTAGGATATAAGCATCATTCCGCATCCACTCAAGAAAAGCCGCCAACTCACTTGAGTCCTCCCGGGGCAGATCACCTTGATTGTGCTTAACTTCATCAATCGCCTCGTTCAAACGACTAACCATCGGCATAAAATCATCGGTTACCGCTTCCACATCACGAAGTATGTCAAAGATACTTTGCTCCAACTCCAGGTGTTTTTCTTCGGAGCGATGAAAATCAACACCGATGGTAATCAGTGCTTCTTTGAAACTATCAGGATCATCTTCATCCGCAAAGGCAGTGACCAACGTCCCCTCGTCATCGCGAATAACATTAAGTATGGTGCTCTTTATGGTTTGAATCGTATGATTACGGCGGTTGACCTCAATGCGAACAGAATCCACCAAAAAAGGCATATCCCGCTGAATAATAAGAATAGAAGTGGTACCAGTTACCTTATCTTTATTCTGCTGCTCAGGATTAAAGACTTTCACCTTGGGCCTACGTAAATCAACCTTCTTGGTAAATGCAAGAAAGTTGTGAAGAAACTCCATGGCAACCCCAACCGGGTCATCCTCAAGCTCCTCCAACGCGGCAAGATCAAATATTTTTTTAGAAAAACCGAGTAACTGCGAAGCTAGTGGCAACGGATATTGATCATGAATCTGCTTTTCAAGTTGCTTAAAAAACTTGTCCCCGACAACTGCTTCCATGGTGCCTCACTGTTATTAGCTTTGTTTGATTATGCCGGATTAAAAGTGCTCGCCCATGCAATCCTACACTCTCTCATACCCGCCGATTAAGCACCATACCAGTGCATAACTGAACTTCGCCTATAACCTATAGTCTAGATTACTTTCCAAGCACCCTCCTACTTGGGTTAATACGATTCAGGCAGTACAATTCCACGCCATCAATGACCACTCACTTAAAAGAGATGTAGTTAAAAATATGAGTCAGTTGCCCCAAATTAACGTATTACGAGATTTTCTTAACCGTCAAATTGTCGGCCAGCCACATTTGATTGACCGGCTGATTATCGCGCTGTTGGCCGATGGGCATCTATTGGTAGAAGGCGCACCTGGTTTAGCGAAGACCAAAGCGATTAAAACCTTATCCGAAGGCATCAGTGGCGATTTTCACCGCATTCAGTTTACCCCTGACCTGCTACCCGCAGATATTACCGGTAGCGACATCTACCGTCCTGAGGATGGCAGCTTCAAATTCCAACCGGGACCCATTTTTCACAACCTGGTTTTGGCCGATGAAATTAATCGGGCACCCGCAAAGGTTCAGTCCGCACTTCTCGAGGCGATGGGTGAGCGTCAAATTAGTGTTGGGCGAACGACCTACCCGCTACCCCAACTGTTTCTCGTCATGGCCACCCAGAACCCGATTGAACAAGAGGGCACCTACCCACTTCCCGAAGCTCAGATGGATCGATTTTTAATGCACGTGAATGTGGACTACCCTGCGGTTGATGCGGAACGTGAGATTTTGCGCCTGGCCCGTAGCGAGGCCCTGCAAACACCTCAAGAAGATATTGAACAGATTTCAGAAGCCGCTTTGCTGGAGGCCCGAAAAGAGGTCTTGTCAGTGCATATGGCTGAGCCTGTCGAAGAATATATTGTCCAATTAATCTTGGCCACGAGAAACCCCACGCAATATGGTGAGCAGCTCGATAGTTGGCTTGACTACGGAGCCAGCCCGAGGGCAACCATCTCAATGGATCGCTGTGCTAGAGCCCACGCATGGCTGAATGATCGTGACTATGTTTCACCAGACGATGTGAGAGCCGTCGCCCATGACGTCTTGCGACACCGCCTGATTCTCAGCTTTGAGGCCGAAGCGAATGGCGTTACCCCGGACCAGGTTATCGACACCCTGATTAGCAGCGTACCTTCAGCCTGATCAATGACAAATATAGATAACAACAATCCAGCCATCGCTGATATTTCGACGCTGGTAAAGCTTCGGTTTGGCGCTCGGGACCTAAAATTCTTCCCAAGGCTTATGGCGAAAAACCTAGTCTTGGGCGGCCATCAATCCCGTTTTCGTGGCAGAGGCATGGACTTTGAAGAAGTCCGGCAATACCAGCCCGGTGATGATATCCGCACCATTGACTGGCGAGTAACCGCCAGGACGATGACGACTCACACCAAGTTGTTCAGCGAAGAACGAGAACGACCTGTTCTTGTCGTCACTGACCTGAGACCCACTATGTTTTTTGGCTCAAAGGAGCTGAAATCTGTAACCGCCTGCCAAGTAGCTGCTGCGCTGGCCTGGGCTGGGTTGAACGCCAACGACCGAGTGGGAGGGCTTATTTTCGGCGCTGAACACCAATATGATATCCGAGCAAGACGTAGTCACCACAGCGTACTCCAGCTGATCCATAAACTACGGGACTTCAGTGAACAGTTGATTCATGCGAACGCTAACCGTTATACGATGGCAGAAATTCTGGAAGATACCCGGCGAGTAGCCATGCCTGGTTCCACACTGTTTCTAATCAGTGATTTCCACGACCTCGACAAAAACTGTGAACAACATCTATTTGAACTGGCCCGACACTGCGACATTAATATTTGTCATATTCACGATGGGCTTGAAGCTCAACTCCCTCCCCCCGCCAATTATCAAGTAAGCAATGGTCATCAGCGGTTTAACTTGAATACCCAAGGGACTGACCTGCGCCGGCAATTTGAAAAACAATTCAGAGATCGTCAGGCACACCTAAAAACCCTTTGTAGCAAGTTACGAATGGGCAGTCTGTCATTCGAAACCGCAGTACCAATAATGCCTGTATTACAGCAAGCCTATGGCAGAAAAACCCAGGGGCGTCGCCGATGAGTGCTCTAGACACGAATAGCCAAGACGTTAGCATTCAAGATCCATTGGCACAATTGCGTGATATTCACCTGCCAGACCCTATTTCCTGGTGGCCACCCGCAATCGGGTGGTGGCTACTGGTTGCCCTGTTGGGCGCTGCAATCATCTATGGTCTACGGTGGTTTCTGAACCAACGCGCCTATAACTGCTACCGTACTGAAGCACTTCGTAGTCTGGATCAACTAAAAACATCCTTCATAAATGACAGGCTCCGCCATTGCCAGGAAATCCTGGGATTGTTACGTCGAACCGCGAAAACGGCCTATCCCCAGCTCTCATTGGAATCTGAACCAACACCCTCAATGCTGTCTCGCCTTAATCAATGTTGCGCGAACCCGGTTTTTAATGAGAACTTACAGCAACGACTGGGTGATCTTCCTTATCAGGAAAATCCAGAAATACCGCCATCATTGCTTCAAGAGTTAGATGAAACCACGAGGAAATGGCTTAAAAAACATCGAAGGAAAGCCCCGTCATGCTGACCTTTCAATGGCCATGGATCATGCTGTTACTCCCCTTACCCCTTATCTATCGGTTATGGCGGAGCAAGGCTGATACGACAGCACCCGCACTGAAATCATCTCTCTACTCAGACCTGGCGGCCCAATCGACGAACTCAACACTGAGTAGCCACTGGCACTGGCTGGTATTAGTACTACTGACACTTGCCTGGGTAGCGACACTTCTGGCATCAGCACGCCCTACCTGGATTGGAGACCCTATTGCCCTACCCAGTAATGGTCGGGATCTGTTACTGGCGGTCGATATTTCAGGCAGCATGAAAGAAACAGACATGACCATAAATGGTGACTCAGTGGATAGGCTAACCACTGTTAAATATGTAGTTACCGATTTCGTGGAGCGACGCCAGGGCGACCGCCTCGGTCTGATTCTGTTTGGCACCCGTCCCTATCTGCAAACACCGCTCACCTTTGATCGAAAAACCATGAACACGCTTCTTGGTGAAGCTCAAATAGGATTTGCGGGGGAAAAAACAGCGATCGGTGATGCCATTGGTCTCGCCATTAAGCGTTTAAAACAGCGCCCAGAGAATCACCGAGTCCTCATCTTACTAACGGACGGTGCAAATTCTGCCGGTGAAGCTCAGCCTCTAGAGGCTGCTGACATTGCTGCCCGAGAGGGTATAACTATCTATACCATTGGCATTGGAGCTGAGGTCATGGTTCAGCGCGGCTTCTTTCGAAATACGCGTGTTAATCCGTCACGGGATTTAGATGAAACGACGCTCACTGCTATTGCCGACAAAACAGGGGGGTTGTATTTTCGAGCAAGAAATCCTGAGGAATTGGAATCTATCTACCTACAGCTCGATCAGCTAGAACCCATTGATCAGGAAGCCGAAACAGTACGTCCCACTCGAGCGCTGTTCTACTGGCCTCTTGGGCTAGCCTTACTCTGTAGCCTGTTGCTGGTACCTATGGCGAACCGCGGAGGCCAAGACTAATGGATTGGTTAGCTGCTTTGTCTGAATTTCACTTTTTACGGCCCCTGTGGCTTCTTGCCATTTTTCCTGCACTGGGGGCCTGTGGATGGCTTTATCGCCACCAAAATAACTCCGGCAGCTGGGAACAGGTTATTTCAGCAGAGCTGCTTCCCCTGCTGCTGGATCGTATCCCAGTAAAGCAGCGAAGAGCCCTGCCATTGCTGGCACTGATCGGGTGGCTACTCGGTGCCCTAGGAATGGCAGGCCCCACATGGGAACAAACACCACTACCTGTTCACAAACAGGAAAGTGCGCTCGTTGTACTGTTTGATCTGTCACCGTCCATGCTGTCACAAGATCTTAAACCCAACAGGCTCACCAGAGCTCGGTTAAAACTAATAGACCTGCTACAACAACGCAATGAAGGCACCACTGCGTTGGTAACCTATGCGGCAGATGCTTTTGTGGTCAGCCCGCTGACCGATGACGCTAACACTATAGCGGCACTCGTTCCTGCACTGGACCCCAACATCATGCCTGAGCGAGGCAGTAATATAGAAGCAGCGATAGAGCAGTCTATTGAACTGGTGTTTAACGCAGGTCTAATTCAAGGGGATTTATTACTGGTCACCGATGGCATCCATAAATATGCACATGACAGCCTCAATGAAACAATACGTAACATGGGTGATTTTCGTCTTTCCATTTTGGGTGTCGGCACCGAGGACGGCGCGCCCATCCCATTGGGTGACGGTGGTTTTGCCAAGGACAATAATGGCAGCATTGTCATCCAGCGATTAAACCCTTCCAGCCTGAAAAAAATGACCAATCGTCACGGTGGACGCTACAGTAACCTCACCGCCGATGACACCGACATTAAGTACCTGTCAGATGGCTTCAGTGTCCAAACTGATACGCCGGGAAAACAATTAGAGCGCACTTTTGATACGTGGAATGATCAAGGTTACTGGGCCGTGCTGCCCTTGCTATTCATTCTGCTGCTCGCCTTTCGACGCGGCCTGATAGCCTGTTTACTCATAGCGCCATTTATTGCTGCGCCACAAACATCTTATGCCTTTGGCTGGGACGATCTTTGGTCCACTCCTGATCAACAGGCTGCCAAGGCAATGATAGAGGGCAATACGGAAAAGGCGCAAGAACGCTTTCAAGACCCTCAATGGAAAGCATCAGCAGCCTATCGTAATGGCGACTTTGAGACCGCCGAACAACTCTATAACGACAATACGGCAACAGACCATTACAACCGAGGTAATGCCTTAGCCCAAGCAGGTAAACTTGAAGAGGCCATTAAGGGTTACGATCAAGCATTATCACTCTCACCAGAAAGTGAAGACGCTCTCTTTAACAAAGAACTCGTAGAACAGTTACTTCAACAGCAGCAACAAGAGCCACAACAAGACCCCCAGGATAGTGACTCATCTCAAGATCAACAGGATCAACAGGATCAACAGAAAAGCGACCAGCAAAATAGCGGTCAGAACGATAGCCAACAGAATCAATCTTCGCCATCAGATGATAATCCATCAAATGACGTCCAAAACCCCGAAGACAAACCATCACCCAGTGATGACTCATCACAAAATCAGGATGAACAAAAGCCTAAGGAAAAGTCAGAACAAAACAAAGAGCAAAACAACCCTCAACAGCCTAACGAAGAAGAGCCGTCTGCTAAACAGGGCACCCCCGTAGAGACAGCATCGCTAAACATGTCTGATGAGGAAAAACAGGCCATGGAGCAGTGGCTACGACGTATCCCTGATGATCCCGGTGGTCTATTACGGGAAAAATTCCGCTACGAATCCAAAAAACGTAACTATGAGCGGCGTCGAGGTATAAACACAACCTCTGACCACGATGAAGAGCGATGGTAAGCAACCCATGACAATCCCCTACCGCACCACAATACGCACCCTCTTGGCAGCATTTTTTTTGCTGACTAGTTCGATAGTTCATGCTGACGCTTTAACAGCCGCTGTAGATCGCACCCAGCTAGGTAAAGGTGAAACGCTAGCGCTTCTTGTGACGTTTGATGGTCAAACTACCAGTGAGCCTGATTTCACCCCACTCAATGACGACTTCGACGTGTTATCCCAAAGTCAGAAGAGCAAATTTTCGATGATAAATGGTAGCTCCACCTCCCTCACCGAGTGGCATTTAGAGCTGCTGCCCCGCAGAATGGGGGAACTGGTGATTCCTTCATTGAGCTTCAAAGGTGTGGCCAGCAATCCTATCTCCCTTCAGATAGAAGACCAACCCCAGACCAGCACCAGCACCAGCACCAGCAACCAACCCATATTTGTTGAAACCGAGCTGGACAAATCCTCGGCTTATGTACAGGAACAATTACTGTTAACCCTGCGTCTCATTTCTTCAACCAATCTTCAGAGTATTTCAAGTGAAGAGCTGATGGTAAAAAATGCTTCCGTCATGAAGGTGTCGGAGAATCAATACCAAAAACGGATCAATGGCATCAATCATCTAATCATAGAGTTAAAATATGCCCTTTTTCCGGAAACCAGTGGCGAACTCACTATTCCAGCAGTGCGATTCAATACGGTGATCCCCGACAGACGCGATCCTTACTCAAACTCATTTTTCTCCCGCGGGGGTAAGCGAACTTTTCTGCTCTCTGATGAGGAAAAAGTCACCATCAATCCACGCCCAACAACGTATGGTTCTGCAGAATGGCTTCCTACTACTGCGGTGAGCCTTAGCGAACGATGGAGTCGGCCGCTGGATGAACTGATTGCAGGTGAACCCATCACTCGTACTATCCACCTCAGTGCCCAAGGGCTAACCGCGACGCAACTCCCTCCCCTGAAGATCAATGCTGGTGATGGATTCAAAGTTTATCCAGATCAGCCGCAACTAAATAACGATGTAAGCCCTAATGGCGTTATGGGTACTCGGTCAGAGTCTATAGCCATTGTGCCCTCTCGAGGTGGCAGTATTTCCTTACCGGCTATCACTGTTCAATGGTGGGATACTGCTACTAATCAATTACGAGAAACAGTTTTAGAAGGACAGACGCTATCCATCACACCAGCAGAAAATACAATATCTGCAACGGAGCCTGTGGCAGCAACTCCTAGTACTACTGAAGTAACCGTAGAGACAAAACTACGCTCGAACCTAGTCTTCTGGCTACTTCTCATCAGCAACCTGCTCCTGCTGGGAGCGGTTATCGTTCTGTTTATACTCTGGCAGGCCGCCCGCAAAAACACTCGAGCTGTGGTTACATCACCTCAAAAACCCCCTGAGTTGAAAGAAACAACGTTATTCAACAAGCTCAAGCAGCAGGCTAAAAATAGTGATCTACGCACCTTCCGTGAGGCGCTGTTAGTCTGGGGCGGGGTTCTATGGGATCGCCCGCTAGTTACCCTTGACGACCTTGCTCTCGTTGCCGATGACCCACTATTAACCGGCGAATTACTCGCTTTGGATCGAGCACTGTACAGCCCGGACACCTCTGCTAAAATTGATTTTGAACCATTATTAGATCGCCTGAAGATCATACGAAAGCGGCCTAAATCAGAAAAACCGTCCAAGGGAAATCACCTGCAACCCCTCTATATCGATGGTTAACATGAATATCCACGTGTTGTGCTGGGCAGCAATGCTCGCCTGTCATTAGGACATCCCGTAGAATAACCGCTGCCTTCTTCCGAAGGCAGTTAGGCTCACAGGTTTTCCGCCTGTCATTCAAGGAATTAAGCTATGCGTCGAGTGGTTTTCAATCAAAAAGGTGGCGTAGGAAAGTCTAGTATCACCTGTAACCTTGCCGCTATCAGTGCGAAGCATGGCTTTAAAACACTGGTCATTGACCTTGATCCACAAGGAAACTCTACACATTATCTATTAGGGAACGATGCCAAGCCGACGAATACCGTTGCTGACTACTTTTCGCAAACACTGTCCTTTAATCTGACCCCAAAAAAACCTCAGGAATTTGTCACTGCAACCCCATTTGAGAATCTCTCGGTGATTGCCTCTGATTCAGAGCTAGAGTCTATTGAACAGAAGCTCGAATCACGCCACAAGGTTTATAAACTCCGCGATCTACTGAATAAACTCGATAATGAATTCGATCATATTTATATTGATACCGCACCCGCTCTTAATTTTTACACCATGTCAGCACTCATTGGTGCTGACCGAGTACTGATACCATTTGACTGTGATGCCTTTTCTCGCCAAGCACTCTACAACATCCTCGGTGTCATTGAAGAGATGCGCGAAGACCATAATGAAAACTTGGTAGTGGAGGGAATTATCGTCAATCAATTCCAGCCACGAGCCAACCTACCCAAGCGTATTGTCGAAGAGCTACAAGCAGAGAAACAACCGTTATTACCGGTTTATCTCAATTCATCCATCAAAATGCGAGAGTCTCACCAAGTGTGTAAACCACTGATTTATTTCGCACCTAGCCACCCTTTAACCATAAAGTTTATAGAACTTCATGAGCATATCTCCGGTGGTATAAAGGGTCGTAATAAGTCTACTACCGCAACAAAGAAAACCGTTGAGCTGTTATAACATCTACTCTTTATTCCTAAAATTTCTGTCAAATAAACCCGCAAAATTCAGGCAAAAAAAAGGAGAGCCATTGGCTCTCCTGAAAATCCCTAAAAGATAAAAACCCTTGAGATAGAAGGGTAAAATGTCACTCTGTTCATCAACACACTGTATTAATGCCTTGATGACGCCATTGTCTACATTTCCTGACACTCCCACCTTGATGGTGATCAAGCAATCTCTATCTGCTCCGATCTACAGACTTTTTGAAGCAATTTCATACGTATCTCGGGACAGTTCCTGGGTGGCCATCACGCGAGCCAACTGCTGGCGCATTAACTCACCGCTATCACCCTTATAACGACGCCATTTTGTCAGTGGTGTGAGTAACCTGGCAGCTATTTGTGGATTAAGCTTGTCCAGCGTGATCACATTTTCTGCAAGAAATTGATAACCAGCACCATCTTCGCGATGAAAATTAACGGGGTTGCTGTTACAGAAGACACCGATGACCGAGCGCACTTTGTTGGGGTTGTTCAGATCAAAGGCTGGGTGTGTCATCAACTGCTTCACTCTATTCAAACCCTCTGGCAAGGAGCAGGCGGACTGAACCTGAAACCATTGGTTGAGAACCAGTGGTTCGTGGCGCCAATCCTGATAGAACTGTTCCAACGATCTCTCAGCTAGGCCAATGGCATCATCTCGAGGATCATTGACCAGCGTTGCCAAGGCCGACAAACGATCCGTCATATTATCGGCTTGTGATAGCTGAGATTGAACCAACACCAAAGAATCGTCTGTTTCGGCATTGCACAGATATCGAAGGGCAAGGTTTTTCAAACTGCGTCGTGCAACCTCTCCTGCGTTATGGGCATAACTACCCTGCTGTTGATTGGCTTGATAAATGGCTCGCCAGTGATCAGCTAACGCCAAACCAAGTTCACGGCACATAAACTGCCGCACGTAATGAATGGCCTCGACATCAATGACATCAGAAAGCTCAGCTAACAACGACTCTGACGGCATTGTCAGAATCAATGCCTGCATGGCCTGATCGGACGCTGGCTCCACGAGTACTTTAGAAAATGCCTCTTTTAGACATGAATCGATGGCCAGTGATTTACCGTCTCGGTAATCCCTCATCAGCCCCTGCATAACCTGTATCGCCAGTTGCTGACCTGCGTTCCAACGATTGAAACCATCGCTGTCATGGGACATTAAAAAACCCAGCTCATCCGAGCTATAGTGGTAGTCCAGCTTAACGGGTGCAGAAAACCCTCTTAGCAATGAGGGCACTGGTCGCTTACCAATACCTTCAAAAATAACAGTTTGTGTTGATTCAGTGATTTCTACCACTTGGCAAGTTTCGCCAGAAGGAGAGAGAGCCAGGTCACCCTGATCGCTCACCAATCCCAGCTTTACTGGAATATGAAAGGGCTGTGGGCTGTCACCAATCGATTTGGCCGGTTGGCTTTGCTCGAAATGTAAGCTGTATCGTTGCTGCTCAGCATCGTATTCGCTCTGAACAGTCAGTCTCGGCGTGCCAGACTGACGATACCAGTTCATAAACTGACTAAAATCCCGTCCGCTAACATCGGCCATTGCCGCCACGAAATCTTCAATAGTCACGGCCTGCCCATCGTGCCTCTCAAAGTAGAGGTCTGAACCTTGGCGAAATAATTCTGGTCCAAGTAACGTCTGGATCATCCGAACTACTTCGGCACCCTTCTCATAGATCGTCACCGTATAAAAATTGGAGATTTCCATATAGGCCGCCGGCTGCACCGGGTGGGCCGTGGGCCCTGCATCCTCCGAAAACTGTACCGTTCTTAACAGATTGACATCCTCTACCCGCTTAACCGTTCGCGACCCCCTATCTGCGGAAAATTCAGCATCGCGGAATACGGTAAAACCTTCTTTAAGGCTTAACTGAAACCAGTCACGGCACGTCACCCTGTTACCCGACCAATTATGGAAATATTCATGGGCGACCACGGCTTCTACGCGCTTAAACCCATCATCAGTCGTGGTTTCCGGATGGGCCAAGACACAGGAGGTATTAAAAATATTGAGACCTTTGTTCTCCATGGCCCCCATATTGAAATCGTCCACAGCTACAATCATGTAGAGGTCCAGATCATATTCTCGACCATAGATCGCCTCATCCCAAGCCATGGCATGTTTCAAGGATTGAATAGCGTGACCACACTTCTGAATATCCTTCGGCTCTACGTACACACGAAGATCAATCTTTCGTCCACTGCAAGTAACAAAACTGTCTTCGGCGACCGCCAAATCTCCCGCCACCATGGCAAACAGATACGATGGTTTTCGGAATGGATCATGCCAGGTCGCCCAGTGACGATCATCCTCCAACTCACCATAATCCACCAGATTGCCATTGGACAGTAATACTGGGCAGCTGGCTTTATCGGCAATGATCGTCGTGGTGAACTCCGACATCACGTCGGGGCGATCTAGGTAATAAGTGATTTTACGAAAACCCTCTGCCTCACATTGGGTACAGTACATGGTGCGAGACTTGAACAACCCCTCAAGCGAGGTATTTTTTTTAGGGTGAATAACCACGTCGGATACCAATTCAAACTGGTCTGGCACCTGATGGATCAACAAATCCTCGGAGGTCATGCTGTACTCATCGATGGTCAAAGCACGTCCGTCGATTGAGACTGATTTCAACGTAAGCTGCTGGCCATAGAGTTCCAGTGACTGACCTTGATAGGCGCTGTCCGGATTACGGCGCATGCTCAATGTGGTATGAACACTGGCATCGTTGTCGGTGATGTCTACACGAAGTACCGTTTTATCAATTAGATATCTCGGTGCTTCGTAATCCTTTAAATGTATTGTGCCCGGCTGGGCGTCTTTCATGGCCATCATTAAAGTGCTACTTCCACATGGTAGGCTGTGTATTTACGAATATTGATCACCCCGCTGTCGAGTATCAAGTATTGCCCCTTAATACCCATCAAAGTGCCTTCTACAAGAGGATTCTTATCCATATTATGACTGGTTACCTTAACGGGATATTCCAACACGGGATATTCAATGTCTACGGGTACCACATCATCTAAACGCTGAAATGCTTGCAGGCCAAACTGCGCTTCAAGCTGTGTCATCTCGCCAGTACAAAGATTAAACAAGGCATCACGTGTTGCCGGTAAATCCACAGGTGCAATATCACCCTTAAGCATCGTTCGCCAGTTGGTTTTGTCCGCCACATGCTGACGAAACATATCCTCAGCGAGCCCAGATTGCTGGCGCGTCTTAACCCGTAAAATGGGCAGAGCCTGAACCGCACCCTGATCGATCCACCGCGTAGGCAACTGACTTTCGCGGGTAATCCCGACTTTGACACCAGAAGAGTTGGCCAGATACACAATATGGTCAATCATACAGTGCTGCTCACCCCATTCTGGCTCCCGACAGGTACCTTTGTCGTAGTGACATTTTTCGGGGCTTACAATACAGATATCACACTGCGCTAACTTGGTGAAGCAGGGGTAGCAATGTCCCTGATTAAAGCTTTTATTGCTGCGGCGACCACAATGGGCACAGTGGATAACTCCGGCATGGGTAATACGTATCACCTGACCCAGAAAGTCATTAAGTGGAACCAACTGATCATCTAACGGCAGTTGGTACTCAACAGGTCCTGCCAGCAACACCTGCATTTTACGGAGATGTCCCTCATAGCAAGCCACCCGTTAGGCCTGCCACTTTAAGGGCTGCACGTCACTCGGCTTACTCTTACTACTACAGGGTTCCTTCGACTTCTTTGGCGCGACATACCCAACACGGTCCTCTTCGGCCTTATGCCGAGCATCATAGGCGATCACCGCCCGTATACTGTGCTCACGCTGATCGATAGTCAGGCGTGAGCCATCTGGCCATTTACCCAACTCCACTGCCCGTTTGAGGTTATCGTATATTTCAGGAGTAATTGATTCAATGAGCTGCTGAAGATCCATGGGTTACCTCAAGTTATCAAGCGGGGAATTATAGCACTGCTATCAGGCTTTGGACTCAGTTCGTCCAGCCCATCCACCTAGCATCATTCCTGTCAGCAAACCGATAGCGTGAGCAACATTGGCAATGCTGCCATCCATAAAAAAATTGATGAAGCCGCTCATGCCAAGTAATAGCCAGAACAACATAAAACCCAGTAAGCCCTTGGGTATGTCCAATATCGGTTTTGGGGCAACTTTATTACGAATCCATATGTAGCCAAGTAGACCGTAAACAACACCAGACATACCACCAAACAGTGAAGGCCCACTCCATAGGTATTGACCGAGATTGGAAGCAACGGCCATCAGTAAAACAGCAGCAATCATCTGTACACTGCCGATCAAGGGTTCCATCCGCCTGCCCAGTTCCCACAACCAAAGACCATTAAAGGCAATATGAAAAATTCCAAAATGTAGAAAAATTGGCGTCACCAGTCGCCAGTATTCGCCCTTGGCCATCGCATTCTCGGCGGTATCAAACTGGAGATTCTGACCTACAATACTGAGATCCTGGAAGGTGAACCAATGAATGAGAGGGAAGCCCCACTCCACAATTGCCGTCCCCACCAGACTCATTAGTAAGAGAGTGGCGACTACTGGCATTTTTTTTAGTTGCTCCTGAAAGCTCTCCCCACCTTGAAGCTGGCGATCTATTGCATACTGGCGCTTATTAATGTCTTCCAACACCCTTAGCGCCACAGGCACCTGTTCAGGAAATTCCACCCACAATTCAGACAGGTTTTCCTGCTTGTTAATTTTGTAGGCGATTTTCTGGGTATCAAGTTCGGCACAGAGGCGACTTACATCAAACTGATGTGACATTTCTGCCACCAGCGTCCCTGGAGTTGATTGATCTGTCATCGTAGTCCGTTATTAGAATTAGTGATTTCGGTCAATGGAATCCAGCCGACTACCCCAGCCCAGCTTGGTTCGGCAGGTCTCATAGAAGTTATGCCCCACCGGGTGAATTAATTGTAACGGCTGCTGCTTCTTGCTAATACGGATGATATCGCCAGGTTCTGATTGAAAGTCGTTCTGTCCATCACAGGTGACCTGCGGATGAAGCTCATTCAAGGAACCCACTCGAATTTCAATATTACTGCTTCCTCCAACCACAATAGGTCGACTGGTCAGCGTGTGGGGGTTCATTGGCACCAAAACAATCGCATCCAAATTGGGGTGCATAATGGGGCCGCCGCCAGAGAGAGCATAAGCCGTGGAACCGGTGGGCGTTGAGACAATCAAGCCATCGGACCGCTGACTGTAAACGAACTGCTCGTCAATGTAGAGTTCAAACTCCATCATCCGTAATGACTTGCCAGGATGCAATACAACATCGTTAAGCGCATCACCACAACCAATGGTTAACCCATTACGCGATATAGACATTTCCAGTAAAAAACGCTTCGAAATCACATAATCGCCGGCCAAAACCCGCTTCACCTGCCCTTCCATTTCACTGGGAAGAATATCCGTCAGAAAACCAAGGCGACCCCGGTTCACCCCCAATAACGGAATGTCGTACCCCATCATACTCCGCACGGCGCTGAGCATACTGCCATCACCACCCACCACAATCACCAGATCCAACTGCTGAGCCATATCCTCACTTTCAAACACGGGCAAATGATTATTACCGATAAGCTGAGCAGTTTTTGACTCTAGCAGTACAGAATAACCGCTATTTTCCAGAAAACTGGAAAGCCGTTTTAGGGAGTCAACAATTTCAGGAAGCTGAATATTGGCAACTAATGCAATTTTCTTGAAGTGAGTCATGGGTGTATCAGAATCGTCCCAACGATAAATGTCAACGGATTATACACGGCCAGCAGGGACTGTTTGTCATCGTTACTTATCCCTTTGATAGGAGGGCCATTCTAGGCATAAAATACGAATAAATCGCTTCTTTTTCCATCGCTGAAAAGAACTGGGAAGATTGCCTGGATCATTTAAATAGCAGTGACGAAGAAACGTAAGATCAATCAAAAATAGCGGCCAAAAAAAAGCCCCTATGAAAGGGACTTTTTAATGTAATGGCGGACCGGACGGGACTCGAACCCGCGACCTCCGGCGTGACAGGCCGGCATTCTAACCAGCTGAACTACCGGTCCGTTATGCTTCTTAATAATTTGGTGGGTGGTACAGGGGTCGAACCTGTGACCTACGCCTTGTAAGGGCGTCGCTCTACCAACTGAGCTAACCACCCCTTTGAAAGAGAGGCGCATTCTACCGGAATATCGTCACGTGTCAAACATTTCAAAGCCTCGATTATCTATACATCGTGCAGCCATCAAATTATGATATGCCACCAGTAAAATGTCTGAGACTAGCATGGAAATTTTTAAAGAGTTCACCTTCGAAGCCGCTCACTTATTGCCCAATGTCCCTGAAGGACACAAGTGTGCCAGGCTACATGGCCATTCCTATCAGGTGACGATCTATCTAACGGGAGAGGTGGGAGAAACTACCGGCTGGGTTGTTGATTTTGGTGATTTAAAAGCGCACTTTAAGCCTATTTATGATCGACTCGATCATCGCTATCTCAATGATATAGAAGGGCTTGAAAACCCAACCAGCGAAAATATCGCTCGCTGGATCTGGACTGAACTAAAACCTACCCTGCCCGAGCTCAGCAAGATACAAATTCGAGAAACTTGCACCTCAGGTTGCGCCTACACTGGTGACTGACGTGTTATCGAGCGTTATGCCCTGTACTGCATCTAATCTTGTGCCACTTTCGTAGACTAGAATGTTACTGTGAACGAGCATAACCCTTCGAAACGCCTATTTATTGCACTACCCATACCCTCTGCAAGCAATCGCTCACTGGATAAATACTGCCGACAGCTTGGAGGGCAACGTCAGACAGCCCATATTCGATACACTCCCGCCAGCAATCGTCACTTAACACTCGTTTTTCTTGGGCAACTTAACCCTACACAGAAGGCTGACGCCATTGAAGTAGTGGAAAAACTCCAACACCCGCCTGTACACTTGGAACTGGCTGTCATCACTCGATTCCCCGACCATCAAAGCCGAATTATCACAGCACGTCCTAAGCCATGTAGCGAACTGGACTCACTTCACCAGCAGTTATATCAAGCTCTCGAACAAAAAGGTTTTCCTTGTATGACACGACCCTTTAGGCCATACATTACGCTGGCAAGAATGAAGTACGAGAACAAAGACCTCCACATTACATTTCCCCCCCCCAATATCAATGGTCGCATCTGACGTTATTCTCTATGAAAGCCAACTCACTGATTCGAGTAGTATCTATACCCCACTGGTAAGATCTGTGCTGAATACGACCACTCAATAATGGGGAAAGAAGAACGACGATTATACTAGCAACAGCTGTTCTAAGGCCGACCGAAGTTCGGGGTAACGAAATTTATAACCTGACTCTAATGCTTTTCGTGGATAAACACGTTGCCCCGTTAATAACAACTCATCCGCCATTTCACCAAATAACAGCCGTACCATTGCTGAAGGCATAGGCAAGATTGCCGGCCGAGAAAGCACTGAACCTAGTGTTTTAGTGAACTGTTTATTCGTCACCGGGTTAGGTGACGAGGCATTGATACTGCCCCTGATATCGCTTCGTTTTAAGCAATGAAAAATAAGTTCAACTACGTCATCTATATGAATCCAGGGCATCCATTGCTTGCCGCTACCAAGCCGACCGCCGAGACCTAGCTTGAATGGTGTCAACATACGGTCAAGCGCGCCCTCTTCCGCCCCCAAGACAATGCCTGTTCGCAAACAACAAACTCTTGTCCCAAGCTGATTAAACTGTGAGGCCGCTTGCTCCCAAGCTGAGCATAATTGATGAGCATAGCTATCGTGATATTTTGCTGCCTCATCAAGTAACTTGTCACGATGAGGCCCGTAGTACCCAACAGCTGAACCACTAATCAAGATTCTAGGTGGCTTAGGGCTTTTTTGAAAATAGTCATACAAATGATTTGTCGTGCCGATTCTACTGTCATGAAATTCTTGTTTACGAGCGGCATTCCAACGGCCTGACACCAATGGCTCCCCTGCAAGATTGACCACATAATCAATTTTATCTATTGAGGAAAGCGCTTCGATGTTCTGAATAGCGGTAACATTAGGTAATCGATGATGGGCTTTATCGAGATTACGGGTAAGAGCGATCACCTGTAAGCCCTGATCTTGCGCTTTCTGGCAAAAATGAGATCCTATAAAACCGGTAGCACCCGTCACTAACACTATCTTGTTGTCCATGACCTATTCCTAAGAACCGCGTGCACTCAATCAAATGAAGGCTGTGAGCCGTGGAGGAGGACTAATAGGGCCTAAACGTACTCGTCATGTCAGAGGAAGAAAAATATTGAAGTATGCCGTGATCCTATTTTTTAGTCCCATAGAGACAGTGTAGTCAATGTACAGAAAAACATAGACTCAGCACACCGGCGCTATAGAGTACATTTAAACCAACCACGCCAGTAGTTCGCTTGTTTTATCTGTCATCAGCGTGGGATTTGTGGCCTCAACATTAAGCCTCACCACCGGTTCAGTATTGCTACTGCGTAGATTAAAACGCCAGCCATCAAATGTCATACTGAGACCATCAGCTTCGTCAACACTCTCAGACTCAGGCAGATAGTGGTTTTTCAGTTCCGCTAGTAATCTCGGGGCATCATCAACCTGACGATTAATCTCACCAGAACAAGGGAATTGAGAGATGCGCGCCTTAACCATGGTAGACAAGCTCTCTCCCGCAGCACTGATAAGCTCCGCAATCAACAGCCAGGGGATCATCCCACTGTCGCAGTAAAAGAAGTCACGAAAATAGTGATGAGCACTCATTTCACCACCGTAGACGGCATCTTGCTCACGCATCACCTGCTTGATAAATGCATGGCCGCACTTACTCTGTATTGGCTGACCACCAAACTGTTTACAAACAGACTCAGTATTCCAAATCAGTCGCGGATCGTGGATGATTTTTTCACCTGGGTGTTTTCGAAGGAATGCCTCAGCCAACAGACCGACAATGTAGTAGCCCTCTATAAATTCTCCGCTTTCATCAAACAAAAAACAGCGGTCGAAGTCGCCATCCCACGCTATTCCAAAGTCTGCGCCATGCGCCCTAACTGCATCAGTAGTGTGATGACGATTTTCCGGCAACAACGGGTTAGGAATTCCGTTGGGAAATGTCCCATCAGGCTCATGATTAACTTTGATAAACTCAAATGGCAGATGGCTCTGGAGAGCATCTAGTACAGGGCCAGCCGTACCATTACCCGAATTAACCACAATCTTCAAAGGCTTTAATTTTGATTTATCAACATAGGTCAGAAGATGGTCAATATAGGCATCAGAACAACTCACGCGTCGATAGCTACCCCGTGCATTATTATCGATAGCAGGAAAAACCGTATTTTCAGCTATTTTCTGAATTTCTAGCAGACCAGTATCACCACTAATGGGCCTCGCACCTTCCCTCACCAACTTCATACCGTTGTAGTCGATAGGGTTATGGCTAGCCGTCACCATAATGCCACCCCCAACCTGAAGGTGGTCTGTTGCAAAATAGATTTCTTCCGTACCACAAAGTCCAATATCTAGAACATCAACACCCTCATCTCTGAGACCATTCGCTAGCGCACACTTCAAGGTAGCGCTGGAGGTTCTTATATCTCCGCCAACAACAACAGTTTGAGGCAGAAGCCATCGGGCATAGGCTCGACCTATCAGGTAAACTGTTTCTGGTGTTAAATCTTCACCGAGTTTTCCACGAATATCGTAAGCTTTAAAACCATTTATCTTCATTTATTTTCCATATAAAAAAGCCCACGCCGATAGCATGGGCTGGTCAAGGCCACCTGCTTCTAGCGCCTAGAATGATCCAATTCTACAACTGACGCCTTATGCTCAAGGCTGTGCAGATAAGCCCTCAGATCAGCACCAATCTCACTATGCTGGAGCGCGTAAGCAATATTGGCTTGTATGTATCCCAGCTTACTTCCACAGTCGTGGCTTCGCCCCATAATTCGATACGCTTCAACCACCTCATGCTCCAATAACGCCTCAAGAGCATCGGTCAATTGAACCTCACCCCCAACACCCACAGCTGTTTTTTCCAGTAGATTCCAAATAGTTGGGGGTACCACGTAACGACCCACGACAGCCATGTTTGAGGGGGCACTCTCTCGGGCTGGCTTTTCCACCATAGCATCAATTCTGGCCACTCCACCGCCCATAAGTTCAACACCCTTACAGTCGACTACACCATAGTTATTCACACTTTCCCACGGTACGGCTTCAACCATAATTTGGCTATGGCCTGTGGATGAGAAATTATTGAGCATAGCGGCTAAATTATCGACCGCCATATTGGATTGATACTGATCCACTAGCACATCGGGCAATAAAATGGCAAAAGGGGAATCTCCGATAACAGGCCTAGCACAACTAATGGCATGGCCAAGCCCCCTAGCATAGGGCTGTCTTACAGAGATAACTGTTACACCATCTGGGACAATTGAACGTACTTCATCCAGAAGCTGACGCTTAACACGCTTTTCAAGCTGAGCTTCAAGTTCAAAACTGGTATCAAAGTGGTTTTCAATGGAATTTTTACTGGCATGAGTCACCAGTACAATTTCCGTGATACCGGCGGTAATAGCTTCACTCACCACATACTGTATCAATGGCTTATCCACCACAGGCAACATCTCTTTCGGAATTGCTTTGGTGGCGGGCAACATACGGGTACCCAGTCCTGCAACTGGAATAACCGCCTTACTAACAACTGATGACCTCATCCCTAAACTTACCTGTAATATTCAGTCTTATTGGGCATCCTGACACACTTTTTGCGGGCAGGTCTAAATATGTGAGAACGGTAACATATGTTGCTATCGACTTAGACAAAAATATCAATCTTAAAAATCGCACCATCCGAGTGCTTCAACAGAAGTCCGTTAATTATGACGAGCCAATTTATATCGACATCACTATGGGGCAAGAGCTGAACGACTGTATTGTGTCCAGCCGATTTAGCGGTATCAACTGCTCTATGCTGGCACACCATAAGCAACGTGTCACCAGTGCCATATCACGCAAAAAGCCCCACGGATTTGCCGTTACGCCAGACTATTTGACCCAGGCCTATTCAAAAATCAGGGGCGAGGTAGATATGTATAATCATCTGCCGAAGATTGAGCGACCAGACATTCACTCATTACGCGCACTGGGCATTTTTGCCTACTCTAAAGCGGGCTATCCAGATGAGTAATACGGCCTTATCTGTGGACGCTAATGAGAAAATGAAGGCTCGCTACTATGATGGCCACAAGAAACCCCAATCCGTCCCAGTAAACGCAGATTTGAGCCTCAAAGAACTGGATTTTAGTGGTGTAGATTGGGCCACTGGATTGTCTCCCGCCTTACTCAAATTGGTCGATTCAAGTGGGTAATAAGGGAGAAATACGAAAAAATATGGAGAAAGTGTTTTAGCCCTCCTTGGCCGGGTCACCTACAACCCGCGTGGTTTCTAGCTTTTAATGGTCGGGGCGGCCGGATTTGAACCGACGACCACTACACCCCCAGTGTAGTGCGCTACCAGACTGCGCTACGCCCCGAAAAGATCAATATATGGGTATTGAAAGAGGCGCTCATCATACCGAAAGCACCCAACAATTCAAGAAAATGAATCAGCTTTTTAGCGCCACAAGCAGGGCTTCCAATTCACTGACAGTCTGATCAATTAATTGGCGAACCTGCGTGGCATCTTCCACTGCATCATCTCCAGTTAATCGCTGCCTAGCACCGCCTATGGTAAAACCTTGGTTATAGAGAAGTGACCGAATTTGACGAATAATGAGAACATCTTGACGCTGGTAGTATCGACGGTTTCCACGACGCTTCACAGGACTGAGGCTCGGAAACTCCTGTTCCCAATATCTCAGCACGTGCGGTTTAACATCACAGAGATCACTGACCTCCCCAATGGTAAAATAACGTTTACCAGGAATGGGTGGTAACTGGTCGTTATTACTCGGTTCCAGCATAACTTTCCACTCTTGCCTTTAACTTCTGGCCTGGCTTAAAGGTCACCACACGTCTGGCAGAAATTGGGATTTCCTCCCCCGTTTTAGGATTACGACCCGGACGAGAATTTTTATCACGCAACTCAAAATTACCAAAACCGGACAGCTTGACCTGCTCATTACCTTCAAGAGCGGATCTGATCTCTTCGAAGAAGGACTCAACAATCTCCTTGGCTTCTCGTTTATTCAAACCAAGCTCATCAAAGAGCATTTCGGCAAGATCGGCTTTTGTGAGTGCTGACATGTCTAACTTAACCTCTAAGGCTCGCTGAGTATTGCTTTTCTAGAGCGCCTAGTACACGTTCTAAAGCGACATTAATTTCGTCTTCTGTAAGCGTGCGCGAACTGGCTCTAAAGGTCAACCCTAATGCAACACTTTTTCTATTGTTTTCAATGCCTTTTCCTTGATAAACATCAAACACCTTTAAGTCTACCAATTGCTCACCGGCATTCTGACGAACAGTCTTACACAAGGCGGCAGCAGAAATATTCTCATCGACAATGATCGCCAAATCACGGCGAACCTCTGGAAACTTACTAATCCCTTTAAAGAAGGGTAGCTCATCTTCTAGTACTTGGCTCAAGCACATTTCGAATACAAAGACAGGTTGACTCAGATCCAATGCTTTCTGCACCCTAGGATGCAATTGGCCCAGATAACCCACCAACTCACCGTTACGCTCAATCTTAGCGCACTGACCCGGGTGTAGCGCAGGATGTTCGGCTGCAACAAAACTAAACTGCTCATAGACATGACCAATCTGCAGCAAGGCTTCCACATCGGCCTTAATATCAAAGAAGTCCACGTCTTCCTGGTTATTGACCCATCCCTCAGGTGACCGGCTACCTGTTATAGCACCTGCAATCATCGATTCCTGGCGAAGTGAATTGCCCTCAGGTACAAAGCTAAGACCTGTTTCAAATAACCTAACCCGGCTGTGCTGTCTATTAAGGTTGTGGCGAATAGTTGGCAAGAGCCCAGACCACAGGGTCGTTCTCATCACAGACATATCGCTCGCGATAGGGTTAGCCAGGGCCAGCGTGTCTAAACCAGGGTCAAGTTGTTGCTGAACCGCAGGGTCAACGAAACAGTAGGTAATAGCTTCAAAATAGCCGCGTGCAATCAATTGCTGCCTTAATGCAGGTAACCCTTGTCGGGTTTCAGGAACACCCTCAATGGATAATGCGGTGGCAATCGTGGCCGTAGGTAGGCGATTGTACCCATAGATGCGAGCTATCTCTTCGATCAGATCCGCCTCAATTTCTACGTCAAAGCGCCAACTTGGGGCTTTACACGTCCAGCCCTCTTCATCTACTTTTAGTATTGTCAGGCCCAATCGCTGTAAGATATCCTCAATCTGACTAGGCTCAAGCAACAATCCCAGCTGCTGCTGGAGACGCGCTGCGGTCAACGTCACTTCGGCCACATTGGGCAGATGCGATTTATCCTCGACGATAGTAAGAGGCCCAACCTCACCACCGACAATCTCCAATAACAGCAAGGTCGCACGCTCTACCGCGGCTTCTTGTAGCTGAGGGTCAACACCACGCTCAAAGCGATGAGATGAATCTGTATGCATCCCGTAAGCACGAGAACGACCTGCAATAGCAATGGGGTTAAAGAAGGCACTTTCCAGAAAAATATCACGGGTATCGCTGCTTACAGCGGTCTCTTCACCGCCCATGATACCGGCCATTGCTACCGCCTTTTGTTGATCCGCAATGACAAGCGTATCGGCATTAAGAACCACATCAGAACCATCCAACAGCCGTAGCTTCTCGCCCTGCTCTGCCATCCGCACCACCATGCCACCTTCGAGCTTGGCAAAGTCAAAAGCATGCATTGGCTGACCCAGTTCCAACATCACAAAGTTCGTCACATCAACAATGGGATCAATACTTCGAACACCACTGCGACGAAGCTTTTCTTGCAACCAAAGGGGAGATTTCGCAGCTGTATTGATATTGCGGACAATTCTTCCCACGTATCTTGGGCAGGCTTCAGGAGTACGTAACTCAATATTAAAGCTGTCGCTAATCACCGGCTCAACCGGCTCACAGCCCTGTTCATTAACAGGCACTTGATTCAACACCCCTGTTTCACGAGCCAAACCACGAATACTCAAGCAATCACCCCGGTTAGGGGTTAAATCCACCTCAATGATCTGATCATCCAGACTCAAATACTCGCGCAGGTCTGCACCTACCGGTGCGTCAACAGGTAACGCCCACAAGCCATCAGAGCCATCACCCATTCCCAGCTCTTCCTCAGCACAGAGCATGCCGAATGATTCTATGTCTCTCAGCTTGGCCTTACTGATATTCAAATCGCCAGGCAATGTGGCTCCTACCGTGGCAAAAGGAATTTTTAACCCCTCGCAAGCATTGGGTGCACCACAAACCACCTGAACCAAATCTTCGCTGCCACCAGCCACCTGACAAATTCGCAGTTTATCGGCATTAGGGTGTTGCTCTATGGAGACTATCTGACCAACAACAACACCACTGAAGGCTGGAGCCACTGGCTCAACAGCATCCACTTCGAGGCCTGCCATAGTTAACTGGGCAACCAGTTCTGTGGTATCAATCGCCGGTGTTACCCATTCCCGCAACCAGGATTCACTGAATTTCATTTCTCACCAAATATAATTATTTACTTTAAGTATCAACAGTAACTAATTGTTTTAAAACTGCTTTAAGAACTGTAAATCGTTCTCAAAAAACAATCTAAGATCATTAACACCGTAACGGAGCATCGCCAATCGCTCAACGCCCATGCCAAAGGCAAAACCACTGTATTTAGTCGCATCCACGTCACAGTGTGCAAAGACGTTGGGATGCACCATGCCGCAACCCATCACCTCTAACCAGCCCGTATTTTTACAGATACGGCAGCCTTTACCCCTGCAATTTGTACACTGAATATCGACCTCTGCAGAAGGCTCAGTGAAGGGAAAGTAGGATGGACGGAAACGTACTGGAAAGTCTGCCTCAAAAAATGCTTTTAGAAACTGATCAATAGTACCTTTCAAATCAGCCATACTCACATCCTGGTCCACCACCAACCCTTCCACCTGGTGAAACATCGGAGTATGGGTAAGGTCAGAGTCACAACGGTAGACTCGGCCAGGGCAAATAATGCGAACTGGCGGCTCCTGAGACTCCAGGGTACGAATCTGAACGGGTGATGTATGAGTGCGAAGCACCGTATTATCATTCACGTAAAACGTGTCATGCATCGCCCGTGCTGGATGATGGGCAGGAATATTTAGCGCTTCAAAGTTATGGTAATCATCCTCGATTTCCGGCCCCTCTTCTACCGTATAACCCACCCGGGTAAAAAATGATTCTATTCGCTCCATCGTATGGGTGATCAAATGTAATCCACCCACATCTTCGCCACGGCCCGGCAGAGTAACATCAACAGCCTCACTAGCTAGCCGAGCTTCCACAGCCGTATTCTCAAGGTTATCCCGACGCAGGTTGATTTTAGCCTGAACCTGTTGCTTAACCTCATTGATACGGGCACCCGCCGCTGGCCGCTCTTCAGCCGACAGCTTTCCGAGGGCTTTTAACAGGCCTGTCAGTAAGCCCTTCTTGCCCAAGTATTCAACCCGCACCAGATCGAGAGAGGCAACATCAGCCGCCTGATCGACGGCCTTTTCAGCTTCGCTTGCAAGAAGCTCAAGGTTTTCCATTCTTCTTTGCCCCTATAAAAAGGCGTGCATTAAAACAAAAAAAGGGAAAGAGCACCGGCCCTTTCCCCCCTTCATTGCATTTTCACTCAACACCGAAACACTCGGCATGAATGTTAAGCTAGGGCAGCCTTCGCCTGTTCTACAACAGATGCAAATGCAGCCTTGTCGTGTACGGCTAGGTCAGCCAAAACGCGACGATCAAGCTCAATACTGGCTTTCTTAAGACCAGCGATCAGGCGGCTGTAGCTCAAACCTTCAACACGAGACTGGGCATTGATCCGAGTGATCCACAAAGCACGGAACGTACGTTTTTTAACACGACGGTCACGGTAGGCATATTGCCCGGCTTTGGTGACTGCCTGAGTAGCAACCCGGAATACCCGGCTGCGTGCACCGTAGTAACCTTTTGCTTGCTTTAGAACTTTCTTGTGGCGGCGGTGTGCGGTGACACCTCGTTTTACGCGTGGCATATCTTTATCCTCTCAAACAATTCGGTTAATCAGGAACGCAACAGACGATCAATCAGCGGGGAATCAGCAGCCGTTATTGTGCTGGTACCTCGTAGATTACGTTTACGTTTCTGAGACATTTTTGTGAGGATGTGACTTCTGTTAGCGTGTTTGTGCTTATAGCCAGCGCCGGTTTTCTTAAAGCGCTTGCTTGCACCGCTATGGGCTTTTGCTTTTGGCATTTTAGTTCTCCGTGAATATACGGGTTTAAATTTAGAAGAAATCACTCCCGGACAGTCTGCCAAAGGCTGAACGCGGGTAGCACTTTTTACTTCTTCCTGCTTACTCTACTTTTTACTAACTACTTTTTAATGCTTACTATTTTTTCTTGCTTCTCGGGGCGATAACCATTGTGAGCTGCCGACCTTCCATCTTTGGATATTGCTCGACTGTTCCCAATTCCTCTAGGTCTACCTCGATACGCTTAAGCATTTGCATACCGAGTTCCTGGTGCGCCATTTCACGACCACGAAACCTAAGGGTTACCTTCGCCTTATCGCCATTCTCCAAGAACCGCGTCACATTACGTAACTTAATCTCATAGTCACCGACATCCGTTCCCGGACGAAACTTCATTTCTTTGACCTGAGTCTGCTTCTGCTTCTTACGCTGAGCGGTTACCTGTTTCTTTGTTTCAAACAGCTTCTTGCCGTAATCCATCACCTTACAAACAGGTGGCTCGGCATCTGGGGAAATTTCCACCAGATCCAAACTTGCTGCCTGAGCTGCACTTATAGCTTCATCTAAGCTAACAATGCCTGCCTGTTCTCCATTGGCGTCAATTAAACGTACTTCAGGGACATCAATCTCTTCGTTCATACGAGATCGTTTTGCTGATCCCTTGCCATAGCTTTTCTTGATAATTTAATCTCCAGCTTCAGTCTTTTAAATGCACGCGACCGCGGCGATCGACGTCCTGAGTGAGAAGCCCGGCAAACTCTGCAATACGCATAATGCCTAAGTCTTCACCACCGCGTGTACGCACTGCCACGGTCTGCGTTTCAACTTCCCTATCACCGACAACTAACAGGTAGGGAACTTTCTGAATTGTGTGCTCGCGGATTTTAAAGCCGATCTTTTCGTTTCTCAAGTCATTTTCGACCCGGAACCCCTTGTTTTTCAAGGAATCCGTCACTTTCTTCACATATTCGGCCTGAGTGTCCGTAATATTCATCACAACTGCTTGCTCTGGTGCGAGCCAAGTGGGGAAAGCGCCCTCGTAATGTTCAATCAAAATACCGATAAATCGCTCAAAAGAACCCAAAATAGCACGGTGTAACATCACCGGAACCTGACGTGAACCATCTTCCGATACATATTGAGCATCCAGGCGTCCCGGCATTGAAAAATCTACCTGGATAGTACCCAACTGCCAAACCCGCCCAAGACAATCCTTCAATGAATATTCAATTTTTGGACCATAGAACGCACCTTCACCAGGAAGTAACTCATAGTCCAACCCTTTCGCCACCAAAGCATCAGCAAGTGCCTTCTCGGCTTTATCCCAAACCTCATCGCTACCCACACGCTCTTCTGGCCGAGTTGATAGACGAATAATGACATCTTCAAAACCGAAGTCCCGATAGACATCAAATAACAAGTCACTGAAAACCGACACTTCATTCTGAACCTGAGCTTCCGTACAGAAAATATGGGCATCGTCCTGCACAAAACCACGCACACGCATTAACCCATGGAGCGTTCCTGACGCTTCGTTGCGGTGGCAAGAGCCAAACTCTGCCAGCCTCAGCGGTAGATCGCGGTAGCTCTTTAAGCCTTGGTTATACACCTGAATATGACAAGGGCAGTTCATCGGCTTCACAGCGTAATCACGCGATTCTGACTCAACCGTAAACATATTCTCGCGGAATTTATCCCAATGCCCCGATCGCTCCCACAATGTCCGATCAACGACCAAAGGGGTCTTAATCTCACGGTAACCGTTATTCCGCTGCACCTCACGCATATAGCGCTCTACTTCGGTATAAACACTCCAGCCTTTAGGGTGCCAGAACACCATACCCGGTGCCTCTTCCTGCATATGAAACAGATTAAATTTTTTCGCCAGTTTCCGATGATCACGTTTTTCTGCTTCTTCTAATTGAAACAGATGCGCCTTTAACTCTTTCTTACTCGTCCATGCGGTACCGTAAATCCGCTGCAGCATTTCGTTATTAGAGTCGCCTCGCCAGTAGGCTCCAGCCACCTTCATTAGCTTGAAGTATTTCAACCTGCCAGTGGAAGGCACATGAGGACCCCGACAGAGATCTTCAAATTCACCTTGGCGGTACAATGATAATTCCTGGTCTGAAGGGATATCTTCAATAATTTCTGCTTTGTAGTTCTCCCCGAGATGACGAAAATAGCCGACAGCTTCATCCCGGGAGAGAACCCGACGGACTACCTTGTCGTCTGACTCAGCTAGCACCTTCATCCTGCCTGTGATGGCATCCAAATCTTCAGGTGTAAATGCCCGCTCAAAGGCGAAATCATAAAAGAAGCCATTCTCTATCACGGGACCAATGGTCACTTGGGCTGAGGGGAACAACTGCTTAACGGCCTGAGCCAACAAATGGGCCGTTGAATGACGAATGATTTCAAGTGCCTCATTGGACTTATCTGTCACGATAGCCAGATCAACATCATTTTCAATGAGATACGAGGTATCTAATAGTTCACCGTCAATTTTTCCGGCCAGCGCAGCCTTAGCAAGACCGGGGCCAATATCAGCGGCAACATCGTGGATACTAATGGCGTTATCGAAACTACGTTGACTACCGTCAGGAAGAGTAATAACAGGCATAATTTTGTCCTTTCCAGTGGTGACCCCTACTAAAGGCCACATGGTTAATGCTGCAATTGCAGCGATATAATGAAAGGGTGCATTCTACCGTCATAATAGTCAGAATCAAGCGGCCCTTATATTTACCCATAGCCCGACGTTATGCGGGAAATCTCCTTGTCACAACGGGCATCCGCTGGTAAATTAGGCGCCTCTTAGTTAGTAGCCGACAGGCTAGTAGCAGGCACGTAGCTCAGTTGGTTAGAGCACCACCTTGACATGGTGGGGGTCGGTGGTTCGAATCCACTCGTGCCTACCAAAAACTAAAGCCCACCTTTTCAGGTGGGCTTTTTTTTGGCTAGTATTTGTCGGTCGAGAACCACCGACTGTGGTTCGAACCGAGCTGCAGAGCGGCGAGACAGCCCCGGAGTGATGCGACGGCGACCCGAAGGGAGAGAGCGTCAGCTCGAATAATCCACTCGAGCCGCCAGAATCAACTATTAACGCTTCAACTAATTTACACCGTTTATTGATGTCGAATTGAGTGTTTTGTTATCGCGTATGTTTTTTTGTAGAAGTAATCCGGATATATAATACGCCAAGAATTGCAGAAAGAACTGAGGCCACCAAAATTGATGTTTTTGCATTATGGAGATGATCAGGTTGCGTATCAAAACCCAGCGCGGCGATAAAAGTGGACATGGTGAACCCTATCCCTGCGATCAGAGAAACACCTATAACATGTTTGAAATTAACGCCTTCCGGCAAGCAGCCAATCTTGCAACGCAAACCCAGCCAGCAAGCGCCAGAAATACCGATAAATTTCCCAATGACGAGTCCAGCAATAATGCCTAATCCCGTTGGGTGCTGGAGGCTATCGATAAAGGAACTAAAACCAAACACTACACCAGCATTGGTCAATGCAAACAATGGCAAGATAAATAATGCTACCGGCAATGCCAGTGCATCTTCCCAACGACGCAAGGGTGTGCTCGCGCGTTCCGCAAAATTGCGCACCTCTAATACTTGTTCGTGATCTTGTCTGCTACCGAGAACATCCACCTCTTTTGTTTTTTTCTGCATTGAACTGATGGTCAATTTTGCTTTATCAAGCAATATTCCTGACGCCAATCCGGGTCTTGCTGGCGCCATCAAGGCAATCGCCACACCGGCAACTGTGGGATGAACACCGGACTTGAGCGTTGCCCACCACGCAGCAACGCCGATGATAATATAGAATATTGGCTGGCGAACGCCGGCATAGTTGGCCACTGCCAAAAAGGCTACTAGTATAAACGCGCTCGACAGGTGTATTACAGATATTTCCTGAGTATAAAATATCGCAATGACCAGTATCGCGCCGACATCGTCGACAATGGCGAGGCCAACGATAAAAGCCAGAAGGCTAACAGGTATATGTTTTCTCACAAGGGTGAGGGCGCCCAAGGCAAATGCAGTATCAGTTGCCATGGGTATGCCCCAACCAATCTGTGAATCAAGCGACCAGTTGAACAAGGAATAAATCACAGCAGGACAAACCATTCCACCGACGGCACAGAAAATCAACATACGTCGATTTTCAGGTCTAGCGAGGTCTCCGGCAAGTACTTCCCGTTTAATCTCAAGACCAAGCAGGAAGAAAAATATCACCATCAAGCCATCATTAATAATGTGTTTGAGTGAAGCCCGCAGCTCAAATTCCCCCACAAAAAATCCAATCGGCGTATGTATCAGATTCTGGTAGGTAGAAGAATAAGCTGAGTTTGCCCACCAAAGGGCGGCGATTGTAGCGACCAGAAGAAACAAGCTGGTGGTTGTCTGGGCGCGAATGAAATTGGAAAATGGATCGTGGATACCGTCCAAACCACGCTGCAATACATTTTTAGAGTCGTTGGTCATCTTAAGAGCTTACAGGCCTTTTAACTAGAAGGCACTGTATCAAAGGGGGATTGGCGCTAAAGAAAGGATACTAAGTTTAAAATCAAAATCTTAGAAAGCACCCTCTCTTGATACAGAGCCTGATGGCTTGTGATTTTTTACCTCAACACACTAAAACTATTTTGAATACGCCCACAACCCAATCAAATCACTCCATCCACCATCCTTTTCAAATGGGTCACTTCATCCCGTAAGTTCGCAGCCTCCTCAAACTCCAGGTTTTTCGCACTCTCAAACATCCTATCTTCAAGCACAGTAATTTGTTTCCAGATATCAGACTCAGTGTGCAGCGCATTGGTATCTACTTGATATTTACCCTTCGGCGCAGCCACTCTATGAGAGCCCTTACCGGGTATTGCCCTAGCCCCCTCCATAATATCCGCCACTGTTTTTACAATACCCTGAGGAACAATTCCGTGCTTTTCGTTATGTTTGATCTGCGCTGCACGTCGACGCTCTGTTTCGCCTATAGCTCGCTCCATTGAGCCTGTTATCTTGTCAGCATAAAGGATGGCCCGGCCCTCTATATTTCTTGCTGCACGGCCAATGGTCTGAATCAGTGATTGCGCTGAACGTAAAAAGCCTTCTTTGTCGGCATCAAATATAGCAACCAGTGCCACTTCTGGCATATCTAACCCTTCTCGCAACAAGTTGATACCAACCAATACATCAAATTCACCCAGCCGAAGATCCCGAATAATTTCTACCCGCTCCACAGTATCAATATCTGAGTGAAGGTAACGAACACGAACACCATGCTCACTCAAATAGTCCGTAAAATCTTCTGCCATGCGCTTGGTCAGAACGGTAATTAATATGCGCTGTTCTTTAGCCACACACTGGTTAATTTCAGACAACACATCGTCTACCTGTGAAGAGGCGGGCCGAACAACGATTATGGGATCCAACAGGCCTGTGGGGCGAACCACTTGCTCAACCACCTGTCCCTCATTAGCTGCTTCATACTTGCTGGGTGTTGCCGACACAAAGATCATTTGAGGTGCCAAACGCTCCCACTCATCGAAGCGCAATGGGCGGTTGTCCAATGCCGAAGGAAGACGAAACCCGTACTCCACCAGTGTTTCTTTACGGGACCGGTCGCCTTTGTACATTCCGCCCAATTGCGGCACTGTGACATGGGATTCATCAATGACCAATAGCGCATTATCAGGAAGGTAATCAAACAGCGTGGGAGGAGGATCTCCCGGTTCACGTCCGGAAAGATAGCGAGAGTAGTTTTCGATACCATTGCAGTAGCCCAGCTCCTGCATCATTTCGAGGTCGTAGCGTGTGCGCTCTCTCAGCCGTTGTTCCTCAACCAACTTGTGAACTGACCGCAACTGCTCCAATCGCTCGGAAAGCTCATCTTTTATATGCTCAATAGCATTGACAATCATCTGTCGCGGCGTCACATAGTGAGATTTTGGATAGACCGTAATCCGTGGCACGCGCTTTAGCACTTCACCCGTCAACGGGTCGAATAACGAGAGTTTTTCTACCTCATCATCAAATAGCTCTATCCGAACCGCTTCACGGTCTGAATCTGCCGGGTACACATCAATCACATCACCCCGCACCCGGTAGGTGGCACGTTGAAACACGGCATCGTTTCGAGTGTATTGCAACTCAGCTAAACGACGAAGGACTGCTCGCTGATCAATTTTATCGCCACGAACCAGATGTAATAGCATTTTCAAGTAGGAGTCTGGATCACCCAAACCATAGATAGATGACACCGTAGCCACCACAATGACATCTTTCCGCTCCAGCAAAGCTTTTGTAGCCGACAGGCGCATTTGCTCAATGTGCTGATTTATCGACGCATCTTTTTCAATAAAAGTACCGGAGGAAGGCACATAAGCCTCAGGCTGATAATAGTCGTAATAGGAAACAAAATACTCAACCGCATTATCGGGGAAAAAATCACGAAGCTCACCGTAGAGCTGTGCTGCCAACGTTTTATTGTGGGCCAGCACAATAGTAGGACGTTGTACTCTGTCAATCACATTGGCAATAGTAAACGTCTTTCCTGACCCGGTAACACCCAACAGCGTCTGGGCAGCCAATCCCATTTCAAGGCCATCAACTAGCTTGTCAATCGCTGCGGGCTGGTCGCCTGCCGGCTGGTAAGGACTTGTCACTCGAAAGGGTTTTGACACAGTATTTTGGTCCATGCTTAATGCGTAAAAAACCACGCATTATACTGTAGAAAACTATCCAAAACCGTAAGCTCATCAGGGGTTGACTACCCACATACCGATATATAAGATACGCGCCTCTTGACCGATCCGCCTTAGCTCAGCTGGTAGAGCAAATGACTGTTAATCATTGGGTCGCTGGTTCGAGCCCAGCAGGCGGAGCCAAATAAGTCGTTGAAAACATGGAAGTTTTCAACAATCTCCAAGTAAACACGCAAACGCAAAACATGAATCGGAGCCCATTCAGAGCCCGGTCCTAATTTTATGCTTATTTTTTGCGAGGTTTACCATGGCTTCTATCACCAAAACACCCGCCGGCACATACAAAGCGACCATCAAAAAAGAGGGTCGCACTCTCAAATCTAAAACCTTCAAACTAAAGACACACGCTTCTGCTTGGGCCAAACGTATCGAGGGCGACCTTGAACTGATGTCGGCCTTCAGCTCTCGCGGCGCTGTTATGACATTTGCCGAGCTTTCCAACGAATATATGGAACAGTGGAACGGTAAAGACCGCTCCTTCGACTATAAAGTACGCTACTGGCAAGAGCTGCTAGGGACACGTCGGCTAATCGAGATAGACAGCCAACTCATTCGCGATGGCCTTAAACAATATGGCGGTGGAGTAGCCCTTCGTGGCGACGGCCTCGATGAGAAAGGAAAGCCCAAGCTCACGCCAACAGGAAGACCCCGCAGCAACGCCTCTGTAAACCGGATTAAAGCAACACTCAGTGCCATCTTTCAATACGCATTCCGCCAAGGCTATATTGACAAAAATCCCGTCAGAGCTGTTGGAAACTTAAAAGAACCGCGGGGGATTGAGCGATGGCTGAGAGATGACGAACGCAAGCGCCTGTTAGCGGCATGCAAGACCTCAGAATGGGACAAACTCTATTTACTCGTTATTCTAGCCTTGACCACTGGCGCCAGAAGGGGTGAACTGCTAGAACTTAGATGGGGTGATATAGATTTGAAAGCAAGAACGGCGATGCTAGATATGACAAAAAATGGGAACCCTCGCGTACTCACTCTCCCCTCGCCCGCCATTGAAGCACTGATGCCATACCGCGGGTTCGGCTTGGTATTTCCCGGCAAAAAAACTCCCCACAACCCTTACACCATCAAGAAACCCTGGGCTAAAGCCCTAAAACAAGCGGAGATTGAGAACTTCAGGTTCCACGACCTGCGTCATTCTGCTGCCAGCTATTTGGTTATGAATGGTGCTACGCTTTACGAGACTGGTGAGGTGCTCGGCCACAAGTCCGTTCAAACAACCAAACGGTATGCTCATCTATCGACTCAGCACAAAGCTGCGCTTACCGAACGAGTTTTTGGAGGCATCCTCTAAATGTACGAAGATAAAAACCTTATAGCTTATGCTTGTAACCAGGCTAATGAATTGAGCTTGGAAATCAAATCAATCGAAAACGGCACACGCCTCATAAGCAAAGGTGAAACCGAAAAAGGCTTGATTGAAGGCATAAATAAAAAAAAGTCTTTCTTTGCCAAAAAAGTGATGGAGCACATCGGAGAATATATTAAAAACAGTGGCCTAGACCCCTTATTCTTCAACTACCTAATGACCGCAATAAATAATGGGGACCTTGTAGCGCTAGGCTATCAAGAGTACAGCGTCGATAGATCTGAAAAACTAAGTTTATTCCAGAGATATAAAATTGCCTTGATGGTTCGATATTACGTAAGTAATAGGAAAAAAGATGACAAAAATAGCCGTGAATTAGTAATCTACAAAATACAAGATGACGGAGTTTATCTGGATAAAACTTCAATATCTAAAGTGTGCAGACTAATGAAGCCCGCAGTAGATGAGTTCATAAGAGCCTTTAATCCTCAACTAGAAACCACTAAAAACGGTAAATTAAAACTTCAGACAATGCCTAGTGACGAAGAAATAGATGCCCACATTGAGAAACACTCCGCTAAAACATTATTTAGGTTGATGCTTAAAGGAAGAAAAATAATTAGCAACACTGACAAACCTCCCTCTACTCCCGAGCTGTGAAACTAAAAGTTTCTAAACTCTCAGATCAAGCGACTTTTCACCTAAACACTTTCTAATACAGTGTACCTACTTAAGAGGTGCACTATGCAACATAAAACAAACTCAAACATATCCTCACCTGTTCATGAGGTCGACGAACCTTGTTACAGCGATCTGATCAAGCCTGAGGATCTGGCTCGGGAGCGCCCCGACCTATTCTCTGACGCCAAAATGAAATGGCTTGTCCGTCAGCGGCATCAGAATGGTCTTTCTGATGCGGCAGCCATCGTCAAATGTGGCCGAACCGTCCTTGTCGTCCGCTCGAAATTCTACGAGTGGCTATTGGCTAATAAAGCGTAGCCCCTGACATGAACTCATTGGGTCTGCATCGCTATCAAAGGTTTTCAACCGAAAAAAGAGCCAATTCAGAGACTGGTGCTCGTCGGAGACGAGCAAGTCGTTTGCGTGACCGTGTCGATGAATTGGCTCTTAAGGGGGTTAAAAAAATGAACTTACCACTTCCACCGTATGGAAAGAGCTTTAAAGCAAAACTAAAAGACCAGGTTTTTGTAGTCTACGGCTGGCCACCTTCCAGAGTTAATACTCGCCCAAACACTCTAGTTTTACCGTGCCATTGTAGCCCCACTATTTACGACTGGAGCATAATTCGAGGTTGTCACGTTTTTGTGATCCCATCCAACGGGCTAATCCCAGAAAAAATAGCACTCGAATTAGCCGAAGAATTCATTAGTTATGAGGTTGAATCAATATGCATATTCGGTACGGAATACAGGAAAAATGGTACATCAATACTACGTGCTGGACTCCATGTTTGGCCGAATAGTCTGGGGACTGAACAACCACTAACCGATATTTCTGATACTCACTCCCCTAATCATAGGAGTGGCTAACCATGCAAAAAAATCTTTTGGCAAATTTGCCACAGCCATTATTGGATGAAAAACCAATTCCACTGACTGATCCCTTACCTGCAGTGGCGAGCTTTGATCCAGACATGCTCCCTACAGCTCTTATCGACTATATCCTCGATATCTCTGAACGCCAACAATCCCCACCAGATTTTGTTGCAGTTTGCTCATTATGTGCTCTCTCAAGTTTGCTCGGCACCAAGGCCACCATAATGCCCAAACAAAAAGACGACTGGGCGGTTGTACCAAATTTATGGGGCGCAATTGTTGGAAGGCCGTCTGCGATGAAATCACCGAGCATGAAAGCTGCGCTAGCGCCTATTTATGAAATCCAAGATGAATTAAAGAATGAATATGAGGCCAGCTTAGACGCGTATTGTGCCGAATTTGAGGTAAACGAGATTGAAACGGCTGAACTGAAGAAAACAGCAAGAACGGCAGTTAAGCAGGGTAACCGAAATCAAGCGATCGCGATATTACAAAGCCAGACTGATCCAGAAAAGCCCAAAAGGCACAGAATAATTGTGAATGATGCAACTGTCGAAAAACTGGGCGAACTGCTAAATGAAAACCCTAATGGGCTACTGTTGGTAAGAGATGAGCTTTCAGGTTGGCTTGCAAAACTTCGTGGTGAGGAAGGACAGGCCGACCGAGCATTCTATTTACAATGTTTTGATGGTGACGGTAGGTTTACTACAGACAGAATTGGTCGTGGCACCATAGACATAAAATCAACAACACTTTCAATAATTGGCGGTATTCAGCCATCCAAAATCTTACCCATTATTAATGGTGCCGTTCGCGGTCACGATGATGATGGACTACTACAACGCCTTCAACTAACGGTATGGCCGAATGACAATAAAAAATGGACATGGATAGATCGCGCTCCAAATCAACAGGCTAAATCTTCATACGATCATATCTTTAGAAAAATTTTTACCATGGAACCTTCTCCTCAGCCTTTTCGTTTTTCACCTGAAGCACAACAATTCTTCATTGACTGGATGAACGAAATACAAAATGAGGCTCGCAGCAGTGATGTGCATCAGGCGATGGAGAGCCATCTTATAAAGATGCCGCAAACCATAGCCTCTCTAGCTCTTATTTTTGAATTGGTTTTATGCGATGAAATACCAACTGCTGTAGGAGCTACTGCTACAGCAATGGCTCTGGACTGGGCAGACTATCTTAAGTCACATGCCCAGCGGCTATACAGTCTAGCCTTGGATCAGGCATATCGCGCAGCTAAATTACTGAAAGCACGGCGTTCAAAACTTCCCGTGCAATTTACAGAAAGAGATATTCAGCGTAAGGGCTGGGCTGGCCTAAACGATAAGTCAGCCATCAATGAGGCTCTTGTTTTGTTAACCGAGCACCGATATTTAGACAAAATTGAAAATCATTGTACAGGTGGGCGTCCTTCAATCAGCTATGTCTGGCGAGATTTCTAATCATGGGCAGATGGTTAAATAAAATCAGAAAAACCCACAGTAGGGAACTGACAAAACCGACAGAACTACCTTTTGTCGGTTTTGTCAGTGCTGAAACCAATGCAATTGAGAAAAATCAGGGGCCGCAGATCGTAGAAAATATGATAACAAAAGCGATTGCTCCTCTCCCTGTAACATTTAAGGAGGTATTAGCTTCACCTTTATTTGATGAAACCGATCTTAATGACATTTTAAATGGCCTGTATTCAATTGAAGCACTGCGCCTTTATATAGGCTCTTGGCTGGTGAACGATAAAGAACACCCTACGCCTCTCTACAAAGATTACGCCGTACAACTGAAAAAACTAGGCACCTAAATGAGCATACTTAAAGCAGATGCTATTGGGAATATCACAGTCAAGTCTTTGACCATGAAGCAGCATCCTTATACGAAAAGGGTTAACTCCAAGCAACAAAAACCAATTTTTCGGGACCAAACATAAAGTTAATTTCACTGTAAACAACAAGGAATAAAACAGCTATGTATCAAAAAGGCAAAAGTGGAAATCCCGACGGTAGACCCAAGGGTGCAAGGAACAAACGGTCAATTCTTCGTGATGCGCTGGATAACGTATACAGCGATGGCGAGGCGGGCTTCTGGTTGGCTGTAGCAGAAAGATCCGAGAAAGGTGATGCCAATGCTGTGGCTATGATTGGTTCCCGCTTGATAGCACCCTTGAAGGCCACAGACATGCCCGTTCAACTCGAAGGATTGGATGGCGGGTCTCTGACGGAGAAGGCGGAAAAGATAATTAGTCTTATGGGAAGTGGTGATATTTCACCCTCGGAGGCAACGTCAATGATCAATGCAATAACGGGGCTGTGCCGAGTTCAGGAAATCGAAGACTTGGTCAAGCGGCTGGAAGTATTAGAACGCGTACTGAAAGAGAG
>DGPB01000012.1:150171-155398 GCA_002390285.1 Cellvibrionales bacterium UBA4451 | reverse complement strand
ATTCGCTTATTTGGTGATATCGGGACGACATATATTCCACAACTAGAAGAGTATATGAAGATCATCACAGGGAATGACGCCTTCAGCGAATATCGCATAAAGGTGCTAAATGATGCCACTGAACTCGAGGTCTCAGGATATATACCTTTTGGCCTGACAGATGACGTCGAGACTTATCTGGAATCCCATCCTGCTATCCATACAATTCACCTTAATAATTCGGGTGGTCGCGTTGCAGAGGGGCTCAAGCTGAGAGATTTAATTGCTTCAAGGGGGTTAAATACCTACACCGCAACTGACTGTGTTAGTGCATGCACTATCGCCTATATGGCGGGTTCCAAAAGGACTATCTCTAGTCATGCAACCTTGGGTTTTCATCAATTTTCCTTCCCTGGAATGGAACAAATTGAATTTCAATCTACCTATTCAGCCATCAAGCAAGATTGGGTCTCTAAGGGAGTTGACGCTGACTTTGTAACAAAAGCCTTTAGTTACAAGAGTGATGATATGTGGAGGCCGTCTCATGATGAGTTAGAATCAGCAGGGATCACCACTGAAGGTTTGCATGCATTGGATCTCGGCATATCAGGGTGGGCTGGGGCAGATGATCAATTGATTAAAGACCTTCTTAAGAAAAACCCTTTATTTTTAGCTCTAGAAACACATAACATAGCGTTATATGAAATAGTGATGGAAGAGTATATTGCGGGTGTTCGGCAAGGGAAAAGCATAGGAGATATAAGAACAAAGATTTTCCCGCTTATCGTAAGTGAGTTTGAAAAAAAGTTGCCTTATGTAAAAGATAGCTCGCTTCTTATCAGGTTTGTTAACTTGCTTTTAGAGCAGTTGATAGTGCTGTATGAGTATGACCAAGATCAAGAGCTTTGCTATGACTACTTATCAGGAACGGGCTCTGATGCTGCTGTCACCGTTTTTTCAAGTGAGCTTCTAGATAAAGAAATACAGCTTATGGCAGATGTGCTTAATTCCCCCAGATTAAACAATAATCAAATAATAAGTGAAGACGAGGTTTCTATTCTCTTGGAACCTATTTATGAAGGATTATATGAGATTCATGTCGAATCTTTAAATCTACTAGCAGAGCAAATTATTCAAGTTGGCGATAAACAAAAATTCTGTGAAATTACCTATCACTTGTATCGAGATGTGCTGGATAAAGGTGGTGATAGAGTAGTTGACCTCCTCAGGTATTTTTTTAGCCCATGAGATTTTAGGCCTGAAGTAGATAGGTGTGTATTTAAATAAAGAGTTAAACCACAAAAGTCTGACTGAAATTGTATACAGAAAAGAAGTGAAAGAATGAGGGCTTCACCAAAAAGAGAGTATCTTCAAAACCTGAATGGACAATGGGCATAACAAAAACAATAAATATAATCTCCTCATCTGCTTCTCCTTGATGACATCTAAACAATCAGCCTACCACTGCATCATTAAGAGAGAATGCTTGTGAAGGCCATAGACTTTTGACCCGCCCCTCCCCCTGATCAGCTAACGTCGCAAAACCGGACAAATTAAGAGCGTGCTGGGGTCTGTATTCACCCCTACCAGTCAAACCAACCCTTAGGTTCGGGTTCGGGTTTATATCCCTCATTTACTAAGCAAGCCTTTTCAATTTGTCGAGCTGCGTACTCAGTTTTTGCCTGACCTGCGTGACTAGCACACTTCCAACGGGCCGCGTTTTCTTCTTTGGTTTGTTCGTCTGTGGGTGGTAATTTAACATACTGATCTTCACCAACAACCTCATACCGGTCACCATTAGGTCTAGTCATTACCTCTAATTTAGAATAGTTTTCTTCCCCATCCTTTCTATAAACCTCACCGTTTGGCATTGTTACTATCCCACCAATGTCAGTGGCCAAAGAAGCACTTGAGCCTAACCCCAACAGCAAGCAAATACATAATGTGTTTAGTGTTTTCATATCTGCATCCTTCTTAAACGTGATGGTTAATCGCAGTCTTTATAGTTTGATTCAAAGCATCTAGCGGCAAGTGCCTGAGCTTCTGCTATTTGTTCATGGGTCATTCTGTTCTTCATTATTTCGACAGATTGCTTTGCGGGCCGATACCCGTTGGTTTTGGCTAGGGAATACCATAGATAACTTTTTATCTTGTTTACGGGTACACCTCCACCTTTGCCATATATATCAGCCAGATTATTTTGAGCCATCGAAAATCCCTGCTTGGCGGCCATTCGATACCACTTTACTGCCTCCATGTCGTTCTCGGGCACACCTTCTCCAAGTTCATACATCATACCGAGATAAAATTGAGCGCCCGCATCGCCCCGCTGAGCTTTTTCCAGAGTTTGATCAAATGTTTCAGCATGAATGACACCTGATAAGCCGAACAGGAGGAGTAGGGTGAGAAGTAAATGACGAGATTTCATGGTGATGTCTCTTTATTTATTATCTGTTTCAGTTAGATGCTCTTCTAGGCTACTCCCAAACGTTCAATTGGCTGTCTGAAAGATTAGTGGGGGCAACGGTCTACGCTAGCGAGGCTGTGAGCTTCTAATAGCCCCTTCCCCCTGATCAGTTCACGCCCGCAACACCGGGCAAATTAAGAGCGTATTGTTAGATGTTTTTACTCTCCTGCTTGTACAACACGATATTTCTCGGTAAGACTTTTATAAGCAAATTCCGCATTGAACGCGAAGGTTGAATCGGGCTTTTCGTGGAGCATCAATATGACATTAGACGCGGTAGGCTTTGAGACATTGTATGTTTGCCCTCCAGAGGTTGTTGACCTTGAATGTCCATATACACTGTTGCTCGTACCGAAAGCACTTCCCGTGGTATTAGTTGTTGTTGGTGTTGTGTGTGTGTTGGTCTTTGCATAGTTATCAGTATTAATAACGACAAAGTATTTGTACCCATTGTTCAATGTTAATTCAGCGCACCTTAATAGGGATAAGTCAGCGGCCTTCTCTTTTTTGGTGTAACCATTACCGCTGAAATTCACTCTGAAAACATTCTCATCAAGCTGTGTTTCGGTGTACCCACCGCTAAACCCTTTGCTTTGATAGGAAGTGGAACATGCTTGAAGAGCAATCATGAAAGATAATATGATTATTTTATACATGCTAAGACCTATTGATTGCGCATCATGATTAATTATAAACACTCAGTTACTTTACAGAGTACATGAACATTTTCCAGGCTACCATTAGGCGTCTCTAACAAAACCAACCAATACTCCATAGGCTCTGAATTCAAATGAACTCACTTAGCCTCCTTATTACTCAAGCAGGTGTTTGTGTATTTGTCTTGATACTTTGACCAGCCTCTTCACCATCTCGCTAGTCTCGATACCCTCATTGCCATAGTTCAGCATATGCTCAGAGATACCAGCTGTTGAGGAACTCCACCCCCCAATCAAAGCAGCCATATCGGAAGGAGCCTCGTTGATCTGAGTATTCAATCTAAAGCTGTGACGTAACCAATGAGCAGATACCTCAGCATCCCCTGTTACCTTACGTAAATACTTCTTCAGGCAAGCAGAGTGATTGCTTTCAACTGTACCTCTGAGCCATTTCTGGGCCATTTCAATGTTGTCGTGAATGAAAGAAACCCCTACTACCAAGGGCACTATCCTTTTACGTGCATTGGTTTTGGTTTCAGCGTTAATAACGATATACGGGTATTCCCCCTCTAGCTTAGCCTTGCTTAAATCGAGTCTCTCTATCTCGGAAGCCATCACCCCGCCTTGGAGTTCTATTAAAATAATACAAGCAGCAATCTTCTCCTTATCGGTAGCGTTGTTTAGGCAGTATCTGACCAAGTGTTGCTGTACAGGCTGAGCTAAGGGCTTGCGTTTCTTAGGTGTGTGTTTAGGAAGATGTGGTTTACGGATATGCCACGTATAGGAATACTCAATAGCAGCCCAGTTGAGAAAGCTCAGGATGTCAGTGAGTTCCCTATTAACGGAAGAAGGGGCTACTGCTCCTTCATCTAACCTCTGATCCGCATAGCATCTCACGCCTGTTTGTAGCTGCCGCTCTATTTCCTTGGATAAGAACTGATCACCCACTAGTTCAGTGAAGCGATCTATTCTTTTTAAGACCTTCTGGTTATTACGCCTCTTCTGTGTACTCAGTGTTTTATCGTAATAGCCTTTGTAAGCAGCATACTCTTTGAACACAGCGACGAGGGTCTTTGGTCTATACTTGGCAGCTTGGGTTAGCTTCTCTGCTGCCCTTTCTTTGACTGTCTCTTCCAGTGTTAACCCTCTGAACTCCTTTAAAGTTGCAAGGTTCCACAGGTCGTCCTCATGACCAAATAGGATGTTACTAGCTAAGTCCACCTTTCCTGCTTTAAACACCAAAGACTGCGGACGTTTCTTTAGCTTCCTGAGCAGCTCTGTAGCCGCTATATCTATCTCAGAATCAGTAAGGGCATCAGGGCTACTATTACTCAGCATTTTACAGTGGGCTTCATAAGCCCCATGAGCTGCCACTAATGCTGTGTGAACCTGAGACTCTGTTGCCATAACAGTTAGGTTAAGTGTCCTCTGATATAAGGGCTTACATCCTGTCATTTCAACAATCGTGGTAGGAACCCTCCGTTGATATTGAAGGTCTTTACCATTAGCTACCAAGACATACTTGGGCCATCTCTTCTTCTGAGCCTGTTTGCTCACTCTACGTAACCTCAAATCGTGGTAGGATTTGGCTATTGTATTATGAGTTGTATTATAATAGAAGTTTATTATAAGTTATTTATGTTTAATATCAGCAGCTTATTTGATTTATTCGTGCGCGGCCTTGGGCACCATATTGAAATCCAGAGTGATCTGGTAATGCTTTGAAAGCCCCTTTTAGGGGCTTTTTTTGTGTTTTCATTTTTTGAGGTTGCCACAGTTTTACGGAATTCTAGTTGCATTTTTAACCTTAATTCTTATCGTTTTCTAAAGCCTATCTGGTGTATATGTCGGCGTTGTGGTGACAGACTGATTGGTGGTTTGCTTTGGTATGACTACTGCTTTAGAAAAGGTACAGAATGTTGGGTGATTAGCCTTGACCATAGGGTAGGGCGGCCCTATAATCCTCGGCCCTTGAAGTAGCCTCATAGGTGAGGTTGAAGGGCGAAGCTGGTGGTTATGGTCCGGTGGGTGTTGGAGGCTTTAATGTCTTCATGACTAGGAAGTCAAAGTGATTTTGATGCGGGGTGGAGCAGTCTGGTAGCTCGTCGGGCTCATAACCCGAAGG
>DGPB01000012.1:0-150158 GCA_002390285.1 Cellvibrionales bacterium UBA4451 | reverse complement strand
AAATCCTGTCCCCGCTACCAAATTTAGATATTGGTGATTTAGAACCAGTATCAATACGTAGGTAAAATACGTATTCGAAAGGCCCCTTTTTAGGGGCTTTTTGTTAGGCAGCCTACGCTGTCATAAGAAGTGGGCCTAGTGCCCATTTTTTGATTGGGTTTACTGGAAGTTACTGTGGCAACAAGACAGGAAATACTTACAGCGTTGATCGTGCCGGTGGTAGAAGCCATGGGCTGTGAGTTTTGGGGCCTAGAATATTTGTCCTCAGGTCGCAGTGCCATGTTGCGTATCTACATAGATCGAATTGATGGTGTTGTCGCTGTTGAGGACTGTGAAAAAATTAGTCGTCAGGTCGGTAGTTTGATGGATGTGGAAGACCTGATTAGCGGAGACTATACCCTTGAGGTTTCTTCCCCAGGGATGGACAGGCCGCTGTATACTCTTGCCCAGTTTGAAATGTATATAGGTGAAAAGGTTACCTTGCGGCTACGTTTTCCTTATGAAGGTAGGCGGAACTTTAAGGGTCGTCTAAGTGGTGTAGAGGGAGAGGATGTCTTAGTGGTTGTTGAAGATCATGAGTTTCTCTTTCCCATAGATAGTATTGAAAAGGCGAATATCGTTCCCCAGTTTTGAGAGCGATTGCGAGGCTGAAAAATGAACAAAGAAATTTTGATGGTGGTGGAAGCCGTTTCTAACGAAAAGGGCGTTGCCGCGGACGTTATATTCGAGGCCATCGAACAGGCTCTGGCTACAGCGACCAAAAAACGTTATGACGAGGATGCAAATATCCGCGTGGCGATTGATCGCAGTACGGGAGGTTATGACACTTACCGTTGGTGGGATGTCGTTGATGATGAGACCTTGGCGGAACTTGGCACCCAGTTTACGCTGGAGGAGGCCCACGAGAAAGATGCAGGGCTCAAGGCCGGTGATACCTTTGAAGAGTCTGTAGAAAATATCGGTTTTGGTCGGATCGCAGCACAAACAGCCAAGCAAGTTATTGTTCAGAAGGTGCGTGATGCTGAGCGGGCTCTGGTGGTTGAGCAGTATCAAGATCAAATTGGTGAACTTGTCAGTGGTACTGTTAAGAAGGTTACCCGCGATAACATCATCGTCGACCTAGGCAACAATGCCGAGGCATTGATGACTCGTGAGGAGTTGATAGGCCGAGAAGTCTTTCGAATCAATGATCGAGTGCGAGCAGTCCTGAAGGAGATTAATCCGGAAAACCGAGGCCCTCAGTTATTTTTGAGCCGAAAGTGTAATGAAATGCTGATCGAGCTGTTTCGTATTGAAGTGCCGGAGATAGCAGAAGAAGTGATTGAAATTCGAGGCAGCGCCCGAGACCACGGTTCTCGAGCCAAGATTGCCGTGAAAACCAACGATGGTCGCATTGACCCCATTGGTGCATGTGTTGGTATGCGTGGAGCTCGTGTGCAAGCGGTATCAAATGAGCTGGACGGTGAGCGTATCGATATTGTGCTCTGGGACGATAACCCTGCTCAGCTAGTGATTAATGCTATGGCGCCTGCAGAAGTAGAGTCTATTGTTGTTGATGAAGATACTCGCTCTATGGATGTGGCTGTAGCAGAAGGGTCGCTGGCGATGGCAATTGGCCGAAATGGACAAAATGTGCGTCTAGCATCAGAGTTAACTGGCTGGAAAATCAATGTCATGAGCGTTGATGAGGCTGAAGGTAAACAGCAGGAAGAGTCGAGCTCGTTGATTGAAGTCTTCAAAAATAAGCTGGATATAGATGAGGACGTGGCTACTGTTCTGGTTGAAGAAGGCTTTACTTCTCTCGAGGAGGTGGCCTATGTCCCTCTCGAGGAAATGGCAGGTATTGAAGGGTTTGATGAAGATATAGCAGAAGAATTACGTGCCCGTGCCAAGGATGCATTGTTGACGATGGCGCTGGCTTCGGAAGAAGACATCTCCGAGCCGGCCGAAGATTTGTTGACCATGGAAGGCATGGATGACGAGCTAGCCCGAGTGCTAGCAGCTCGTGGCATTGTCACTATGGAAGACTTAGCAGAGCAGGCAGTTGATGACCTGCTGGATATCGACACTATTAATGAAGAGCGTGCTGCTGAACTGATTATGACAGCCCGTGCACCCTGGTTCGCTGAAGAGGGTGACAATAATTAAACACGAAGGCGAAAAATCGAGGAATACTGATGGCTGAAGTTACTGTAAGCGAACTTGCCAAGGTTGTCGGAGCATCCGTCGACCGCCTGCTGAGCCAAATGCAGGAGGCTGGTTTATCGCATAATTCTGCTGATGCGACTGTTGATGATGAAGAAAAACAGAAGCTGCTTGCCTATTTGAAAGGCTTGCACGGAGAAACATCGCGTGAACCAAAGCAAATCACCCTCAAGCGTAAAACAACCAGTACCCTGAAAACGGGCGCAGGCCGTAAAACCGTCAATGTTGAGGTTCGCAAGAAGCGAACCTATGTGAAGCGCAGTGAGGAAGAGCTGGGCGCTCAGGAGGAAGCTGACGCGGCAGTGGTTGGCGTCGTCCCAGTAGAAATGACGTCATCTCGTACTGATGATGCTGAGTTACAGCGCCAGGCTGCTATAGGAACACGCCGCAAGGCAGAGGAAGAAGCTGGCCTTAAGTCTGAAGCAGAATCTCAGCGTAAAAAAGAGGAGGCGAGCCAGCAGCTTGAAGCAGTTAATCAAAAGCCTGCAGAGCCTACGCCCATTTTGCCTGTTGAGGTGTCACGGGATACTGTTAAGGATACAGCCAAGCATGTGAAAACCTTTGCGACGGCGGTTGAAGAGCCTGGCACTGACGATGAGCCTAAAAAGTCTAAAAAGCGTGGAGGGGTCAAGTCTGCCAAGCGTAAAAATGAAGATCTTCTAAAAGCCGTTGTTGATGAGGCGGATGATGAGAAAAAACCGCGTCTTCGATCTGGCACAAAGAAACAAATCAAAATAGAAAACAAACACAAGTTTAAAAAACCAACTGACAAAATTGTCCATGATGTAGAAATCCCGGAAGAGATCACGGTTAGTGACCTAGCCCAGCGGATGTCTGTAAAAGCTGCTGTTATCATCAAAGGGTTGATGAAGATGGGGACCATGGCCTCGATCAACGAGGTCATTGATCAGGACACAGCCATCTTGATGGTTGAAGAGCTCGGGCATAATCCCGTACCTATTTCTGAAGAAGAAGTGGAACAAAATTTGATTGAGGCTTTACAGGCCACGATTGAAGAAACGCTGGAACCCCGTGCACCGGTAGTAACGGTGATGGGCCACGTCGACCACGGCAAGACCTCATTGCTGGACTATATTCGTGAAAGCCGTGTGGCGTCGGGTGAAGCTGGTGGTATTACTCAGCACATCGGTGCTTATCACGTGGATACGCCAAAAGGGATGGTGACATTCCTCGATACTCCCGGCCATGCCGCCTTTACTGCTATGCGTGCTCGCGGTGCTCAGAGTACCGATGTGGTCATATTGGTGGTGGCAGCTGATGATGGTGTGATGCCGCAAACGGAAGAGGCTATTCAGCATGCTCGCGCAGCTGGGGTGCCCATCGTTGTTGCCATTAACAAAATTGATAAAGAAGGCGCGGACGCTGACCGAGTGACCAATGAGTTGTCCGCCAAGGGCGTTATTCCTGAAGAGTGGGGTGGCGACACTCAATTTGTGAAGGTTTCCGCTCACACTGGTGAGGGTATTGATGCGTTGCTTGAAGCGGTACTGCTGCAAGCTGAGCTGCTGGAACTACAAGCACCTAAAAATGTGGCTGGTAAGGGCGTGATTGTCGAATCTCGACTTGAGAAAGGTCGCGGTGTTATTGCTACTGCTCTGGTTCAGGCCGGTACTCTGCGCAAGGGTGATTTGGTATTAGCGGGGGAAAGTGTCGGTAAGATTCGCGCCATGAATGATGAAGCTGGGCGCTCGATTTCAGCCGCTGGCCCATCAATTCCTGTAGAAATTCTTGGCTTGGATAAGCCGCCTGCTGCCGGTGAAGAATTTTTGGTGGTAGAAGACGAGCGAAAAGCCCGTGATCTTGCTGAAAGGCGCCAGAACAAAGCTCGTCAGGAAAAGGTTGCCCGCCAACAGACCGCTAAGCTCGAAAATATGTTTGCCACTTTTGAAGGTGAAGAGAAAAGCCTTCTGCCTGTATTGATCAAGGCTGACGTACGTGGTTCCTTGGAAGCCATTCTGTCTACGCTAAGCGATATCGGTAATGATGAAGTGGAAGTGAATGTTATTGCTTCTGGTGTTGGTGGTATTAATGAATCTGATATCAATCTAGCGGTCGCTGCTGGTGCTGCAGTGATTGGCTTTAACGTTCGAGCTGATGGCGCTGCCCGTCGCTTAGCGGAAGATGAAGGCTTAGATCTTCGCTATTACAGTATCATCTATAACCTGTTGGATGATGTAAAGCAGGCGCTGGGTGGGTTGTTGACGCCAGAGAAGAGAGAAGAAATTGTTGGTATTGCCGAAGTGCGAGATGTCTTCCGCTCACCAAAATTTGGTGCAGTAGCCGGTTGTATGGTTATCGAAGGTACCGTTCATCGCAGCAAGCCTATTCGTGTACTACGCGATAGCGTGGTGATTTACGAGGGTGAGTTAGAATCTCTGCGTCGCTTTAAAGATGATGTCAACGAAGTCCGTAACGGTATGGAATGTGGCATCGGCGTGAAGGATTACAATGACATTAAACCGGGTGACCAAATCGAAGTTTTCGATATCAAAGAAGTGGCGCGGGAGTTATAGCTAGTAGCTAATTGATATGCCAAGAGAATTTACTCGTAATGACAGGGTGTCAGATGCGCTACAGCGAGAGCTGGCTGAACTGATCCGCGATGAAGTGCGCGATCCGCGTCTGACGATGGTGAATATCCTTGCGGTGGAAGTAAATCGCGACTTGTCTAATGCCAAGGTTTACGTCTCTTTTGTGGGAACTGATTCTGAGGATGAGTCCAAAGAGGCTGCTGGGGTTTTAAATGGCGCTGCGGGATTCTTGCGATCCCTGCTGGCCAAGCGGATGCAGATGCGAACCACACCACGGTTACATTTTATTTATGACCCCAGTAGTAAGCGTGGGCAGGATCTCTCTGCACTGATCGACTCAGCGGTGAGCACTGATAACTCGCGACGCTTGGATTCGGGTATTTCTCCAGACAGTTCAGCAGACAGTTCTTCGGATCTTTCTGAGGAGGACTGATTTTGGCTCGTCGTCGTAAAGGCCGTTCGGTCAATGGCATTTTGTTGCTGGATAAACCTTTGGGGGTGTCTTCCAACGGTGCTCTTCAAAAAGTTAAATATCTTTTTTTTGCTGCTAAGGCAGGGCATACAGGCAGTCTTGATCCGCTAGCTACGGGTGTTTTGCCTATTTGTTTGGGTGAGGCTACCAAGTTTACGCAGTTTTTGCTGGATGCAGACAAGTACTATCGGGCAACATTTCGCTTTGGCATAGCCACGGCGAGTGGAGATGCTGATGGTGAGGTGCTTAGCGAGAATGGTGCTGCTGACCTGACCGCAAAACAGGTTGAGTCAGTATTGGCAGGTTTTCGTGGTGATATTTCTCAGGTGCCTTCCATGTTTTCGGCACTGAAGCACAATGGACAGCGGTTATATAAGCTAGCCCGTGAGGGAATAGACATTGAGCGAGAAGCTCGCCCAGTGACGATTTTTTCCTTTGAAATGACAGATTTTCGTCCTGGTGATTTCCCTGAAGCAGACGTGGAAATCCATTGCAGTAAAGGTACCTATGTAAGAACTCTGGCTGAGGATATAGGTGCTAAGCTCGGTTGCGGTGCCTACGTGTCGAAATTACATCGCAATGCTGCTGGACCATTTGATGAGACGGACACCATCACTGTGGAAGAGCTTGAGGCCCTTCGTCAGGAACACCCTGCCGAAGAGTTGGATTACTTGCTGAAGCCTATGGATGCTGGAATCAAACACCTGATGGCAGTGGATTTATCAGAAGATACGGCATTTTACTTCCGTCAAGGTCAGTCTGTGATGGCGCCTCAGGTCTATCGCGACAGCGAAGAAGGCGATATAGTGCGCGTCTTTGAAGCCGAAGGCCCTTTTTTGGGCGTCGCAGAAGTGACTGATGACGGGCGGGTAGCCCCGAAACGTCTTGTCGTTTATTAGGGATTGTTAGGATTGGCACTCTATCGAGTCAGATTCTAGGCCTTAAGTTCGTGAAAAGAATTTGTCTTAAGTGGGCAAAAAATGGGATTGGTTTCAGATAACTGAGATTAGACCAAAAAACCGTAGGATCCCTGTAAATATGCGCGGGTATCCTGAATCTTAAACCGCATATTGGAGAAAGAAACGATGTTAAGTGCAGCTGAAAAAAACGCTATAGTCAAAGATAACGCCCAAGCCGAAGGCGACACTGGGTCACCTGAAGTACAAGTGGCATTATTGACAGCTAATATCAATAAACTGCAAGGTCACTTCGGTGATCACAAAAAGGATCACCACTCACGTCGTGGTTTGATCCGGATGGTAAACCAGCGTCGTAAGTTGCTGGACTACCTGAAGAGTAAAGATGCAACTCGCTATAAGCAATTAATTGCAAAGCTTGGTCTGCGTCGTTAATAGAATCACTTGCGGCTCCTTCGGGAGCCGTTATTGATTTATGGAGAGGCCAGATAACACATCTGTATGTTATGGCTGATCGAGTTACCTATAGTTATTTAGCTAGTTGCCAGAAAAGAATTTTCCCGAAAAGAGCTCAACTAGATAGGTGGTTATTGGTAACCCGAGCAGCTTATTGCGGGTGCTTTATCAGGGCTTCAGACGAAAGAAGAAACTAATAGGAAATAGAATTTATGAACCCTGTAACAAAAACATTTCAGTATGGTAATCATACCGTCACATTAGAAACTGGACGTATTGCACGCCAGGCCACTGCTGCGGTTTTATGTACCATGGACAACACTGCGGTACTCTGTACCGTTGTTGCTGCGAAAGAAGCAAAAGAGGGACAAGACTTTTTTCCTCTTGGCGTACATTACATTGAGAAAGCCTATGCTGCCGGTAAAATCCCTGGTGGCTTTTTCAAGCGCGAAGGCCGCCCCAATGAAAAAGAAACACTGACCTCTCGTTTGATTGACCGTCCCATTCGTCCGCTGTTCCCCAATGGCTTCAAGAATGAAGTGCAGGTTGTCTGTACTGTGATGTCAGCTGAAAAGAACATAGATCCAGATATTGTTGCCATGATGGGTGTTTCTGCCGCGTTGTCTATCTCTGGCGTACCGTTCAGCGGTCCAGTGGGCGGTGCTCGTGTGGGCTACAGCGCTGACAAGGGCTTCATGCTGAACCCAACCTACTCTGAACTCGCCGAGTCCGAGTTGAATATGGTGGTTGCTGGTACTAAAGATGCGGTATTGATGGTGGAGTCCGAAGCGAGCGAACTATCGGAAGACATCATGCTGGGTGCGGTACTTTTTGCTCACCAGGAAATGCAAACCGTGGTTCAAGTCATCGCCGAGCTGGCCAGTGAAGTGGGCAAACCCCGTTGGGATTGGCAGGCAGCGTCTGAAAATGAAATATTGGCTGATGCATTGAAGGCCAAGATTGGTGAAGGCCTAGACAATGCTTATCGTACAACGGATAAGCAAGAGCGTGTGGCACAACTTGACAGCTTGCGTAATGACGCAATGACGTTGGTTGATGAAGCCGCTGGGATCAGCGGTGAAGATGTCCGTGACGCATTTAAAAAACTTGAGAAGAAAATTGTCCGTGGTCGTATTACTCGCGGTGAACCTCGTATTGATGGTCGTGATAGCACAACGGTTCGAGCCATCGACGTAGAAGTAGGTGTGTTGGCCAAAGCTCACGGTACTGCGCTGTTTACTCGTGGTGAAACGCAGGCATTGGTTGCCGCTACCTTGGGCTCCATGCGCGATGCTCAGATGATCGATGCATTGGAAGGTAGGCGTGAAGACCCCTTTATGCTGCACTATAACTTCCCTCCCTACTCTGTGGGTGAATGTGGTCGTATGGGCTTCACCGGACGTCGTGAAGTGGGCCACGGTCGTTTGGCTCGTCGCGGTATAGCTGCCGTTTTGCCTTCTGCTGAAGAATTCCCTTATGCCATTCGCGTTGTTTCAGAAATTACTGAATCTAATGGCTCCAGCTCAATGGCTTCAGTTTGTGGTACAAGCTTGGCATTGATGGATGCGGGTGTTCCTCTGAAAGCACCTGTTGCTGGTATCGCTATGGGCCTAGTGAAAGAAGATGATGGTTTCGCTATTTTAACCGACATCCTTGGTGATGAAGATCACCTCGGCGATATGGATTTCAAGGTGGCCGGTACCGCTAAAGGTGTGACCGCTCTGCAAATGGATATCAAGATTGAAGGCATCACCGAAGAAATTATGGAAAAGGCGCTAGAGCAAGCGTTGCATGCCCGTCTCCATATTCTTGGTGAAATGAATAAGGTTCTCGACCGTGCTCGCGATGATGTCTCCGATACGGCCCCTCGTTACCACATCCTGAAAATTGATCCCGATAAGATTCGTGATGTGATTGGTAAAGGCGGCGCAACGATTCGTGCACTGACTGAGGAAACTGGGGCTACTATCGATATTAACGATGATGGCACTATCCGTATTTACAGTGATGATGCTGAAGGCCTCAAAAATGCCATCTTCCGCATTGAAGAAATTACTGCAGAAGCTGAAATTGGCCGTATCTACGAAGGTACAGTGGCTCGCATCGTAGACTTTGGTGCATTTGTGACCATTATGCCGGGTACTGATGGCTTGTTGCATATTTCTCAAATCGCCAGCGAGCGTGTGGAGAAAGTGACGGATTATCTGAAAGAAGGTCAGCAAATTCGTGTGAAAGTGCTTGATGTGGATGCCCGTGGCCGTATCAAACTCTCCATGAAAGAAGTGATCGCTGAAGAGGGCGGTACTGTAGAGGGTAGCGCTGCAGAAGCTGTTGAAGAACAGCCCAAGGCAGAGTTGGCTCCAGTTGCTGATTCACCTGAGACCACTGAAGAATGAACTGAATAATTTTCAGTTTTACTAAAAAGCGGGGCTTAGCCCCGCTTTTTTTATGCACGTTTCCTGAGGGTTTCATGAAATAGGAGAGCCTTCGCCCCAACAAACTCACTGGTAATAACCCTGTAAAAATGAAAAATTATGGCTGGTAGAGGGGTGGAAATGGAATCCTTTGGTGAAATAGGCTAGCTTGCAGTTACAATCCTCTCCCATGAACGATGACCACGCCTTAAAGAACCCCATTCTTGAATCCCGTCTGTTTGTTTTCAGGCTGTTTTTTGCTGTTCTGGTGGTCGGGTTAATGGCAGGCGTGCTGCTATGGCGTTACTACCACCTGCAGGTTATTCGCCATGAAGGCTTGGTCACTCTATCCGATCGTAATCGAGTGTTGGTCGAGCCGGTACCACCCACCCGTGGACTAATTTTTGATCGTAATGGTGTATTGCTGGCAGACAATCGCCCCAGTTTTAACTTATCTATTGTGGTAGAACGGGCCGGTGATCTAGATGTTCTCATGGAGGAACTGAATAGCCTGATTGGTGTTTCTGACAGTGAGAAGGCGCGATTCAGTAAGCAGCTTGACCGCCACCGCCGTCCCTATGAGCCAGTACCTTTACGTCTCGATTTGAGCGAACGAGAGCAAGGTGTTTTGGCGGTAAATGAGTACCATTTACCCGGTGTGAAAGTCACTGTTCAGTCACTGCGCAATTACCCCTTTGGGCAAGAGTTAGCTCACGTGCTGGGTTATGTGGGTCGAATCAATGATACGGAGATTCAGGCGCTGAACTCGGTTCGTTATAGTGGCACTATCGTGATGGGTAAAACGGGTATTGAAAAATATTATGAGAATGAGCTGTTGGGTGAGGTAGGGTACCAAACAGTAGAAACTAATGCCCGTGGTAGGGTAATGCAGCAACTGGAGCGCACTGATCCAGTTCCAGGTAAAGATCTCCAGCTCTACCTGGACAGTCGTCTGCAGCATGAGGCTTATGAGGCACTGGCTGGACAGCGCGGTGCTGTAGTGGCCATTGAGATTGCCACTGGTGGCGTGCTTGCTATGGCGAGTGGGCCCACGTTTGATCCAAATGAGTTTGTCACCGGTATCAGCTTTGATCATTATGATGCGCTGTTAAATTCTCCTGATAGGCCCCTGTTTGATCGGGTATTACAGGGGCAATACCCACCGGGATCCACCGTTAAGCCACTGTATGGCTTGGCGGCATTGGAAAGTGGCACTATTGGTACGGCTCATCGAATTTATGACCCTGGCTTCTACCAGTTGAAAAATAAAGAACATAAATATCGAGATTGGAAGAAAGGAGGGCACGGTAGCAAAATCTATCTGCGCGATGCCATCGTCCAGTCTTGTGATACCTTTTTTTATGACGCGGGTGTGAAGATGACGATAGACACGCTTTCGCTCTATGGTTCCCGTTTTGGGTTTGGTCAAAAGACAGGTATCGATATGCCAACAGAGCGAGCTGGCATCATGCCGTCACGGGCATGGAAGAGAGGTGCTAGGGGTTTGGCTTGGTACCCAGGAGATACAGTAAATACCAGCATCGGTCAGGGATTTACCTTAGTGACACCCATGCAGTTGGCTGTAGCTACGGCAAGAATGGCAAGTCGGGGAGAAATGCGTTCTCCTCAGCTGGTTCGGAAACAACATGCGGTGCCACCACCCGCAGGAAAAATTCAGGCATCAGAGAGCAACTGGAACTATATCCATCAAGCAATGCAAGATGTGGTTCACAACCGCCGTGGAACCGCGCAGGGTATCAATCGGGGGCTCAAATATCATATAGCCGGAAAAACCGGAACAGCTCAGGTGGTTGGTATCAAGCAGGATGAAGAATACGATGCTGAAACCGTGGCAATGCGCAACCGAGACCACGCACTATTTATTGCCTTTGCTCCCGTGGAAAACCCAAGAATTGCTGTGTCCGTTATTGTAGAAAATGGCGAGCATGGCAGCTCTACTGCTGCACCTGTGGCACGAAAATTGATTGATGCCTTCATGGCGTATTATCCTGAGCAGGGGGGGCAATACTGATGAGCCAAGGTGATTTTGTTCGGCATATGGGTTCCAGTGGTACAGGGATTCATGGTGCACCCAGTCAGTGGCAAAAATTTCACATGGACTTTCCCTTGTTGGTGCTGTTGATGGTGTTGGCCGGTGTGGGTTTATTTGTGCTCTACAGTGCGAGTGGCCAGAGTGCGCACTACGTTAATCGCCAGCTTACTTATTACGGTGTAGGGTTGCTGGCCATGTTGGTGATGGCCCAGATTCCTCCACGGTTTTTGGAAAGATGGGGGGCATTACCTTATATAGGCGGTGTGCTGTTGCTGATGGGCGTATTATTTTTTGGTGTTGGTGCCAAGGGTGCTCAGCGTTGGCTGGAAATAGGTGGTTTTCGTTTTCAACCATCAGAAATTCTTAAGATTGCGGTGCCGTTGATGCTGGCGCAGTACCTGGGGCAGCGGGCGTTACCTCCCAATTTCAAGCATGTGTTCTTTGCACTGATTTTTATTGGGATACCACCAGTACTTGTCGTGTTGCAGCCTGACCTGGGGACAGCCATTCTTATTGGGGTTTCCGGTTTTTTTGTGCTTTTTTTAGCCGGTCTGCCAAAGCGTTATCTAGGATTTGTTGGGCTAGCGGTAATGGTAGCTCTGCCGTTGATGTGGTTTTATGTCTTGCATGACTATCAGAAGCAGCGGATTTTGACGATGTTCAATCCCGAAGCAGATAAGCTAGGTTCTGGCTGGAACATTATTCAGTCTACGATTGCTATTGGGTCCGGTGGTCTTCATGGTAAGGGCTGGATGCAGGGTACCCAGTCACAGCTGGATTTTCTGCCAGAAAGCCATACGGATTTTATCATTGCTGTGCTGGCGGAGGAGTTCGGGTTGATCGGCGTCATGCTACTGATAGGCTTGTATCTACTGATTATTCTTCGCTGTGTCATCATCTGCCTTAGAGCGCAGAGCATGTTCGGCCGATTGCTCGCGGGGAGTATTACGTTAACATTCTTTGTCTATATTTTCGTGAATATGGCGATGGTGTCCGGTATTCTACCGGTGGTTGGTGTGCCTTTGCCGATGGTAAGCTATGGTGGCACGTCGATTGTGACCCTGATGCTGGGGTTTGGTATGTTGATGTCTGTCAGCACCGAGAGAAAGCGTTCAGTTTAGGTGCGGTTAATGACGCACGGTTGTCCAAAGTAGGTATTGTATGAAACTAATATTACCGATCGTTTTAGGGGTGCTGTTGTCGTTATCGGTGAACGCCGATTATTTACAGCATCCGGATGCTAAGGCATTTGCTGACCGCATGGTGTCAGAACATAATTTTGATCGTGCTGAGATAGAAGCACTGCTGGTGGCAGCCACCAAGAAACAGTCGATTATCGATGCCATGACCCGTCCAGCGGAAAAGGTGACGCCTTGGAAGGATTACCGCAAGATATTCATTCAGGAAAAGCGTATTGATCAAGGTGTTAAGTTTTGGCTTGAAAATCGCGATACCCTTAGGCGTGCTTCTGAGGAATATGGTGTTGCTCCTGAAGTGATCGTGGCCATTATCGGTGTGGAAACATTTTATGGCCGGATTAAAGGAAGCTATCGGGTGATCGATGCCTTGGCTACGTTGTCATTTGATTACCCTAAACGTAGTGCTTTCTTCACCAAACAGCTGGAACATTTTCTACTGCTAGCCAGAGAGCAGAATCAGGCCCCTCTGAGCCTGATGGGTTCCTATGCCGGTGCAATGGGTTATGGGCAATTTATCCCCAGCAGCTATCGCAGCTATGCTGTGGACTTCGATGGCGATGGTTTCTCTGATATCTGGAATAATAAGACAGACGCTATTGGTAGTGTGGCAAATTATTTTTCCAAGCATGGTTGGCAGTTAGGCAAAATAGTTGTTAGCCAAGCCCATGTTGCGAAGGGGTACGACGCTACTTGGTTGAACAAACTCAAGCTGGAAAAGACGCTTGATGAGTTAGCTGTTATGGGCTTTACGCCGACCGAGTCACTACCTGGCGATCTGAAAGCGCTACCTATCCTGCTGAATGGCAAGAAAGGAGAGGAGTTTTGGTTGGGATTAAATAATTTCTATGTCATTACGCGTTATAACCATAGCCGTCTCTATGCAATGGCTGTTCATGACTTAAGCCAGCTCATTCTGGAGCGAGTGGGTGAAGGTGCCTAGTAAAAACTGTATTGCACTGTATGCAGTATTATTGCTTTCAGTCGCATGGCTTCACGGTTGTGGCGGTAGTGGGGCTAGCAGTAGTGGAGCTAGCAGCAGTAGTAGTGGTGGCTACGGCTATGGGGATGGGCCACCACCCAAGGATATCGATGTCAGTGGTCTTCCCGACGCGGTGCCAAAGCTAGAGCCTATTACCAAGGCTGGTAACAAAAACCCCTATACGGTGATGGGTAAAACGTATCAACTGTTACCCACAAGTCGCGGCTTCCGTGAGCATGGAATAGCTTCTTGGTATGGTAATAAGTTTCACGGTCGTAAAACGTCCAATGGTGAAACTTACGATATGTACGGTATGACCGCAGCGCATAAAACGCTACCGATTCCCAGTTATGTGCGTGTGACTAATATGGAGAATGGTCGCAGTGTCGTAGTACGGGTTAATGATCGAGGCCCCTTTCACGGCGGTCGTATTATTGATCTCTCCTACGCCGGGGCCAAAAAACTAGGTTATTCAGCCAATGGTACCGCCAACGTTGAGGTGGTGGCCATCGACCCGCGTGACTATCAGCCCAATGCTGTAGTACAGCCTCACATTGTTGAGACCCCAGTCGTAGTGTCTGTTAAACCGCCAATAGTCACTGATAATACCTACCTACAGGTGGGTGCATTTAGTACTCAGGTTGCGGCAGACAAATTGTCTGAACGTCTTCACGGTATATCTGAATATCCTGTGGTCATACGTCAGTTGCAAGAACCACAGTCTCTTTATAAAGTATTGGTGGGTCCTGTCGAGGACAAAGTGAAATTGCTCGATCTTAGCAACCTGTTAAAGCAAGCGGAGAAGCTAAGTCCGTTTGTGGTCTATGAGTAACTTTACCTGAAAGGGCAGGAGGGGCATGTTAGAATTTGCTCCTAATGTGTTTGCCCCTTTGCTGGTTGGCAACGTTTTTTAGATCTTAAATATCAATCCATGAGAAAAATCGGTTCATTATGCTGAGAAGAATTCTTTCTGCTGGAGTACTGTTGATTCTGTTGACTGGAGTCGCAGCCACACACGCCAAAGTCCTTATTCCTGCGCCGCCTCAACTGGCAGCAAGTGCCTGGATTCTAGTGGATGCCAATACGGGAAAAATTTTGGTTGAGCATAATGCCGACGAGCAGTTGCCTCCGGCGAGTCTCACCAAAATGATGACCAGTTATATTGTCGCCAGCGAACTTCATAGTGGTAAGGTCAGAGAGCAGGACCAGGTGCCAATCAGTGTTACTGCCTGGAAAATGGGCGGTTCCAAAATGTTTATTCGTGAGGGGACGTCGGTGCCTCTTATCGATCTATTACGTGGTGTGGTCATTCAGTCTGGTAATGATGCGTCTGTTGCCTTGGCTGAATACTTGGCAGGTAGTGAGGGTGCATTTGCGGACGTGATGAATCAGCAGGCTGCCCTGCTGGGCATGGCGGGTACCAATTATAACAATGCAACGGGTTGGCCTTCTGAAGGCCACCAGACAACAGCTCGAGATTTATCACTGTTGGCAAAGGCGTTGATTCAGGACTATCCCGAGCACTACGGAATTTATTCTGAAAAATATTTTAAATACAACGGCATTAACCAGCCCAACCGAAACCGTTTGTTGTGGCGCGACAGCACAGTGGATGGTCTAAAAACAGGCCATACAGAAGAGGCAGGTTACTGTTTGGTCGCTTCAGCCGTACGTAAGGGGATGCGACTGATTTCTGTGGTAATGGGCACCAGGAGTGAAGAGGCTCGTGCGCAGGAGGCGCAAAAACTGCTGGCTTTTGGCTTCCGTTATTTTGAGACAGGAAAGGTCTACTCCGCTGGCGATATTATTCAGGAGAATGCGCGAGTTTGGTATGGTGTTGAGAACAACATTAATCTGGTGGTGCCGGAGGATGTCTATATCACCATTCCCCGTGGTTCCAAAGACGAACTGGACGCCAAGATTTTGGTGGATGAAAAGATTAAGGCACCATTGACTGAGCATCAGGAGCTGGGCCGGTTGTCCGTCAGCTATGAGGGTGAGCCATTGATCGACCTACCGTTGGTGGCTGATCACCCTGTTGAGGAGGCAGGCTTCTTTGCCCGTCTTTGGGATGCAATATCGCTGTTCTTTTTTGGTATCTTTAACTGATGGCAGAACCAGAAACACCCAAGATAGAATTTCCCTGTGATTACCCCGTTAAGGTGTTGGGCAAAGCCGGTTCGGAACTACATGCTTTGGTGGTAGAGGTTATGGAGTGCCACGCCCCGGGTTTTGATCAAGCCAGGATTACGGTGCGGGACAGCCGAAATGGTACCTTTCAGGCAATAACGGTCACCATTACCGCTACCGGAGAGAGCCAGCTACAGGCTCTATTTGATGACCTGAAGGTTAGCCCTTTGGTCCAAATGGTTCTGTAAGTTATTAGTATGGGACAGGCCCCCGATCTACCGTTAATTGTCCGTTATTTAGGCTGCCGTCCCTATATCGATACCTTTGAGGCGATGAAAGCCCTCACTGCCGAGCGAAACGAGAATATCCCTGACGAAATCTGGTTGCTGGAACATGAGCCAGTATTCACTCAGGGGCAGGCGGGAAAAGATGAGTACCTGCTGACGCCGGGTGATATTCCAGTAGTGAAGAGCGATCGAGGTGGGCACGTCACCTACCATGGCCCAGGTCAGATTACCGGTTATCTGCTGATAGATCTGAAACGGTTGGGTATAGGCGTGCGAGATCTCGTTACCTTGATTGAATTGTCTTTGGTAGAAACACTGGCTCACTGGGGTATCAATGCCACGCCCCGCACCGATGCACCGGGTGTCTATGTGGTCAGTCCTGAGATAGCCAAGGGCACTAAAATTGGCTCTTTGGGATTACGGGTTCGCCGGGGATGCAGCTATCACGGTTTTAATTTTAATGTTGATATGGATCTAGGCCCCTGGTCAAGGATTAACCCTTGTGGCCTAGGGGTTAAGATGACTCAGATGAGTAATCTATTGGATAAGCCAGTGCCTTTGAAAGAGGTGGCTGAGTTTCTTGCAGATATTTTGACTAAAAAGCTAGGGTATAATGACCATCGTGTTGAGGGTGAGCACCCGCTGCTGCTCCCTAGATGACAATAGGCCTAAATAACAGAGCCCCTAGATAACTAAAACGTATGATAGACGCCAATACATGACAGACGCTAATACAGTTCCACCCAAGCGAACCCGCCGTATCAAGCAGGGTGAAAAGCTGCGCAGTGCCGACAAGGTGGAGCGTATCCCGGTAAAGGTGATTCCCACTGAGGAAATTCAGCGTAAGCCGGATTGGATGCGGATTCGTATTTCATCCTCACCCAAGATCCAGGAAATCAAAGATATTCTGCGTAAGAATAAATTGTCTACCGTCTGCGAAGAAGCCGCCTGCCCTAATCTCAGCGAGTGCTTCAGTCACGGTACGGCGACCTTTATGATTATGGGTGAAATTTGTACCCGCCGCTGTCCCTTCTGCGATGTAGGTCATGGCAAGCCCAATCCATTGGATTCAGCAGAGCCCAAAAGCCTAGCCCAGGCTATTCATGAAATGCAGTTGCGCTATGTGGTGATTACGTCAGTGGATCGTGATGATTTGCGTGATGGTGGTGCTCAGCACTTCGCCGACTGTATTCGTGAATCCAAAGAGCTCAGCCCCAATTTAAAGGTTGAGATACTGGTGCCAGATTTTCGTGGCCGAATGGAGCCAGCATTGGTGATACTCACTGAAACGCCTCCCGATGTGTTTAACCACAACATGGAAACCATTACGCGTTTGTACAGAGAGGCTCGTCCCGGGGCAAACTACTCGTGGTCGCTCAAACTGTTACAAGAATACAAACGCCGCAATCCCCATGTGCCGACCAAGTCTGGCTTGATGGTTGGGCTGGGTGAAACCAAAGATGAACTGCTGCGCACGCTTGATGACCTTCGTGAGCATGATGTGGATATGATTACGGTGGGGCAGTACCTTCAGCCCTCCAAAAATCATCTGCCAGTGGATCGCTTTGTGCACCCCGATGAATTTGCCGAGTATGCCGAATACGGTCACAGTATCGGATTTACTCAGGTGGCTTCCGGGCCATTGGTGCGCTCCTCATACCATGCGGATAAACAGGCTATGGGCGAGGAAGTAAAGTAGTCTAGGGTGCCGTTTTTTTCGTCATGAAAACTTTCACCGTAATAACTATCGCTGTAATAAGTCGTTGTTGAGGCTAAATGATGCAAAACCCCAAGCTTCTCGATATTCATAATGCAACCGTTTACCGTGAGACTAAAAAAGTATTTGATGGCTTTTCCCTTTCGGTAGAGCAGGGGCAAAGTACGGCCATTATTGGTCCCAATGGAGCGGGTAAAAGTACTCTGCTGAAGCTGTTGTCTCGTGAACTTTATCCGGTGGTGCGTGATGATTCCCACGTGAGAATACTGGGCCAAGACCGACCGATACTGTGGGAGCTGCGTGAAAAAATTGGGCTTGTGTCAGCCGACTTACAGCAAGGGTTTGTTCCCGAGGTAAGCGGTCTGGGTGTGGTCGTTTCCGGACTGCACAACTCCATTGGGTTGTTCCATTATCAGGATGTTACTGAGTTGCAACTGGCCCGCGGGCGAGAAGTGCTTGAGGAACTGGGCATTGAGGGCTTAGCTAATCGGCGTTACCGACAGATGTCCACCGGCCAGCAACGTCGTTGCTTATTGGGACGAGCACTGATTCACAACCCGGATCATCTTATTCTCGACGAGCCTACTAGCGGCCTCGACCTGAATGCGACTTACCACTATTTGCACACTGTTCGTCAGTTGTTACAACAGGGTAAAACCATTTTGCTGGCTACTCATCATATTCACGAAATTCCCCCTGAAATTCAGCGGGTGGTATTTATTGATGGGGGCAAGGTTGTGGCCGACGGGCCCAAGGAAGAATTATTCACTGACGAGTGGATGTCGCAGCTGTTTCAGATTCCCCTGAAGGTCACTATTTCCAATGGTTTCTATCAGGTCTTGCCAGCGTAAAGCCAGCACACCATAATTCGTCTTTTTCCCGACTAGGATCAAATCAGTAATGAAAATCGAAAAGAATAGTGTGGTTACCTTTCACTACCAAATGCAGGATGAGCACGGTGAGGTGCTAGAAAGCACAAAAGAGGGCGATCCTGCGGTTTTTCTGCATAGCAATATGAATATGATTCCTAGCCTAGAGTTATCAATGGTCAGTAGAGAGCCGGGAGAGACCTATAGCATTACCCTGACACCAGAACTGGCCTATGGGATTCTCCGTCAAAATAGCGATATTAGAGTACCCACCAAGCACGTTCTGACTAAGGGCAAGTTAGAGCCTGGCATGATGGTTTCAATCCAAACAAAAGAAGGTGCTCGCCCCGTCACACTCGTCAAAGTGGGCAAGTTCAATGTGGATATCGATACCAATCATCCGTTGGCGGGTAAAACGCTAACATTTGATGTTGAAATTGTAGATGTGCGCGAGGCTACGCCAGAAGAACTGAGCCATGGACACGCCCATGGTGTGGGTGGGCATCAGCACTAATAAAACTGCAGCAAAATACCGAGAGTGACGGTATCCGTATCGTTTCCAGCATAGCCGCTGGCATTGGTGTCACCGCTGACATAATTCAGGTTTATACTGGCCTTATTGTTTACAATTACATAGTTCAGGCCCCATTCCATAGAATCACTGCTATTGGCATCACTCGGGTTATTTTTCGTATAGCGGAGATAGGGTTGGAACTTCCCCGGCCCAACGGCCTCTTGAAATAGGTAGCCCGCTGTAGCGTAATGAGAATTACCATCGAAAAGACAAAAGCATTTATCGTCACTAGTTGGCGGTGGTGATACCGGGGTGAAATCGGCGTCTATTTCCTTGTACCCTCCCTCAAAGGTAAATACCCCGCCATTGGATAACACTCTTTCAGAAAAAATATCAAAGGCATAAGCGGAGAAGTCCCCGGATTCAGCTTTACTTCCGGTGCCATCAGACTGGGATTGAAGTACGATCGCTGCCGTTAAAATATTGCCCTGTGTGCCGTAATAGGTGCCGTGAGTGTAGTAACCGGAATAGGATTCAACATTCAGGAAGTTGTAAGCCAGCCGCCCGGCATAAAGTAAGTGATCAGAATCATTACCGTAATCATCCTCTAGTCCCTCAAAAGCCCCCAGCTGATATTGAAATTTTCCGGTGGTTCCCCAGAGAACGGCACCTTCACTTCTCCCCAGTTGGCCGGCGGGGCCATCATAATCTGCGGAAAACAATGGTTGTCGGTACTGGTTCCAACTCATGCCAGCATAGGGGCCATTTAGGCCGGGGCGATCAGATGGCACCAGTGTGCGACCCACCCAGAGATTAACGGCGGGGTCGAATTCAAAACGCAAGAGGGCGTCAATGGTCATCATGGAGTCCCCCTCATACTTCTCTGTATTAATATTAAATTTTAAGTATTCGTGGAGCTGACCAGAGATATAGAAACGCTGGCTGTCAATGGAAAACTCAGAGCTGTCATCGGTATCACTATTTCGTGATGCCATTTGAAAGCGAAGCCCTGCGCCTACCGTTAACCACATCGTGTCATCATGCTCAAATTTGAGACCGTTCAGCGGCAGGCCTGCCATTGCGGGTATTGTGAGAAAGGCTAAACATAGAACCAGTGTTCTGACTAAATAGGTTGACAGCTTTTTTGATGATAAAGGCTGCGCATTAATACGCATTGCACTCATTCTTTATCCTTTTTTAAGGGGAATATTTTATTGTTGCACGCCAGTATATAGAGGGGGTGTAACAGATAATAGTAGCTGTAGGTAGTGAGCCTAATAGGCAAAAAGTTATCGTTATTGCTTTATTTTTGCTTGGCCCCAGACATCATGGTTAACCGGGGTTTGTTCAGGAGCTTGGTTGGGGGTTTGTTTCATAGGTGTATAAACCCTGATCAAAAAATCAACTTCGGTACTCAAACTTTCTGCTTCATCAAGCTTGGTTTTGGCTGCTCGATCACCTTTCCAGGAAAAAGGCGTCATGGCTAAGAGCTGTTTAACCGATTCATTTCCTACAATTTCAAGCGGATAATTAACTTGTTGTTCATCCAGTTGTCGAAAGCCTTTTGGCTGATCAGGTGCGGTGTGTTCCTGTGCCTTGCTATAAATTAGTGACTTTAATTCAAATAAATGTCGTGGCCCCGGTGAGACAACCACCAAAACCCCATCAGGCTTCAGGACTCGCGTTACTTCTCCGTCATCACCCGGTGCAAACACCCGTAAGATGGCATCCACTGAAGAGGTTAAAACGGGCAGGTTAAAACTACTTGCCACTGCGAAGCGGCTCTCTTTGAGCTGGCGGCTGGCGAGTTTTGCCGCATCGCGGGAGATATCGATGCCAAACAGGTGAAGGTCACTTCGTTGATGCAACAACTGCTGCAAATAATAACCTTCTCCACAGCCGCTATCGAGCACAGAGGCAGCTTGTTTGAGATGCAGGTTAAGCATTTCGGTGAGTTTGTCCGCCAGTGGTTGGTAATGACCTGATGACAGAAATGCCCGCCGGCTGGCTACCATTGTTTTGGTGTCACCGGGGTCAGATGAGTTTTTTTGGTGGGCTAGTAACAGATTGGTATAGCCTTCTTTAGCGATATCAAAGCCATGATTATTCTCGCAGTGCCACTCCTTCCTTACGGGGTGCTCAGATTCTTGCCCACTTTGAGACCCGATTGGTTGCTTTAAAGGTGCTTGGCACACAGGGCAGGCCCAGATAGAAATGCAATTTTTGGTGGTCATAGTGTCCCGTTATCTCAGGCGTATTTTAGGTGTGCCGGTGCCTCAGGGGCATGGTAATACGAAATAGAGTGCGAAATTGTACGCTATTGTTGAGAGAGGAATAACTTTGGGTAGTTAATCCTCAGTGAACTCCCTAAAATACGCCCCGTTTTTAGCATCACGGAGAACATCAATTGGCCGCACCTGAATTTGTCCCCAGTCAGCGTTGGATTAGTAATACCGAGTCAGAACTTGGTCTGGGTATTGTGGTGGAATACGCCAATCGGCGTGTGACCTTGAGTTTTCCTGCCGCCAGTGAACAGCGGACCTATGCAGCGGACAGTGCGCCGTTGAGTCGTGTGGAATACCCGGTAGGCGAGCTTATTACCAGTGCCGATGGTGAGCAGCTCAAGGTGACAGAGGTTCAAAATCAGGCTGGTTGTATTCTGTATATTGGTAAGAATAACAACGGTGATACGGTTGAGTTGGAAGAAATCGATCTAGACAGCTTTGTTAGCTTCAGTAAGCCTCAAGATCGGCTGTTTTCTGGGCAGATAGAGAAAAGCAGTAGCTTTCAACTTCGTGTGGAAACTCAGGAATACCGTCACAGCCATCAGCAATCCGATGCATTCGGTTTGCTTGGCGGCCGGGTTCAATTGCTGCCACACCAGCTGTATATAGCCAATCAAGTGGGGCAGCGCCACGCGCCACGAGTTTTATTGGCCGATGAGGTGGGACTGGGCAAGACTATAGAAGCGGGTCTCATTCTGCATCAACAGTTGATCAGTGGTCGTGCCAGTCGCGCGTTGATCGTCGTGCCAGACAGTCTTGTGCATCAGTGGCTGGTAGAGATGCTCCGCCGGTTTAATCTACGGTTTACCATATTGGATGAAGCGCGTTGTCTGGCGTTGGAAGAAGTCGATACGGACGAAGACTTATTTGATATGGATGAGCCCGCAGAAGATCCTTCGCTGGATAGTGAAAACCCCTTTGAAACGGCTCAATTAGTATTGTGTAGTTTGTCCTTTTTGACAGAGCATTTAGGCCGTCATGCACAAGCCCTAGAGGCGCCTTGGGACCTGATGATTGTCGATGAAGCACACCATCTGACCTGGAGTGAGCAGCAGGTAAGCCCGGAGTATACTTGTGTCGAAGCGTTGGCTCAGAAAATTCCAGGGTTGCTGTTGCTCACAGCAACACCAGAGCAATTGGGGGTGGAAGGACATTTTGCGAGATTGCGACTGTTAGACCCTGACCGTTATTTTGATATACGAAAATTTCGGGAAGAAGAAGCGGGTTACCGTCCAGTAAGTGACCTTGTACAACGATTGTTGGCCGATGATGTAGCAGAGCAGCTGCGTGATAATCCAGAATTGAAAAACCAACTGACAGAATACCTGGGTGATCAAACGGCCACCGAGCTTGTCGCTGGTGCCGATCAGCAGGCGATCGACGATGCTATCGACAGCCTGCTGGATCGTCACGGCACCGGTCGGGTGTTATTCCGTAATACCCGCGAAGCAGTCAAGGGATTTCCCGAGCGACATCTACATGCTCACCCAGTTGAAGCTCCCGAGCAGTTTATTGATGCTAGTGCGAGTGCCACGCTGGAAGAATTACTGCACCCGGAATTACTGCTGGGTGAAGAAGTGTGGACCATCGCCGACCCCAGAGTGGCCTGGTTGGTTGAGTGGTTGGCAGAAAATCGTGATGAAAAAGTATTGGTGATTTGTTCTCGTGCCAGTACAGCGCAGACATTAGAAGAATACCTTCGGCTGAGGAAAGGCGTTCAGTCAGCCGTTTTCCACGAGGGTTTAGGGTTGGTGGCGCGCGACCGTGCTGCGGCCTATTTTGCTGATGAAGATGAGCGAGCCCAGGTACTGGTGTGTTCAGAAATTGGTAGTGAAGGCCGTAACTTCCAGTTTGCCCGTCATCTGGTGTTGTTTGATCTACCCTTAAACCCAGACTTGCTGGAGCAGCGGATAGGACGGTTGGACCGGATTGGTCAGCGTCACGATGTTCAAATCCATGTGCCGTACTATGCCGCGGTTTTTCAGGGTGAAGGGGGGCAGAGTGAAGAGAATCAGAGTGAAGGGACGCAAACTGCACAGGAAGTGCTACTCAATTGGTATCACCGAGGTCTCAATGCTTTTGAGCGAGTTTGCCCTATTGGGCAAGCCATGTTTCAACAGTTTGAAGAACCCTTACGCCGATGTTTAGCCCAAAGAGAGGATTTAATCACAGGTTCTGAGGATGAGTTGACGTTGCTGATTGAGCAAACCCATCTCGCTACTGAGCAGACGCTCCAGAACCTGCATCAAGGCCGCGATAGGCTGTTGGAGCTTAATTCCTGCAATATCCGTCGAGCGGATGATGTGGTCGATGCACTGCTAGCCGCTACTCAGATGCGAGAGTTGTCAGAATACATGGATCGTATTTTCGACCACTTTGGGGTCGAGCAAGAATTCCATAGTGCCGATAGCATCGTGTTACACCCTAGCGACCATATGATTTGTCACAGCTTTCCAGGCCTGCCCGGTGATGGCTTGACGGGCACCTACCACAGAACCAAAGCACTAAGTCGTGAAGACATGCAGTTTCTGACCTGGGAACACCCCATGGTCAGTGGCGCCATGGACATGGTGTTGGAAGGCGATTTCGGCAACACGGCGCTTTGTACCATTAAGCTGCCGCCGCTAAAGCCCGGCACTTTGTTACTGGAAACCATCTATACGTTGCACTGCCCCGCGCCCAAGCGCCTGCAATTACACCGTTACTTGCATCAACCCATGGTACGAATTCTGGTCGATATAAAGAATAATAATTTAACTAAGGTGCTAACCTTTGAGCGGCTTAGTAGTTTGGCAAAATCGGTTAAAAGACACACTGGGGTCGACTTGGTGCGCCATGCTCGGCCAGAAATAACCCAGATGATTGGCCAAACGGACAACATCGCGGAAGCCCAGCAAGAGGAGATCGTTTCAGCTGCCATGGCACAAATGACGCACGAACAACAGGTTGAGCTCAATCGCCTGACGGCATTGGCAGAAGTGAATCCCAATATTCGTCGGGATGAAATTGAACACTTGCAATCAAATACCGAGCTACTGATGCAGTATCTCCAAAGCGCCCAGTTGAAATTGGATGCACTGCGAGTGATTATCGCTGTCTAGGCACAGGCTCTAGTTCAATAAGGGCACAGGTTTAACGCAGGTATTGGCTTAAAAGAGGCCCCAATGAAAATTGAACAAGACTCAGTGGTGAGATTCCACTACCGCTTACGAGATGAGTCCGGTGAGGAAGTGGAACAGTCACATGACGGCGAACCTAACATCTACATGCATGGTCATCGCGGAATCACTCCCGGTCTGGAAGCGGCTCTAACTGGTAAAGAGGTCGGTGACGTGTTTAGTGTGACTCTTTCACCCGAGGAGGGGTTCGGTGTTCGTGAGGAAGGCCGGGAGCAGCGTGTGCCGATCAAACATTTGATGGGGAAGGTGAAGCCAAAAATAGGGATGGTTGTGTCCATTCAGACAGATATGGGCCCTCGGCAGGCAGTGGTCCTGAAGGTAGGTAAGTTCAATGTCGATGTGGACACCAATCATCCACTGGCCGGTAAAACAGTCACCTTTGATATTGAAATTATAGAAGTGCGAGAGGCAGTCGCCGAAGAAATAGAGCACGGTCATCCCCATGGGGATGTGGGTTGCCATCAATAATTTAAAACAGGGAGAATAGCTGTGCCAAAAGCCAGTGAGTTAAAAAAAGGGGTTGTTGTTGAGATTAACGGTACGCCTCATTCAGTGAAACAGGTGGAAGCGAAAAGCCCCTCCTCTCGTGGCGCGGCAACCTTGTACAAAGTGCGTTTTACTAACCTGAAAACCGGCCAGAAACTGGATGAATCTCTTAAAGGGGACGACTTCCTCAAAGAGGCCGATTGCGTCCGTGTTCCGTTACAGTATTCCTATCTTGATGGTGACACCTACATGTTTATGAACTCGGAAGACTACAGCCAATATGGGCTGAATACCGACGAGATCGAAGACCAGCTTGGTTACATCACTGAAGGACTGGAAGGTATCGTTGGCTTGGTGATGGATGGCGCATTGTTGGGTATTGAACTGCCGCAGTCCGTGATCATGGAAGTGGTAGATACTGCCCCCTGTATTAAAGGCGCCACTGCTGCAGGACGCAGCAAGCCAGCAACACTCTCGAGCGGGCTGGAAATTCAAGTACCGGAGTACTTGGAAACAGGTGAAACGGTTAAAGTGAATACGGTGACTGGGAAATTCATGTCTCGAGCCTGATGGTCTGTTTGGCCATCAAGAGACCAGTTGATTTTTTTTGTCCATAGTGACCTAAGTGAAGGTCTGTATTCATGGCTATAAAAAATGACTCAGTTGATTGGATTTACTTTCACTCTATCTTTTCCTAGAAATTCAGGGGCTTGTACTGAAAACACTTTCAACGGTATGGATGACGTAACCGTCACCGCATGTGGTGTACCTTCAGGTATGTTGATGTAATCCCCAGGTTCAATATCAAAGATTTTTTCGCCCAGTTGAAAAATACCTTTTCCCTCCAGTACATAAAGCGATTCCGTATGGGTAAGGTGTTTGTGTAGTGGCACCTGTTGCTTCACGAAAATCACAAAATCGGTGGCATGGCTATCACTTGAAATTTTGACAACATGAATGTTATCAAGGTCTGATGGTGGGGTGATCTCAGATAAAACAAGTTTGCCTGCATTCGCTTGGAGCAGGCAAAACAATAAAGACAAAAGGAGTGTTAGTTTAGATTTCATAATAGGCGCTCTAATGGGGTTTTCTTTATGACTAAGCCCATAATGTTATTGCGTTAACCGTATGTGAATGAGACCTTCACTTTTATAATAATTATTCTTCCACCCATACTTTCCGAAGCGGCTCTCCAAAATCATCGAAGATAATTTTTTCCTTGCGTCGCGCTTGCCCTGGTTTTTTGCTCCCGGTATTTTTTTTACCACGAGAGTCCAGAGCGGCGATGACTTCGGGAATAGGGGTGCGGCTGGTTTTGGGGCCATCGAAGAGAGGGGTTTGAAGGCTCTCCTGTGGATTGTCTCGACCACTGAGGCCACGTGGAATGTGGTTTATCTCACCGCCCTGGCGAGTGTAGTCGTCAATCTGTGTTTGCAGTTCGATGCGTAAATCAGCTTTGGTAGGAAATTTTTTCACAATACTCGGCCAGTCCTCAACCGATCAAGTATACCACCGGCTATTACCAATGTTCCCATACGGGAGGGCAATCTGCTGGGTATTCTGAGTATTGGCCCAATTCGGCCCACAATTGATCTGGTTGGTGGAAGTCTGAGCCACAGGAGCCGAGTAGGTTCTTCTCTCGACAGATGCTAGCTAAATCCCGTGTCACTGAAGAAATTTGTTTGCCAGACACCACCTCCATACCCTGTCCCCCTGCTTCAATAAGGTCATCCAGTAGCCGTTTGAGTTTGGTGCGGGTAAGTTTGTATTTAGTGGGATGTGCCAATACCGCTGTGCCCCCAGCCTGAGTGATCCATTGGATTACCTGGGGTAAGTCGGCCCAAAGTTGCTTGATGTCACCGACTTTTCCGGGGCCAAGATATTTCTTAAAGGCTTGTTTGATGTTGCTGACGGCACCGACATTAACCAGATGGTGGGCAAAGTGTGGACGGCCCACATTACCGTTATGGGCAATGGCCGTTGCTCCGGCCAGCGCACCCTGAAACCCCAGTTGATGGAGCTTTTCTGCAATTAGTACGGCCCGCTGTTGTCGCGCCTGATGCTGAAAGGCAACGCCCTCTTGTAAAGCCTCACTCTCAAGTTGAATATTTAGCCCGACGATATGCACGTTGATGTTTTGCCAGTGAGTGGAAAACTCAATGCCGGGGATAATCTTAATGGGTTGTTGGTCCAGAGGGCCCAGCTGCTGATACGCGCTGATGGTGTCGTGGTCGGTAATGGCCAGAGCATCAACGCCCATTTCTGCGGCACGATTAACCAGTTCTTTTGGCGAGAGCGCGCCATCGGAGCAGGTGGTGTGACAATGCAAGTCATATTTTATGGGGTGAGTCATTTTATGGCGTAATTCATTTTATGGGCTAACGTCTAGGACTGTTCATAAGCGTAATTATAGCGGGTATGGGTTTGCGGCTGCTTTTTTGCCACTATAATGCCTCGATGGAGATGCCTTTAGTGAATGTTGCAAAAACAAGAGTATCAGACATAAGCACAATTCCCGTTATTATAACGCCTATCGGTGACATCCAGCAGCGAGAAGTGATTGAGCAGACCGAGCACTTTATTCGGCGCGGTGCGGCGTTGTTCAACCAGCACTTTGCTGAGGTGCCGGTGGTTTTTGATCTTCGTGGCCGCGCGGCAGGGATGTATAAGGTGACGGGCAGAAAAAAGGGCTGGGGCATAGGAAAGAGCAGGACGCAATATCGACAAATTCGTTACAACCCCTGGGTTTTTGCCAAATATTATCAAGAAAACCTGACGGTGACAGTGCCCCATGAAGTGGCGCACTATTTAGTCGACTGTCTCCATGACCTGCGTCGAGTTCGCCCTCATGGCAGTGAATGGAAGGCGGTGATGGATGCCTTTGGTGTGGATAACAGCGTAACCGCTAGGTTTGACCTTGCGGGAATCCCTACCAGGCAGCATCAGCAGTTTGACTACCGCTGTGATTGTAAAACGCATCAACTGGGTATCCGCCGTCATAACAAAATGCTGCGTGGCCAAGCCCGTTATCTCTGCCGGTATTGTGGAGTTGCTTTAGCGCAAGTTGAGGTGGCCATATGATCAGGATCGCCGTATGACAAACCAGGATATAACCCCGTGGTTTGTTTATATGATTCAAAGCAGCGATGGTTCTCTCTATACCGGCATCACCACTGATGTAGCGCGTCGTTTTCAGGAGCACTTGAACGGCAAGCAGGGTGCAAAGTACTTTCAGGGTAGGCGGCCTGAAAAAGTGGTGTATGTAGAGGGTGGCCATGATCGCAGTAGTGCTTCGAAGCGGGAGGCGGCGATAAAGCGATTGAGGCGTGAGCAGAAGCTGGGGTTAGTGTCTGGACAGCATATTGAAAAAACGGAGGCAGGGCAGAATGAACATTAGCCACAAACCAGATCAGCAAGCATTTGTTCTGGCGCTGGGAAATACTCAGGCTGTTCTGCAATACAGCCTATTACCTGCGAGCGCTGACGGTGAGGGTGGCGTGGACTTTACTCGAACCTATGTGCCATCGGAATTCCGCGGGCAGGGCTATGCGGAGGCGCTGGTTAAACATGGCTTGAGCTGGGCAAGCCAGCGGGGACTTAAGGTGCAGGCCTCCTGCTGGTATGTAAGAGATTTTCTCTAGAGCCGTTATCCATAAGCGCTTTTATCCATAGGTACTTTTTATCAATAGGTGCCTTATTACCCATAGGTGCAGAGATAAGCCGTGTCCACGGCTACTTTTAATTGAAAGGGTTCATCGATCACAGCAACAAAGCTATCGCCCTGTTTATACGTTTTCCAGTCATCGCTGCCAGCTAGCTTTACGGTTAAAGCGCCACTGACGACAGTCATGACTTCTTTTTCACTGGGGCAGAATTCATATTCGCCCGGTGCCATAACACCCACAGTGGCAGGAAGTGTTTCAGTTTGAAAGCCGATGGAAACCACTTGGCCGTCAAAGTATTTGTTGGTTTTAAACATAGGGATGCGCTCAACATTTAGGTGGACGAAATCAGTTAGATCGCTTCTGTTAGACAGTTCTCGTTAGAAAACGTCTGTTAGAACTCTCTTTAGAAAAGACAGGGCGGCTATAGTACCTCGTGTCTCTGGCTTATAGAATGCGCACTTTCCAGTTTTTGGTTGAGACAGTCATTTGAACGATTGGGATGTAATTGTTATTGGCGCTGGTGCGGCAGGGTTGATGTGTGCCATCACTGCGGGGCAGAGCGGCCGTCGGGTATTGGTGATTGAGAGCGCCAATAAGCCGGGCAAGAAAATTCTGATGTCTGGCGGTGGACGCTGTAACTTCACCAACCTGTATGTTGAGCCAGATAACTTCCTATCAAACAACCCGCACTTCTGTAAATCTGCCCTGAGTCGCTATACCCAGTGGGATTTTATTGAGCTGGTAGCAAAGCATCACATTGGCTATCACGAGAAAACCCTTGGCCAGCTGTTTTGTGATGACGCTTCGAAAGATATTCTTGCCATGCTGCTGAGTGAGGCCGAGCAGGCGGGGGTGACGTTGAAAACTCGCTGTGAGGTTGAGCGAGTAGATTTTGATAAAAGCTACAAGCTAACAACTAACGCAGGTGATATGACCGCTATATCGTTGGTGGTCGCCTCCGGTGGCCTTTCTGTGCCGACGCTGGGTGGCTCCGATTTTGGTTATCGGTTGGCCGAGCAGTTTGGCCATCAGCTCATACCCCTTCGACCTGCCTTGGTGCCATTTACATTTAGTGATGGTTTCAAATTGTTGTCAGAAAGATTATCCGGCGTTTCTGTTGCGGCACGTATTACAGCGGGAAAGCAGTCTTTTTTGGAAAGTATTCTGTTTACCCACCGGGGGTTAAGTGGCCCTGCCGTGTTACAGATTTCAAGTTATTGGAGAGAGGGGCAGTCTGTACAAGTGGACTTGTTGCCCGCTACAGATTGCCTAGATTTCCTGACAGAACAGAAAATAGAGCAGCCAAGAGCATTGATGCGAACGGTCTTATCCCAGCTATTGCCAAGGAAACTAGTGCTGGAATTAGAAGCATTGTGGTGGCTGGAGCAGGCAGAAAAGCCCTTGGCCGAGCTGCCGGGTCAGTTGTTGGAGGCTATTGCTGAAAAAATTAATGGTTGGGATTTAAAGCCGTCAGGCACAGAAGGTTACCGCACGGCTGAGGTGACGCTGGGTGGAGTGGATACCTGTGACGTTTCCTCCAAAACCATGGAGAGCCAAAAACAGCCTGGTTTGTATTTTGTGGGTGAAGTGCTGGATGTTACGGGCCACTTGGGCGGGTTTAACTTTCAATGGGCTTGGGCCTCCGGTGTTGCTGCAGGTCAGGTAGCATAAGATTCTCAAAGAATAATTTGGGCACGAATTTTTAGGTAGAACTTTTTAGATAGGACTATTTAGATAAAGCTATTCAGATAGAGCTAAGTAGATAAAGTTAAGTAGGTAAAAATATGCAACGAGACGAACTTAATGCCGAGACGGCCAAGATTCCTTGGCAGGAGTTAGAGCGATTTTTCGCCAATGGCACCACCGTCTACGTATCGCCAGACCTTGATCTCATCGATGTGGCCATTGAGATATGCCGCGATAACAAGACGCAGATGGCTCTGTGGATGGCTGATGGATCAGTGGGGCAGGTCAGTGATGATCAGGCCATTGAGTGGTTGGAGGCGAATACCACGGTGTGGTCATTGGTGGTTAAACCTTGGGTGCTGGTTCAGCCGCTTAAAGATCAGGCGTAACCGAAGGAGTACTGTTTACTCGTTTTCTAGGTTAGGAGTTTTTCAGGCTAGGGGCTTTCCAGGTTAGAGGCTTTCAATACTTCAGGAGAAATCATGATGGTGTTGTTCTCGTCACCGAACCAGATATCACCCTCCTGTATCGTCGCCTGCAATGACATATTGCGTCCGGCCATATTGGCCATGGCCGCAGTGTCTTCTGACGATAGATAATAAATAGTGAGATTATCGAAACGGGCAAGATTACTCTCGATATTTTTCCACCAAATAGAAGCTGAGCGTTCTCCGTAGGTATAAATAGCCACCCGGTTGGCTCGGTTGCAGCCTTTCCTAATACGACGCTCATCCGGTAACCCCACCTCAATCCAGTGTTCAATATCGCCATGAAGATTCTTTAGCCAGAGATCCGGCTCGTCATCGGAGGACAAACCTTTGGTGAATTGCAGGTGTTCACTGGTATTAAAGGAAAAATGGGCGTTTAGGGCGAAGGCCAGCAGCCGAACCATCATACGTTCATCTGTTTCAGAGGGGTGACGAGCTACCGTCAACGGGTGCGACTGAAAGTAGCTCCGGTCCATATCGGAAACCTGAAGCTCGACTTTAAAGACAGTGGCTTTCAGTGCCATAGAGAGAGTCTTTTTATAGAGAGGTGTGATTACCTCGGAGACTGGATTCTGCGGGGTAAATAATCTTGGGTGGCTTTATAGGTACCGTTTTTAGGTGGCTACCTAGGTAATGATGCCACCACCCGGCATACCACCCATACCACCCATACCTCCCATACCACCATCCTGGCCAGGCACTACAATTTTGGAGGCTTGTTGACGGCGCATTTCTTCTAATTCTTTGGCGGTGCGCTCTACGGCAACTTCTGCTGCTGGACCAAACTTCTCAGCGGCTTCACCAATGGTGCTGGCCTCTAGATCAAAATTAATTGGCAGGGCGCCCATTGGGGTCATTACCTGGGTGGAACCAGAGTAAAGTACCTCACGGCTAGCATCCGTCTCGCCTTCAGGTGTTACGGGTGTTAGGCGTCGTATGGTGCCAATTTTTTGATCGGTGAAGAGTTCCTCGCGATACAGTTTTGCGGGATTCATGTTGGCGTCAGTTTGTTCTTGGCTCATGTTTGTTCATTCATTCGGTTGTTGAAACAGGCCGCACACACTATCAGATTTTGCTTCTTTCGTCAGTGATAGGCTGTTTTTAAGGAGCAGTGATTTGAAGTTTTAGTGTTTCCACCATGGCGTTGGCGGCCGCGGAAAGCGGGTAGCGCCGGCGGGTGAGAATCCCTACTTTTCGTGTCACCGCGGGTCGTGTCAGGGGGCGACATTCGAGCCCGAGAGACTCCATTTGTTGGATGGTCAGTGAAGGCATCACACTAATCCCTAGGCCATTTGCTACCATTGAGCTAATGGAGGCCAACTGGTTTGCTTCAAATTCCACGGTAAGTTTTACACCACAGCTAGCCGTGGTTTTGTCGATCATCTGACGCATAGCAGAGGGTCGTTGCAGCGCGATAAAAGGATAATCTTGTAGGTGCTTCCAGGTGATATTGTGGATGTCCAGTAGGGGGTGTTGCTTGGGGGTGACGACAAAAAAACGGTCTTCAAACAAGGGTTCAAAGATAAGGTCTTCCGATTCCTCTGGATCAAAAGTTACCCCCACTTCTACTCGGCCCTTGCGGACCATGTCCACTACGTCCTCTGCCACCACATCCTGCACGGCAATATTGATGTCCGGGTGTTGCTTCCGATAATGAGCCAATGCCCGTGGCAACTGGCCGATAGAGAAAGAGGCCATGGTAGCGATGGTCAATTTACCGCGCCGCATGGCAAACAGGTTGTGTAGGTCAGCCAGCGCGTTGTCCCAGTCGGCCAGCAGTCGTTGTGCCACAGGAAGAAAGTCTGCGCCTTCCGGGGTCAGGGAGAGGGTTCGCGTAGTTCGTGATAGCAACCGTCCTCCCACTATTCCCTCCATATTTTTCACTGCAATACTGAGGGCGGGCTGTGACAGGTGGAGCAGTTCCCCCGCTTCGGCAAAATTGCGGGTTTGGGCCACGGCGACAAAGGCCTTGAGTTGTTTGATAGTGATGTCCATAGGAACTCTCTATTTATTTATAATCTAAATCAATCCATTAAAATTTTACGCTTGATAAATATATTTTCATATAGGATGCTTACATATGTTTTGCAAGCCTTTGGTTAAGGTCCTCTTTGGGGTTAAGTCTTCGAGATGACGAGCCTCGGGGTAATATAAAAAATAATGAAGGAGTTTTGTTCATGGCGGGTTTCGATAAGGTGGTGAACACCTACGAAGAAGCGATGGCAGGTCTTGAAGATGGCATGACCGTGATTTCTGGCGGTTTTGGCATCTGTGGTATTCCTGAGAACTTGATTAAAGAGATCAAGAAGATGGGTACCAAGGAGCTGACGATTGTTTCCAATAACTGCGGTTGCGATGGCCTTGGTCTTGGTATCTTGCTGGATGACCGTCAGATCAAGAAGATGGTGTCTTCCTATGTGGGTGAAAACAAGTTGTTTGAAGAGCAACTGTTGTCAGGTGTTCTGGAGGTGGAGTTGACCCCTCAGGGTACGCTGGCTGAAAAGATGCGTGCTGGTGGTGCTGGAATCCCTGCATTCTATACGGCTACCGGATACGGTACTGATATAGCTAAAGGTAAAGACGTACGTGAATTCAATGGCCGAAAATATATTCTTGAAGAGTCTGTTGTCGGTGATTTCGCTATCGTGAAGGCCTGGAAGGCAGACCGTTACGGTAATGCTATTTACCGTCACACAGCCCAGAATTTTAATCCCATGGCTGCGACAGCGGGCAAGATTACTGTGATGGAAGTGGAAGAAATTGTTGAGCCAGGTGAGCTGGACCCAGCTCAGATTCATACCCCCGGAATCTACGTTGACCGTTTGATTCAGGGTACTTTCGAAAAACGTATTGAAATACGTACCGTCCGCGAAGGCTAACAGGAGAGATAATAATGGCACTTTCTCGTGATCAAATGGCTATCCGTATTGCCCGTGAATTACAGGATGGTTATTACGTTAATTTAGGTATTGGTATTCCTACATTGGTAGCAAACCATGTGCCTGAGGGTATCGAAGTTATGTTGCAGTCTGAGAATGGACTGCTGGGTATGGGGCCATACCCCACAGAAGATGAAGTCGATGCCGATCTGATCAATGCCGGTAAGCAGACAGTAACAACAGCTAAGGGCGCATCGATTTTTTCATCCGCAGAATCCTTTGCCATGATTCGTGGTGGCCACGTGGACTTGACGGTTCTTGGCGCTTTTGAGGTGGATGCTCAAGGCAGCATTGCTTCTTGGATGATTCCAGGAAAACTCATCAAAGGTATGGGTGGGGCAATGGATCTGGTTGCTGGTGCAGACAATATCATTGTGACGATGACCCACGCCGACAAATATGGTAATTCCAAGTTACTGCCAGAGTGTACTCTGCCGCTGACGGGTGCTGATTGTATCAAGCAAGTTCTGACTGATCTGGCATATCTGGAAATCTACGACGGTAAATTCCACCTAGTTGAACGTGCGCCGGGCGTGTCTGTAGAAGAAATAATAGAGAAGACGGCTGGTGAGTTGGTTGTACCTGACCATGTTCCAGAGATGGAATTTTAATATCTCTGACTGGCATGAAGAAAAGGCTCCCTGATCAGGGGGCCTTTTTTTATTTGGTTTCATGATCTTAGGTCGTATTTTCTAATTTTCAGCTGTAGTTTGTAGCATTCGTTTATATATATGGCTTTCAGCCTTAGAGGAAACAATATGTTGGTAGGTAAAACTGCATTGGTTACTGGTTCCACCAGTGGTATCGGTAATGCCATGGCAGCAAAGCTGGCTGAAGCTGGGGCTAATATTGTGCTGCACGGCTTGATGGATGCCTTGGAGGGTGAGGCGCTTCGTCAGGAGTTTGAGAATCGTTATGGCATTGAGTGCCTGTTTAGCAATGCGGATATATCGAATGCTGCCGGTAATGAGCAGTTGGTGGCTGATGCCCTGAAGAAGTTTGGCCAGGTAGATATTCTGATAAACAATGCGGGTATTCAGTACACTGCTTCTGTGGAAGATTTTCCGGTAGCGAAGTGGGATTCTATTATAGCGATCAACCTGAGCTCAGCCTTTCACACCACACGGTTACTGGTTCCCGGTATGCAGAAACGGGGTTGGGGGCGGATTATTAATATCGCCTCTGTTCACGGTCTGGTGGCATCTCTTCAGAAGGCTGCCTATGTGGCTGCAAAGCACGGTATTGTAGGACTGACCAAAGTCGTGGCATTGGAAAATGCGGAGAAGGGTATTACGGTGAATGCGATCTGCCCCGGTTGGGTGGATACTGAATTGGTTGCGGGCCAGTTTCAGGCGGCAGCTGACCGAGATGGTGTGAGTTTTGAAGAGGGCAAACGCCGGGTCATTATTGACAAGCAGCCCATGCCTCAGGCCACCCAGCCTTCGTCACTGGGTGAGTTGGCATTATTTCTATGTTCTGAAGCCGCCGGTACGATGACGGGTTCTAGCTTGCCAATAGATGGCGGCTGGACGGCGCAGTAAACTCTGCTCCAGAGATTGATTACCAGGCAAGTTCCTCACCGTTGTCATGTTTCAGCGGTATAAATTTTAGCGTTTTAGTGTAGGTGGATATGTCAGGAAAAGTGGGTTTTATCTCTCTCGGTTGTCCGAAAGCACTGGTGGATTCTGAGCGAATTCTGACCCAGTTAAAGCTGGATGGTTACGATATCAGCCCGAACTATGATGATGCCGACGTGGTGGTGGTCAATACCTGTGGCTTTATTGATTCTGCCAAACAGGAATCCATGGATGCTATTAATGAGGCGATGAAAGAGAACGGTAAGGTCATCGTTACCGGCTGTATGGGTAAGGGAGCCGATGCTGAGGCAATCAAAACAGCCAACCCGAATGTGCTGAGCGTTAGTGGGCCGGCTGATTACGCGAGTGTATTAGGTGCTGTGCATGAGTTTGTTCCGCCAAAAGTGGATGGCGTAGAGGGTGGCCACAACCCCTATATTGACCTGATGCCGCCACAGGGAATCAAGCTCACACCTCAGCATTATGCTTATTTGAAGATTTCTGAAGGCTGTAACCACCGTTGTACCTTTTGCATTATCCCTAACATGCGGGGTGATTTGGTTAGTCGTCCTATTTCCGATGTGGTCGAGGAAGCCAAGAAGCTGGTTGAGTCCGGCGTGCGCGAATTATTGGTTATTTCTCAGGACACCAGTGCCTACGGTGTTGATATGAAATACAAGTTGGATTTTGTCGATGGCAATGCGCTGGAAACACGGATGCAGGATCTGGCCGTCGCTTTGGGCGAGCTGGGCATTTGGGTGCGACTGCACTATGTGTACCCCTATCCCCATGTGGACAAGGTCATTCCCTTGATGGCAGAGGGAAAAATTCTGCCTTATCTGGATATTCCCTTCCAGCATGCCAGCCCAAAAATTCTTAAATTGATGAAGCGTCCCGGCAATCAGGAAAAAGTCCTGGAACGGATTAAAGCCTGGAGGGCCATCTGTCCCGACTTGACTATTCGTAGCACCTTTATTGTGGGGTTTCCCGGCGAAACCGAAGAAGATTTCCAACTGCTACTGGATTGGCTGGAAGAGGCTGAATTAGATCGGGTAGGCTGTTTTAAATATTCCCCCGTTGAAGGTGCAACAGCCAATCAGTTGCCCGACCCTGTTCCTGAGGATGTTCAGCAGCAGCGCTGGGAACGATTTATGGAAACCCAGCAAGTCATTAGTGCTAGGCGGTTACAGCGTAAAGTGGGGCAGACTCTGGAGGTGTTGATCGATGACGTGGACGAGGAGGGGGCCGTTGGTCGGTCAGCTGCTGATGCGCCAGAGATCGACGGCAATGTTTTTATCAATGATATAGAGTCAGTTGTGGCGCTTGGTCTTGAGCCCGGTGACATGGTGCAGGTAACGATTGAGCATGCCGATGAATATGATCTTTGGGGACGGCTGGTTTAAACCTGATCGAGAAAAAAATGTATAAAAAAGGGCTACCTAATTGGGCGGCCCTTTTTTATTGAACTTGTTAACTGGTCGACTCGCTAACCAATTAAGCAGCTCGCCGATAGTTAGTGGTTGTGACCACCTGGCCCATGTACGTGACCATGAGACAGTTCTTCTTCAGATGCTTCGCGAACACTATCGACCCTGACATCAAACGTTAAATCTTTACCTGCAAGTGGGTGATTTCCATCAACCGTCACTGTTTCGTCATTCACTTCAGTGACAACAACAGATACGGGGCCATTAGGCGTCTTTGCTTCAAAGCGCATCCCAACGCTCATTTCTTCCGTCTGGAACGATGTTCTGGGTATTTCCTGAATCCTCTCGTCCTGAGTCTCTCCATAGGCTTCTGCTGCTTTGATGGTCACGATCATCACATCACCAGCGGTTTTTCCATCCAGTTCTTTTTCGAGGCCAGGGATAATATTTTTGTGGCCATGCATATAGGCTAGTGGGTCTTTGCCTGTGGATGAGTCGAGCTCGTTACCGCTTTCATCGGTAAGGGTGTAGTGAAAAAGCACCACAGTGTTTTCAGAAATGATCATGGGGAGATCCTTTTGGTCGGTATCAATGGGGGATAAGGGCAGCATTATCCTTGATGCAGTTTCTTTTGCCAAGAAAAGGGGGCGGTTGAAAAAGCGTAAATTGCCAAAAAATGTTTTTTCTGACCGCTTTAGGGTCATTTGGTCATAGAGTGCTCCTTCCCTTTGGCGACTTTTTAGCAGAGATTAGCCCGCTCTATATTGACATCCTTTGTCGGCTGCGGGGTTGCGGCAAAGTAACCGCTCGCGGGCTGACCCCTTAAAGCGCTATTTTCACCACAACTACTACCTGTAGTGTTTAATCTGGCAGCAGACACAATATCTTGTATACTAAGCCTCGCCTTAGGGTGATCGTTGAGCGTAAAAAAATAACAATAGTTCACTAAAAAAAGCTGCGGAAACAGGGTGTTAATAGCATTTTTCACCCCTAAAAGCCCCTAGCCTAAATGATACAGCACTGCCCAACCATTCATGTAACACGGGGAAACAGGATCGTTATGTCGATTGAAGCATTGAAGACCACGGGTGAGCCTGGTGCCATCGAAATCAAACTACAGTCCGCCTCAGCTGACATCTGGGATAAGAAATATCGGCTTAAGGATAAAGCGGGTAATCCGGTAGATGAGACGATTGACGCGACCTATCGTCGTGTTGCTCGGGCATTGGCCGATGTTGAAGAAAAGGGTAAACAGGATCTGTGGCATGAGCGGTTTTTGTGGGCGCTACGCAATGGCGCCATCCCCGCCGGGCGGATTATTTCCAATGCCGGTGCTCTGGAGCACAAGCCATCTACCTCTACGATCAACTGTACGGTATCCGGTATCGTTGAGGACTCCATGCTGGATATCCTCGAGAAAAACCTTGAGGCGGGCCTAACGCTTAAAGCCGGTTGCGGTATCGGCTACGAATTTTCTACGCTGCGCCCCAAGGGTGCTTATGTCTCTGGTGCGGGTGCTTACACCTCGGGTCCGCTGTCCTTCATGGATATCTTTGACAAGATGTGTTTTACCGTTTCTTCCGCTGGTGGTCGCCGTGGCGCTCAGATGGCAACTTTTGATATAAACCATCCAGATGTGGTCGATTTTATCCGTGCCAAACGTGAAGATGGCCGACTGCGTCAGTTCAACCTGTCACTGCTGATCACCGAAGGGTTTATGGAAGCGGTTAAGAGCGATGGCGAATGGACATTGAGCTTTCCGGTTCCTAAGAAAGAGTTAGAGCAAGGTAAAGTTGACCCTACAGATGGCACGTTGTTGTGGCGTGAATTCCCCACTACCAAAGGCTACATCACCAATGATGAGGGACTAGTGGCCTGTCGTATTTACCGTACGGTGAAGGCGCGTCAGTTGTGGAATGTGATCATGACATCCACCTACGATTATGCAGAGCCAGGCTTCATCCTTATCGACAAAGTCAATCAGCTGAACAATAACTGGTTCTGTGAAAACATTCGTGCCACCAATCCCTGTGGCGAACAACCGCTACCGCCTTACGGCAGCTGTCTACTGGGCTCAGTAAATCTGACCAAGTTTGTACTGGACCCCTTCACAGAAAAAGCGCGTTTCGATTGGGATAATTTCCGGGAAGTAGTTTCTGTGTTTACCCGGATGCTTGATAACGTAGTGGAAATTAATGGCTTGCCTCTGGAAGGTCAGCGGGACGCCATTTTAAGTAAGCGCCGTCACGGTATGGGCTTCCTGGGATTGGGCTCTACCATGACAATGTTGCGGACACCTTATGGTAGCCCTGCGTCATTAGAGCTGACCGAACAGGTTTCTCGGGAGTTGGCTCTTGCTGGCTGGCGAGCAGGTTTAGAGCTGGCCAAAGAAAAAGGCGCTGCGCCGATTATGGACGAGGAGTTTGAGGTTACTGAGTCTATGCTACGCCTTCGCCCGGAAATGGCCAAAGACGGTATTGTGGTAGGCGATAAGCTCAAAGGTAAGGTGTTGCATGCGCGCTACAGCAAATACATGCAGAAAGTGGCCGAGGTCGACCCGAAGCTGGTGGAAGAACTGGCCAATGTGGGTTGCCGTTTTACGCACCATTCCTCTATTGCGCCAACGGGCACTATTTCACTGTCGTTGGCTAACAATGCCAGTAACGGTATCGAGCCAAGCTTTGCTCATCACTATTCCCGCAATGTGATCCGCGAGGGTAAGAAGTCCAAAGAAAAAGTGGATGTGTTCTCTTATGAAATGTTGGCCTATCGCGAGCTGATAAATTCGAAGGCCATGCCCTTCACTGAGGATGAAGAAGAAAAGCTGCCTGACTACTTTATTACTAGCGATGATATTAAGCCCAAGCAGCATGTAGATGTGCAGGCGGCGGCTCAAAAGTGGATAGACTCCTCTATTTCAAAGACCATTAATGTAGCCACCGACTGTGACTTTGACGAGTTCAAGGACATTTATCTCTATGCCTACGAGAATGGTCTCAAGGGTTGCACCACATTCCGCTTTAATCCGGAAGCCTTCCAGGGCGTGCTGGTGAAAGAGAAGGACCTGGAGAACACCACTTATCAGTTTACGTTGGAAGACGGTTCAACCGTGGATCTGAAGGGTAATGAGGAAGTGGAATATGACGGCGAGATGCATACCGCTGCGAACCTGTTCGATGCTTTGAAAGAAGGCTATTACGGAAAATTTTGATCGGAAGAATCAACATGACAGTTAAAATCGATAAAAAAATTATAGGCTACAAGGTGTTATCCTCCTCCAATGACGATGCCATACCGGAGGCGCAACCCGTAGCGGTAGAACTAGAGCGTGCTATTGAGCAGATGACGGAGAATGTCAGTCGTCCAGAAGAGCTACCTGGTTCGACCTATAAGGTAAAAACCCCCCTCTCTGAACACGCGCTCTACATCACTATCAACGATATTGTGCTGAACCGGGGGACTGATCACGAGCAACGTCGCCCCTTCGAAATCTTTATTAACTCGAAGAATATGGATCAATTCCAATGGGTGGTCGCATTGACTCGGGTAATTTCTGCCGTGTTTCGCAAGGGTGGGGACTGCACCTTTTTAGCAGAGGAGCTAAAGGCCGTATTTGATCCACAGGGTGGCTACTTCAAACGAGGTGGTAAATTTATGCCTTCGTTGGTGGCAGAAATTGGTGAAGCCATAGAAGATCATTTAACCAAGATTGGGATGCTGACAGCACCGGAGCTCGGTGAACACCAGCAAGCCATTCTGGCGGAAAAACGGGCGGAGTATGAAGCCTCAACTCAGCCGGTGGCAGCGCCAGTGGCTAAAGGGAACCCTTTTCCGGAAAGCGCCCAGCTATGCCATAAATGTATGACCAAGGCCATGATCCTGATGGATGGCTGTATGACCTGCTTGAACTGTGGCGATTCAAAATGTGGCTAGTACGTGTAACTAGTGCGAGTAATTGATAGGCGTAGTTAATACAGGTTGTTGATACGAGTAAAAAGTGCGGCTAAAAAAAGACAAATAAACCGCATTGGGGGGGGAGTTGACCGGGCTATTGCCCGGTTTTTTTTGTTTGTAGCTCTAGCGGACTTAATTTCTAGCGTATTTGATTTTTGTAGCACGTGTCACGTTAGTGCTCGTTGAGTCCTTTGGGAAGAGTACGGGTAATAATAGAGCCGACCACCTGTTCGGGTGAATGTTGATCACAGTCTATGGTGATCTCAGCGTAACGCCGATAAAGCTCAGTGCGCTCATTGAATAAATCATCAAAGCTCTGGTTGGGGTGGCATGCTATGCCGCGGGTATCCTTATCGTGGATGCGTTCCCGTAGGGTTGGCAACGGCGTATCCAAATAGATGATGACCGCATTCCTCGCTAAGTACTTAATACCAGTACTGCTGTATACCGCGCTTCCGCCAGTGGCGATCACAAAATTTTGTACATCGATCCCGGTCAGTACCGATTCTTCAATTCGACGCAGTTCTAAATAATCAGTCTCATCCATAATCTGTTGTAGGGTTTTCCCCTCGCGAACCTGAATAAGAACATCGGTATCGATAAAGTCCTTGCCGAGTGCTTTGGCCAGCAATAAACCATTGGTACTTTTTCCTGCACCGGGCATGCCTATCAGTACGATATTATTTTTCACGTGCGGCGACTCCTGTTTCTGCTGCTTATTGGTGCCACTGCTTATGGGTAACACTCTTTATTATCACTGCTCATTAATAGCCACTAAAGTGACGCTTTTACAAAATCCATCAACCGGGTAATCGCCTCGCTAGGCTCGTTACTCTGATCAATTAGGCTAATGCCGACCTTACCCAGTTTGGGCAGCTTTTCCGAAGGTTTCAAGATGCGCAGATTTTCGGGCACGGTACTCTTGGCGAGAACGGTGACACCTAACCCCTCATCAATGGCCGCCTGAATACCAGTAAGGTCAGGAATGGTATAGACGATGCGCCAATCCCGCTGGTTTTCTCGGAGTTTTTCAATGCCACGTTGGCGGTAAATACAGCCCTTGGGCGCCACAATTAATGGCAGTGGCACTTGCAGGTGAGCATCGTGATCGGTGCCGGTGACCCATACCAGATCGTCTTCTTTTACCAGATTGTCTCCCGCTGCGGATGGATCATCGTGTAAGGCTAGAATCAGATCGTAGCGGTGGCGTTCGGGTTCTGATAGTAACTGTTTACTTAGAGCGCAGTTCACTTCGAGAGTGACATTGGGGTAGGCCTGAGCAAAGCGTCCCACGATTTTTGGCAGCAGGGTGGTGGCAAATTCGCTGGGAATACCAAAGTGAATTTTCCCGCTAACTGATGTTTTGATGAACTGGGTGACGGCTTCATCATTTATTGCCAGCATCTGTTTCGCGTAGCGAAACAACAGATGACCCGCTTGGCTCAGTTCTAGTTGTTGGCCGCTGCGAATTAGTAGGGTCTGTTCCAGTAATGTTTCCAGGCGTTTGATTTGCAAACTGATGGCAGGTTGAGAGCGCCCGAGCCATTGGGCTGCTTGGGTAAAACCCCCTAATTCAATCACCGTAACAAAGGAGCGGAGCAGGTCTGTGGGTAGGTTTTTCATGGCATCAGATACTGCCTGACAGCTATAAGTATTATTAATGACAGGATTTTAACTATTAATTTTACCAATTCATAGTTGGCCGCTACTATTAGCCGCCATCATGACTGCTTTTAACGAACTATCGTGCTAAAACATAGCGTCACAACATCATGCGACAAGGGTCTCTATGACTACGGATACTACTGATTTGAAAGCCACGCCGCTCAAGGCATTGCACATGGAACTGGGTGCGCGAATGGTGCCCTTCGCTGGTTATGACATGCCTGTTCAATACCCGGAAGGCATCAAGACTGAACATTTACACACCCGCGAGCATGCAGGCTTGTTCGATGTGTCCCATATGGGGCAGGTGGTCATCACCGGTGAAGGTGTTGCTGCAGCTTTAGAGAAGCTGGTACCGGTGGAGCTGGAAAGATTGGGTATTAACAAGCAGACCTATGCTTTGTTCACTAATGAGCAGGGCGGTATTCTGGATGATTTGATGATTGTCCGTTGGGCTGAAGATTGCTTTTTACTCGTGGTCAATGCCGCCTGTAAAGAGCAGGACATTGCCTATCTAAGAAGCAACCTCCCCGGTCTTGAGGTTGAGTATTTGGAGGGGCGAGGATTGCTGGCACTCCAGGGCCCCGCTGCTGCCAGTGTGATGGCTCAGTTGGCTCCCGGGGTTCGTGAACTGGTATTTATGACGGGTAGTCGCGTCACTCTTGAAGGGGCTGATTGCTATATCACTCGTTCTGGGTATACCGGTGAAGATGGTTTTGAGATTTCAGTGCCTGCTGGGTCTGCCGAAGCGCTGGCCCGCAAGCTGGTATCTTTTGAACATGTGAAGGCTATCGGGCTGGGTGCTAGAGACTCCCTACGGTTAGAAGCCGGATTGTGCTTGTATGGCCACGACCTCGATACTGAAACAACGCCGATTCAGGCGTCATTATTGTGGAGTATCAGCAAGTCACGTCGTGCCGATGGCGCGAAAGCCGGTGGTTTTCCCGGTGCCGATATTATTTTTAACGAACAGGCCAATGGTGCATCTCGCAAGCGGGTGGGTCTGAAGGTGGAGGGCCGTGCGCCGGTTCGAGAAGGAGCTGAACTGGTTAATGCTGAGGGAGCGCAGGTAGGCATGGTAACCAGTGGTGGTTTTGGCCCTAGCCTTGAGGCGCCATTAGCCATGGGTTATGTGGCAACAGACTATGCGGCAATCGGTACTGAACTGCATGCCATAGTCCGCGGCAAACCTCTCCCTGTGACGGTAGAGAAGATGCCTTTTGTGCCCCAGCGTTACTATCGTGGATAGAGAGCTGCGGATAAAGAGCCGTGGCTAAATAGCGTGGATAAACAGCCGCAGATAAAACGAGCTATTCCGCAGAGCCACTTAGACAGCACCCGCACTTAGCCATAGCTCAATCCCTAATCCATCAAAAGATAAACAAGTAGAGACACCAAACATGAAGCCACTGGTAGAACTGGAAAACAGCAATGAATTTATTCGCCGTCATATTGGTCCCTCTGAGGCCAATCAGCAGGCGATGCTGGAGAGTATCGGTTATGAGAATATGGCCGACTTTATCGGTGCGGTGGTGCCGGACAATATTCGTTCCAGCCAGCCTCTTGAACTGGGTTCATCGGTTACCGAACAGCAGGCATTGGTCGAATTGCGTGCCATTGCCAGTCAGAATCGGGTCTTAAAAAACTTTATTGGCCAAGGCTATTACAACAGCATTACTCCCAATGTAATTCTGCGTAATGTGCTGGAAAATCCTGCCTGGTACACCGCCTATACACCCTATCAGCCAGAAATTTCCCAAGGGCGCTTGGAAGCCCTGCTAAATTTCCAGACGATGATTACCGACCTCACCGGCATGGACCTCGCCAGTGCTTCATTACTGGATGAGGCGACGGCTGCCGGCGAAGCCATGACGCTCTGTCAGCGGATGTCCAAATCCAAGGGGAAAGTCTTCTTTGTTGACCACCAATGCTTGCCGCAAACTATCGAGGTTGTGGAAACCCGAGCCGAACCTATGGGTATCGATGTGGTGGTGGGAGATCCGGTTGAAGCGGCCCAGCATGATTGCTTCGGTGTGCTGTTGCAGTACCCCGGCGTAGATGGTGCGATCCGTGATTTCGATGACGTAATTGACAATGCCCACCAGCAGAAGGCTCTGGTGGTGATGGCTGCCGATATTCTTAGCTTGTTGCTATTGAAGAGTCCTGCAGAATTGGGTGCCGATGTCGCTATCGGTTGCACCCAGCGCTTCGGTGTACCGCTGGGTTTTGGTGGCCCACACGCGGCTTATATGGCCACCCGCGATTCGTTCAAGCGTTCATTACCGGGTCGTTTGGTGGGTATCTCTCTCGATACTCGAGGCAAGCCAGCCTATCGGTTGGCTTTACAGACCCGCGAGCAACATATTCGCCGCGAAAAGGCCACCAGTAACATCTGTACGGCGCAGGTGTTATTGGCGGTAATGGCCAGCATGTATGCGGTTTATCATGGACCAGACGGCTTGAAGCGAATCGCAGAGAAAGTGCATTGCTACACTGCGATTCTGGCTGCTGGTTTAAAAAAACTGGGTCAGGCTCCGATCAATCAAAGTTTCTTCGATACCCTGACAGTTGCCACCGGCGAACAGACGGCAGCCATTCATCAAGAAGCGGTGGCTCAGGGTATTAACCTGCGGGTAGTGGATAGCAACCATGTGGGTATCTCTCTGGACGAAACTGTCGGCCCTGCCGATATAGAAGTGTTGTGGCGTTTGTTTGATGCCAGCACCGAGCTTATGGTTGCTGATCTGGAGTCTGCCGCCAAGAGCGGGTTACCCGAGAACTTATTGCGTACCAGTGAGCCGCTGACGCACCCAGTTTTCAATCGTTACCACTCTGAAACTGAAATGCTGCGTTACCTGCGTAAGCTGGCAGACAAAGACATTGCGTTGGATCGGGCGATGATCCCGCTCGGCTCTTGCACCATGAAGCTCAATGCGACTGCTGAAATGATTCCCGTGACCTGGCCAGAATTTTCCAATATTCACCCCTTTGCACCACAGGATCAGACCGTAGGGTATGTGGCAATGATCGAAGAACTGGAAGCTATGCTTTGTGCGGCAACAGGTTATGACTCCATTTCGCTCCAACCCAATGCTGGTTCTCAAGGGGAATATGCGGGGTTACTGGCGATTCGTGCTTATCACGCAAGTCGTGATGATTCGCATCGAAATATCTGCCTTATTCCCAGTTCTGCCCATGGTACCAACCCGGCATCGGCACAGATGTGTGGCATGAGAGTCGTCGTAACGAGTTGTGATGACCAGGGCAATGTGGATATCGATGATCTTCGCGCCAAAGCGGAACAGCACAGCGAAAATCTAGCGGCGATTATGGTGACTTACCCCTCCACTCATGGGGTATTTGAGAAAGGTATCACCGAGATTTGCGATATTATTCATCAGCACGGTGGTCAGGTGTATATCGATGGCGCCAATCTCAATGCCATGGTGGGGCTTTGCCAGCCGGGTAAGTTTGGTGGCGATGTGTCGCATCTGAATTTACACAAAACGTTTTGTATTCCCCACGGTGGTGGTGGCCCTGGTGTGGGCCCAGTGGCCGTGCGTCAACATTTGGCAGCCTATCTGCCGGGGCACCATTGTTTGTTGAGTAGTAGATTGGGTAAAGATACGGCCGTGGGTGCCGTCTCTGCTGCGCCTTGGGGCAGCGCCAGCATCCTGACGATCACCTGGATGTATATCAAAATGATGGGCGCTGACGGGTTGAAGCAGGCCACTGAGGTTGCCATTCTCAATGCCAATTACATGGCAGAGCGGCTAAAAAATGTTTATCCCATTCTCTATACGGGCGCCAATGACCGTGTAGCACATGAATGTATAGTCGATCTGCGTGGGATTAAGGATGACTCCGGCGTCACTGTGGACGATGTGGCCAAGCGCCTGATCGACTATGGTTTTCACGCACCTACTATGTCATTTCCGGTACCCGGTACCCTGATGATCGAGCCCACTGAGAGTGAGTCCAAAGAAGAGCTTGACCGGTTCTGTGATGCCATGTTGCAAATCCGTGAAGAAATTGCTGCCGTAGAGCGTGGTGACTATCCATTGGATGATAATCCCCTCTGTCATGCCCCGCACACTGCCGATATGGTGGTAGCCGATGATTGGAATAGAAGTTACTCAAGAGAGTTGGCTGCTTATCCACTGGCGTCTCTTAGGGAAGCTAAATACTGGTCGCCCGTGGGCAGAATCGACAATGTTTATGGTGATCGAAATTTGGTGTGTGCGTGTTTACCCATCGCCGAGTATGAATAAGGTTAAGTGAACTAAAATGAAATGAAAGGCGGGCTAGCGTGGAATTCCAGTGGCCCGGTTTTCATTTTAAACACTTGATAATATGTTCACCGTCACAGATAAGATAGTATTGGCCTGATTAACCTGCGGTGTCAGGTGTCAGTATTATCGTCATTGCTCGACAGTGGCTGAGCTTCCTGAGGCTGGTCATCTTCTACCTCACTCGTTATCCCACCCTTTGCCTCGGCTTTCTTCAGTCGTTTTTCTTCTTTCTTCTTCTTTTTCGCGATGTCTCGCTGGCGCTTTTCAAAGCTATAGTTAGGTTTAGCCATTCTAAATATCTTCTACTCATTTTAGGGTTAGGTGAACAGGATAAGGGTTTTTTCGGCTGAGTGCGTGCTTTTTTAGAAAGCGATTAAAAAGATATTGTGTCTCTTAAGCCGTGATAGTGGTATTTACTGTTCATTTGACTCTTTAGGATTTTTTCTCACCTTCAGAACTTCTGCTATGGTTAAACGCATGTGGAGTAGTAAGTTGCCTCAATAAAGGAAGGGGTTGTTATGTTCCGGCGCAGTAAAGACAGGTGGGTCATATTGAGTTTAGTTGGCGCCCTAATTATGGGGTCACACTCGGCAGCAGCTTGGTGTTATGAGGCCCAGAAGGAATCGTCGCTCTATGATCGGTTGGGTGGATTGGCACCCATTTCAGTTGTTGTCAGTGACTTCATTGATATTCTCGTACAGGACGTAGTCCTCAATGCGAATCCTGCTGTTGATGCTGCCAGGGAGCGTGTTCCAGCACCCTATTTGAAGTACCACTTGACTGCCATGGTATGTCAGGCTGCTGGTGGTCCATGTTTGTATCAGGGTCGAGAGATGAAAATCTCCCATGCGCACCTTGGAATCACAGAGCTGGAGTGGGGGCGCATGGTTGCTCTTTTTAAGGAGGTCCTGGCAAAGCACAAGCTGACGGCAAATGAGATGCAAGCTTTAGTGGCTATCGTTAATTCAACCAAAGCGGATATCGTTGATACAGGTCGGGAATAGGTTCATCTTACGCTGTCTATAGTGGTCTGAGCTTAGAGGTCACCCCTAAGACTTTTTATTATGCTCTTATCAAAAAAAAGGAAAAACGTATGAATCAGACATCACTATACGAGCGTCTCGGTGGTTACGAGGGTATTACCGCTTTTGTTGATGATTTGCTGCCACGCGTACAAACAGATAGGCAGCTGGGCCGTTTCTGGCAGAACCGGGGAGACGACGGCATAGAGAGAGAAAAGCAGTTGCTGATAGATTATTTATGTTCAAACGCCGGTGGTTAGGTGTACTACACCGGTCGAGATATGAAAGTGTCACATAAAGGCATGAATGTCAGTGAAAGTGATTGGTCCCTATTCCTAGAGCATGCCAGTGCGACAATGAAAGAGTTACAGGTGCCTCAGCAAGAATACGATGACGTGGTTGCGTTTGTTTTGAGCTTGAAAGATGACATTGTTGAGGCGTAGATCGCCGTAGGAGCAAGGGGTGACATTTGTCACTTCTTGGGTGAGGAGCTTTAACCTTATTGAGAGCGGCCATTATGAATAATCCCGTTATAGCTGATAACAAACCAGTAAAGGTCAATTTGTCCAAGGGGCAGGAATATCATTTCTGCACCTGTGGAAAATCAAAAAGCCAGCCATTTTGCGACGGCTCCCATGTGGGGACGTTATTTACCCCAAAAGTCATTGTTTCTGATGAGGAGCAAGAAGCCTACTTGTGTGCTTGTAAACATACGCGTAACACCCCTTTTTGTGATGGCACCCATAAGCAGTTTTCTGATGATCAAGTGGGTTTGGAAGGTCCCGGTATTGCTGAAGATAAAAGCCTGGTCCCTCCAGTGCAGGCTACAGAGGAAGAACCGACGGTAGAATATATTCACCAGCTAGCCAGAGAGGGGTTATCTGGTGTCGGCCCGCATGGTCCAGTAAGTGCCATGGGTGTGCCGCGAAACCAGTTGCCGAGCTGGGATGATATTCAAATTATGGTTGCCCAGTTAGCCACAAAGCCATTGATGGAGAATGTGGACGTTGGCTCGGAGTTGGTTATTGGCCCGAACGCGGTGAAACCGCTGGTATTAAAAATCCCCTTGTTTGTGTCTGATATGAGTTTTGGTGCGCTGTCCGAAGAGGCAAAGGTGGCCATGGCAAAGGGTGCTGAGCTAGCGGGTACGGGTATTTGCTCTGGCGAAGGAGGTATGTTGCCAGAAGAACAGCAGGCCAATAGGCGCTATTTTTATGAGCTGGCTAGCGCCAAGTTTGGTTACAGTGAAGACGCGCTGAAAAAAGTACAGGCATTTCATTTTAAAGGTGGTCAGGGCGCAAATACCGGCACGGAAGGACACCTGCCTGCAGTGAAAAATGTGGGTAAAATTTCTCAAGTTCGGGGTATTCCTGAGGGCGAGCCAGCCATTTCTCCAGCCACCTTCAGTGACCTGAGTACCCCTGAAGATTTCAAGCGGTTTGCGGATCGAGTGAGAGAAATTACCGGTGGTATTCCGATCGGTTTCAAACTCAGTGCCAACCATATTGAACGAGATATTGAGTTTGCCCTTCAGGCCAGTGCCGAATATATTATTCTGGATGGTCGTGGTGGTGGCACTGGTGCAGCACCTTTATTGTTCCGAAATCACATTAGCGTGCCCACTATTCCAGCCTTAGCCAGAGCTCGGCACTATCTTGATCAGCGAGGAGTAGGCCGGAAGGTCACGCTAATTGCTACCGGCGGTTTACGCGTGCCCAGTGACTTTATTAAGGCCTTAGCTCTAGGGGCTGACGGCGTTGCCATTGCCAACAGTGCTATGCAATCTATAGGTTGTATCGCTGCAAGAATATGTCATACCAACAACTGCCCTGCGGGTATAGCTACCCAAAATCCCGAGTTGCGAAAAAGGTTGGACGTTGATAGTTCTGCCCAAAGGCTGGCTACTTTTTTTGATTCATCTGTTGAGTTGATGAAGGTGATGGCTCGGGCGTGCGGACATTCACATCTGAATGAATTTAATCGGGATGACATTGCCACCTTTGATGCTAAATTGGCCCAATTATCTGGGATTGAGTTTTCTGGATTTGATTTACAAAGAAAATAAGAACGGAGACGAGGATGTTGACGTTACAAAAATATCTTGGGATTGAATGGCCGCTTATTCAAGCACCTATGGCGGGTGTGCAGGGCAGTGCTTTGACGGTGGCAGTATCTAATGCAGGTGGGCTGGGATCTTTGCCCTGTGCAATGCTTAGCTTGGATACGTTGCGTGATGAATTAGTGGCGATTAAGTCTCAGACAAATCGACCTTTTAATGTGAATTTCTTTTGCCATCAAGTGCCTGAACCACGCCAAAGTCTCGACATGGCTTGGCATCAGGCGCTGACACCATTTTATATTGAGCATGGTATTGACCCCGATGTGATTCCTGTAGGAGCTGAGCGTGTACCGTTCAATTCGAAAGCCGTTGATATACTAGAAGAGTTTAAGCCGCCCGTGGTGAGTTTTCATTTTGGTTTGCCATCGGATGAATTGTTGGCACGGGTAAAGGCTTTTGATGCCAAGGTGATTTGTTCTGCGACGACAATTGAAGAAGCGCTTTGGTTGGAAGAGTATGGCGCGGATGTGATTATTGCTCAGGGAGTTGAAGCCGGTGGACATCGGGGGATGTTCTTATCGCATGACCTTAATTCTCAGGAAGGTACGTTTGCATTGCTGCCTCAAATTATTCGGGAGGTAAATATTCCTGTCGTGGCTGCTGGCGGTATTGCCGATGCCAAAGGTGTTGCTGCTGCCATGGCGCTTGGCGCCTCTGGTGTTCAGGTGGGTACGGCGTATTTGCTTTGTCATGAAGCTCTGACAAGCCCAGTGCATCGTGCCGCACTTAAAAGTGAGAGAGCAAGGCATACCGCGTTGACAAATATTTTTACCGGGCGGCCTGCTCGAGCCATCATAAATTTAGCGATGAAAGAGCTTGGTCCCATGCGTCATGGAATCCCTGGATTTCCATTGGCAGCAACTGCTATTGCACCCTTGCGTTCGGTATTGGAAGCTCAGGGCTCTGGGGATTTTTCACCTCTGTGGTCAGGGCAGAATGCGACGGGTTGCAAGGCTATACCTGCAGCAGAATTGACCCGAGAATTGGCTGCGGGCTTTTAATTGACTTAATGTTTTTTTCCAGCGAACTCAGTCTTAACTTTTTAAAATAAATCTTTTTTGTATAGGATTAATTTACATATGAAACTTGAATCCCTGGCGTTACATCACGGATATAAGTCGGAAGCGACCACTAAGGCGGCAGCGGTTCCTATTTATCAAACGACCTCCTATACCTTTGACGACACTCAACACGGCGCAGACCTTTTTGACTTAAAGGTGCCCGGTAATATTTATACCCGGATTATGAATCCAACAACCGATGTGCTTGAGCAGCGGCTGGCTGCAATGGAAGGTGGTATTGCTGCCTTAGCCGTTGCTTCCGGAATGGCGGCAATTACTTATGCTATTCAGTGTATTTGTTCGGTGGGGGATAATATTGTTAGTACCAGCCAGCTATATGGCGGAACTTATAACCTGTTTGCTCATACTTTACCTAAGCAGGGTATCGAGGCACGGATGGTGTCGGCTGATGACTTTGAAGCCCTAGAAAATGCCATTGATGAAAATACCCGACTGGTCTTTTGTGAATCCATTGGTAATCCAGCGGGCAATATTGTCGATCTGGAAAAGTTTGCCGAAATAGCACATAAGCATGGCGTGCCATTAATTGTCGATAGTACTGTCGCGACACCTTTTTTATGTCGGCCCTTTGAGCTGGGGGCAGATATTGTGATTCATTCCCTGACCAAATATATCGGTGGTCATGGCACGTCTATTGGTGGTGTCATCATTGATTCAGGAAAATTTGATTGGGTTGCCAACAAAGAGCGGTTTGCCGTTTTAAATGAACCAGATCCTTCCTACCATGGTGTTGTTTATACCGAAGCATTCGGTGCTGCTGCCTACATAGGTCGTTGTCGGGTTGTTCCTCTTCGAAGTATGGGAGCGGCTATTTCTCCCACTAACTCATTCCAAATTTTACAGGGTCTGGAGACACTGGGGCTTCGTATGGAGCGGCATTGTGAGAATGCTGAAAAGCTGGCCAGTTACCTGAGTAACCACGATAAAGTGGCATGGGTAAACTACGCCGCTTTACCGGATAGTCCTTATTACCAGAATTGCCAGAAAATGACGGGTGGTAAGGCATCGGGTATCCTGAGTTTTGGGATAAAAGGCGGATCCAAGGCTGGAGGACAATTTATTGATGCATTGGAAATGATTTTGCGATTAGTCAATATTGGCGATGCAAAGTCACTGGCCTGTCATCCAGCATCCACTACCCACCGCCAGTTGAATGATGATGAATTGGCTGCCGCAGGTGTTAGTTCAGACCTTGTGCGTATCTCTGTGGGTATTGAAAATATCGATGATATTATTGCTGATGTGAGCCAGGCTCTTGATGCTGTTAGGTGATATCTGGAAGTGTTTTATTTAACGGGAAGGGGTGGCGCTGCCATCCCTTCAATTGAGAAAAGTTCGGACAATTTTATTGAAGGTTTCGGGTTTTTCCGCATGCAGCCAATGGCCCGTATTGGCTATCATCTTGAATTGAGCATTGGGGAATAGTCTTACTACTTCGCTGCGGTGTTTATCCTGAATGTAGGCGGAGTTCTCTCCCTTGATAAACAACACGGGGCCTGAGAAGGGTTCGCCGGTAGGCGCCAGAGTCAACGTGTCGAAGTAATTAGCAACAATTCCCTCCATATTCAGGCGGAGGTCAAACCTCCCATCTTCTGCGCGTACAAGATTTTTAAGCAAAAAGGCACGCACAGAGGTTTCATTGACATGGTCGGCTAATAGCCGGTCAGCTTCCTTGCGGGAGTTTGGCCTTGTGGTCGCTAGTAAAGACAGTCCTTCCAGCACCCCCCCATGGCGGTCAGGTTTGTAATCTACTGGGGCTATATCAGCGATGATGAGTTTATTGACGCGCTCTGGGTAGTTCAAAGCAACTTGCATGGCGACTTTGCCGCCCATGGAGTGACCGAGCAGGTCTGCTTGATCGAGATTCAAATCATCCATTAACTCGACAATGTCATCTGCCAGACAAGGGTAATCCATCGACGTGCTATGTGGAGAATCCCCGTGATTTCTCAGATCAACGGCAATGACTGAATGGCTGTCTGCCAATGCTCGGGTTACTAGTCCTAGGTTGCTTAGTGAGCCAAACATGCCGTGCATGAGTATCACCGGTTGACCTGAACCCTGTATGACGTAATTTAACTTCACATTAAAGAGACTGTGTGTGGGTTAATGTTTTGGCTCATGTTTGAGTGCATGCTTTGAATGTCAGGCGCTTATTATAAATGCGCTTTATAGGTGGCGGATACAGCCGGGAAGACTGCATAGCATTTCAAGCAATAAGTTGGCAGCCAGGAGTAGGAGGCAAAATCTCACTGTTTTGATGAGTTACGTTCGCTGAGTTGCATAATGTGGTTACAAATTTCAGCACGCTGTTGATCAGAAAGCGTATCCCAGGCAGCAGCTAAAATTTTGTCATCGTAAATAAAAGGTGTGGAGCCAAGGTTGGGGTTTTCTGTTCCAAGCCATAGCCAATGTGCAGAGACACCCAGAGTTTTAGCAATAGAAAAAATAGCTGACGTTGATTGTGAGTTACCGCTTTCCAGTTTGGATATCATTTGCTGAGTCAGGTTTGTTTCCCGAGCCAACTGGAGTTGAGACAGGCTCGATTTAAGCCGAGCCGACCTGATTCTCTCTGCCATAGTGTTCATATTTTAAGATATTACAACATTTGTTGTAATTTTGGCAGCTGCTGGCAATAAAATAGACAACTTTAGTTGTATGAAGGGCTGCCTCTGGTTATTATTTTCCTATCAACCAAGGAGTGGAAAATGACCCCGGAAGAAGCCTTGCTTAAAGTAGTGACTATTGTCGGGGGGCAAACGGCTTTAGCGAATGCCATATCACTGAAAACTGGCCGCACTATCAGACAGCAACATGTGTGGAACTGGGTAAATCGTGATGGGGGAATTCCTGCAGCCTATGCGCCATTTGTTGAGTCGCTATGCAGGGAGCTAGGTGAAGAGATACCCTGCAGCTATTTATGTCCTGACTTCTATCCTGCCTAATAAATTAGTTTTATTTTCGCTCCATTCCCTCGACTTGTTCACCATTCGTCTTTTTTTCTAGATTATCTTAATCGATCGAGCTCTGATCGCAGCAGAGCTATGCCGATGCTTGTGAATTAATAAAACGGTATAGTTTCGGATTCAATGGAGCGCTGTGATGAAACTATATACCTATCCACCAGCACCCAACCCTATGCGTCTCGCTATTTTTATGGCAGAAAAAGGCGTTGATATAGAGACTGAGGTTATTGATCTCATGTCAGGAGAACAGCGTAGTGACTCATTTCGTGCGGTGAATCATTGGGGCACTGTACCCTCGCTGGTGCTGGATGATGGCACCGTGCTGACAGAGGTGGTGGGTATGTACAGTTATCTTGAGGAGATCTACCCCCAGAAGCCACTGCTGGGTTCTGATCCTCTTTCCCGTGCCTTGATTCTGAGTTGGGATCATCGCTGTTTTACTGATGGTTTTCAGGCCGTAGCTGAAGCGCTTCGCAACTCGGTTCCAGCCTTTGCCGGACGTGCGTTGCCTGGCCCCGTTTCCTACGAACAAATTCCGGCGTTGGCCGATAGGGGTAAAGAGCGAATCCAGGCCTTTTACGGTGTATTGGATAAGCACCTCGAAGGGCGCGACTTTATGGTAGGAGATGATTTTACTGTTGCCGATATTACCGCTTACGTTTTTGTGGTGTTTAGTGGTTGGGTTAAGGCGGCTATTCCTGATGAATGTGTTCACCTTAGTGCTTGGCATCAACAGATTTCTACCCGAGTAAGTGTTCAGTCCTGATTAAACAGGTGGAGAAAACGTAATGAGTAAGTTGGCGGGAAAAGTAGCGCTGGTGAGTGGTTCAGGGCGTGGCATTGGACGAGAAATTGCTCTCAAGTTGGCCTCTGATGGTGCCTTGGTGGTGGTTAATGATCTGGATGCTGACCCAGCCAATCAAGTGGTTGCAGACATAAAGGCGCTCGGTTCAGACGCTGTTGCCTGTATTGGCAGTGTCACTGAAAAAGATTTCGGTGAGCGATTTGTGAAAACAGCAGTTGAGAGCTTTGGTGGTCTGGATATCATTGTTAACAATGCTGGCTACACGTGGGATAACGTGGTTCAGAAAATGGATGACGAGCAGTGGTATGCGATGATTGATGTGCATATGACGGCCCCCTACCGAATCTTGAAAGCGGCACAGCCCTACCTTAAAAAATTTCATTCCCAAGAAAAGGAAGCCGGAACGGAGATTTACCGAAAGGTAGTGAATGTCTCTTCGGTTTCTGGCCTCAATGGTAACCCTGGCCAGCTAGCTTATTCGGCGGCAAAAGCTGGTGTTGTGGGGATGACGAAAACCCTCTGTAAGGAATGGGGGCGCTATAATGTCAATGTCAATGCAGTAGCATTTGGTTTTATTCAGACGCGTCTTACCGCGGCCGTTAGTGATGAATCAACTATCAATGTGCAGGGGTATGAGATTAAAGTTGGTATCAGTGATCAGGTCTTGCAGATGGTTGAGACAATGATTCCGCTCGGTCGACCCGGTACTCCGAAAGAAGCAGCCGATGCTGTTTATCTGTTCTGTCTTCCTGAGTCGAATTACATCAGTGGCCAGACTGTAGTAGTGGGTGGCGGATTTGAGCTGTGAAGGCCTTATCTTGTTTTGTGGTATTTGCAGTAATTTCTCGGAGATAGTCCGGTCCAATGTTTAAACGCTCTGGTGAAAGATCTGGGCTCAGCAAACCCAACGATCTCAGAGACTTCATCTACAGAAAGCCCCTCTTTGACCAGTTTGTCGATAGCCACTTCCCTGCGAACATTGTCTTTGATTGTCTGGTAGCTAGTGCCTTCCTGTTGCAGTCGCCGGTACAGAGTGAGAGAGCTGATATTCATCTTGGTTGCTAGCTCTCCGGCCTTAGGGAACAGCAGTTTCTCTCCACTCAGGTTCAAAATGTTTCGTTCAATCTGTGCCTCAAGGCTATGGTCCTCACCGGGTATAGTCATGATATCAGCTGGGTGATTGGTCAGAAAAATGTCTAACTCCCTCGATGTGCGAACCAATGATTTGTCCAGGTATTGGGCATCAAAAAACAGGCTATTTTTGGCTTGGTTAAATGATAGGCTGCCAGGAAACATGACTCGTAGCTCATCCTGATGAGCCGGAGCCGAATGGATAAAGTGCGTCTCGCGCAAGCGGATAGCTTCCGCAATGTACCAACTGGGAAAACGGTGCCAGATCACCATCAGAAATTCGGTTAAAAAATGTCCCTTGTCTAATTCGGGTCGTTGCAGATTAAAGCTGAGCTCGGCGGTATGCCCTTCTATGTTGAGCTGGATTTGCAGCTCATCGGTAATCAGGCTGTAGAAATAGGAGGCTTTCTCGAGTAATTCACCCAGTGTTTTACAGTGACTGACCAACTGGCAAAGTGTGGCAAAAATCCCGTACTTACAGGGCTGCGCAGTAAACCCCATAAATTCGTCATTTAATGCCTGTTGAGTCAGCCGGAATAACCGAGCCACCTGATCGGTGTGTACTCTATGGGTAGTTTGTTCAATGACACTGGGATTAATACCGGCACGAGCTAGCAATTCTTTATGGTTCAGCTGGCGCCGATGGATTCCATGAAGGCAGGTAGTCACGTGATAGTGAGAGATTGTGGCGATAGGCGGTCTCTGGTATGAATTGGTGAGTTTGGTGAAAATACTAACATATAATCGGGGTGTATCTTTATATCCATGACATATTAGGTGAGTTAGTGGGAATAAATCTGCCCTTGTTTCAATTTGATCACTACCTCATAGTACCTAAATAACTATACCCCTCGTATTGATAATAGTAGGGTCGATAGCAGTAGCATCGACAGTATTAGCAGACTATAAGTAAACAGCGCAGGGAAACAGATAGCACCGGTAAACAGACAGCACCGGGCAGAATTTATTTGAGGTAGCTTTCCATGACCGACATTTCCAAACCCTCTTATAACGATTGGGTTGAGTTAGCCACCAAAGAAACAAAGGGCAAATCACCGGATGATTTGGTATGGCAGACACCTGAAGGTATTGCCGTTAAACCGCTCTACACAGCAGAAGATGTAGCTGGCCTTGTGCATCAGGATAATCTTCCTGGTTTTTCACCGTTCAAGCGTGGGCCCAAGGCAACGATGTACGCGGGTCGACCCTGGACAGTCCGACAGTATGCCGGTTTCTCAACTGCCGAAGAATCCAATGCTTTTTATCGACGAAACCTGGCTGCTGGGCAGCAAGGGTTGTCCGTTGCATTCGATCTCGCGACACACCGAGGTTATGACTCTGATCACGAGCGTGTGGTGGGTGATGTGGGTAAAGCCGGTGTGGCCATTGACTCGGTAGAGGACATGAAAATTCTTTTTAATGAGATTCCACTGGATAAGGTCTCAGTGTCAATGACCATGAACGGAGCCGTGTTGCCGGTGATGGCCAGCTACATTGTGGCGGCAGAAGAGCAGGGAGTGTCACCGGAGCAGTTGGTAGGCACCTTGCAGAACGATATTCTCAAAGAGTTTATGGTTCGTAATACCTATATATATCCCCCCTCGCCGTCGATGCGCATTGTGTCTGACATTATCAGTTATACCACCGAACATATGCCCAAATTCAACTCCATCTCTATTTCCGGTTATCACATGCAAGAAGCCGGTGCTACCAATGTAGAGGAGCTGGCATTCACCATTGCCGATGGAGTCGAGTACGTGCGAACAGCGATTAATAGTGGTCAGGATGTGGACAAGTTTGCTCCGCGACTGTCATTCTTTTTCGCTATCGGTATGAATTTTTTTATGGAGATTGCCAAACTGCGAGCAGCGCGAGTTTTGTGGGCGACGCTGATGAAAGAGAAGTTTAATCCTAAGAGTGAAAAGTCGTTAATGCTGCGAACACACTGTCAGACTTCCGGCGTGAGCCTAACCAGTAAAGATCCATACAACAACGTGATACGGACCACCATTGAAGCCATGTCAGCAGTACTGGGAGGTACCCAGTCGTTGCACACCAACGCGTTTGATGAGGCTCTCGCCCTGCCTACCGAATTTTCTGCACACATTGCAAGAAATACTCAGTTGGTGATTCAGGAAGAAACGGGCATTACCAATGTAGTTGATCCGTTAGCGGGTTCCTATTATGTTGAAACACTCACCGATCAGCTGGTCAAGGAAGCCCGCGTGTTGATTGATGAAGTGGAAGATATGGGCGGTATGACCAAGGCGGTAGAGTCAGGTATGCCAAAGTTACGGATTGAACGGGCTGCGGCCTTGCGTCAGGCTCGTATCGATCGTGGTGAAGAGGTCATTGTCGGGGTTAATAAATATCAGTTGGCCGAAGAGCCGGATATAGAAATTCTCAATATTGATAATACTGCCGTGCGTGAATCTCAGGTGGCACGATTGAAAAAAACTCGAACAGAACGTGATAACGAGGCATGCCAGAAGGCGCTGGACGCACTGACTGAGGCGGCTAAAACTGGCCGGGGTAATCTGTTGACGTTGTCGGTGGATGCCGCTCGCGCTCGTGCCACCGTGGGGGAGATATCCTCTGCACTGGAAAAAGAGTGGGGTCGTCATCAAGCCGAAACTCGTACCATTAGTGGTGTGTATGGTTCTGCGTACGAGGGCGATGAGGATTTTGCTGCCATTCAGGCAGGAGTGGAAGCCTTTGCCACCGAAGCGGGTCGTCGTCCACGTATGTTGGTGGCCAAGATGGGACAGGATGGCCACGACCGCGGTGCCAAGGTGATTGCAACGGCATTTGCTGATATTGGTTTTGATGTGGACATCAGTCCCATGTTTCAGACGCCAGAAGAGGCTGCCCGTATGGCCGTCGAAAATGATGTACATGTGGTGGGTGTTTCGTCTCAGGCAGCGGGGCATAAAACCCTCGTTCCGCAGCTGATCGATGCGCTCAAAAAAGAAGGTGCGACTGATATTAAGGTAATCTGTGGAGGCGTAATTCCACCCCAAGACTACCAGGAACTTTACGATGCGGGTGTAGCTGCGATATATGGCCCTGGTACCAATATCCCAGTGGCTGCCGCTGAAGTCCTTGAATTGCTCAGTAAAGGCTAATTGTTCGGCGGGGCAGGAGATGCGTCCGATCGGCGCCTGCTTATAGTGATCGTTATCGATTTAGATATAGAACCATAAGAATTTGCCAGAAACTTATTCAGTACTTATTCCAATGAAAATAAGGGCAATCAACACAGGAAAACGTTATGTACGAGATTATCGAGCAGCTGGAAGAGAAGCGTGGAAATGCGCTCCTTGGTGGCGGTCAAAAACGTATTGATACACAACATGCTAAGGGTAAATTGACTGCTCGGGAGAGAATTGAGTTGCTGCTCGATTCTGGCACATTTGAAGAGTGGGATACGTTTGTAGAACACCGCTGTACAGATTTTGGTATGGAGCAAGATCATATTCCTGGCGATGGTGTAGTGACAGGTTATGGCACCATCAATGGTCGGTTAGTATTCGTGTTTAGCCAAGACTTCACCGTTTTCGGTGGCTCGTTATCAGAAACCCACGCTGAAAAAATATGTAAGGTCATGGATCAAGCCATGAATGTGGGCGCGCCAATTATTGGTCTAAATGATTCTGGAGGCGCTCGTATTCAGGAAGGCGTTGCTTCCCTCGGTGGCTATGCCGATGTGTTTCAGAAAAATGTCATGGCATCGGGTGTGATTCCCCAAATCTCCATGATCATGGGGCCGTGCGCAGGTGGTGCTGTTTATTCGCCAGCGATCACTGATTTCATCTTTATGGTGAAAGATAGCTCCTATATGTTTGTCACTGGTCCCGACGTTGTAAAAACCGTGACCCACGAAACAGTGACAGCCGAGGAGCTTGGTGGCGCTATTACTCATTCCAGCAAATCAGGCGTTTCTGACTTGGCCTTTGAATCGGATGTGGATGCTCTCGTTAAGCTTCGCCGCTTTGTCAGCTATCTTCCTGCCAATAATCAGGAAAAGCCGCCAGTATGGCCCACAGATGATCCTGCCGATCGTGAAGAAATGTCACTAGACACACTTATTCCTAGTGACCCCAACAAACCCTACGACATGAAAGAACTCATCATTAAGGTCGCTGATGAGGGCGATTTCTTTGAGATACAGCCTGATTATGCCGGCAATCTAGTGATTGGCTTTATTCGCATTGAGGGATCTACGGTGGGTGTTGTTGCCAACCAACCCATGGTTCTGGCTGGTTGTCTCGATATTGATGCCTCTAAAAAAGGCGCACGTTTTATCCGTTTTTGTGATGCCTTCAATATTCCCGTCTTAACCTTCGTCGACGTGCCTGGTTTTATGCCCGGCACCAGTCAGGAATATGGCGGTATTATCAAGCATGGTGCCAAACTACTGTATGCCTATGCGGAATGTACTGTACCGAAAGTGACCGTGATTACCCGTAAGGCCTATGGCGGCGCTTATGACGTGATGTCGTCAAAGCATCTCCGAGGAGATGTAAACTTTGCTTGGCCAACAGCAGAAATTGCTGTGATGGGGCCGAAAGGCGCAGTTGAAATTATTTTCCGAAAAGATATTGGCGATTCAGAAAAAATTGCAGCGAAAGAAGCAGAATATCGTGAAAAATTTGCTAATCCGTTTATAGCAGGAAAGCGAGGATTTATTGACGACGTCATCATGCCACACCATACCCGCAAGCGGGTGGCACGTTCGCTGGCTATGTTGCGTGATAAGGATATAGAAAATCCGTGGCGCAAACACGGCAATATTCCTTTGTAAGAAGCCTTCGTGAGCGACGTTTGTAAGTGAGCTTTGTGCGTGAACGTTAGTATCGTTGAAAACAGCATTTCTAGAAGAAGATTAAATTATGTTTAAAAAAATTCTTGTGGCTAACCGAGGTGAAATAGCCTGTCGTGTCTTTCGTACGGCAAAGGCTATGGGTATCGGTACCGTTGCCGTTTATTCCGATGCAGACCGAGATGCATTGCATGTGATCATGGCCGATGAAGCCGTCAATATTGGCCCAGCCGCTTCTTCTGAAAGCTATCTGGTGATCGAAAAGATCATCGACGCCTGTCGGCAAACAGGTGCAGATGCGGTACACCCTGGATATGGTTTTTTATCTGAAAACAAAGCATTTTGTGAAGCGCTGGATGCCGCAGGTATTGCGTTTATTGGTCCGGGTGTTAAAGCTATAGAGTCTATGGGAGACAAAATCACTTCCAAGCTGATTGCGGAGAAGGCTGGGGTTAATACGATTCCTGGTTATACCGATGTAGTCTGTGATGCGGATCAAGCCGTTGAGATTTCCAGTGGTATTGGTTTTCCCGTGATGCTTAAAGCCTCTGCCGGTGGTGGTGGTAAAGGCATGCGTGTGGCTTGGGATGTAGATGAGTGCCGGGACGGTTTTGAGCGTGCAACTAACGAAGCTCGCTCCAGTTTTGGCGATGACCGAATTTTTATTGAGAAATATATTCAGGAGCCACGTCATATTGAAATTCAGGTGATGGCAGATAGTCATGGCAATGTGATTTATCTGGGTGAGCGTGAATGTTCTATTCAGCGCCGTCATCAAAAGGTCATTGAAGAGGCCCCGTCACCTTTCTTGACCGAAGAAGTTCGTAAGAAAATGGGCGAACAGTCAGTATTGTTGGCAAAGGCAGTGGATTACAAATCAGCGGGTACCGTTGAATTTATCGCTGATGCCAATATGAATTTCTACTTTTTGGAGATGAATACTCGATTACAAGTGGAGCACCCCGTCACTGAATTTGTTACCGGCCAGGACTTGGTTGAACTGATGATTCGAGTTGCGGCAGGTGAAAAGCTTCCTCTGGCTCAAGAGGATGTCAAATTAACAGGTTGGGCCATGGAAACCCGGGTGTATGCCGAAGACCCATTCAGGAACTTTATGCCCTCGACTGGCCGGTTGGTTCGTTATCTTCCCCCGGAAGGGGAAGGCGTTCGTGTTGATACTGGGGTCTATGAAGGTGGCGAAGTTTCCATGTTCTACGATCCTATGATTGCCAAACTAATCACTTATGGTGAAGATCGTAAACAGGCTATCGATAGAATGGTCGATGCTCTGGATGCTTATTACATCCGTGGAGTAAATCACAATATTAGTTTTCTGAATGCGCTCATGGTGCACCCGCGTTTTGTGGCGGGAGATCTAACGACTAACTTTATTGCTGAGGAATATCCAGACGGTTTCAATTCTGATTTGGTGCCTCAGGACGACCCTGCTGTCTGTGTTGTTGTTGCGGCAGCTATCAATAAAAAATACCAAGACCGCTGCGCCATGATTTCTGGTCAGTTACCTGGCCATGAATATCACCCCACTTCAGACTGGGTGGTGATTATGGATCAAGGTGAAGCTGAGTATCAGGTTGCTGTAGAAAATGGCGGCGATACCATTAGCGTTGAACTTGATGGAAAGAATTACCAAATTGATACGAATTGGTCTTTTGGTGATCCTTTATTTAAAGGAACCGTGAATGGAGAACCAATATGCATTCAAATCGATATGGTGGGTTCATCGCTGCGGATGTTCCATCGAGGTGCACAGAAAGAAGCGTTAGTTGTCACTGCCAGAACAGCTGAACTTAATCAGCATATGCTGATTAAAGAAGCGCCTGATATGTCTAAATATCTTCTTTCTCCTATGCCAGGCCTCTTGGTCAAACTGGCAGTGCAGGAAGGCGATACAGTGAAAGAAGGTCAAGAGTTGGTGGTGGTTGAGGCTATGAAAATGGAAAATAGCCTGCGCGCCGTTGCCGATGGTGTAGTGATGAAGGTCTCTGCCGGTGTTGGTGATAGTTTGATGGTTGACCAGCCAATTATTGAGTTTGAGTGATTGGATCGAGTTTGAATAAATAGAGGAAGCGATTCCCCGTTGCTTAGTTGTCGCTAAGCTTGCCCTTTGTGTTATGTGCTAAGTTCGATGTGCTAGTTTTCATGTGGAAGGATCGATGTGGCCGTTAGGATATAGAATACAATGTGCTCATCCATCACCATGTTAAGGGAGGTTGAACGTTGACGATGACCCCATACGAACTTGCAGACAGCCTTCAACGGGGTGATCGACGTGCTTTGGCTAAGTGCATAACCTTGGTTGAGTCAACGCATCCCACGCACCGAGAGCCGGCAGCTCAGTTGCTAGAACTCATCATGCCTCATACAGGAAATTCCATCAGGCTTGGTATTTCGGGTGTGCCAGGTGTCGGTAAATCCACGTTCATCGAATCTTTTGGTAACCATGTCATTGACCAGGGGCATCGCGTCGCTGTATTGGCTGTGGATCCCACCTCCTCGGTGAGCGGAGGTTCTATTCTCGGTGACAAAACCCGGATGGAGACGTTGTCGCGCAACCCTAACGCCTATATTCGGCCATCTCCCGCTGGTAAGACCTTGGGTGGTGTCACCAGAAGAACACGTGAAACCCTATTGCTTTGTGAAGCGGCGGGCTTTGATGTGATTTTTGTGGAAACCGTGGGTGTAGGACAATCAGAAACCGCTGTGGCGGAAATGACAGATATGTTTCTGTTGTTACTGTTGCCAGGTGGTGGAGACGAGTTGCAGGGCATTAAGCGTGGCATTATGGAGCTTGCTGATCTGGTGTTGGTTAATAAGTCCGATGGTGATCAGCAGGCAGCGGCTGGCCGTACGGTAGCAGACTACCAAATGGCTATGCATTTTTTGCATCCTAGAAGTCGCCATTGGCAGGCCCGAGTACAAGCACTGTCAGCGCTTAAAAAACAAGGTGTTGATGAGGTTTGGCAAACGGTAGAAGAGTATCGTGAACTACTCGGAAATGCCGGTGAAATAACCTCACGTCGCGCTGCACAGGCTTGTGCGTGGATGTGGAGTGAAACCGCCGACGCTTTGTTAACAGAATTAAAAGAGAATAAAGCCGTCAAGGCCTTGGTCAAAACGTTGGAATGCGACGTGATTGAAGGAAAGATACCGCCGACGATTGCGGCAAGAAAACTAATTGATGCCTTTCGACAATAGTTTTTGTTGCAAGAGCGAGACTTAGCGTAAGAAAAAACTGAGAGAACCAATGCCATACAAAAAGAGAATAGCATGATTGGAAACCTTAACCATGTAGCCATTGTGGTCCCAAATCTGGATAAAGCCGTAGACACGTATCGTTATGCGTTGGGCGCGAAAACGTCAGAACCCAAAGACCTACCAGAACATGGTGTTCGTGTGGTGTTTGTGGAACTAGCGAACACAAAAATAGAATTGTTATTGCCTATCGGTGTTAGCTCGCCCGTGGCTAAATTTCTTGAACGCAACCCTGATGGAGGTATGCATCATATTTGTTATGAGGTTGATGATCTTCTTGCCGCAAGAGATAAGCTAGTGGCTGAAGGGGCAAGGGTTCTTGGGCAGGGCGAACCTAAGATTGGAGCTCATGGCAAGCCCGTTCTGTTTCTTCACCCGAAGGACTTTTGTGGCACGCTTGTAGAGTTAGAACAAGTATAAAGGCCGGAGCTAGATCCGGTATGAGTTTTGTTTTTTTAGATGAATACTTTTTTTAAAAATTAAGTGTTTGAAGGGTTAAGTATTTATTTTCAGAGGTTGGTTGTCTTGATGGTGGTTAAATTACCTTGCCGCAATTAAGTATGCAGGTCGGATCAAATAGTGTCTTTAATTGCTTCATTACCTCAATCTCATTTTCACTACGGCTAAGGTGTAGGTAGGGTTTTTTCTCCAAACCAATACCATGTTCACCTGATATCGATCCTTGTCGTTGTTGAAGGGGTAAATAGATTGCTTCCTCAATAGCGAGCTTCCTGTTTTTTGTATCATTTCCCAACTCCACCGCCACGTGTAGATTTCCATCGCCTAAGTGACCGAGCGTTGCTACAAAGAGCTTGTCGTCTATGGTAGCCAAATTTCGGTGCATATCATCTAGGTAAGCTTCCATCTCGCTGATGGGAAGACTGATATCGAATAGAACAAGCGGCTGATAAGTGTCCAGTGCTGGAATGTTGTCCCTTATAGCCCACATTGCTTGCTGTTGCGGGCCGGATTCGGCTAATACTGCATCCACAATAAGTCCTTGTGATAGGGCGCTTTCCAGAGCCTCGAGAAACTGCGGCTTATCTGATTCTGTATTTGCACCACTGCTTTCAATCAGAATATAAAACGGGTATTGATCATTTAGTGGTGGTTGTCCCTGATTGTAGCCCCGAGAGGCTATGCTGTAATAACTTTTCCACAGGGTTTCGAAGGCACTGAGTTTCCCCCCAAGTGCCTGTTCCATATGATTCAGTAAGCGTGGCATGTGAGAGAATTTATCCGTAGCCACTAATGCCGTGGTACAGCTTGGCATCTCTGGCCTCAATCTTAATACTGCCCTAGTGATAATGCCTAGTGTCCCCTCGCTGCCAATAAATAAATGTTTGAGGTCGTACCCCGCATTGTTTTTTAACATTTGGTTCATTGAACTAAGAATGCGGCCATCTGCCAGGACGACCTCCAGCCCAAGCACTTGTTCTCGTGCCATTCCATAGCGGATCACCTGATTGCCTCCCGCATTGGTGGCGATATTACCGCCAATGGTCGCGGTGCCACGTGCACCCAGATCTAGGGCAAAAAATAGGTCATTGGTTTCAGCCGTTTCTTGTACCGTTTGTAGAGAAACCCCTGCCTGAACAGTCATGGTTCGGTTGGTAATATCTACCGATTCAATAGCAGTCATTCTTTCCATTGAAATGGCCAGCTCATTTTCCCCAGTGGTGCAGCCTCGTGTCATATTGGTGCAACCACCATGGGTCACCACTTTTTGTCCTTGGGCATAACAGAGCTTCATGACCTCGCTGAGTTCTTTGGTATTTGTCGGGCGGATAATCGCGGGAGCCAAGCATTCTTGCGCGCCCCATCCATCGGTAGCCCTAGTACTTCTTCCCTCAACGAGAACACCTTTAGGGCCTAGCAGCGCCAAAATTTTATCTAATATATGGAGCATTATTGCCTCTTCTCGATAATAGCTTGCATGGCGGTCACCGCTTCATCGGAGCAAAGGCGCTCATGAAAAAGGTTTGCCTCACGAGTAATGCGTTCATTCAATGGTTCTATAACTTGTCGGAGTAGCATCTTGGTTTGTTGTAGGGCTTTGGCTGGTTTTGCCGCCAGTTTCTCGGCAATAATTTTGGCGTTCTTTAGTAATTGTTCTGGTTCGCAGACGCCGTTAATGAGTCCCGCTCTCTGGGCTTTCTCTGCATTAAAGGGTTCGCCAAGCATGAGTAATTCTGCAGCCAATTGGTTGCCAGCCAGGTTAGGTAATAACAGGGTAGAGCCAAATTCTGGTACTAAGCCAAGATTCACAAAAGGCAGTATAAATGTAGTGCGATCCGTGCAGTAAACAAGATCACAGTGCAATAGCATAGTGGTGCCGATTCCCACCGCAAAGCCATCTACCGCAGCAACAACCGGTTTGGTGCAGCTGGCCAGCGCCTGAATAAAATCACCTAAAGGGCTAGTGAGAATTTCAGTGGGGTTTTTTAGGAAATCATTGAGGTCATTTCCGGCTGAAAAATTATTGCCGCCAGTAATAAGAACTGACTTGATACTGTGGTCATTAGTGGCTTTATTAAATGCATTGGCCAGTACGGTATACATTTCCTGGGTCAGGGCATTCTTCTTGTCCGGGCGGTTGAGAAAAATACTTAGAATACGATCTGTTAACTCAAGCCTTACATGTTCAGTCATGGGTATTTCCAAGCCTTGAAAGGTATAAGGTAAACAGTATCCTTCGCTGGTCGTGGTGGCAACTGGTGATGAGATGAAGCAGTTTTTTTAACAGGATGGAGCGTAGCTTTCCTCAAATGCTTTGATAAAATCATTGAGTAAATGATGGGGTAAATTGTTAATGCCTGCGGCGGACTCTCTGCCACCGCCAGTGGGGAATTGTCGGCAAAGGTCAGCGGCACCTTTCTTGTTGTTCAAGGGCGCACGTACGCTCACCAAATAGTGGCCATTGCTCTTATCGGTTAATACGGCGTGGGCCCGATTCGGGTGATCATTGGTTAGATTGTTACTAAAAACACCACTGACACGTCTGGCCCAAGGCTGGTTGGGCAGGGAGAATATCGCTGTTTGTGTGGTGGCGCTGTCCGGTTTAATATTTTTGGCAGAGGACATATCTGCGTGATAGCCATTCTCGAGCTTATCGAAGTGCTCAGGGCTACCACTGATAAAGTCCAGTGGGTTGGCGTAGGTACTGACAAGCTTAAATAGCTCGTCGGGCTTAAAGTGCAAATCGTCAAGATTCGACCCGTAGCCGTTATAGTTAATATAGATACCGAGATTTTGCAGTTTTCTTAGCTCGACTTCATTGATATCTAGATTTTTGGCGAGGCCCTGGGCACTTTTGTTCAGGTTGTCACCAAAGGCACCGACCACGGCCCAGGCTGTATGGGCACCGTTGAGGTGATTATTGATCAGTAGGCTGGTACAGACGTCGGATGCTTCGTTGATGATAGCGGTTAGCTTGGGTGAAACCGGAATGTCTCCAGAAAAGTGATGATCCACATAAAAAATAGCTGCACCGGCGGCCAATAGCCGTGCTAAGTCAGTACCGTTTTTATCCATAGATATATCGAGGACAGTGACCCGGTCACCACGTTTAGCGTTAACGTGTTTTAGCAGATTGATATCCCGTTTTACCCCAGTAATGAGTGTAGCTTCACGGGGCTCGGCTAACCTGAGTTGGGTGAGGGCACAGATGCCATCAGCATCACCATTAAACACATCGAAATCGGGCATTGTGCTACCGGTCATTGGGGTAAAAAAAGTATGAGGGATAAAAAGTATAAGGAATAAAAACTGCTGAGAGTAGGCGGTGCATCTACACCCCCTAACTTCGTGCTAGTTATCCGTTTTCAGATTGATAGTAGTCCATCAGAATTTTGGCAACTTCAGGGCGAGAAAACTCGGGAGGCGGAGCAATACCTTCTCCCAGTATCTGACGGACTTTGGTGCCGGAAAGGATAACAAAATCGTCTTTTTCATGGTCTTTTGCTTCGTTCATCATCACTACCCGGTTTAGCTTTTTGGAGTAGGCGGTGTGGTCAGCACGGAAGATTTCAATATCCAATGCGCCAGCGGGCACTTTTTCATCGAAGATTGTTTGTGCATCAAAAGCACCGTAGTAGTCGCCAACACCTGCGTGGTCACGACCTACAATCAAGTGCGTAGCGCCCATGTTTTGACGGAAAACGGCGTGGAGAACGGCTTCGCGTGGCCCAGCGTAGAGCATGTCAAAACCGTAGCCCGTTACCATGACTGAATTTTTCGGGAAGTAGAGTTCTACCATTTTGCGGATACAGGCATCGCGGACGGGTGCAGGAATATCCCCTTTTTTTAGCTGTCCTAGCAGCATATGAACTACGACACCATCGGCGCCAAGGCGCTCCATGGCCATGCGGCAAAGCTCTTCATGGGCGCGGTGCATCGGGTTTCGTGTTTGGAAAGCCACCACTCTTTCCCAACCGCGTTCGGTGATTTCATTGCGCATTTCTACTGCGGTACGGAACGTATCCGGAAAATCGTTCTGGAAATAGCTAAAGCTTAATACCTGGATTTTGCCAGAGATTAAGTAATTACCCAGGCTGGTAAAGGTCGCTACACCGGGGTGTTCCGGGTCAAGTGTGCCAAAAATCTCCTTGGCCATTCCTTGAATCTGCTCATCGGTGACGGTTTCTATCTTATCTACGTCCATGATGGCCATTACCGGATTACCCTCGGTATCGGGGTCGCGTAGGGCAATTTGCGAGGCGCCTTCAATACCGCTGATGTCATGGGTCAGGTTGATGACAGGCGTAGGCCAGAACAGACCATCAGTGGTGTGCAGATTTTCAGCAACACTCAGTGAGTCAGCCAAATTCATGTAGCCTTCGAGTGGATTAAAGTAACCAGCCCCCAGCATCACAGCATTCGCAGCCGCAGCAGAGTTGAGCATCAGCGTAGGTAGAGACTCTGCTTCGTGCATAAGTTGATGATGTTTTTCCGTATCGTATACAAATAACGGGTTCAATGTGTCTGAGCCGTGGGGCTTAATCACTATGGATTCTCCTGTGGTTGGGCTTGGCTATTTATTTCGTTAGTCGGACGTTTGATTAATGGGGTGGCTATATGACGAGAAGCTACCTGCCCGCCAGAAATCCCTTACTCCAGAAAACCATTGTTTTCAAGGTAGTGGATAATGATCTCAACTTCTTCATTCAGCATCATTTGGTCGGTATGTAAATGAATTTCAGGATTTTCCGGGGCTTCGTAGGGGTCGTCAATACCTGTGAAGTTTTTAATTTCTCCGGAGCGAGTTTTTTTATGAAATAACCTCTAGGTTATTTGACCCAGTGATGCGCGGACTGTCAGAAAGGCATATTTCGTCGCTCAAGAGACTCACCAAAACGCTGTTTATTTCTAGCGTAATTGGCGCACCCGAGAGGATTCGAACCTCTGACCTCTGCCTCCGGAGGGCAAAAATGACCGTTTTTTAATCGGCATATATTCCATAACGTATTGATTTATAGTTACTAATAGTTTGTGATAGTTTGCCATAGCCCCATAACGTGTGTACTATTTGTCTACAGATCGGCTACACGAAGCCGGAAATCCAGACCCCCGCCTATAGGATAAAAGGGAATGGCTCGAGGCAAGCAACACATCAACTTGACCACTATAACACTGGCAAAGGCTTCTAGCTTTCTAAAGCAAGCCCAGGTGCGTGAAGTTTTATCCTGTAAGAACATCCCCGGCTTTCATTTGATGAAGCTCTCCACGGGCGGAGTGTGGCGCTATCGATACAGCGACAACACAGGGAAGCGACGTGTTGCTACTGTCGGCAAATACTCCCACATCAAACCTGAAGCCGCCGCTGAAATTGTCCACGATTGGGTTATCAAGGGTATCGACCCACTTGCAGATAAAACAGACCGCCGCCAGATGGCCCGTAAGGCCGTTACAGACGCAGCGCGCCGCACCCTTAGACATTATTTAGAAACTTACTATAAGCCGCACATGGAGCGCTCTTGGAAGTATGAGAACGCAAAGGCTACTTATGGACGGCTGATGAAACATTTTGCGCCCCTGCTAGATAGGGATATGGCGAGCATCGACAAGGCAGACATTGATATATGGCAGCGAGAAATCGAGGGGCAGGACAGAACATATACAACAGTGAAGCGAACCTATGGCGCACTGAAAACACTTTTAAGACACGCCGTACACAATGACGTAATTTATGCTGACCCGTTGGCCAAACACAAGCTGTTGGAGCCAAAACTAAAAGATCAGGAATCGGCCAAGTACGATCCAAAGCAATCAGAACGCCGGTTACTGGCACATGATGAGATTTCCGCCATTCACAAAGGGTTAGACCTGTTTGCCGAAGAAATCAGGCGGCAGCGCAGAAACAGCCGTGAGCATGGCAAGCCAAGTTTGCCCGACCTCGAGCTGCTCAATTATCCCCATTGGTTTATTCCCTTTTGCCTGTTGGCACTTCATACCGGATTGCGTCCTGGCGACCTGTATACGCTGAAATGGGAAGAACTGAATCTAACCTTCGGACGACTCACTAAGGTCTGTGAAAAGACCGCACACGCGGCCAGAAGGCAAAGGAAACCGACTGTTGTTGATCTCAAATTAAATGGCACGATAAAGGCCGTTATGGGCGACTGGCATAAAGACACAGGAAACCCCACAAGCGGGTTAGTATTCCCTTCTCCAGTTACAGGCTTAACGATGGGCCGCCAAGCTCATAGAAAGCCCTGGAAGCGCGTTAAAGAGCTTGGAGGGCTACCGGACACCCTGAACTTTTACAGCCTTAGACACCACTTTATAAGCGCGTTATTAGCCGCCGGTGTCAGCGTCTTTATGGTGGCAAAGCTGGTTGGCCACAAAGGGCCGGAAATGATACTCGAACACTATGGCCACCTCTGCCCGGATCAGGCAGCGGAAGCACTGGATATTGTCGCCAGATCGGTGGCTGCAACGAATTCGCACAATGCGGATGAAAGCGGAGCAGAGGCTTCTTGATCGCCCCGATGATGTATGTATTTCCGACTAAAAGCCCTTATCTGGTCATAGAGCCGGGTGAGAAAAAAAGCTCCATATAAACAATGAGTTGAAACATTTTTGTGCTTGAGAGTGCTTCTGAGCATGTCTCGCTGTGTCTCTCTGTCTCTCTGTGTCGGTTTTTTGCCGGTTTAAATTACCGGAAAAAACACAACATGTTGTGTCTGGTAGTGGCTTGGATGCTACATGTAGTATACGTGTAGTATAATCTGTATCACGTTATCAAGAAGAGGGAGCTTGATAGCGTGACGATAAACAGGAGAAAGCCCCGGGTGCTTGCGGCATCCGAGGCTTAGAGTTTTCCTGATAGGTCTCCCAGGAACGGCCACCTTTTTTACATAGTGGCTTTTGTTGAACGAGGTCAGTCGATCAACGTATGTAAGATACATTTTGTATCCGTATTTTACAACCGATTGTTTTAATTGGTCGGCTGGTCTCTTGATAAAAGAGAGTCCAGTTTATGGAACTTGAAATCACCACTGAGCAGCTAAACGCTGCCTTATCCGTTGTACCCAAAAAATCAGGTCAAGCGCTGTCATTATTGACGCACCTGGTCGAACACCCCGAAGCAACCAGCCAGAACCTTTCTATGGCTACCGGCATTCGGAACCTATCAAACACCACAAAAACGCTTAATCGTCACCTTCGGAGGGTGGGGCTTTTTGTTGCTTGTGTACGCCCGTTGACACCGGAGCCATCAGAGTGGCTCTGGTCGGTTTATCCGTTGCAGGGAGGGGTCGATCATGTCTGATTCAATCCCCGCGGCCAAGCCGCCACTCGGTGCCGCAGTATATCTTGGGATTTCAAAAACCAGGCTGTACTGGCTTATAAACAACGACCCAGATTTCCCCTGTCCTATCCGGTTTACAAAGCGGTGTGTTTTGTTTCCAACGGCTTCCCTGGATGAATACTTGCGGGTCAAACAAGCACAGGAGGCCGCATTATGATAAAGCCACCAACAAAGAAAGAGCGCGTCCTCGAAACCTTGTTAGAAAGCCCACTGAATCATTTTCAGGCAGAGCAGATTGGAGACCACGCGCTACCTTCAACTGTTGCCACCCTGGAAAAGATCGGCGTCAACATATCAAGGCGCAGGATCACTGTCCCAAGCCGTTTTGGTGTCGCCCACTGTTGTGAGTATTGGATTGCCCCGGAAAACGCGAAGCAAGCGAAAGAGGTTTTAAAGACCTTCTGGACGCGCCGGGGGTTTTCTCTAGCAGCTTGAATAAAAAACGGCTCCCTGAGTGACGAGCAAAGGGGGCCGGGGACACACTAATTTAAGGAATTTAGCATGGCAGATTCTACGCAAAAAGAAAAAGTCCCTCCATCAGAACGATTCTTTGCAGTCGGGCGCGAGGAATTTCACAGGGTATGCGAGTTGGGAATGAATGTCGCTTGTCTTTACCTAGTTCAAGCATGTGGAACGGGCAAGGACAACATCAAAACCATATGGAGTAAGACTGCACTGTCTAATTACACGTCTATATCGAGAGGACGGGCAACCAAGGCACAACGCGCGCTGTTGAATAGCGAGCAGCCTTTAATGATACAAACAAAAAAAGGAAAACACCCGCGGTTTGAGTTTATCAGAGACGATGACAGCGAGATGGTGTGGTTGCCAGTAACGTTTATAGTTGGGGCCGCTAACGAAACGCCACCCCTTGAACTCATCCGCCAAACTGGTGATGTAATGATTCTTTTGCTGACAATAGACATCTATGCGGAATGCAATATTGCTGATGAGGGCGGACTTCCAAGAACATCCTTTTATCGAGAATTTAAGAAAAAATTTATTGCGTCCCACGGGGCATTTGAGATTTATGGATTTAATCCCGAGCTTCAAACCGCATATCCCTATCATCCAGTAGTCAAGCCACATATCAAGGCTGATTCTGGGGATGGCCAGTGCGCTGATTTCTTTGATCGCGCCAAAACATTAATGTCTCTTGGTCTTTTCTTTTTTGTGCCAACCGTATTCGAGTCAAAGGAGGGCGCACCACTCTTTCCTTTGGCTGATCCATTCAGTGAGGAGCGAGCGCCGTCTGAGATATTGGACTTTGCCTTCGATTCTCTGCCAGAAGAATACGAACATGTTCTTGATGACCATGATTTCATTCTGGCGTTTCCGCGACACTTCACCTGCGTCATGGTGGCATCAGTGCTTGTTCCTAAATATCGACAACATACCAGCTTAACGGCTGCTGGTTATGCCGAAACAAAGGACCGCTTCGATACCTGGAAGCAGGTGTATGAACAAAGGAAGCAGGTGTATGAACAAAGCAAACCAGTCAGAGATGAGCAACCCTGCAATATCAAGGGTATATCAAGGGAACATCAAGGGTTATTCAATGGTAAATCAAAGGTGAATCAATGAACGTACTATCAATGTGCGCAAAGCGCACGAGATCACATTGGCACAAACAAATACTGATCGACCTTGGTTATACCGATAACAACAAAACAAGTAATCAGGAACCTCCTGTTCAGCAAGCACCACGGAGGCTTAGTGGAGGGTGTCTGCTGTACCAATTGCAGAGGTAATCTAAACATGTGTTCAGATTGCTAAGAAGCATGACGGCACAAAAGCAAGAAGCTCTGTAGCGACCATTCCTAACAGGCTCCAGCATAGGGACGAAATTGACATGGCTAAATCAAAGAAATCAATCAAAGATAAAATCCAGCCTACTCCTGAAACACTGCTCATTGAAGCAAGAAAAGGAGAAGAAGATTGGCAGTCAGTCGCTCGCGTTTATAGCTCACCTGTTACCCAGGCTGCACTGACTCAACAGCAAATTGCTGTCGGTAAACAAGAGTTGCATCTGGAAGGCCTGATTAACCATCTGAATCAGCAAGTCGAGGCCGTAGCGAACAATAAACTAGATCGTCCTGAAGCCATGCTGGTTGCTCAGGCTCACACTCTGGACGCCATATTTAACAATATGACTCAGAGAGCTGTGCTCAATGCAGGTGAATATATTGGTGCCTGTGACACCTACTTGAAGCTGGGGTTAAGAGCACAATCACAGTGTCGAGCCACACTGGAAACACTCAGTGAAATCAAGAACCCGAAATCCGTTGCTTATGTCAGACAAGCCAATATCGCTGGCGGACATCAACAAGTTAATAACGGCGTTTCAACGAGTAACGAACCTCGCGCGGAAGAAAGCCAAAATCGGCCAAACGAACTATTGGAGGCACAAGATGGCGAACGGATGGACATTGGAGAGACGGCAACGTCAGGCAGAGAGAATTCATCAGTGGAAACCATGGGAACAAAGTAGCGGCCCCAAGACCACTGAAGGGAAGGCCAGAGCCGCACACAATGCTGACAAGGGAGCGGTCAGGCCCAGATTGAGGAAGTTGGCGAAAGTGCTGAAGGGGCAGCAAGAGGTGCGCGTGAGTATGGCGTTTAAACATGAAGCCTGAGACCTTTTTCTCGTTAAATAACTGTAAAGTTGTCCTAAAGCGATGTGGCGCCCTATAGAGAGTTTCTCTTTTGGAGGTTGTCCTATATGCGCTGACGTCGAACATATGGACATTCAGAGGGTGTAAGTGCTAGAGGTTTTTCACTAGAATTAGTGGCGCCGCATCAAAATTGAAGTCGAGTGGTGGATGGTCGAGCACGAGATTTAACGTGTTTAGAGGTGGTTGTTTTCTGACGCTTCATAAGTAGGCAGTTATTACTCGGTACCTGTAATTCCTTTGAAGGATGAATGCATGAATGACCGTTATAAACTTGGACTCCGGGGTAAAACCACGCTTCTATTGGGCGGGCTGATATTTTTTGTGTTGATTGTCACCAATTTTACCAGTTACTGGCAGTCGAAAGGTGTCGCCGAACTTAAAGTCTTTGAGCTGGAACAGAGTAAGCTCTCCCTGCTTAAGCATGAGATTGAAGGCTCCCTGGAGAACCACCAAAGAAACCTGCTGGCGCTGCATGATGTGCCGCCAATCCAGGCCATTATTAGAGCCAGTGCCAACAACGGCGTTGATCCGGAAAGCGGTGATACGATACAGGTGTGGCGTAAGCGGCTGAAGATAATTTTCCGTGCCTTTCTGGAAAACCATCCTGAATATCAACAGATCAGGTATATTGATGTCGCCGGTGATGAACTGGTCAGGATTCAAGCAGGCACTGATGGTAATGTGGTGGTGATTGCCGACGATAAGCTGCAGAACAAGTCTGACTCAATTTATGTGAGCAAAACGCTCAAATTGAAAGCCGGAGAGGCCTACTATTCCGATGTCACCCTGAACCGAGAACATGGAGTCATTCAGGTGCCGTATCTGCCGGTGTTGAGACTGGCTAGCCCGGTCCACCGCGCCGATGGGCAGGTGGCGGCCCTAATTGTGATCAATCTTGCTACCGAACGGCTATTCAGTGGCGTTCACTCCGAAGATAATGGCGTGCGTCGAAATATTATCGATGAGAAGGGTTACTATATTAAACATGCCGATCCGGCCAAAACATTGGGATTCGAGCGGGGAATTGACTCCATGTTTCAGACGGATGATCCAGATCTGGCTGAAATCAGTGCCCGTCAGGATCAGTTTATAAGACGGCACGCCGGCCGTGGGGAGGTGGATGGATTTCAGAAAATCTATTTTTCACCGCAGGACCGTAGCCGTTACTGGTTGCTGACCCTGCATATCCCTGAAAGCGTGGTGTTTGCAGACATCGCCTCTGCGCTCAATAAAATGCTGCTTATCAGTCTTATCTTCGGCCTGAGCGCTCTTCTACTTATTGTCTGGTTTATATCAAGAAAAATTCTGACGCCTGTAGTAAATCTGGCCGCTGCGACAAGCCGGTTGCAGGCGGGTGATTTGACAGTGCGCGTTGATGCAGGATCGGCCCGTGATGAATTTCAAGCTCTGTACATGGCGGTCAACGCCTTTGCACAGAATCAGCAACAGGCTACCTCACAACTGGAGAATAGAGTTGCTGCGCAGACAAAACGACTTTCTGCCGTCATTGATCATGTTGTGGATGGCATTATTACTATCAGTGAGCGCGGCATGGTTGAATCCTTCAATCCGGCGGCAAGGCGGATCTTCGGTTACGGCGATGCAGAAGTGATCGGCCAGAATGTGAAGATGCTCATGCCCGAGCCTTACCACAGCGAGCATGATGGTTACCTTGATCACTACATCAAAAGCAGTGAAAAAAAGGTGATCGGCATTGGGCGTGAGGTGGTTGGTCGGCGCAAGGATGGCTCAACCTTCCCCATGGAATTGGCGGTAAGTGAAGTGATTATCGATAACATCAGACACTTCGTCGGTATTACCCGCGATATCACCGAGCGCAAGCGTATTGAACAGATGCAGAAGGAGTTTATCTCCACCGTCAGTCATGAGTTGCGTACACCACTGACCTCCATTCGCGGTTCTCTGGGTCTCATTATGGGCGGAGTCGCCGGTGAGTTGCCTGAAAAGGCGAAGAGCCTGCTTCGCATCGCAAGCAGTAACAGTGAACGGCTGATTGACCTGATCAACGATATTCTCGATATGGAGAAGATCTCAGCCGGGAAAATGCATTTCGATAATGTGCTAACGAACCTGATCCCTGTCGTTCAGCAGGCTGTTGAGTCGAACAAGGGTTACGCTGATCAGCTTCACGTCAGTTTTGAACTGGACACTGGGCCCGATGATGTGGTGATGGTTAGCATTGATGAAAAACGCATGGCTCAGGTGATGTCCAATCTGCTGTCCAATGCCGCCAAGTACTCTCCGAAAAATGATCGGGTTGAAATTTCTATCAGGGCAGCGAACGATCGTGTCCGCATCTGTGTACACGATCATGGCAACGGTATACTGGAAGAGTTCAAATCCCGAATATTCAGCAAGTTTGCTCAGGCCGACAGTTCGGATACCCGCCAGAAAGGAGGCTCCGGCCTTGGCCTGAATATCACCAAAGCCATTGTGGAACAGCAAGGGGGCAGCATTGGCTTTGACAGCGACGAAGGTAAGGGCACCACATTCTATGTGGATCTACCGATATGGAATGAAGATTGCCGGGTTGAGACGGCCTGTAATGAAGCACCATCTGAGAAACCACTGGTATTGATTGTCGAGGATGATCACGATGTATCCAAACTTCTCAGCATGATGCTGGATAATGAAGGTTATCGCTGCCATCAGGCATTCAACTACCAGGAAGCGATGCAGCAGATACAGAATAATGAGTACAGAGCGGTTACGCTGGACTTGATGATCACTGGTGGCACCGGCCTTTCATTGCTGACGAAACTGCGTGAAAACGAGGCCACCGTAGACCTGCCGGTCATCGTTATGTCGGCCAAAGCCAATGAGGGCAAGCTCGAAGTTGAAGGCGAGGCCTTCGCTATGGTGGACTGGATCGAGAAACCGACTGATGAAAAGAGGTTGTTTGAGGCTCTCCGTTCAGGTTTGTCTCATATGCCAGTCAAGGGCAAGCGCATTCTGCACGTGGAGAATGACCACGACATCGCCATGGTCGTCGATACTCTGCTGGGTGATGAATGCCAGGTGATACATGCTTCAACGCTGGAGCATGCGAGGCAGCTTGTGAGCAATGAGGTGTTTGATCTAGTCCTACTTGATATCGGACTGCCAGATGGGTCCGGGCTTGGGCTTTTGCCCGTGATTAACAGGAAGGAGCACTACACCCCGGTGATTATTTTCTCGGCTCAGGATACCCCCCCCGATATTGCTGCAAGGGTGCAAGGTATCCTGATCAAGTCGCAGACGGACAATGAACAACTCTTGAAGCAGATCAACTCGGTGATAAGCAAAAAAATATAATAGCCTTGTGATGGAGGGATGGGAGAGATGACTATGCAGGTACTGGAACGTATTCTTTATGCTGAAGATGAACCCGATATTCAGGAGGTGGCATCACTTGCACTGGAGATGGTAGGCGGCTTTACCCTTAAAACCTGTAATTCGGGGTTGGAGGCAGTGGCTGAAATAGAGGCATTTGAACCGCAACTACTGCTGTTTGATGTGATGATGCCTGGGCTGGATGGGCCGTCTGCACTGGCAAAAATACGTGAGATAGATGCCTATAAGACAACGCCTGCAGTGTTCATGACAGCCAAAGTGCAGCCGAATGAGATTCAACAATATCTTGATATGGGCGCCGTCGATGTTATCCCCAAACCCTTCGACCCGATGACATTGGCAGAGCAGCTACAGGAAATTTGGAAAAAGAGTCAACTATGATGGCAGACAATAACGAAACACTGGATCTTCAGGCAAAACTTTCCTCTTTAAAGAAGATCTATGCCGAAAAAATCCCCGAAAAAGTTGATGAGATCGAGCAAAGCTGGGAGAAATTAAAATTAACACCTGAAGATAGTGAAACATTCCAGCTACTACACCGGCAGGTTCATAGCCTCAGTGGCACCGCTGCGACATACGGTTTTACTGAAATAGCCGACAAAGCGAAAACCATGGAGATGCTGATACAGGATAAGTTGACTCAGGATCCTCTCACTTGGACCGCTGAGGCGATAGATGGAGTCAATGCATGTTATTTTGAGCTGGAAGATAGTGCCCAGAGCATACTAACAAGAGAAGTGCCCAAATTTCATCATTTACCATCAACTGATGAACAACTATCGTCAACTACTACAAGAGATACTAAATTAATCTATCTGGTTGACGATGACGTTCATTTGTTAAGTGTCATTGAGATGCAAATCGAAGCCTTTGGTTATAATGTAGAGACCTTCTCCGATCTTACTTTGTTTGATGAGGCTGTTGAACGAGAAAGCCCTGATGTAGTGATCATGGATGTGATATTTGGGGAAGGCCGAAGAGCCGGTATCGAACATATTGCCCGCATAAATGCCAAACGTGAACAATCGCTAAAAACCATTTTTGTGACTGGAGGTCATGATGTCTTGACACGCTTGGAAGCTGTGCGTGCCAATGGCTTGGCTTATCTCACCAAGCCGTTATTGATAGATCACTTGATCGATGCACTTGATGAACTCACACACCATAACCAAGAAGCGCCATACAGGATTGTAATTGTTGACGATTCGAAATCGCTGTCCAGCTTTTATGCTGTCATCTTGCAACAAGCTGGCATGGAAACTCTTGAGGTGAATGATCCGCTGAAGCTGTTAGACGTACTTGCTGAGTCAGTTCCACCGGATCTCATCCTGATGGAGGTCTACATGCCGGACTGTAATGGCCTGGAACTGAGTAAAGTCATTCGGCAGATGGATGCCTATGTTAGTACTCCTATCGTATTTTTATCTTCTGAGAGTGACGTGAAAAAGCAGCTTAGCGCTTTAAGTTTGGGCTGTGATGACTTTTTAACCAAACCGATTGAACCATGGCATCTGGTTTCTTCTGTCACTAGTCGGCTTCAACGCGGGCGTATGATTCGTAAGCTGACAGAAACTGATGGCTTGACCGGTCTACTCAACTATAGCAAGAGCAGGGAGAGGCTGGATATAGAACTGGCGCGCGCAAAACGTGAAAAAACACCACTCTCTTTTGCTATGGTGGATATTGATCATTTCAAACAGGTGAATGACAGTTATGGTCACCCCGCTGGTGACAGGGTATTGAAACGTATTGGTAATCTGTTTAAACAGAGCGTACGCCTGTATGACACCGTTGGCCGTTATGGTGGCGAAGAGTTTGCAGTTATTCTGCCCAATACTGATGCACAAACAGCAAAGGTTGTTATGGATAAGTTGCGAGCTCACTTTGGTAAAATCAATCATACAAGTGATACCGGAGATTTCTGCTGTAGTTTCAGTTGTGGTATTGCCTCTTTTCCTGATTTTGATGACAGTACGACCATCAACGATCAAGCAGATAAAGCGCTGTATGAAGCTAAAAATGGAGGCCGTAATCAGGTTGTTGTTCGCACTCTATAATATGGCTTAGTTATCTGGGTCAGCCCCTAAATTAAAAATAGCTAAAGCAAAGGGGAGCAAACAATTGACGCACCTGTCGACACGTCGCCAAACGACAGGCACAAAAAAAGGCCACCCGCTGGTATTGCCAAGTTAAAGCGCTGATATTGATACAATCGGCTCATGAATACATACAAACGCCATCGATTCCCGCCCGATATCATTTCCTACGCTGTTTGGCTCTACTATCGCTTCAATCTCAGCCACCGCGACATTGAAGATTTACTCGCTGAACGTGGCATCACTGTGTCCAGAGAAGCAATCCGTCTTTGGTGTATCAAGTTTGGTGCCATTTATTCCCGCCGCTTGAAGCGAAAGCATCGCGGCTATGGTGATACCTTCTACATCGACGAAGTCTTCGTCAGGATCAACGGCAAGCAGCATTACCTGTGGCGGGCCGTCGATCAGGACGGTGGGTACTGACAAGTTAACTTCTTTTTCTTGGAAAAGTGGTTTTTTGAATGCGCTTTATACTGATAATTCGCTACAAAAGTAGTGGATAACTAACAGATTTCTGGCGTTTTAGGGTTAGTTGTGTAGTCCCATCCCAGACCTTCAAGTTAACTTGTCAGTACCCTATAGTGACCCTCCCCCCAAGTTAGTACCACTGTTTGGATGAGGCTATTCACCTTAAGCCGCTCGGCTCCCAAAAATTAGACAGAGATATATCTACGGGGAGGGCGGGTCAAAAGTCTATGGCTTTCTTCTTGTAGACCGCCGCTCTAACTACTTTTTCACACAACCAATTGGACGTTTTGAACATGGGTAGAAAAACATTGCCTACAAAGCTGAAACTCGTCAAAGGTACGGCAAGAAAGCACAGAATGAACGAGTCAGAGCCACAACCGGAATCAAAGCTCCCTGATTGTCCTGTATGGGTTCACCCTGAAGGCAAAAAGGAGTGGGGCAGGCTGGTTGATGAGATGACGAAAACAGGTGTTGTTACTGGGTTCGACTATATTGGCTTGGCTGCGCTGTGCAACATGTGGGGTGAGTATGTAGAAGGCACTCAAACTGGTGAGCCGGTCAGCGTTGCTCACATTACGCAAATGAGATTGTACTTGGTTGAGTTCGGTTTAACGCCAAGCAGTCGCAGCAAAGTACATGCTGGCAATGGTGAGAAAAAGAAAGGCCCTTGGGATGATTTTTGAATAATGTTTTGTGGCGACAAATTGGCCACACGCTGGGAAATATTCGTATTTTGTGGCGTTTCCCGAAAGATTATATTTTTATAAAATATTGATATTTAAAGAGAAGCTGGCGCACCCGAGAGGATTCGAACCTCTGACCTCTGCCTCCGGAGGGCAGCGCTCTATCCAGCTGAGCTACGGGTGCCTTAGAGGCCGCAATAGTATAGGTTTCGCTTTCATTAGTCTATTTCTGGGACGGCAGCTCCAGCCAGAATTTGTTTTGCTTTCAGGGTTGTGCCATGAGTTATACTTAGGGTCAAAGTCACTAATGAATGAAAGGTTAGAATGTCAGTAAACGTGGGATTAAAGAGCCTAGTTGTCCTTGGATTGTGCCTGCTTTCAGGTTGTTCCTTGTTTCAGTCCCAGAGTTCTGTTCCAGCGGTGCATGTGTGCCCACTACCTCCGGCGTGCCCTGTTTGTAAGCCGACGATGTTATGTCCCGCACCTACGGTGATTGAGAAGGTTTCCGCACCTAAGGTGATGGAGAAGGTTGTTGTTAGCCCCATCCAAAACCAGCCATCTGAGAATCAATTGAAGCCCGAGTTGAAAACGGCTGGCAAGTTAAACTTGCCTATTGTTGGAGGAGTAGAGTTTGTGCTCGTTGAGCCATCGGGTATTAAATATGAAGCGCGCATTGATACAGGGGCCGAATCTTCTTCTGTTCATGCAGAAAGTATTCAGCTGATCGAGCGGGATGGAAGGCGCTATGTTCGGTTTTCACTGTTAAACCCCGAGACCCGAGAGTGGGTAAAGATGGAAAGGCGCTTGCGGCGAAAGGTATTAATTAAGCAGCAGATGGGTGAGTCGGAGCGCCGGTATGTGGTTAAACTATGGATGACACTTGGTAAAATTAGGGAGTTGGTGGATGTCACATTGTCTGATCGGACCGATTTCGAGTATCCTGTTTTGGTAGGGCGCAATCTTCTGACGGATACTGCCATTGTAGATGTCAGTCTCCAGCACACACTGAAGTAACGAATCATGTCTTCACGATTACAAATCAGTTTGGTGGCCGGGATATTAATTGCCCTTGGTTTAGGGCTGGCGCTCTATAAGAAAATTGAACTTGGTTTCCCTCTATTGCCCGGTCAGCGGCAGGTCGTTTGGACCCTGGAATCGAAAATCAGTTTTATACCAGCGGGTGGCCCCATAGAGATTTCTCTGGCTCTACCCAGTTCGCAGGCTGGGTGGGTAGTGTTAGATGACCACTTTGCCTCATCTGGTTTTGGTTTTACAGTGATGGCTTCAAATGGCGATAGGCATGCCCAGTGGACGCGACAGTCGTTGGATCGCTCGACAACACTCTATTACAAACTACAAATCTACCGGGCTGATAATGTGGGTTTGGGCGGTGGCCCAGTGCCTGACATTGAGCCGCCTGAGTTAACCACTGACCGTCAAGCGGCCATGGAGCGGGTAGTGGCGTCGTTACAAGAGCGTTCTTCGGGTTCCGTCAGCTTTACAGCCTTGCTACTACAGCAATTGGTGCAGGAACAAATGGACCAGGATGCCGCGTTCTTGTTTGGTAACCGGGAGGAGAGCAAGCTGGCGGTGGTAATGGATGTGCTGGCTTTTGCGGGTATCCCCTCACAGCGGGTGCGAGGGGTCTTTCTGGAGGATGGTCGTCGCCGCCAGCAAATCAATAGTCTGGTTGAAGTCTTTGATGGAAAACATTGGACTATTTTTGACCCAACAACAGGGCAGCCGGGATTGCCGGAAAACTTCTTTGTTTGGCGACGGGGAGGAACCTCGGTTCTGGATGTGGTGGGGGGCCTTAGCTCTCAGCTGGAATTTGCCATCGTTAAGAATACGCTTCCAATAAAAACTGTGCTGTTTATGGAGCAGCAAGTAGGCGAGCAACCGTTGTTGGATTTCTCGATATATTCCTTGCCAGTGGAACATCAGGGGGTGTTTAAGGGGCTGTTACTGATTCCGGTGGGAGCCTTGGTGGTCGTGCTGCTCCGAGTTTTGATTGGCATTCGAACCTCGGGTACTTTTATGCCGATTTTGATTGCCTTGGCCTTTATTCAGGCCACGCTGCTAACGGGGTTAATTATCTTTTTGGCGGTAGTTGGTGCAGGTTTATGGATTCGCTCTTATCTGTCACACCTCAATTTATTGCTGGTCGCAAGAATCACTGCGGTGGTTATCGTGGTTATTTTGTTAATGGCGGCACTCAGTATTGTGAGTTACAAGTTTGGCTTTAATCAGGCGCTGACAGTGACATTTTTACCGACCATCATTCTTGCCTGGACCATTGAGCGAATGTCTATTCTTTGGGAAGAGGAGGGTGGCCACGAGGTGTTAATACAGGGAGGCGGTAGCTTGCTGGCTGCAGTTTTGGCCTATCTTTTGATGTCCACAGCATTGGTTGAACACCTGAGCTTTAACTTTCCAGAATTGATGATTAGTTTACTCGGTGTTGTACTGCTGATAGGGAAATATACGGGCTATCGACTGACGGAGTTGTACCGATTTCGTGACCTGAGCAGGCCCGATAAATGAAGTGGATTTCACCACGAGAATTGCGAGAACAAGGTGTTCTCGGTATGAACAGCCGCAATGTTGATTATATAGGTCGTAGTAACGATCGCAGTCGTTACCCATTGGTGGATAATAAACTGAAAACCAAGCAGATGGCTCTAGAGCATGGCATGCCTGTCCCCGTTCTGTTCGGTGTAGTAAGGACTCAACACGCAGTGCAGGCTCTGGAACAGATGCTGGAGGGGTTGGAGAAGTTTGTTATCAAGCCAGTCCAAGGAAGTGGGGGAAAAGGTATTCTGGTGATAACCCAGCGTCGTGGTGATGATTTTGTTAAGTCTACCGGTGCCGTTCTGAATTTGAGGGAGGTAAAGCGTCATACCTCTAACATCCTGAGTGGGTTGTATAGCTTGGGTGGCCGTCCCGATGTGGCGATGATTGAAGATATGATCGAGTTTGATCAGATGCTGAGCAACTATAGTCACGAAGGCGTACCCGATATTCGGGTAATTGTTTATCACGGGTTTCCGGTGATGGCTATGCTGCGCTGTTCTACACACGCCTCAGATGGCAAGGCTAATTTGCATCAGGGTGCTGTTGGGGTCGGTGTTGATATTGTCTCCGGACATAGCCTCTATGCTATTCAGCATAACAAAAAAGTTGAGCAGCATCCTGACACAGGGTTTCGCTTTGATGAGCTGGTACTGCCGCATTGGGATGAAGTTCTTCACCTGGCTGCAGGCTGCTATGGAATGACAGGGCTCGGATATTTTGGTGCAGATATTGTGCTGGATCGAGACAGTGGGCCAGTGATTTTGGAACTCAATGCTCGACCCGGGTTGGCGATCCAGATTGCCAATCAAGTCGGTTTAAGAAAGCGTTTGCAGATGATCGATGATCTACGGCCTATTGAGAGGGATGTAGATGAGCGTGTCAGTCTAGCAAAACAGATGTTTGGTGTGACCATGGTCTAACTATTTGGTTTAACTGCTATTGGGCTCGGTCTAGTCCCTCCTCAGTACTTTGAAACTTTCCTTGAAACAGCGTTCACGGTTACCGCTTATACCGCTATAATACTCCACAGACTTTTTAATGCGGCATATATTGACCGCTAATACGAATAATCCGGAGGCGAGAATGAGCCAATTGAAGAAAGCAGGTATTGTTGCTGTTGCACTGACCCTAGTGTTGGGTGTTGCAGGTTGTAGCTCTGAGAAAGAAGAGCTGAACCTTACTGCGCAGCAAGAGAAGGAAATGTCTGAGCGCCTGGCCCCTGCAGGTAAAGTGGTACTGGAAAAAGATGTTGCTGTTGCAGCACCTGCCGTCGCTGCTGGCCCCCGTTCTGGAGAAGATGTATATAACAAGAGCTGTACCGCATGTCACTCCACTGGTGCAGCTGGTGCGCCTAAAGTCGGTGTGGCTGCTGATTGGACTGCCCGTATTGGTCAAGGTCTAGAAACGCTTTATGCCAATGCGATTAATGGAATACGTGGCATGCCGGCAAAAGGCTTGTGCATGAATTGCTCCGAAGATGAAGTGAAGGCCACAGTTGATTACATGCTGGAACAGAGCAAGTAACCTTCTAGTGAATTAAGAAACGGTCTAGTGAATAAAAAAACCGCGCTTTTAGCGCGGTTTTTTTTGGCCCAGATTGCTAGTATGTCCTTGTCTGCCAGTATGGCCCTGATAGTCAGTAAGGCCCAGCCTATTTAGTCGGGTGAGATTAATATTTCATTGGGTTGAAAGCAGGGTTAAAAAACGTGGTTCCAGGCCAAGAGAGTAAAGAGGTAGCATCAGCGTTATGCCTTCGTGTCATGGTTTGATTCTGGCTGGAGGTCTGTCTACCCGAATGGGGACAGACAAGTCTCAGTTGTGCCGTAATCAACAGACAATGCTGGAATATACAGAGTCTTTGTTGCAGTCCCTTGGACTTGACGTTCTCGTCAGTGGGGGTGATGTTGGTATCCCTGATGTGGTTCCTCAGTTGGGGCCACTTGGTGGCGTCTATACGGTAGTTAATAAATGCCAAGTGGAAGGACTGTTAGTAGAGGCATTACTAATTGTACCTGTGGATATGCCACTACTCACGCCAGCAGTACTACAGCACCTTATTCGTACGGGTGAAATGTCGGGAGCTGCAGTCTGCTACGAGGGTTGTTATTTGCCGCTGTATTTGCCCGTCAATGAGGTACTATCAAATTACCTTGCAGAGGTGTTTGCCGAAGGGTCAACCTTGCCGCGTTCTGTAAAAAAGTTACTTACTGCAGTGAATGCGGAGCAATTGCCAGTGACTGAACCAACGTCTCTGGTGAATACCAACACCCCGGAAGAATGGCTTTCAATAAAATCCTTGGTTGGGGGTGATGATGCTGAGTGATAGAGAAAAAAAGCGCTATAGCCGGCACCTGCTCTTAGCTGATATTGGTGAAGCGGGGCAGTTAAAACTATCTCAGTCTAAGGTGTTAATTGTCGGCCTAGGCGGGCTAGGTTCGCCCGTGGCGTTGTATCTAGCGGCGGCGGGTATTGGCAAACTACTGTTGGCTGATGGCGATAGTCTTGATATTACCAATCTACAAAGACAAATACTGTTCGATACAGATAGTGCTGGAGAGCAGAAGGCAGAGTTAGCTGAAGAGAGATTGTCAGGATTGAATCCAGAGATTGAGTTGGAGGCGATTGACCAGGCTCTGACCGAGGAAGACCTAGAGGAATATGTACCTGAGGTGGACTTGGTTCTGGATTGCAGTGATAACCTTAAAACACGCAAGGCGGTCAATCGAGTATGTGTCTCGCAGGGCACCCCATTGCTTTCTGCTGCCGCCATTCGTTGGGAAGGGCACTTGATGATGTTTGACTTCCGTCAGCCAGAAACGCCCTGTTATGAATGTTTATACCCACCTAATGCCGCTGAGCCAGTATTGAACTGTAGCACTAGTGGTGTTGTTGGCCCGTTGCTGGGTATTTTGGGTTCCATGCAGGCATTGGAAGCCATTAAGTTATTGTTGGGTATGAAGTCAGACATCAATGGAAAGCTGATGATGTTTGATGGAAAACACCATCAGTGGCAGAGTTTTCGTATTCAGAAAAACCCCAGCTGCCCTGTCTGTAATACCCGTTAAAAGGAGAAATGGATTGAGGACATCTTTAAGTTTTTATCGTATTAATCAATTGAAAATAAATATATTTATTGTTTTTTTAATCTTGTTTGTTGGGTGTTTATAACAGATGAATCGATAAAAAATCTTGATAAAAGGACTGATCAGTCCATAATATTTCCCATGACATACGGAAGACCTAGAGAATTTGACATCGATCGTGCGCTGGAAGCCGCTACCCAGCAGTTCTGGTTGACGGGCTATGAAGCGACGTCGCTTCATAATTTACTTCAGAAAATGAGCCTATCCAAAAGCAGTCTATATCAGACATTTGGCAATAAACACGAACTCTTTGTTCGCTGTCTTGATCACTACCAGCAGACCATGGTTAACGTGCTGAATGAACAGCTGAACAAGAGTGCCTCTATCAAACAATTCCTGAGTGACTTTCTTGAGGATGTCATTTCTGAGGCAAAAACCCGTGGCATACGAAAGGGCTGCTTTCTGGTTAATACAGCAAATGAATTATCCCAGCGAGATACCGGTATTGCTGAGGCTGTTTCTACGGGTACTGCTAATGTGGCCAACGTCTTTCGATGTGCTATACAGCGAGGAAAAGAACAGCAGGAAATCAGCTCGACACTCCCTACAGAGAGCTTGGTCGATTACCTGATGATCTCTGTTAGTGGGCTCAGAACTATGATCAAAGCCGGTGCAGAAATAAAATCACTTAAACCCGTCATTAATCTAATGATACATACGATTTCAATAGATAAAAGTGATGAGAGGCACGCGAGCCTATAGCTAGAAATTAAATATACAGCGTTTGATATATTTTTTTGACCACTTATGGACTAATCAGTCCTAATTATTTAAACAGAGGAAAGTAGCATGAAATCAGAATACAAAATTTCATTAGCGCCAATCACTATTGAGGCTGCCGGTGATTCAGTAAAAGGTACTTTGGAACAACAGCAAGCCAATTTTGGTTTTTTGCCCAACATGTACCAGACCATGGCTAATGCGCCAGCAATACTGAAAACGTACTTGTTTGGTTATGAGCAGTTTCGTACTGAGACTGAGTTTTCCTCAGTTGAGCAAGAAGTTATTTTTATGGTGATTAGTCGTGAAAATGGCTGCGAGTACTGTGTCGGGGCCCATAGTTTTATTGCGGACAATATGTCTGGCGTGCCAATTGAGGTAACGGATGCCATACGTGAAGGCCGTGTCATTGATGATGTAAAACTAGAGGCTTTAGCTAGTTTTACCAGGACGATATTGAGCACAAGGGGTTTACCAACAAAAGCAGAAGTAGAAGCGTTTGTTGAAGCGGGTTACACCGAACGTAATATTCTGGAAATTATATTGGCCATTTCAGTAAAAACGCTCAGTAATTATTCTAATCATCTATGCCAGCCTGAGTTGGATGTCGTTTTTTCAAGCCGTGCGTGGAGTGAATAGAAAACATTTTTGTATGTGTAAATAATCAGAAAAAAGCCCGGTGGAATTATCCGCCGGGCTTAAGAGGTTGGCATCTAACTTAAATGCCATTTTAGGAGGGGAAATTAAAATTTAACGGTCACTTGTAACCACGCCTTTTGAGTATCGGTACCAAAATCATCGGCATTGTAGTTAGCGTATTTAAACAGCAAGTGAACATTTTTATGGACTTGTTTGGCAATGACTAAATCTACTTCATCACCGTAGTCTGCGCTTCCTTCGTCGGCTTCAAAGTCATGGTAGATAACACCAACTTTTGCACCTAAGATATTGGTAAAGACGGAAGCATACATATCCTCAATACCGTCTCCTGGGGTAGTCAGGAACTTGTCCGCGAAGCCCTGAAATTTGTGCAGGGTAGCAAGTGGTGTTTGAAAAGCGCCTTTATCGTCATCAGCACCCAGCACTTCATAGCCCAGTTTGCCGGTTACACCTTTTGCTTCGATACCCGCTTCGAGTGTGTAGTAGTCGGCGTCAAAGCTTTTGGTGCTGTCTTTATAGTCAGATTGGCGCGCATATTCAGCGGTGTAGAGGAACTTGGTCTCATCACCTTGCGAACCGGTAAACCGAGCACCAAATGTTTGGGTGGATGCATCAGGTATATCGTCAACATCGAGTAAGTAGGCATATCCAGATAATGTGCCGAACCCGAAGCCTTTATAGTTCGCGTTGAAGATATGGGCTTCAGTCTCCAAATTTGAATTTGCTGCCGGGGTACCATTACGGCCGTCATCAGGTCCAAAAATACGTTCTACATTCTGGACATAAGCGTAGAAAGCAGTGGTGTCAGAAAGAGAGGTGTTGACTACCGTCACACCATCGTAAGTTTGCTCATTTTGGCGCCAGCCAACGCCACCGACAAATCGCTGATTGTCGAGGTTGATTCTTTGGCGACCGAATTTTAATGTGGTGTCATCGATACCAGTGTAAGCAACCCAAGCTTGGTTGAACGCGGTGCCGTCTGTGTCCGCCACTACTCCACGGTCAGTGTTACTGTTATGAAGATCATCGTAATTATCGCTGCCAACACGCGAGACGTTGTCAACTTCAAGTTGAACCTGAAAGTCTTTGTAAGCCTGAGTTGTATAGGTTAGGCGGGAGAGCAGCGTTGAAGCGTGGCCTTCATCAGGACGGGCATCGTCATCTACATTTTCAAAACGATAGCGAAAAGTGAAGTCCACCTTGCCCCCTTTTAGAGCATCTTCCAGAGTTAATTCTTCATCAGCGAACGTTTGGCCTGATAAACCTAAAACGATCGCAGCAATGGCGATGGCAAGTTTAGATGTTGGGCCTTTAGCAACAGCATTTTTCATGAGTGTATTCCCCAATACGTAGCAAATCATTTGAGTTGCCACTAAAGTGGTAGTGTTACTGCCACCTTGGTGGTAACTTATTGTTTCTGAGATGTTTTATAACGCTTCAGTGCCAAATTAGCAGCTCTTTCACGAAAGATGCTTGACCTTGGTCAACGAATCTTCAGGCTCGACATTTAAACTAGCACATAGTTGAGATGTGTTTGTAAAATGACAAACCGCGAACTACTCTGGCAGTGTTTAGTAAGTAAGTAATGGGCCATAAGAATGTCGTTAACTGGTGTATCTCCGCTAACCGATAAATTCGGGCGGACCGTCAACTACCTCCGACTGTCGGTGACAGACCGTTGCGACTTTCGTTGTATCTACTGTATGTCCGAGGATATGACCTTCTTGCCCCGTCAACAATTACTAACCCTAGAAGAAATGGCCTTTCTTAGTCGGGCCTTTGTGGCGTTGGGGGTGAACAAAATCCGTCTCACTGGTGGCGAGCCGCTGGTGCGGAGGAACGTACAGTCACTGATTAGCAATCTAGGTAAACTCGATGGGTTGGATGAGTTACTACTTACCACCAATGGTTCCCAGCTAGAACAGATGTCCCCTCAGCTAGCCGAAGCGGGTGTCTCCCGCATTAATATCAGTATCGACTCCCTCTGCCCCGAGCGTTTTGCCGCCATAACCCGTACCGGTAAGTTGGAGCGGGTATTAAAAGGTATCGAAGCCGCCCAAGCGGCAGGTATAAAAAGAATTAAACTCAACAGTGTGATTGTTCGCGGCAAGAATGATGATGAAATTATTCCGCTGGTGAACTTCGCCCTAGAGAAAGGGCTGGATATCAGCTTTATCGAAGAAATGCCCATGGGTGATATTGGTGGTCGCGATAGGCAGCGCACCATGGTCACCAGTGAAGAGATCAGAGACATTATTGGTACGGCTTACTCATTACTTCCCAGTGCCGAAACCAGTGCTGGGCCTTCCCGGTACTTTCGTATAACAGACAGCAATATAGCAGACAGCGATATTCGTATTGGATTTATCTCTCCACACAGTCATAACTTCTGCGATACCTGTAACCGGGTGCGTGTCACCAGTGAAGGGAGATTATTACTTTGCCTTGGCAATGAAAATTCTGTGGATCTTAAAGCAGTGATGCGGCGTCATCCTGGCGATATGGCTATTCTTAAAACCACTATTGTGGAAGCTATGGCTCACAAGCCAGAGCGTCATTATTTTTATGATGACGACAAGCCACAGGTTGTGCGGTTTATGAATGTAACGGGAGGATAGCGCTTTAGGGCGGGCATACGGCGTATAGACATCCTTCAGCATTAACGCTTTATTTCATACACCACCAACCTTCTGTTGGTCGTTTTAAACCAATCCACATAATTATCACGAGGTTATATAGATTCAATAATTTATTATATTGATGCTATATTTCATCAGCGGCGATTGGTGCATCCTAAGAAAATCTATAAATGCATAAAAAATAAACCCTTAAAGCAGGCATGCAATTTGTCCCGTCGCTAGTAGCGTATTAATTCCGCCAAGAAGGTAGTCGCCATGAGTGTGTCCAGTTTTAAGTCTGCCCATCAGCTGATAACCGGTAAAGGTGCGGCTCAAGAGCTAGCAGAGCAGCTGCAAAAACTGGCAGTTAATAACCCGTTAATCGTGACTGATAAAGGCGTACGAAACTCTGGTACATTAACCATCATCACTGATCAGCTGCCCGACAATACCTATGCGATTTACGACAACATTCCACCCGAGCCAGAGGTGTCTGTTGTTAAAGCCTGTGCCGATGTATTTAAGCAAGGTGGCCATGATGGTTTAGTTGCAGTGGGTGGTGGCAGTGCCATCGATATTGCCAAATGCGTGGCGGTTATGGCGGGACATGTTGGCGATCTGGAGAGTCTGTTTGGTGAAAACACGGTTAACCAGCGCGGGATACCGTTAATTGCTATTCCCACTACTGCGGGTACCGGTTCCGAAGTGACTAATATTGCTATTTTATCTGATCCTGTCGCACAGATTAAAAGGGGGATTGTCAGTGATTTTTTACTGCCGGATGTTGCTATTGTTAGCCCGGAAATGACCCTCAGCTGTCCGGGCAGTGTGACTGCTGCCAGTGGTGTAGACGCTCTGGTGCACGCAATTGAAGCGTATTTATCAAATTTTTCCAGCCCTATTACCGATGCTTTGGCCATCAAGGCCATGACATTAATTATTCACGCACTACCGAAGGCGTATGCCGAACCCAACAACCTGCAAGCTAGGGAGGATATGGCAACGGGAAGTTTGATGGCTGGCCTGGCATTTGGGAATGCAGGGGTAGGCGCCGTTCACGCGCTCGCTTATCCATTGGGAGGCCGTTACCACATATCCCATGGCGTCAGTAATGCGTTGCTACTGCCCTATGTGATGGAATACAACAAACCGGTTTGTTTGGAACGCTTTTACGACATTGCTCAAGCTTTTGGTGAGCCAGTACATAGCCTGACTCAACCGCAGGCTGCTGACCGGGTCATGCATCGTTTACGCGAACTCTGTCATGAGGTGGCTATACCTAAGAATTTAAGTGCGCTAAATATTCCAAAGGGCGATATTCCTCAATTGGCTGAAGAGGCTTTTAACGTCAAGCGGTTGTTACGTAACAACCCAAGAGCGCCAACCGTTGAAGACATTGCCGCGATATATCAAGCCGCATTTTAGTACGATAAAGATAACTATAAAGAACGTTAAAAATAACAAAAATAGAGAGCCCTTATGAGCGCCTGGAAAAACCGCCCCTACGGAGAGGAGTCACCTTACTACGCTCTCGGTCCATTTAAGATCAGGCTACCTTTTTTACACTATCGTTTTGAGCTGCCGGATTACCTTCAGGGGCTATTGATGTGTGCCGTTGATTTGGCTGCGATTCCACTGATGGTTGAGCTGTTAGGTATGCCCTTTGAAGCAGCAATCGCCATCGTGATGATCAACGGTATGTTGTATTTATTGCATCATATCTTGGGCGACCCCGTTGTTCCTGGCTGGATAACACCCGCCATTCCCTTGGTTATGGTGTATGTTCAAACATTCGATCAGGGGGTGGATCGTGTTCATGCCCTTATCGCCTTTCAAATGATGCTGGGTTTGCTATCTCTTATTTTGGGGCGGACTCAATTGGCCTCTAAAGTGGTTGGAATGATTCCCGCAGCCATTAAATCAGGTGTGATTCTGGGTGCAGGAGTTGCCGCTATAGCCATTGTATTTAAAGAAGGTGGCCGATTTGATCAGTATCCCATTACCATTAGTATTGCTGTTGGAATTTCATTTTATTTGATTTTTTCTCGCCATTTTTCTGAATTAAGGCAGCGAGGAAAGCTATGGTCAACCCTTGGTAAGTTGGGCATTTTCCCGATCATTATATTGGCGATTATTATCGCGCCTTTAGCCCACGAATCATCATGGCCCAGCATCAGCTGGGGCTTTACCCAGCCGAATTTTTTACTAATGTTCAGGGAATACACGATCTTTGGTGTCGGGATCCCACCAATGACCATGTTTCTTACCGCCATACCGACAGTACTTGCCGCCTATATCGTGTTGTTTGGCGACATATTGCAGAGCAAAGCGATTTTAGCTGAAGCGGATATCGTTCGTGCCGACGAAAAAATTGATTACGACCCGAATCGTGCACATTTAATCTTTGGTGGGCGAAATTTTTTGATGAGTATTTTTGGGCCAGACATAGTGATGTGCGGACCCTTGTGGGCGGCTATGCATGTGGTAGTGGTGGAACGTTACAAGCAGGGAAAAGAGAGTATGAATTCGATTTTCGGCGGATCAGGCTCTTTTCGATGGGGTACCAATACCGGTTTGCTGCTGTTGCCTATCGTGAGTCTAGTGAAACCCATATTAGGTGTTGCTCTGGCACTGACACTATTAATACAGGGGTTTGTGAGTGTGCGAATAGGTATTATGGAAGCGCGAAGTCAGCGGGACTTAGGTATTGCAGGCGTGATTGCGGCAATATTAGTGATTAAAGGTGCGGCTTGGGCTTTCGCTGCAGGTGTTATATTAACGGCGCTTATTTATGGCAAAAACTTTTTTGTGGGTGAAACAGACCAGACCTTTGTAAAAGATCTGGAGCGGGGAGATTAATATGGAGTTTCAAACCTTTGATTTTTTTAAAAACCAATGTTTAGTGGGTGGGCAATGGCTTGAAAATGGTCAGTCAGCAGAAGTACTGAACCCCGCCAACGGCGATCTATTAACTCGAGTCCCATTGTTTGCAGAAAAAGAAACGCAACAAGCCATCAATGCCGCAGCTATAGCATTACCTGCATGGCGTGCCTTGGCCGCACACGAGCGGGCAAATTATTTGAAGGCTTGGCATCAATTGATGATCAAGCATGGTGAGCAGTTGGCTTACCTTATGTCTCTTGAGCAAGGTAAGCCTCTGACAGAAGCCCTAGGCGAAATAAAGTATGCCGCCAGCTACATTGAATGGTATGCAGAAGAAGCCAAGCGGGTATACGGCCAGACCATTCCCGGGCATGGCCGCGATAAACGTATTGTTGTGTCACGTGAACCCGTGGGTGTTTGCGCTGCGATTACGCCGTGGAATTTCCCCGCCGCCATGATCACTCGAAAAGTAGCGCCTGCACTTGCAGCTGGCTGCACCATTATTGTGAAGCCAGCCCTAGAGACACCCTTAACCGCCTTTGCTTTGGCTGCTTTAGCTCAACAAGCCGGTATTCCTGACGGGGTATTAAACGTTATTACGGGCGATTCCCAACAGATTGGCGAAACCCTCACTGCCAGTCCGATTGTGCGTAAATTAAGTTTTACTGGATCAACCCCCGTCGGTTCAAAATTAATGGCTGCGTGCGCGCCCACCGTTAAAAAAATCTCTCTTGAGCTTGGTGGTAATGCACCCTTTATCGTATTTGACGATGCCGACATTAATCTCGCTGTTGATGAGTTAATCAAAAGCAAATTTCGAAATGCCGGGCAAACCTGTATTTGCGCCAACCGAATTTATCTTCAAGAAAGTATTTACCAGGAATTCTCACAATTGCTAGCAACACGAGTGGCGGCACTAAATGTGGGGGTAGGCACAGAACCCGGTACCGATATCGGCCCACTAATTAGTGAACATGCCGTGCAAAAAGTTGAGCAGCAAATTGCCGACGGGATAGAGGGTGGCGGCCAAGTGATCCTTGGTGGTAAGCGGCATGCTCTGGGTGGCACATGGTTTGAACCGACCGTGTTAATTAATGCCAATGACAGCATGTTATGCGCCAAACAAGAAACGTTTGGCCCCCTAGCACCGCTGTTTAGTTTCTCAAGTGAAGAACAGGTTATTGAGCAGGCAAACAATACCGAGTTTGGACTGGCTGCGTACTTGTTTTCCAACAACATCAATATCATCACGCGTGTTTCAGACGCGTTGGAATACGGCATGGTGGGTATCAATACCGGTCTTATCTCAACGGCAGTCGCCCCCTTTGGTGGCGTCAAATCCAGTGGTATGGGTCGTGAAGGATCAAATTTTGGTATCGATGAATACACCGAGCTTAAATACCGGTGTTATAGCATTAGTGATAAATAATAATACTAGAAAGGGGATTGACGATGTTTGATGTTGCCAGCGCGGGTAAGCGCAAAATGACGGCCAGTATTTTGTTAATGGCAGGTCTAAGTCTGCTAGCTGGCATCAGCGTTGCCGATAACGCATCCAGCATGGAAGCGTTACAAAAAGAAGCGCCAAAAAACTGGGGGAAATGGGGTGAAGAAGATCAAGTAGGGGCATTAAATTATTTAGATAATGCACAGGTCTTACGTGGTGTCGCCACCATAAAAACAGGGGAACGTTTTACCCTGCAAATACCGATGACCCATGGTTTTGGTCCGGTGTTTCCGGGGCGTGTTCCAGTGCAACATTTTATGTCTCAGGATCAAAGTGTATATTCTTCGGGGAAAATTGACCGGTTGTCTGGTGGCATGAAGTATTCGGATGACGCGGTGTTTATGTACTTGCAAGGCACTACCCATGTGGATGCATTGGGTCACGCCTGGTACAACAACGAAGTGTACAACGGTAAATCCGCGGACTCGACGATACACGGTCATGACTTTGTTGATATTGGCGAAATAGGCGAAAAGGCGATTGCCGGCCGTGGAGTGCTATTGGATGTAGGAAAATTGTTGGGTGATAAAAACGGCCGCTTAGCACCGAATACCTGCATCAACCTTCCCGATCTTAAAAAAACCGCAGAAGCCCAGAAAGTCACTATTGAAAAGCGCGACATTTTATTAATTCGTACAGGCTCTATGGGTCGTTTTTACGATAAAACAGATCACGATAATTGGAATGCCCTAACTGAACCCGGTTTGTGTTACAGCAAAGACCTTGTTAACTGGCTAGACGAAATGGAAATTCCTGTTATCACTTCAGATAACCTGGCCATTGAAAAAGCGGCACAAACTATTAATGGCGAATCGTTCATTATTCCGCTTCACGGAGCCCTAATTCGTGACCTCGGTATCGTCCTGAGTGAAATCTACTGGTTGGATGAACTGGCAGCGTCCAGCGCCAAAGATGGTCGCTATAGTTTCTTCTTCAGCGCAGCTCCGCTAAAAATGAAAGGCGGGACCGGCTCGCCGGTGAATCCCATCGTGATTAAATAAACCAACGTAACTAACGAGCTTTACCACCAGTGCATTGTTAGCGCTAGGCTGGTAACGCTCTGTTTCTGTGATGATAAGCCGTAGGTAGAGCAATGGATGAATGTGACTGGGAGGTAACGGTAAAGCACACCCCATCCCTGATCGAAATCAGATGGGTCGGCCTGCTAAAAAAGCCTAAACCTAATAATAAGTTTCGCTGCTAAACCGGCTGTGTTTTGTCTTACTCATTAACTTACCAAACTGTGCTTTAGTCAGGTGAATTAACGTTTCATGGTCACCGGCTTCAAAATAGACATCATCCAGCTCATCCAGCGCCTCGTCATAAATTGAATTCATGTTATAGGCCTGACCAACAGCTGGCACAGCACCATCCTCACAATCACTGAACATCGTAGAAACCTGTTCTTCATCGGCTAGATGAAGGTCTAAGTCCAGCGTCTTGTTCAACTTGCGCAAACTGAGCTTCTTATCTGCGGGCAGTATTGCCATAAGATGGTGGTTATCATGATCTTCCAGTACCACGGCTTTCGCCATGCTTTTCGACAAGATGTGGGCTGCCAGAGCCGTACCAGCTGCAGTGTTGGTGTGGAAGTGGTTTAGCGTATCGTATTTGATGTCTTGTTCATCCAGATAGCTAGTGACACGAGTTGAAATACTCATCGCTTTATCCTTTTTTACATAACACGTTTTAGATAACACTCACCCTTTAATAGTAAATCCTGAGAGAGTATGCCATCAGGCAATGCTTGGACTGTTTTGGGATAAAAAATGACGGGTATATAGAGGGATGGTATGAGTCTTATGTGACTAGAGGGAAAGGGGGGCGGTAATCAGCCTCAGTTGCCGCGGAGCCCCCTTTACGCCCGTATGATGTAAGTGCTACCCAAGTGGATTGGTTGGATTACTAAGACCTTTACCCAACGTATTCTCTCCATCGATAATTGAAAGTTTATTGCTTAAAAATAAAGAGTTCGGGATCAGGTTGATAATGCTGTCTGACTGGAGAGTAATGTATCGAAGATTAATATTCATTACCTCGCCCTTCGTGCCAGAGATTTCAATAATATTTCCTAGCTCAATGGGCTTATAAATAACAATCATCATGCCCGCCACCAGGTTAGATATGGCATCTTTAAGGGCAAACCCTAATGCAAACCCCGTTAATCCTAATCCGGCGACTAATGCAGAAACATCGAAACCTAATTCAGACAGGGCTAATACCACGCCGATAAAAATTAAAATGGCTTTCTGAGAATTGGATAACAGCCGAAACACCTCGGATGACGATGTGTCGAAACGGGAGCCAAATTTCTTTAAGGCATGGCCAATCAACAAGCTGCTTATAAATAGCGCAGAAAAGATAAACAGAGCCGGTACTATATTCTCAAACATGGTTTCTACTTAAATTGAATGAAAGTGGGGTGGTGATTATATAGTGAAGCGGTGACAGGTTAGAATGATTTTGTAAGAAAGCGCAACTTACTCTGGTATTAAATAAAGGCGTCCCCTTTACTTGCTAAAACGGGGAAGGGCAAATGCCTTTGATTCTCTCCCCGCTAATGGGATGGTCAAATTCAAGTTGACTGGCATGCAACATCAACCGTGGCGACAGGTTAAAAGCCTCATCACTGGCATACAAATCACAACCTAGAATAGGGTGGCCAATTTCACGACTATGTATGCGTAGTTGATGAGTGCGCCCAGTCAGCGGCTTAAACAATACTTTTGTTGCCAATGGCTTGTTCAAGCGTTCAATCACTTGATAATAACTCACTGCTGACTTGCCGCTAAGGTGACAGATTTTTTGCAAAGGAAAATCATCTTTCGCTATGGAAAACTCAATAACCCCCTCATCATTTTTAAGATGACCCTGGAGCATAGCAGTGTAATATTTTACCACTGAGCGAGTTTGGAATTGCTTAGTTAAATGGGCGTTTACGGCTTTATTCAACGCCACTAGCATAATACCTGAAGTGCCAAAATCCAGCCGATGCACCATCGTTGCCATGGGATAATCTTTAACCAAACGAAAATGAACCGAATCTTTGTTTAACGGATGTTTACCCGAAAGACTTAATAAACCGCCCGGCTTATTAATCAGCAATAGATGCTCATCTTGATAAATGATGATAATTTCACCATCACAAAGAGGAACAATAAACGGATCTGATTGCGGTTGCATTTAACCTTCTTCTCTGAAGATCAATCTTTTTTCTCGATTGAAATATCCAGTGTTTTACAGTCACCTGCAAACCACTTTTGCACATACAGCGTGCCGACAATGGGTGCTTTTCCCGCTTCTGGCTTCTCTTTATAACGGACACTATTTTTAGTTTCTTTTTCGTAGCTAAATGTAACTAATACCTTTGACATGGAGGTCAGTTCTCTTCTCGTGGATGACGTATAAAAGGGCTGTATAAAAATTAAAGGGGACGGTGACATTTGAGGGGAGTTATCATTTCTATTTGTCGCCGATCCCTTTACTCACTACTTTACTCACTTTACCTTTTTTTATTTGAATCGACCTAGATGTGCTGCTTTACCTTGATGGCGAGTGTACCGACGCCGAGGAAAGCAATACCCATGAGGATGAGCGTGGCTGGCCAGCCCAATGAATTTGCAAAATGCTCTGCGGAGTAATACCCAATGAAGGCGAGCATCGCAATGACAGTGGTCAACAACAGTGCTCGGCTTTGTAGTACCACGCAGGCATAAAGAGTTGACGCTGCTACTGCAAGATAGAGGAGTTCAACGGACGTGTGTTGCACGAGGTCGAACAAACCGCTATAGGCCATGATAGAACCAAAGAAATAACCAAGACCGGATAGACGCGGACACCCCCCCCCTTTTTTGCAAGCCGTAAGCCGTTAACACTACGCACACGCCAATGATCAGACTCGCCCAGTTAGGCGCGGTGAAGTCGGCTACGAGATCGAACAGGCCACTGTTTAGCCAGTAGATTCCAATCAACAAAGCGGATTCTACGAGCACACGGTGAGGCGTTTTTTCAAGTGCAGTGCCAACCAAAAACAACGAAGCACCAAGAAGCCCCTTTATTATCAACATATAAGCTCACTCCTTTTTTGTTCTCAGCGAGTCCGCCGCCTAACGCCTGTTCACCGGTTTATCCGGTGCAACGCCTTGTTATTTTTCCTCTTTACTTCCAAGCCAATTTATTTGATATAAGTCACGACGTCTGTCCAAATAATTTCTTACTGAGCCTTCATTTTGTAACGTGCTCAGTTTTTCTAAGTCAAGATCAACAATTAAAGTCATTTCTGTATTAGGTGTTGTTTCAGCCATAATTGCATCATGAGGAAAAGAGAAGTCTGATGGTGAAAAGACCGCAGATTGAGCATATTGAATGTCGGCACCATCTACCTTAGGTAAATTACCGACACTACCTGCTATGGCAACATAACATTCATTTTCAATAGCTCGAGCTTGTGCGCAACAACGCACTCTTAGATAAGCGTTCTTTGTGTCTGTCCAAAAAGGAACAAATAATAATTGCATGCCTTTTTCTGATTGAAGTCGGGCAAGCTCGGGGAACTCGACATCGTAGCAAATCAAGATACCAATTTTGCCGAAATCAGTATCGAATACATTTAGGTTGTCACCGCCCTGCATAACCCAAGATTTCTTTTCATGTGGCGTAGGATGAATTTTATATTGTGATTCCAGTGTTCCATTACGGCGACAAAAATAGGATACGTTGTATAGCTGGTTATCCTCCATAACGGGTAATGAGCCAGCAATAATATTGATGTTATAACTAACGGCTAATCGGGAAATAGCCTCAATAATTTCCTCAGAAAATTCAGATAAAGCTTTAATTGAGTCGATGGAGTTTTGATGCGCTTCAATACCCATCAAAGGCGCATTAAAAAATTCGGGCAACAAGGCCAAATCACATTGGTAATCGGAGAGAGCGTCAATAAAAAATTCAACTTGCTGAATAAGTTCCTCTACAGATTTAAGAGGCCTCATTTGCCACTGAACACAGCCTATTCTTGCGGAGGTTTTTATCGCTCCAAATAAGGGTGTTTTTTCTTTGTCGTAGTACAAGTTTGTCCATTCCAGCAGTGTGGCATAACCTTTGGATTCTTTATCCTCAGGTAAATAGTCACTAAGAACACGCCGTACTTCAAAATCATTTGATAATTGAAAGGTTAAAATTGGATCATAAATTTCTTTCTTTTTAACACGCTCAATATATTTTTGAGGCGAGATGTTTTTTGCATGATTTTGATAGTTGGGTATACGGCCACCCGCCACAATGGATTTAAGATTTAAATTTTGGCAAAGCTCTTTTCTGGCCTCATATAATCGTCTACCAAGACGCATGCCTTGATAATCTGGATGCACTACTACTTCGGCACCATATAATACATCACCCATCGGATCATGAGTTGTTAAGTAGGCATCTCCAGTAATTTCATCGTAAGTGTGATGATCTCCAAATTTTTCATAATCTACTACAAGCGAAAAAGCCGCAGCAATGACTTTCCCGTGATCTTCAATGCATATTTGTCCCTCTGGGAAAGCGGACAGTTGCGCCTTGAATTTTTTCTCCGGCCAAGCGCCTCCCATGGCAGGGTAGACAATATCCATAATTTCTTTTAGATGGGCATAATCACTTAACTCCAGATTGCGTAAATTTAGTTTGTGTTCTGATTCTTCAGTAAAAGTATTATCGTTCATTTTAATACCAGATCTTTATAATTTTGAAATATAGTTAAACTTTGAAAATAAGCACGGATAAAAATAACAGCTTATTCAAAAGCCTATGGCCTTATATCACTTTGGCCCCCTTATCTCGGAACCAATGATTTTATGCCAAGGCTATTTTTGTTTATTAACAATGGGCTGGAGAAAATAGGATAATTCTGTCATTTGGTAAAAGAAGCCTAATCCCTGTTTTTATTTTCCAATCCCTTTCCACTGATCATAAATCAACACCCTTTAAAATCAAAGATTTAGTGCCTCTTTTTCCGTGAACAGAAGCCTATGGCTCCTGATCTAGGGGAAATAAGCGCTTACCCCCCCCCGTATATATAAACAATGTAAATAGGGTCAGGTGAAACGTTCACCATCCCTTTGATTTGTATGATTAGTTGTTGGAAGCAAGGCAATACACTCTTTAACTTCATCATCATACTAGAGGGTCAATCCCACAATTGCCATCCAGCCCCTAATCAGAAAAAGTAACGTAAACTATATAAACCAATAGATGTTTTGTGTCTCATTGTCCGAGCAAAGCCATGACCTTGCCTAAAAAAGTCAAAATCGTTGAAGTGGGTCCCAGAGATGGTCTGCAAAACGAGCAACAACCGATCAGCACTGAGGTGAAGATTGAGTTGATCCATCGATTGGCCGATGCGGGTGTCAGCTATATCGAGGCGGGCAGTTTTGTAAACCCGAAATGGGTGCCACAGATGGCGGGTAGTGATGCGGTATTTCAGGGTATTGAACGCAAGGCGGGTGTAACCTACGCGGCCCTCACGCCTAACCTTCAAGGTTTTGAGCGGGCTGTATCTGTGAATGTTAGTGAGGTGGCGATTTTTGCTGCTGCATCAGAGGCATTCAGTCAAAAGAATATCAATTGCTCCATCGATGAAAGTCTGGATCGTTTTGCGTCCATTATGGAGGCGGCCAAGGCAGCTGGGTTGCCGGTACGGGGTTATATTTCCTGTGTGGTGGGTTGTCCTTATGAGGGTGAGGTTGATCCCCGTAAAGTGGCGGAAGTAGCGGCAAGGCTTGATGACATGGGCTGTTATGAAGTGTCCCTCGGCGACACCATTGGTGTTGGAACCCCGGGCAGTATTGTTCGTGTAATCGAAGCCGTCGCTGAGCGGGTTTCTATCCATAAGCTGGCGGTACATTTACACGATACCTATGGGCAGGCGTTGGCTAATATCTATGCGGCACTACAAATGGGTATTGATGTGGTAGACAGCTCTGTGGCCGGGTTGGGTGGTTGCCCGTATGCGAAGGGTGCTGCTGGCAATGTGGCCACGGAAGATTTGGTGTATATGCTCAATGGCTTGGGTATTGAGCATGGGGTGGATCTGGATAAATTGATTGTAGCGGGTCGATTTATTACCGATAAGCTGGGCCGTGAGAATGGGTCGAAAGTGTCTAGGGCTTTAGCCAAATAGCGCGATATAAAATACTAGCTCGTCTTTTCAGTTTGTTTCTCAAGAACGTCGTTTTCTAGCGGCGCTCTTTTCTCAAGTTTGTCTCTTAATGTAGCAATACCCGGTTTTTTATCCAGAATTTCCTGTGCACTGAGTCCCGATAATTCATGGGGGAACACCAGCCATTTGTCGGTTTTGTGTAGGTGGTAATCCGGTGTCCGGTCCGTTTTATTGTTCCCCGGTTTGAAGTAGGGCGTGGCAATACGAATTTCAGGCAGGTTGTCCGCACAGGCCTGTTCAATATCATTCACGATCTGTTTCATGCTGAGGCCTGTATCGTACACATCATCAATAATCAGGATGGAGTCCGCACTGCGGATATTGTCGATCACATGGCCTAACCCATGCACTTTTACGGCCTCGGCGGTTTCACCGAGGGCCGTGTAGAACGACGTTCGAATGGCAATGTGGTCTGTTTCAATACCAAAATAATCCAGCAATTCTTGTACGGCAATGCCCACTGGGGTGCCACCTCGCCATACACCGATAATAAAGTGGGGAACGTAACCGCTTTCCAGAATTTGTAACCCTAGAGAAAACGAATCATCCAGTAGTTGCTGGGCATCGATAAACTGCTTGTCCATCAGGGGGCTATTTCCGTCAACAGTTGCATTAAATGGATTAACGATTATCCACTTTCAATGGCCAGGCGCTAGAGATATCACCATAATAAAGTCAGTCTTATGGTTAAAACGGATGTCCATAGATTACTTGGGGTGTGCTTTTATGAATGAAAGAGGACGCGATGTCAGACCTGCCTGTTGAACCACGCGAACTGCTTTTGGCGTTATTCCAAACGGCGGTAGCGGCTGCTGATCCCAGCGTGGTATTGCCCGGGTTTTTGGCGAGTAGCTTGGATGGCAAAATAGGCAAGGGCTTAGGCGGAAGCGTTGTCGTTATCGGTGCAGGAAAAGCCGCGGCGTCTATGGCGGCTACCTTGGAGAAACAGTGGTGTTATGGCGAACTAAAGGGTTTGGTTGTGACGGCCTATGGACACGGGGTGCCTTGCAAGCACATTGGCGTGATCGAGGCGGCTCACCCCGTACCGGACAACAATAGCGAGATCGCTGCGCAACGAATTCTTAATTTGGTTGCTGATCTTAACGAGAATGATTTGGTTGTCTGCCTGCTTTCTGGCGGCGGCTCTTCATTACTCACACTCCCTGCACCGGGCATTAGCCTGAGCGATAAACAGCAGATCAATAAAGCACTGCTGGCCTCGGGGGCGGATATTGGCGAGATAAATTGTGTACGAAAGCACCTCTCTGCCATCAAAGGGGGTCGATTAGCCGCAGCCTGTTCGCCAGCCAAGCTGATGACCTTTGCGATCTCCGATGTGGCGGGTGATGACCCCACGGTGATTGCCTCCGGGCCTACAGTCGCAGACCCGACGACCCGACAGCAAGCCTTGGCTGTATTGAATAAATATCAAATAGACGTGTGTGATGCGGTTAAGCAGTGGTTGGAAAGTTCTGTTTCAGAAACACCTAAGTCAGAAACACCTAACCTAGCCAGTACTCTGTTCGAGCAAGATACATTTCAGATCATAGTCGCCGCTAAGCAGTCACTTCAGGCGGCAGCAAAACAAGCTGAGGAGATGGGGCTGATGCCGCTGGTTCTAGGTGATGACCTGACGGGTGAGTCCCGTGAGTTGGCGAAGGCCCATGCCGAACTGGTTCGATCCATAGTGGAGCACTCCGCTTTAGATAAGGGTCGGCCAGTGAGCGCACCTTGTGTGATCCTCTCTGGAGGAGAAACCACGGTGAAGGTTAGAGGGAGTGGCCGTGGTGGACGCAACACGGAGTACCTATTGAGCCTAGCTGCTGAGTTGAAAGGTGAGGCGGGTGTTTATGCATTGGCTGCGGATACCGATGGTATTGACGGATCCGGGGATAATGCGGGTGCTATTTTGTCACCCGATAGCTGGCAGCGTGCTCGAACGTTGAACCTTAATATCACCGATAGTCTGGAAAATAACGATAGCTATGGCTATTTTGAAGCGTTGGGCGATCTCATCATTACGGGGCCTACACAGACCAATGTGAATGATTTTCGGGCCATCTTGGTACTGCCGCTTTGACGGCTTGATTGAGCTGTCTCAATGGGTTCCCGTTAGAACTTGGGGTAGACTGCCTAAACGATTAAAAAATTTGGCATCTCTAAAAATGGAGTGATTGCTGTGTCGGATATGCGAAAACTTACTCACCTTAATGAGCAGGGCGAAGCTCATATGGTCGATGTGGGCGGTAAAACGGTGACGACTCGGGAAGCCACTGCTGAAGCAACTATCAGTATCCAGCCAGAAACGCTGGAGCTGATTCTGTCTGGTGGGCATAAAAAGGGCGATGTGCTGGCGGTAGCGCGTATTGCAGGTATTCAGGCAGCCAAAAAATGTTCGGATCTGATTCCTCTTTGCCATCCATTGATGCTGACCAAGGTATCTGTCGACTTTGATGTACAACCAGAGAGTAACCGTATCCGTATTACTGCTACCTGTGGACTGGATGGAAAAACCGGCGTAGAGATGGAGGCACTAACGGCGGCCTCCGTTGCAGCTTTAACCATCTATGATATGTGTAAGGCCGTGGATAAAGGCATGGTGATTGAACAGACACGATTATTGGAAAAAGCGGGCGGTAAATCAGGTCACTGGAAAGCCCAAAAGTAGAGCTGAAAAGTAGAAATAGCCTGTATTAAGTAGACTTCACAATTAGGCAAATACAATGAAAGTATTATTTTTTGGCAGTCTCCGCGAACAGTTGGGTACCGGTGAGCTGAATGCCGCATTACCCGATGGGGTAGAGACCATTGGGCAGTTGTTAGCGAAGCTCCAAACTCAGGGTGATGAGTGGAAGCTGGCGCTGGGTACTGGCAATGTATTGTTTGCCGTGAATCAGGATATGGTGGATGAAAATACCGCCATTAATGACAGCGATGAAGTGGCGTTATTTCCTCCGGTGACAGGCGGATGATTTCCATTTCCGTACAGGAAAAAGATTTTGATACTGGCGAGGAATATCGCGAGTTACAGAAAGGCAATACCGGTGCCAATACTCATATCGGTGGCATTGCGATCTTTACCGGTCAAGTGCGAGACCTTCCCGATAAGCCCCTAAAATTTATGCGCCTGGAACACTATCCGGGTATGACAGAAAAATCCCTTCAACACACGGCTGAACAGGCGACTGAACGCTGGCCTGTGATAGATATTCGTATTATCCACCGCATCGGTGATCTAACACCGGGCGAACAAATTGTTTTTGTCGGTGTTAGCAGTGCTCACCGTGAGGCGGCTTTTGCTGCCTGCGAATTTATTATGGATATTCTGAAAACCAGCGCACCGTTTTGGAAAAAAGAGCAGCACTTGAATGGTGATGGCGACTGGGTGGATGCAAAAAATACTGACCAGCAGCGAGCGGAACGCTGGCAGGACAGTGATTAATTCTTTGGGGTCTTTATTGCCGAACGTGCTGCTAAAAGCGAGTTTAAAATTCGTAGCGATCGCTGTATTTTTTTGTCACAGCGCTTTGGCCGATACCCTGACCATTGCGACAGCCAGTAATTTTCGCCCTGTATTGGAACAGCTCAGCCAGGCATTTTCTGACCAGACCAGTTCTAAACAATCTAGCTATAAACAGTCTAGCGCTAAGCAATCTGCCTATCAGATTAAAATCAGCAGTGGATCTTCCGGTGTGCTCTATGCCCAGATTGTGCAGGGAGCACCGTTCCAGTTATTTTTTTCTGCCAATGAATCTTATCCCGAAAAGTTGGTGGCCAGTGGCCATGGAGAGGCAGACACGCTGGCTGCTTATGCCGTCGGAAAACTGATTTTGGTATCCCGTCAGGAGGGCATCAGCCCTGAAGACATGTTGTCGTCAGCCAAACGTATCGCCATTGCCAATCCTCGGACGGCTCCCTATGGGATAGCGGCCATGGAGGTGATGGAAAGTCTTGGTGTTATGGAGAAAAGCCAGCCAAAGCTGGTAGTGGGCAATAACATTGCTCAGGCATGGCAGTTTTTTCACAGCGGCAATGCCGATGTGGCAATTGTTTCAGCTTCTTTAGTTTATTCTGCTAGGTGGCATGAACAGATAGCTGGGTCGATTCCTGATGGGAAAGAAGAACAGCAAAAGTTTTTTAATATCGATCTATCTTCCCATTTAAAACAACCGGTTCAGCAGAGTCGAGTGGCGATTAAACCCGTAAGCCTGTTAGCGCAGCAGTTTTTGGATTTCATCAAGACGCCTGCCGCGCAGAAGGTTATTCTCGAAGGGGGGTATGTTTTGCCGATCTCGGTAGATACTGATATTTTCACAACTAGCCCAATGAATACAAACTGATGAACTTACTGGCTTCCGATATCGCGGCACTTTGGCTAACACTGCAACTGGCAGCAGTGACCACCACTATTTTGTTGATAGTAGGTGCACCGCTGGCTTGGTGGTTGGCTCGATCTGAGTCTCGCTTTGCCAGCGTGGTCGAAGCAACCGTGGCCTTGCCGCTGATATTGCCGCCCACTGTGATCGGTTTTTACTTATTGATCGCCTTTTCTCCCGACAATTTTCTTGGCAGCGGTTGGTCGGCATTAACCGGGCACTCGCTGGCCTTTACCTTTAGTGGCTTGGTGGTGGGTTCGGTGATTTATTCTCTGCCCTTTGTGGTGCAGCCACTGCAAACTGGGTTCCAGCATTTTGATCACAAGTTACTGGAAGCAGCGGAGACCATGGGCGCGGGCACACTGGATCGCTTCCTGAATTTAATTATTCCGCTTACACGACGAGCCTTTGCTACGGCAGCACTACTGGGTTTTGCTCATACCATGGGTGAGTTTGGGGTGGTGTTGATGATTGGCGGTAATATTCCCGGTGAAACACAGGTGTTGTCCATTGCGCTGTATGACCATGTGGAAGCGTTGGATTATCAGCGAGCCCATTGGTTAGCGGGCGGCCTGCTTGCCTTCAGCTTTGCACTACTGATACTGCTTTATGGTTTTAATCGCCATAAAGCGATGAATAAATAGGGCGCATGGGCGTGGCTGTTATGAATGGAACGTTAGAGAAGAGCATACAACTGGCCATCAAACACAGTCTGGGTGAGGTGACCTCTGGGGGTGAAGCCAAGAGCAGTGCTAACTTTTCCCTATCCTTGAAAGCCCAATTGCCGGGGAAAGGCATTACCGCTATCTACGGCCCTTCCGGCTGCGGGAAAACCACACTGTTGCGTTGTATTGCCGGCTTGGAAGAAGTCGAGCATTGCCAGCTGAACATGAGTGGTGATGAGATTGGTAGCCTGCCAGCAAAGCAGCGACAACTGGGTTATGTGTTTCAGGAGAACCGCCTGTTTCCTCATCTCAGTGTTGAGGGTAATCTCGACTTTGCCTACAAGCGCCGTTTTTCAGATAACGGCCCCAGTAAGCAGCAGGTCATTGACTGGCTGGATATTGACGCATTACTCGAGCGCAAGCCTGATCAGCTCTCCGGTGGACAAAAACAACGGGTTGCCATTGCCCGTGCGCTGTTGACGGCACCACGCTGTTTATTACTGGATGAACCCCTTGCCGGTGTTGATAGCCAAGCGCGTAACCCCATTCTCCGGCATCTGGAGACGGTGGCTGAGAACCTGAATATCCCGATGGTATATGTGAGCCACAATCTTGATGAGATTACCCGGCTGGCAGATCATTTGATCATCATGGATCAGGGACGGTTGGTTGCTGATGGGCCGCTGCTGGATATGCTCTCTCGACTTGATTTGGATGTAACCCGACAAGAAAGCGCTGCGGTGGTACTCAATACGCAGATCATGGGTCACGATGATCGTTATAGCCTCACGCAGTTATCATTAGGCTTGCAGTCAGGCGATGATGCCCAACTTTCCGTTGGAAGGCTTTCTGGTGAACCCGGTAATGCTGTCAGGGTTCGCATTCCCTGCCGGGATGTGAGCATTGCACTGGAAAGACCTAGCCTGTCCAGTATTCTTAATATATTGCCGGGTGTGATCACTGAGATTGAACTGATTGATGGCGCAAGGGCAATGATTAAAACGGAAGTGGCGAGACAGTTTATATTGGCTCGCATCACCCGAAAATCTATGGAGCATTTACAGCTTGAAACAGGCAAACAGGTGTATCTTCAAATTAAGACCGTGGCGCTCTTATCTTAAACAATAGCATCAGAAAACCTGGGCTAAGTTTATGCTCTTTTAAGGCATTGTTTTTAATTTATTATTTTTAAGCCGTAATTAAAAAGGCGTTATCTATGAAAGCATTTCCCCATACTTATACGGCAGCTGCATCTGCTGATCCAATCGGTAATGTGATGTCCTCGTTGGAAAATGGCTGCACTGTGGAAGTTGCACCACCCGCAGCATTTGATGGCTTAGGCGATGTGTGGTCTCCGGAAGAATTACTGGTGGCGGCGGTGGCAAATTGTTTCGTGTTATCTTTCCGATCCATCGCCAGGGCTTATGATCTGAACTGGGTTCATGTTGAATGCTCCTCTGCGGGGCAGCTTGAAAAGGTCGAGCGTCAGGTCAAATTCACTCGTGTTCACGCCAGCGTCAAACTCACGATAGCGTCATTAGAGGATAGTGAGAAAGCCAAGCGTATATTGGAAAAAGCGGAAGACACCTGTTTTATCACGAACTCCCTATCTGCTGAGGTCCAGCTCAGTTGTGAGATTGTTACAGGTTGATTTTTTGTGGATGAATGACAGTTTGTTTGTGAATAAAGATCATTACAAAATGACCTTATCACCCATAATCGGCACGCAGGCTGACCAGTTAAGCTCTTCATTTATGGTAATGCGAAACTGGTCTGATGCGGCTTCTTCGCCATGGGTTACAAAGCAGCGCTTGGGTGCTGTAGGCATATTTTGTAACCAGTGCAATAACTCCAGATGGTCCGCGTGAGCAGAGAGGAAGTCCATCGTTTCAATTCGCGCTTTTACATTGTAGTAACTACCAAATATCTTAATGTTCTTTTCACCGGCTACTAGCCGGGCTCCTCTGGTACCTGGTGCTTGGTAACCGGCAAATAGAACGGTGTTGCGGTGGTCACCTAGCATGCGGCTTAGGTGGTGTAGAACCCGACCTCCAGTAGCCATACCGCTGGCTGAAAGAATAATAGCTGGCATGTGTAGGCTGTTAAGGGACATTGACTCTTCAACGGTGCGGGTAAAGGTGACATCGCGAGACATCTGCTGGCAGCGGGCTTTGTTGAGGCGATGGTAGCGATGGTCCCGTTGCATTACTTCCGTGACGCTGATTGCCATGGGGCTATCTAAATAAATGGGAAGATAGGGAATCATCTTCCGATGTTTCAATTCGGTGATCAGATAAAGCAATGCTTGGGCGCGACCCACTGCAAATGAGGGGATCAACACTGAGCCGCCTGTGGCTACAGTTTCATTGATGATTTCGGCAACTTTATCCCAGATATCCTGATTGTCATGCAGTCGATCGCCATAGGTGGATTCAATGACCAGGTAGTCACAATACACCGGTAACTCTGGCGCCCTCATAATCAGATCGTTGCTTCGACCCATATCGCCACTGAACAGTATGTGCCGGCCAGCAACCAGTACATCCAAAAATGCGGAACCGAGAATGTGTCCATTGGGATAAAAACTGACAGACAGTTCTCCCAGCGATACCCCTGGATCCAAATCATCTGGGCTGGAAAAATGAACTACCTCAAAAAGCTCCAGTGCTTTTTTTGCATCTTCTCGGGTGTACAGTGGGAGCGCTGGGTCATGTTTGCTGTAGTGGTGCCGGTTGCGATAAAACGCTTCTTCTTCCTGTAATTTTGCAGCATCCATAAGCAGAATTTTACACAGGTCGCGGGTTGCTTCTGTGCAGTAAATTGTTCCCTTGAAGCCATTTTTTACCAGACATGGCAGGTAGCCGCTGTGGTCGAGGTGAGCATGGGTGAGAAACACAGCTTCAATGCTTGAAGGCTCTACTGGAAAGGGGCGCCAGTTTCGTTCGCGCAGGTTTTTGTAACCCTGAAATAGCCCGCAATCTACGAGTACTCTGCGGCTATTAAAATCCAGTAAGTAACGTGACCCGGTTACCGTGCCTGCAGCACCGTGAAAGGTGAGAGAAACCTGATTCGACATCCCATTATCCTATGCTTAGTGAGTAATGCTAACTTCTCAGGTTAAGCATAGGCGTAAATGATTCAGCGTCAATCCCATCTCAGTGATTAGAATCAAAGGGTGTTTAAATCGTAGTGCTTTTGACGTAACAAGTCTCGTTAGGCAACGGGTTACCTAGGGCTTATTGACAGGTTCTAATACAACACATCACTAAAGAGTAAAAACGGTACAGGTTCGCCCGCCGTAATGGTGCCGTTGAGTGAGTGCACGGCAAAACCGTTGCCCACACTAGCAGTAGATAGAACACCACTACTTTGGTTGCCGGCTATCTGTGCGTGAGCCACACCATTTTCATCGAGACTTAGCATGGCTCGTAGGTATTCCTGGCGTTTAGCTGGTTTGGGTCGATCGAAATCGGCAATGACCTGAATAGGGGTAGGTAAAATGTCATTAGCGCCCTGAGTTTTTAGTAGAAAAGGACGAGCAACAATGGCACAGGTAACGAATACGGCGGCCGGGTTACCGGGTAGTCCAAGAATGGGTGTGCCGAGTACGTTGCCAAAGGCGAGCGGTTTACCGGGTTTAATGGCCAGTCGCCAGAGATCGAGGCTGCCTAGCTTTTCTACGCAAGCTTTGACGTGGTCTTCCTCACCCACCGAAACACCACCACTGGTTACTATGCAGTCGGCTAACGCCGCAGCTTTACGCAGTGCCTGTTCGGTGGCTTCAAAATTGTCAGGCACGATACCGAGATCGATATAGTCAAAGCCCTGTGCCTCCATTAGCCCTGCCAAGGTGTAGCGGTTTGAATTGTAAATATGGCCGGGAGGTAGGTCACTTCCAGGCTCTACCAGTTCGTCACCGGTGGAGAGTACGGCAACTTTTAGTCGTCGGTAGACAGGAACTTCAGCAATACCCACAGAAGCCAAGAGCCCCATATCCTGAGGTTTGATACGGTGGCCGCGACACATGATGATACTGCCGCTTTGAATATCCTGGCCTCTAGGCCGGACGTTGTCGCCAGCCTTTGGTTCTGCTGGCAGGATGACTTGATCGCTATCCCACTGACAGTTTTCCTGCATGATGACGGTGTCTGCCCCGGAAGGGACTTCTGCTCCGGTAAAAATACGTGCAGCGGTACCGGGTTGAAGGGATTGAGGGGCTACGCCTGCAGGAATGCGTTGGCTGAGGGGTAGGGTTGTTTGGCCACTTTCTTTGCAATCGACACTGTTAAAAGCAAACCCATCCATGGCGCTGTTATCAGCTGGTGGGACGTCTACAGTAGATTGCTGATCTGCCGCCAGTACTCGGCCTAGGGCTTTTCCTACCGCTACCATTTCTGTTTCTGTTTCTGTTATTGGCTGGGCGGCATTGAGTAGTTTTTCCAGAGCCTGTTCGACAGGTATCAGACCGGGTTGATCGCAGCAGCTCATCCGCGTGGCCCACACTCTTCTTTAGTTCGGACTACATGGGGAATGAAATTACAGGGTTTGGTTCGGGCATCCAGTTGCTCGCCAAGAATTTTATCCCAAGCTGTGCGGCAGGCATTGGTGGAACCGGGCATGCAGAACACTAGAGTACGATTAGACAGACCGGCAACCGCACGAGATTGAAGCGTGGAGGTGCCGATTTCCTGATAAGAAATATGACGAAATAGTTCGCCAAAGCCTTCTACCTGTTTATCAAACAGTGGTGTCAAGGCTTCTGGTGTTGAGTCGCGATCAGTAAATCCAGTGCCCCCTGTGGTGAGAATTACCTGTACTTTAGGGTCGGCAATCCAGCGGGATACTTCAGCGCGTAACTGGTATATATCATCGGGAATTAATGCCCGGTCTGCCAATGTGTGTCCTGCTTCGGTGAGGCGGTCCACCAGCAGTTGGCCGGACGTGTCTTCATCCAGAGATCTGGTATCGGAAACGGTGAGTACGGCTATTTTCAGGGGTAAAAATTCTTTTGATGCATGTGACATAAGGGTCTCGTGTAACCGTTTTTTTTAGGGAATGTATGACATTCCAATCATCGGGGTATTATCCAACAAGGACTATACCTATTAAGTTGTGGTGTAGATGTGGGCGTATTTTACGCGACATTTGACTGCAACACTTTACTGCAACACTTTACCTAAATAATTTATCGAAATAAGTGGCGGCCTTACTTCAATTATTTTGTCGCTGAAACCAGCAGTGATATCACCAATAGGCCAAATAATACAAAGGACAACATTTTCCAAAATAGTAGGGTGTCTTTCTTTCCGCCGGGTTGGGTATCTTCTTTGAGATGCTCCATGTGGTAGTGGTTGTTCTTCTTCCTCAGCCCCTGTTCAACCGAAAAAATCAGCCAATGATGCCATAGCTGTTCGCTGGGCAAATTAAGGCAAATTTAAGACAAGTTTAAGGAGTGATCCATGAATAGTAATACGATCTTATTTGGCTTGTACCCTTATATGGCAGTAATAGTTTGCCTGGTAGGCTGCTGGATTCGTTACGACCGAGAACAATATTCCTGGAAGGCAGGTTCCAGTCAGGTGCTGCGTGGTAAAGGGATGCGAATAGCCAGCAATGCCTTTCATGTGGGTATATTGTTTGTATTGGCGGGTCATTTTGTCGGCTTGCTGACCCCTGAGGTGCTTTACCACCATGTAATATCTACGCCTAACAAGCAATTATTGGCGATGGTATCTGGCGGTTTATTTGGTGCTCTTTGCTTTGTGGGTATGACTATGCTGATCTATCGTCGTTTTACCGACGAACGTGTTCAGGCGAGCAGTAGTTTCTCTGATAATCTGGTACTTATCCTACTCTACATCCAGTTGATACTGGGGCTGAGCACTATCTTTGCTTCAAGCCAACATATGGATGGTTCTGTGATGGTGATGTTGGCGGACTGGGCGCAGTCAATCGTGCTTTTGCGTCCAATGGAGGCAGCAGCGTCAATTACTTCAGTAGGTTTGGTGTATAAACTACATGTATTTTTGGGGATGACGCTGCTCTTGATCTTCCCTTTTACTCGTCTAGTTCATATCATTAGCGGTGTGGCTGCGCCAGTTAAATACTTATTGCGCAACTACCAGATAGTTCGCCAAAGCAGATAGTTCGCCAGAAACGCGCTTAATCTGAATTGTGCCGACAGTGGGGCTGTGGAGAAATCCGGACTCCTCTGTTGGTTATTTTGATAACAACCAAGTAATAGAGATTAACCCTATGAGCTCTTCTTCCGGTACTGATTCCGCTGATAACAACCCTGTAGACATTCCTGAAATTACGGTTAATGGTACTAAAATCACCCCAGATGAAGTTGCCAGGGAACTACAATACCATCCGTCTGAATCTCCTGAAGCGGGTGTTAACAAGGCTTCAGAGGTGTTAATTATCCAACTGTTGTTGTTGCAAAAAGCGAAAGAGCTTGGTCTGGATAAGGACCTGCCTGAAGATAGCAATGTGCCTTCCGAAGAAACCATTATCGGTCGGTTGATTGAAAAAGAAGCGTCTCCGCCAGAAGTTAACGAAGAAGAATGTCAGCGGTATTTTGATGCAAACAAGGCTCAGCTTGTCAGCCAGGATCTAATGGAGATAAAGCATATTCTCCTCGGAGCTGATCCAGAAGACGATGAAAAAAGAGGTGTGGCTAAAGAAGCGGCACAATCGCTAATTTCAAGACTGGTCGAATCATTTGATCAATTTGAGGCGCTGGCGAATGAGCATTCAGACTGCCCTTCCAAGGAAACGGGTGGTAGTTTGGGACAGATCACCAAAGGGCAGACTACGCCAGAGTTTGAAGAGGCGATCTTTGAGCTTGAAGAAGGCCTGGCCAATGAGCCTGTCGAGTCTCGCTATGGTTTCCATGTGGTGTACGTAGACAAAAAACTGCAAGGAAAACAGCTGGAATACGAACAGGTAAAAAATGATGTGGCTAACCTGTTGATTGAATTTGGTCAGCGCAGAGCGATAAGTCAGTATATTCATAATTTGATTGCTGAAGCTGATATTCAAGGCGTTGACTTTGAAGTTGGTCGCGCCGCAGCTGATCAGTAGCTTTTTAACACTGTATGCGGCTCTATATGAGCTGTTTTGACTATGAGAAAGTTCGAGCCGCATACAATCTATAGGCGATCTAATTAGCGATTACGGGTAAGTAGGGCCAGTTGTTGAGAAACCAGCTTTTCCCCTGAGTCATTGAGTCCGTTGACTCGATATAAAGGGCTATCTTCGGCAAGTGGTGACAAGGATACATCGACCAGAGAAGGGTGAGAGCCTGTGTCCTGATCCAGCAGTATTTCGCCCGTCACGGCTTTATCCAATATCGTTACCAAGCTCTCGATACGCTTTTCATGGCTGCGTTCATTAATCAGTGTTGATGAGGAAAGCGGTTGGAGGCAACTGGTAATGGTGCCCACCAGTTCTACCGTAACACCTTGGGTGGCGAGCAGTTGTTGAGCCAGTTTAAACAGTGCCGTAGCGCAGTAGATGGCTCGAATCCGGTGGTCTCCCTGATCATCTTCACTACTAAATTCGAGATAAATACTGTATCGAGTGCCGTTGAGACGCGTGGCGCCATACAGTTCAGTTGCATCATCTACCAACTGGTCCAGTCGGGTCATCAGTGCATCAAAGTGTTCTTGATTGAGTAGGCTTTCAAGGCGTGATAGGTTTTGGCAGGCAATACCCAGTAGGGAGCTGTGGCAGATTGAATGCTTTCTGGTAAATTGTTGCCTAGTGGCTAGTAGTGGCTCAATCCTTTGTTCAAGGAGGCTTAATTCGTCCAGTTCCGCTGATTCGTCGCCGGGGAGTTGTTGGGTAATATGTTTCAGCCGGGTGGAAAATTTCCTTCCCAGTTGGATCGATAGCAATACCAGAACTGAGGTCAGGGCTAGCCAGAAAAAGACGAAGGACTGCAGTAATTCTCTAGACGAGGTCGAGAGGTAGTATTTATCTAAGTCGATAGTGACATAGCCAGCAATGGTATCCTCCATGGTAATGGGACTGGTGTGTCGACTTGGTTCCCGCTCCGGAAGGTGCGCGCGTTGGGCCTGAACGAGAAGGTGATTGCTCGCATCGTAGACAGAGGCTCGCTGCACCCCGTCAATCGGTAACATTTCATCAACTTCAACCTGCAGGCTGAGCGTATCTTGATGAATAATAGGGTCTCGTACTATTTTTGCCAATTGGGTCGAGAGGGTTTTACCTAGGTGGTTAAGTTGTTCTGTGGCGAGAAAATGTAACTGTAGGCTGAGAACTAAGCCAATCACCAAGCCCGTTACCAGTGTAACTATCAGGGTAAATGTGGGTAGTCTTTTAGCAAATGATTTATGTGTGGTGCCCATCAAGCAAGACGTCCGTTGGGTTCGTTAGTGTCACCTGTGTTGGTGAGGCGTTTGTTTTTTTATGAGGTTTGTTCGATGGGCGCATTCTATCTTATTCCTAGCTCTCCTATAATACTCTCTCAATATGATAGCCGTTGTGGCATGTGCCACCTGTGATGGAATCCACTGTGAGAGAAATTATACTGATCAATGTATCTGGTGAGGATAAGCCAGGTGTTACCCGTGCTGTGTCTGAAGTACTAGTGGCGCACGGTTCTGATGTTCTGGATATTGGGCAAGCTGTCATTCACGATAGTCTAAACCTTGGTATTCTTGCAAAAATTCCAGAGAATCAGGATGCCGCGCAGGTTCAGAAGGAAATACTATTCAGTCTTCACGCTATGGATATGAAGGTTAGATTTCTGTCTATTTCAGAAGAGAGTTATGAGCACTGGGTCGGGCAGCAAGGTAAGCCTCGTCATATTGTGACGTTGCTTACTCACCGGGTGACCGCACAGCATATTGCCCGTGTTACCACAGTGACAGTGGAGCAGGGGCTAAACATCGACAAGATTACCCGTCTCTCTGGACGTGTGCCCTTGGAGCTGATAGAGGATCACAGTAAAGCCTGCGTAGAGTTTTCATTGCGAGGCGAGCCAACAGACATGTCTGCATTACGGAGCTCACTACTGGAGTTGTCGGCTGAGATGGATGTGGATGTGGCATATCAAGAGGATAATATTTTTCGCCGAAACCGACGCTTGGTGGTGTTTGATATGGATTCCACGCTGATTGATGCCGAGGTGATTGATGAGCTAGCCAAGGAGGCCGGAGTTGGTGAGCAGGTGTCAGCTATTACTGAATCTGCCATGCGTGGTGAGTTGGACTTTAAAGAGAGCTTTGTCAGGAGAATGGCGCTGCTTAAAGGCTTGGATGAATCTGTGTTAGAGAGGGTGGCCCAGCGTTTGAGACTTACGGAGGGTGCCGAGGCTTTGATATCCACGCTGAAAAGACTGGGTTATAAAACCGCTATTCTCTCAGGAGGGTTTGATTACTTCGCCAAACGTATTCAGGAGAAGCTGGGCATAGATTATGTGTATGCTAATCAGCTTGAAATTGTTGGCGGAAAAGTAACGGGTAATGTCGCTGGTGAAGTGGTCGATGGTCAACGTAAGGCTCAGTTATTAAGAGAGATTGCTGCGGGTGAGAACATTGACCTCGAGCAGGTGATTGCGGTGGGTGACGGGGCAAATGACTTGCCAATGTTGAGTATTGCTGGTTTGGGTATTGCTTTTAGGGCCAAGCCTTTAGTGAAAGCTACGGCCAAACAGGCCATTTCAAAGCTGGGTCTGGATGGCATCCTTTATCTGATGGGTTTTAGCGACAGGGATACCTTGCATTTGAAATAATATTTATAGGCGTTATGCCATGGGAAGCAGTAATGTGTTAGTTTTCGTTGCTGAAATCGTAATTCATCACTGGCGAGGGCGGTTGTATGAAGTACCCTTGTATATAATGAACCCCGCAACGCCAGAGTGTGGGGATCATATCGGCCCGCTCTACATAGGGAACAATAATGTTCTCATCTTCAGCTTTCAATGCGTTGATAAGACTTTCAACTTCTTCTACTCCATCTTCACTTTCATTGGCCTTTTCAATAATGACACTATCAAATTTCACAAAGTTGACCGAAAGCTTTTTCAATAGCTTCATGGGCTCAATGGCGAGTCCAAAATGAGACAGCGCGACGTCACCATTAATTCGACATAGCTCCTCGATCAATTGTACGGAGCGATGAAATTGTCTGGCCACATCAATTTCACGAAGCTGAAATACCACATGTTTAGGAAGCAATCCTGAGGCTTTCAGTGCAACTTTTAGCCAGGAGGTAAACCCTTCATCGGCGATGGTATGTCCACTGATATTAATAAACAGCCGTGTTGACGGTGCTGTCTTCAGTTTTCCAGCAAGGGTCTTGATGGACTCAAGAATGACCCAGTGATCAATATCAATAGCTGTGGGTGTTTTAAACACTTTGGCAATAAACTGTTCGGGAAGATGGCCGCCAGTTGCTTCAGGTTTAACCTGCATAAGCACTTCGTAGAATTCCTGGGGCTCTCCGTGCAGTGGGATAACAGGCTGGTAGAGTAATTCAAACTGCTTATCGTGTAGCATGGTCTGAGCAATAGTTTCAACATCATCCTCTGTAAATTCTGGGCCAAAACTGGATTCGTGCAATTTTGCACCATTGGCGAAATCGTTACTGTCCTTCTCCATATGGAGCTCAGTTATTGCATTGAGCGCATTATCAATACAATTTTCGGCAGTGGATGCTGTTTCGCTTATAATCGTAGCGCCAATACCTAAGGTTAGAGAAATAGTTTGGTCGTTGAGTTTAAATATCTTTTTACCAATTATTTCACATAGGTGTGAGGCAAACATCAACCCTGCCTCTGCCCCGGTATTGGGTAGTATCATGACAAAACTATCTTCTTTGAATCGTTTTAGCGTGTAGCTGTCTTTACTTTCCGTCTTAATTTTTTCGACCAAGAGCCAAACTAAATATTCTGTTTCCTGTAGACCAATTTCTTTCTGGGTATTCAAGTAGCGGTCGATATTAATATAGAGAAGTGTAGAAGTATTATGCTTTTGAGCGGTTTGACGAATAGTGGCATTGATCAATTCAACAACTTTGTCACGCTGAATATCTATGCTGCTTGAGCTATTGTTGTTGAGGTTAACTTCTCTACCACTGGATCGGTTTTCGAGGAATGTTTTGGTAATGAGAAATTCCAGTGCGGGTTCACTCTGGTAATCAACTTTGGCTATTCGCATTTCAATTGGTACGGGTATTTCGTTGTTCGTCATACCCGTGAAGTGGATGGTTTCGGTATCCACGTTCTCATTGGCCTCAATCGGCTTGAGAAACTTCTTCATTCGAGGCCGGTCTTCGGCAGATATGTTATCGATGACGGGTAAGCAAAGCATGCTGTCATCGTTTAAGTAGCCAAACAGTTGTGAGTAACTCTCATTGGTAAATAAGTAGGTGCCCTCCTGGACGATAGCAAGAGCATCTTCGGAGCTGGCAAGCAACCGATCGCAGCGTGCTTCGGCATCAGCGTAACGTCGGCGGCATGAGCGTAGGCGGCGGCGTTGTTCCAGATCGTAGAGCGTGCGAGCTATGGCTAGTAGAAAATGCTGGTCTTCATCCATTGGGATGATGTCAGCGGCCCCGAGTCGAAGACCTTCAACAATGTCTGGTGGATTGTATTCGTCTGAGATTAATAAAACAGGTGTATCCAGATTGAGTTTTCTGATCATTGGGAAGATTGATTTGATCGGGAGATTTTCTCCGCTGAACTGGGCGATGACCAGATCCCAGGGTTTGTCCTGAAGCAGCTTGGTTAATACCTCAACGCTGGTAACATGCTTAGATTCGGAACGGTAGTTGGCATTACGCAATAGGCTGACTATCCGGTTTGCTTCCTCAAGATTGTCATAGGCCAGAAGAAGTTTCAGTGCGTTATCTGTTGCCATTGTTATTGGGTTCCATCTTTGAGTCTTAGCGCGTTCGAGTCTCAGTGTACTTGAATCAGGGCGGTTTTTATTGTCGTCACAAAGAATTATTATAAATGAATATTGGCGTAGGGCTACCGTGTCTAAATCATCTGATTTAGTTTGTGTTTTCTTCGTAGTGATTGGTCAGGCTAGGGGAGTACTTATAGTATGAGTACTTTGCTGTTTGCACTGGGTATTTCACGCACCAGCTTCGGTACTAAATAGCCTGGCAATGCAGCTGTTAGCTCAGCAATCAATTGTTTGGCTCTGAGGTCTGTAACTTCAAAATGTGCGGCTCCATTTATTCGATCCAATTGATGAAGGTAGTAGGGTAGGACGCCAACTTCAAACAGCCGTTCACTCAATTGTTGAAGTGCGGATAGGGTGTCATTTATTCCAGATAACAGTACCGTTTGATTCAGTAGTGTCACGCCGGCCCGCTTCAACCGATAAAGGGCATTGGCGACCTCCTTATCCAGCTCGTTGGGGTGATTGCTGTGAATGACCATCGAAGGTATAAGTCGGGTGCTGGTCAGCCATTGGAGGCAGCTATCGGTGATTCGATTGGGAATGACTATCGGTAGTCGGGTATGAACACGCAACCGCTGGACGTGTTTTATGCTGGCGACTTGTTCTGTTAACCACTGGAGTTGCTTGTCACTGGTCGCTAGAGGATCACCGCCGCTATAGATAACTTCTCTGATGGAACTGTCATTAGCAATATAGTCAAGTGCGTGTTGCCATTCACTACGGCCAGGTTTGTTGCCTTGATAGGGAAAGTGGCGACGAAAGCAATATCGACAATTGATAGCACAATTGGGGCTAACTATCAGTAATACCCGTCCGTGATATTTGTGCACTAACCCCGGCACTGGGTTTGAATTTTGTTCATCGAGAGGGTCATCGCTATAGCCAGGAGCCGCCAGCAATTCACTGCCCAGTGGCAGTACTTGCCTTAATAGAGGGTCATTCGGGTCTCCTTTTGCGATCCGTTGCAGATAGGGCAGCGGGACTCGCAACGGGAAATCCTCGTGCGCATTCAGTGCGCCGTCCAGCAGAGAGGTATCGAGTCCCAGCATATTGAGCAGTTGCTTGGGATCACGAATACTGGTGGCCAGTTGTTCTTGCCACGTCAGACTATCCACAGTTGCCACAGAACGGGTTATCATAGCGGGCTCTTCTATCTAGAAAGTTTTACTGAATTTTGAGGTAATAATGGCTAACTATTCTACCAATGAATTTCGCTCCGGTCTGAAAGTAATGATGGATGGCGATCCATGTTCTATCGTGGAAAACGAATTTGTTAAACCCGGCAAAGGCCAGGCTTTTAGTCGTGTGCGTATTCGTAATTTAAAGACGGGCCGGGTTTGGGACCGCACATTTAAGTCTGGTGAGTCCCTAGAAGGTGCTGATGTGATGGATCTCGATATGCAGTATCTCTATACCGATGGTGAATACTGGCATTTCATGGAGCCTGATACCTTTGAGCAGCACCAAGCGGATGAGAAGGTTGTTAGCGATACGGCCAAATGGCTGAGAGAGCAGGATACTGTGATTGTAACCTTATATAACGGTGCGCCATTATCCATTACGGCACCTAACCATGTGGAGCTAGAAATTGTTGATACAGACCCTGGATTGAAAGGGGATACGGCTCAGGGTGGCACTAAACCAGCCACTCTAAGCACCGGTGCTGTTGTGAAAGTACCGCTGTTCCTGAATATTGGGGAGGTGGTCAAAGTTGACACGCGCACAGGTGAGTATCTAAGCAGAGCCTAACTAGGGGGCTTTGTAGGAACCTTTAATACGTGGTGGTCATTAATGAAAGAAGGGCGGCCTGTGCCGCCCTTCTTTTGTTTAACCTGAAATATCTGCACTGATGAGTAAAATGGAGAGGTAATATAGATACATGGTTAATTGGCAACCAACAGCATCACTTGAAACACTCCGTTGTCGAGCAAAAGTACAGGCACAAATCCGCCAGTTTTTTGAAGCCCGTGATGTGTTGGAGGTTGATGTGCCTGTTCTGTCGGAGACCGGTGTCACTGATCTCCATATTGATTGCCTTCATACACAGGTCAGTGGCGATATACGGTACCTCCAGAGCTCGCCAGAATATTTTATGAAACGGCTTTTGGCCTCGGATAGCGGTTCTATTTACTATTTGGGTAAGGCGTTTCGTGATGGTGAGGTGGGTCACCGACACCGCCCTGAATTCACCATGCTTGAGTGGTATAGGGCGGGTTGGGATGAGTGCCAATTGATGGGTGAGGTGGCCTCCCTCTTATGCGAGCTAGGTTTGAAGCATTCACCCCAGACACTGATGTACGCTGATGTATTCGAGAATATAACAGGGCTGAATCCTCATTCAGCTGTCCTTGCTGAGCTTCAAAGCAGGGCTTCTCATATTTCTGGTAGTGATTTTTCAGATGAAAGCCGGAGCACCTGTCTCGATCTTATCTTCAGTCTTTCAGTGGCGCCACAGTTACCCGATGGATTAGTGTTTGTTCATAATTACCCTGTTTGCCAGTCAGCCTTGGCCAAAATAGGTAAGGATCAAGCGGGAAACACCGTTGCGCGACGCTTTGAAGTTTTTCTGAACGGTGTTGAGTTGGCTAATGGGTATTGTGAATTGGTTGACCCCGTTGAACAAAAATCCCGCTTTGATGCAGATGCAGTACTCAGACAAGCAATGAAAAAAACGACTATGCCTGTAGATACAAAATTGTTGGCGGCTATGGAAAGTGGATTGCCGGACTGTGCTGGGGTGGCCCTAGGTGTTGATCGTCTGTTAATGCAGTTGCTGGGTATTGACGACATCAGTCATGTGATGTCATTTGGCCATATTGGACATAGTCGTGAATAAAGACTTACCGTTCGCCATCTTTCTGATGGGTCCAACCGCCACAGGAAAAACGGACTTGGCGATAGCCCTGCGGGAGTACCTCCCCGTGGAGTTGATCAGTGTGGATTCAGCGTTGGTCTACAAAGGTATGGATATTGGCTCAGCAAAACCCGAACCAGAATTGCTGGCACGCATTCCTCATAGGCTGATTGATATTCGTGACCCATCCGAATCTTACTCGGCGGCGGATTTTGCCCATGAGGCTAGGCAGGCCATGGTAGTCATTACTGCAGAGGGCCGTATTCCGCTGCTGGTAGGCGGGACCATGCTTTATTTTAAGGCGCTTCTTGATGGTTTGGCTGACAGTCCCCCCTCGGACCCCCTGATACGTCAGGCCATTGAACAAGAAGCGACGAAAAAAGGGTGGCCCTATCTACACAATCGATTGGCTGAAGTTGATCCAGACACGGCCGCTCAACTACACCCTAATCACTCTCAGCGCATTCAGCGGGCGTTGGAAGTGTTTCAGATTACAGGCAGGCCCTTATCAGAGCTCAAGCGTGAGCAGGCTGAATTTGGCAGTAGCTTGGCTCCCATTACTGACGCGTATCAATTGGTACAAATTGCCTTGATGCCGCAAAACAGAGCACTGCTTCATCAGCGTATCGAGCGTCGCTTTAAGGCAATGCTGGCGCAGGACTTTGAATCAGAAGTCAGGCATTTATATGATCGCGGCGATCTGCATATGGATTTGCCGTCCATGAAAGCTGTTGGTTACCGGCAAATGTGGCAATACCTGTCAGGTACCATTAGCTATGATGAAATGGTGGAGCAGGGCATTGCCGCTACAAGGCAGCTTGCCAAGCGACAGCTTACCTGGCTGCGTAAGTGGCCCGATTTACATGACATTTACATTGACTCTGAGGTCGGGCAGTTGGCTGTGCTTGAAGATATTTTGGACAATTGCTTGAAATTACTGGGAAATACACCCATATACAAGGGTAGAAGCCGGTAGTATCATTATCCGTCTTGTTTTTGGTGTGTGTACGTTATCGTCGATTCATTTGGCTAATCCATTGTTTTTCGGCGGTTTATTTTGTTTCTTTATTAAGGAGAATATCCATGTCAAAAGGGCATAATCTACAAGACCCTTTTTTGAATGTCTTGCGCAAAGAGCACATTCCTGTCTCTATTTTTCTGGTTAATGGCATTAAGCTACAAGGCCAAATAGAGTCGTTTGACCAGTTTGTCGTGCTGTTGAAAAATACCGTGAGTCAGATGGTCTACAAACACGCTATTTCCACCGTGGTTCCCTCTCGCTCTGTTCGCTTACCTATGGCTGTTCCTGATGCCCATAGTGATGGCGGCGTGTCGGAAGATGAGGCATAAGGAGCACTGATTGTTTTTTGAACGCCCTGACTCCGGTGAACTTGCAGTACTGGTCCATCTTAATCTAGCCAGTGAACATGAACCTGAGGATCCTAGGGAGTTTGAAGAACTGGTTCTCTCCGCAGGTGGTGATCCGGTCTCTCTTGTTACAGGCCAAAGGAAGTCCCCTCATCCCAAATACTTTGTCGGTACAGGCAAGGTTGATGAGCTGTGTCAGGTGGTTAAAGAAAACGCCGCTGGGCTGGTTATTTTTAATCACAATTTATCACCAAGCCAAGAACGAAATCTGGAGCATGAACTCAAGTGCCGGGTGCTTGACCGAACCGGTTTGATTCTCGATATTTTCGCTCAGCGAGCACGCACCCACGAAGGGAAGCTGCAGGTTGAGTTGGCTCAGCTGCAACATATGTCAACGAGATTGGTGCGCGGCTGGACTCACTTGGAGCGGCAGAAAGGGGGTATTGGTCTGCGTGGCCCGGGTGAAACGCAGCTGGAAACAGACCGGCGATTGCTGCGCGGTCGTATTAAGTCAATTCTTAAGCGGCTAGAGAAAGTTCGTCGTCAGCGCGATCAGGGGCGCCGTTCCCGACTACGGGCAGAGATCCCCACCGTATCCTTGGTGGGGTATACCAACGCAGGTAAATCAACACTATTTAACCGGCTCACCGATTCGGATGTTTATGCAGCAGACAAGTTGTTTGCCACACTAGACCCCACCATGCGTCGGATTGAGCTGGACGATGTTGGGCCGATTATTTTGGCTGATACCGTAGGGTTTATTAGCCACTTACCACACAAGTTAGTTGAGGCTTTCCATGCCACGTTGGAAGAGGCGGCAAATGCCTCGCTACTGTTGCATGTGGTTGATGCTCACAGCGAGGAGCGGCAAACCAATATCCAGCGCGTTAATGAGGTGTTGGAGGAAATTGGTGCTCTGGAGCTGCCGACACTGACCGTGTTTAATAAAATTGACCTGATGAATGATATGGCGGCTCGGATTGATCGAGATGAGAGCGGTAAGCCTGTTGCTGTTTGGTTATCAGCGCAAACTGGAGATGGCTGTCCGTTGCTTCTTGAGGCCGCCACAGAATTGTTATCTGATGATATTGTCTGTGAAAGTTTTATGTTGCCGCCAACCTTGGGCAGGCTGCGTGCCATATTGTACCAAAATAATGCGGTAGTGTCTGAGTCTCAAATGGATAATGGCGATGTGTTGGTGGAGGTTCGTATGCCAAAGCCGAGTTTTCTTCGGTTGTTGAAAGCAGAAGGGCTGTCTCATAATCAATTGCGGACAGTATCCCCATCACCAGAACAGTAAAGGGTATAACGCGCTATTAATTTAAAAGAACCATCGATTTTGAAAGAACTAATGCCCCGGAAAAAAGTATCGACCCGGAAAGAATAGTATTTCACTGGCGGCTTGATACAATCACCAGCCGTAGAATAACGCTAAAGAATGTGGAGAAAAGTATGGCCTGGAATGAACCCGGTGGTGGCAAAGATCCCTGGGGTGGCAAAAACGACGGTGACGGCCCCCCAGACTTAGATGACGTGCTGCAAAAACTACGAGACAAAGTGGATGGTATCTTTGGTGGTTCGGGAGGCTCTGGTAGTAAAAAAAGTGGATCGAGTGGCGGCTTGGTTGGCATTGTACTGGCGGTCTTGGTTATAGGTTGGGCAATGTCTGGCTTCTATCAGGTCGATGAAAAGGAGCAGGCAGTCGTATTGCGTTTAGGTAAGTACCTGGAGACGGTGGGTTCGGGTCTTCACTGGAATCCATCTCTAATAGATAGCGTGACAACAGTGCGTGTCACTGAAGAACGTCAATATTCAAGTCGTGGCCAGATGCTGACTCAAGACGAGAATATCGTTGAGCTGCCCTTGACCGTTCAGTACAACATTAGTGACGCGAAAGCCTTTGTGCTTAATGTGAAAACACCAGAAACCAGTCTGCGTCAGGCTACTGATAGTGCCCTACGCCATGTAGTAGGTAGTAGTGAGTTGGATGAAGTGGTTTCCACCGGCCGCCTGAAAATTGGCGATGAGGTTAAGAGTCGATTGCAGACTTACCTCGACAATTACGGCACGGGTATCAAAGTCCGAAAGATCAATATTCAAGAAGCCAAGCCGCCAGCGCAAGTGAAGGCGTCCTATGATGATGTCATCAAGGCTCGTGAAGACAGAGAGCGTCTTATTAATGAGGCTCAAACCTATTCCAACGGTATTATTCCAGAGGCTCGTGGTCAGGCTCAGCGCATGATCGAAGAATCCAACGGCTATCTCGCGCAAGTGATTGCCGAAGCGGAGGGTGAGTCTCAGCGCTTTGAGTCGCTATTGGCAGAATATCAAAAAGCACCAGAAGTGACGCGTCAACGTCTATATCTGGATGCTATTCAAGACGTCATGAGTAATAGCTCGAAGGTGTTGGTCGATGTGGAAGGGGGCAACAATATGCTTTACCTACCATTGGATAAAATTATCCAGCAGGGATCTTCGCGTAGCCAATCGTCTTTATCTAATGGCGGTGATGTGAACAGCGTCGTTGATGAAGTAATCAACAAATTACGTAGCGAAAGCAGTTCCACTGCTAGACCACGGGGAGTGCGCTAGATGACTAGTCGTTCTACAGGATTGTTGGTATTACTTGCAGCTTTATTGTTGCTGGGTAGTAGTACCCTTTATGTGATACAGGAAACGGAAAAAGCCGTAAAATTACGATTTGGCCGTCTCATTCAAACTGACATTCAGCCCGGTTTACACATTAAAATTCCGCTGGCTGATAAGATTCGAAAATTTGATGCACGAGTATTAACACTGGATGCGGAACCTGCCAGTTTCTTTACGGTTGAGAAAAAGCGGTTGATCGTAGACTCTTTCTCCAAGTGGCGCATCGTGGATGTGGACACATATTATAGAGCGACGGGTGGTAATGAAGCGGTTGCCCAAGATCGGTTGGCTAGTCGGGTTAATGATGGGCTGCGTAATCAGTTTGGTGCGAGAACGCTTCATGAAGTGGTTTCAGGTGAGCGTGATCAGCTAATGAAACACCTGACGGAAAATCTTAATACGACCGTGCGTGACTCATTAGGCGTTGAGGTGGTTGATGTCCGAGTTAAGGGGATCGATCTACCTCCTGAGGTGAGTGAGCAGGTCTACCGTAGAATGCAGGCCGAGCGTGAAAAAGAGGCTAGAGTGTTGCGTTCAGAGGGGCGTGAGCAAGCAGAAAAAATTCGTGCAGATGCTGACCGACAGAAAACAATACTTGTCGCTAATGCCTATCGTGATGCAGAGCAAACTCGTGGTAAGGGTGATGCACAGGCCACTTCCACCTATGCTGAAGCTTACAATAAAGACCCCGAGTTCTATGCTTTTGTGCGTAGTTTGAATGCCTACCAAGAAGCCTTTGCCAGCAAAGGTGACGTGCTTTTGGTTGACCCTGATAGTGATTTTTTCCGCTATCTCAATAGTCAGGATGGTAAATAGCCCCCAGGCTAGCGACGGGTTGATCTACCCCGGTATGTTGCGGTATAAACATGCAGCAACATATCGGAGACGGTGGTAGAATTCCGCAACCGGGGCAACCCGGTTTTTTTACGACTGAAAGAGCTGAATTATGTGGGTTGATTTGGGTCGGGCGTTTTGTCTGATGTTAGTGTTGGAAGGCATTATGCCGTTTCTGGCACCTGCACGTTGGCGCAATATGGCGTCACTGTTAGCTCAAGTTGATGACCGCAGCATGCGCATAATGGGGCTGGTTAGTATGCTTCTTGGAGCGGGTGCTCTATACCTTATTAGCAAGTAAATGTGATGATTAGTAGGTGAATGTGATGACTGTCGCTGATCGTTGGCTGTTGCCAGATGGTGTTGAAGAAATTCTGCCCAACCAGGCGCTGCAGGTAGAGCGCTTGCGTCGACAGGTTCTAGATCTTTACCACTGCTGGGGTTACGACCTCGTTATTCCTCCGCTTGTGGAGTTCACTGATTCATTATTGAGCGGGACGGGTTCGGACTTGGACCTGATGACCTTTAAAGTTACTGACCAGATCAGTGGCCGAATGATGGGTATCCGCGCAGATATTACCCCTCAAACAAGCCGTATGGATGCCCATAGCCTTCGCCGCAATGGACCCAGTAGGCTCTGTTATGCAGGTACCGTACTCTACACCAGACCACGTTACCCGTTAGCGAGTCGCTCTCCGATTCAGATTGGGGTTGAACTCTATGGTGAGGCAGGGTTAGCCGCTGATATCGAAGTGATCAGCTTAATGGTGGAAACCCTCCGATTAGCCGGGCTAGAAAAACCTCAATTGGATCTTGGCCACGTGGGAATCTATGGCAACCTGCTGGAAGATGCCGGGTTGAGTAAAGTTCAAGAAGCCGAATTATTTGATCTGCTTCAGCGTAAGTCTGTACCAGAACTGGATGTTTGGGTGGCGGGCAATATCAGCGATACTTCTACGGCGACGATGATTCGTGCATTGGTGGATTTGGCTGGCGACGCGACGGTGCTTGACCGTGCTCGAGAGGTGTTTGCAGAGGCTCCCGCTGAAGTGGAGCTGGCGCTGGATGAGTTACAGGCAGTAGTGGATGCGCTGAAAGCGAGTAGCCCCGAAACGGAACTGTATCTAGATTTATGTGAACTGCGTGGTTATCACTATCACACGGGTGTGGTATTTGCGGCATTTGCTCCAGGTGTTGGGCAGGCTATTGGTAATGGCGGTCGTTATGACCACGTGGGTGAGGGCTTCGGTCGATCTCGCCCCGCCACAGGATTTAATATGAGCTTGCAAGCATTGGTGCAATTTACCCATGCACAGGATCAGGTTTTAGCCGGTATTTATGCTCATGCCTCCGAGGAGTTTGTTCAGCAGCAAGCTGTCGATAAGCTTCGTGCGAGCGGCGAACGTGTGGTCTGCGGTTTCCCGGGTCAACAGCCAAATTATGATGAATTACACTGTGACCGCCAATTACTTATGGTAGATGGCGAGTTTCAAATTAAACCAATTTAAATTATTCCTTATCAGGATAGAGATATCACATGGGTAAAAATGTTGTGGTGCTCGGCACCCAATGGGGTGACGAAGGCAAGGGTAAAATAGTCGATTTACTGACAGATCAGGCTTCGGTAGTAGCCCGATTCCAGGGCGGCCATAATGCCGGTCACACACTAGTGATTGAAGGCAAGAAAACGGTATTACACCTGATTCCCTCCGGTATCCTCCGCGACAATGTGACCTGCCTGATTGGTAACGGCGTGGTGCTATCGCCAGAGGCTCTACTTAAAGAAATGCAGGAGTTGGAAGAGCAGGGTGTTCCTGTACGTGAACGGCTGCGCATCTCTCCTGCCTGCCCCCTGATTTTGCCCATACACATTGCGTTGGATCAGGCTCGTGAGCGCGCTCGCGGTGACGCCAAAATTGGTACTACTGGGCGAGGCATTGGTCCGGCCTATGAAGACAAAGTGGCTCGACGGGGATTGCGTTTGGGTGACATGCTCAACCGCGATAAGTTTGCCGTTAAGCTCAAGGAGCTAATGGACTACCACAACTTTATGCTGACATCGTTCTATCATGAAGAGGCTGTGGATTACGATGACACGCTGACAAAGGCTATGGCCTGGGCTGATGAAGTAGAGCCGATGGTTGCGGATGTGACTGGTTTGTTGCATAGCACTCGTGAAGAGGGCGGAAATATTATGTTTGAGGGCGCGCAGGGGTCATTGCTGGATATTGACCACGGCACATACCCTTTTGTCACCTCATCTAATACCACCGCTGGTGGTACTGCCACGGGTACTGGGTTTGGCCCTCTGTACCTGGATTATGTGCTGGGTATCACCAAGGCTTACACCACTCGGGTTGGCTCTGGTCCCTTTCCGACGGAACTGTTCTGTGCGGTGGGGCGACACCTTGGAGAAAAAGGGCATGAATTTGGCGCGACCACTGGGCGGGAGCGCCGTTGTGGTTGGTTTGATGCGGTGGCGCTTAAGCAGGCTGTCAGGATCAACTCTGTTTCCGGTATCTGTCTGACCAAGCTGGACGTTCTCGATGGCCTTGAATGTATCAAGCTCTGTGTGGCTTACAAGGATGCCAATGGCAATGATGCGGGTATTCCCAGTCATGCTGATGATTATGAAGGCTTGGTTCCTGTTTATGAGGAAATGCCAGGTTGGACAGAATCGACTGTTGGTGCTCAATCCCTGGATGAATTGCCCGCGAATGCCTGTGCCTATATTGCTCGTATAGAAGAGATTCTTAAAACCCCAGTGGACATTGTTTCAACCGGACCAGATCGGGTTGAAACCATTGTCTTGCGTCACCCCTTTTCTTGAGACCATAAAAAGGGAGTAGTGCCGGCATTGAGTATTTCGGCACTACTCTCGTGGTTAATCCCGGTCTCTTACCTTTCTCGGCCTTCTTTCTTTTAAGCAATGCCAACTATCGCTACAGGTTGTTGGCCATGTCTCAATTGCTGGCTTGTTTGTTATTAACTGCCACAATTGAAATAAAAAGTGCTCTAGCGATTGCATTTTTGTTATATCACTTGTAAAGTTTTTGCGTTCACTGTGTTAAATAAATATAAAAGTCAGGCCGAAGTACTCGTTTAGTTCGTCTGTTAGTTTGTTTGTCGGTAGAGCGAGTGGCCTCCAGAGTATCGGAGATCGAATGCCAAGACTTAGGGGTATAACTCTTAGGAGTAAAGTAGCAGGTCGTCGTCAGGTTGCTAAGACCAGCCTGGCTCCTATCCCGTATATCCCGTATACCTCTCATTATCCTCATATAAATCGATTTATAGCGCCACTCTATTTGACTTCAGGAAGTCGGAATTCTTTGCGTCCTTGCGCCGATACTGTGTGGGGCGTAGGTAGATGAGTGAGGCCGTCAGCGTGACCCATACCGGAGAGCTGTGGCACTTAGTGGTCTACTTTGGCATGGTGATTATGCTGGTATTAACGATGCTGGGGCTTTCCTGGCTGCTCGGTCAGCGACGAATGGACCGTGCTACTGGAGATACCTTCGAATCTGGTATTGTCTCCGTTGGCGACGCACAGCTCTGCATCTCTGTAGAGTTTTATCTGATCGCCATCTTCTTTGTCATCTTTGATCTTGAAACCGTCTTTATCTTTGCTTGGGCTATCGCCTTTTTTGAGCTGGGTTGGTCGGGTTATCTGGCGATTCTTGTATTCATCGTCATCTTGGTGGTAGCACTAATTTATGAGTGGCGTAGTGGTGCGCTGGACTGGGGAATAAAAACCCGTATTGGTCTTGAGGAAGCAAGCAAATGAAGTGGAGCCTAACTCGCCCAGATGAAAATATTATTGCTCGCAGTGCAAGTGGAGGTGCTGCAACTGGTGATGCTATAAGTACAGATGCTATAGGCACAGACCCTATAGAAGAACATGTTCGTCGCAATGTGTGTTTTGCCAAGCTGGAAGATTTGATTGCCTGGGGGCGTGGACATTCCCTGTGGCCTTTTAATTTTGGTTTGTCCTGCTGTTACGTAGAAATGGCTACCGCGTTTACCAGTCGTCACGATATTGCTCGATTCGGTTCTGAGGTGATTCGGGCTACGCCTCGGCAAGCTGACTTAATGGTAATTTCTGGCACCTGCTTTCTCAAGATGGCGCCAGTGGTACAACGGTTATATGAACAACTACTGGAGCCGCGCTGGATTATCTCCATGGGTTCCTGTGCCAACTCTGGCGGTATGTACGATATCTACTCCGTGGTTCAGGGGGTCGATAAGTTTATTCCTGTGGATGTATATGTGCCGGGTTGCCCTCCGCGCCCTGAGGCGCTAATGCAAGGGCTGATGATGTTACAAGAGTCTGTGAGCAAAGAGCGTCGGCCGCTCAGTTGGGCTATGGGAGATCAAACAGTGATCAAACCTGAGGCCATCAGCCAGCGGGATTTGTTAACAGAAGAAAGAATGAAAGTGACTGAATTGCGAGACCCTAAGGACGTATAAGACTGAAAGCGGTATCAAAACAAGAGACGTATAAAAAACGTCAACAGACATAATAAGAAACATCTGGGATATGGGTATGCAGGCAACTGAAACCTTGAGGCAAGCGGGCATCATCGGCGAACTGTACGAGCGGTTCGGTGAGGGCTGTTTTTTGGTTCAACCCTGTGCTGACGGAATCACTACTCTGTGGGTAGAGAGAGCCCAGCTTCATTATGTGCTGCGCTTTCTAAAGCCAAAATTCCCTATGCTTCACGACCTCTTTGGTATCGATGAGCGGTTGAGAGTAAATCGAGAGGGGCAGCCAAACGCTGATTTCACGATTGTTTATCACCTGTTGTCTTTTTCACGGAATGAAGATATTCGACTGAAGATGGCGTTGGTGGAGCCGGAGCTTGAGCTGCCAACCATTGTCGATATCTGGCCCAATGCCAATTGGTATGAGCGTGAAGTCTGGGACATGTTCGGCATTACCTTCAGTGGCCACCCCAATCTGTATCGTATTTTGATGCCACCCACCTGGGAGGGACATCCTCTTCGTAAGGATCATCCCGCTAGAGCCACTGAGATGGAACCTTTCAGTCTTGATGATGAAAGGCAGGATGCCGAGCAGGAGGCATTGCGATTCCGTCCAGAACAATGGGGCATGAAACGTAGGACCGAAGACACCGAGTTTATGTTTTTGAATCTTGGTCCAAATCACCCTAGTGTTCATGGTGTGTTTCGTATTGCGCTACAACTGGATGGTGAAGTTGTTGTCGATGCGGTACCGGATATTGGCTATCACCACCGTGGTGCCGAAAAGATGGGTGAGCGGCAGACCTGGCACAGTTTTATTCCCTACACCGACCGCATCGACTATCTGGGTGGGGTGATGAATAACCTGGCCTATGTGATGTCGGTGGAAAAACTGGCGGGCATTGACGTGCCGGATCGTGCCAAGGTGATTCGCATAATGATGTCCGAGCTGTTCCGGATTTCCAGCCACTTGGTATTTTATGGCACTTTTGCTCAGGATGTGGGGCAGATGTCGCCAGTATTTTATATGTTCGCGGACAGAGAGCGTTTGTTAGGCATCGTTGAAGCCGTCACCGGTGGGCGGATGCACCCGGCGTGGTTCCGAATTGGCGGGGTGGCTCAGGACTTGCCCATTGGTTGGGAAAAAATGGTCCGTGATTTTATTGATGCCATGCCAGCGCGCCTGGATCACTACGACAAGATGGCCATGCAGAACAACATTCTGAAAAAACGTGCCATTGGGATTGGTCGTTATACCCAGGAAGAGGCGATCGACTGGGGTATTACCGGCCCCGGTTTACGTGCCACTGGTATGGATTGGGACCTGCGGAGAGATCGTCCCTACGGTGGTTATGATCAGTTCGATTTTGAAGTGCCTGTGGGTAATAACGGTGATAGTTATGACCGGGCCGAGGTGCGAATTGAGGAGATTCGTCAAAGTCTGAAAATTATCCGCCAGTGCCTGGATAATATGCCGGAAGGTCCCTACAAGAGCGATCACAGCCTGACAACGCCCCCACCGAAAGAGCGTACCATGCAGGATATTGAAACCCTGATTCATCACTTCCTCAATGTGAGTTGGGGGCCGGTAATGCCAGCGGGAGAGGCTACTCAGCTGATTGAGGCTACCAAGGGTCACAACAGTTACCACTTGATTAGCGATGGGGGCACCATGTCCTACCGTACACGAATTCGCACCCCCTCCTTTCCCCACTTACAACAGATACCCCTCATTAGTCGCGGGTTGATGATTGCAGATTTAATCACAATTGTTGCCAGCATAGATTTTGTTATGGCGGATGTGGATCGATGATAGAGCAGTCAATTATCCAAACTGACGCGACCCTGACTTCTGCGGAAATCAGGGAAATTGATGCCGAGTTGGCTCATATGCCGCAAAAATCCGGTGCTGCAATCGATGCCCTGAAAATAGTTCAGAGTTATCGGGGCTGGGTATCCGATGAGGCTTTGGTGGCAATCGCCCGCTACCTAGATATGTCACCTGAGGCGCTTGAGGGCGTGGCAACTTTCTACAATCTAATTTATCGCCAACCGGTGGGCGATAAAGTCGTTTTGTTTTGTGACAGCGTCAGTTGTTGGATTCGTGGTTGTGACGGCGTGAAGCAAAAGATATCTGAAAAACTGGGCGTAGATTACGGTGAGACCACCACGGATAACCAGTACACCCTGATTCCAGTACCCTGCTTGGGTGCCTGCGATAAAGCCCCAGTAATGATGGTGGGTGATGACCTGTACACCAATCTGGACGATGAAAAAATCAACCAGATCTTTGATAGTAACGTAGACCGGGGAGGTGAGTCCTAATGGAAAATGCCCTGATTGAAAAGGTGCTCACTCGAAATATCGGACCAGATCTTAAGCCAACCGATATGACTGCTTACGAAGCCAATGGTGGGTATCGGGGGTTGCACAAGGCAATGTCTGGCATGTCACCCAATGACTGCCTTGAAGTGGTTAAGGCCTCAAATCTTCGCGGTCGCGGTGGTGCTGGTTTCCCCACGGGTATGAAGTGGAGCTTCGTGCCAATGGGTGAGCAATGCAGCCCTGGACACAAATATTTAGTCACCAATGCCGATGAAATGGAGCCGGGTACATTTAAAGACCGGCTGTTAATGGAGTGCGACCCTCACCAGTTAATCGAAGGTATGATTCTGGCGGCGTACACTATTCAAGCCGACTTATCCTATATCTTTATTCGTGGTGAATATGTGGTGGCGATCCAACGGCTGCGCGAGGCGCTGGCAGAGTGCTATGAAAAAGGTTATCTCGGAAACAATATTCTCGGTAGCGGCTTTAATCTGGAAATGCATGTGCATACCAGTGCAGGACGCTATATCTGCGGAGAAGAAACGGCGCTGATTAATGCCTTAGAAGGCAAGCGAGCTAACCCTAGAGCCAAGCCGCCGTTCCCGCAAGTGAGTGGGTTGTGGGGAAGGCCTACCATCGTCAATAACGTAGAAACCCTTTGTAATATTCCCCATATCATCGACAAAGGACCAGAGTGGTTCCAGTCGTTAGGTCTGGGCGAAGACAGTGGCACGAAAATGTATGGCGCCAGTGGTTACGTGAAAAACCCCGGTTGTTGGGAACTGCCAATAGGGACTCCAGTGCGTGAGATTCTTGAAGAGTACGCTGGCGGAATGACTGAGGGCCGTAAATTCAAAGGATTTTTACCCGGCGGTGGGTCTACCGATTTTCTGGTAGAGGAGCACCTAGACCTGCCCATGGATTATGGGTCAATTGGTGCGGCAGGAAGTCGCATGGGGACCGGTACAATGATTATCCTCGATGATAAAACTTGTCCGGTGGGTATGGTGCTAAACCTGATACGGTTTTTTGCTCATGAATCCTGTGGTTTTTGTACACCCTGCAGAGAAGGTCTGCCTTGGACACGGCAGGTTCTGGAGGATATCGAAGCAGGTCGAGGGTTGAAGGAAGACTTGGATACTTTGGCCCGACAAGTGAAATACATTGGCGCTATGGGTAATACACATTGCGCGCTAGCTCCGGGCGCTATGGAGCCATTGCAGAGCGCGCTGAAATATTTTCGAGACGATTTTGAACGTCATATCGAACAAGGGTGTTGCCCTTATGTCGACGGGGGAGCGTAAGTTATGCCCACCATTTATATTGACGATAAACCTTACGAAGTTGACGCAGGTAAAAACCTATTAGAGGCTTGCCTCAACCTTGGCTTGGATTTGCCTTACTTTTGTTGGCATCCGGCGATGGGTTCCATCGGCTCTTGTCGCCAGTGCGCCATGGTGCAGTACCAGAATGAAGAGGACACCCGTGGCCGTATCGTCATGGGCTGTATGACACCAGTAACCGATGGCGCCAGATTGTCTCTTCAGGGAGAAGCTGCGAGCGAGTTTCGAGAGTCAGTGATTGAATCACTGATGTTGAATCACCCTCATGATTGTCCCGTCTGCGCTGAAGGTGGTGAGTGCCATCTTCAGGATATGACGGTGATGGTTGGACATCGTGACCGAAACTATAGGGGAAAGAAAAATACCCATAGAAACCAGTATCTTGGGCCATTAATAAGCCATGAGATGAACCGCTGTATCAGTTGTTATCGCTGCGTACGTTTTTATAAAGATTATGCAGGTGGTACGGATCTGGCCGCACTGGCATCTCATGATCATGTGTATTTTGGTCGACATCAGGAAGGGGTGCTGCAAAGCGAGTTTGCCGGTAATTTGGTAGAGGTGTGCCCCACGGGCGTATTTACCGATAAGACGCTGTTGGCCCAATATACCCGTAAGTGGGATTTACAATCGGCCCCGTCGATTTGTGTTGGCTGCGCCGCTGGTTGTAACACCATGCCGGGTGAGCGCTATGGCAAGTTGAAGCGAATTCATAACCGTTATAACCATGAGGTGAATGGTTATTTTCTATGTGACCGAGGCCGTTTTGGTGGTGATTTTGTTAACAGCGAGTCGCGGCTAGATTTTGCCGGGCTGCAAAATGATGATGGTAGTTACCTCCCGGTTAAGGCAGAGCAGGCATTAGCCACCGCCGCCAGTTGGGGACAGGGTGACAAGGTCTTTGCTGTGGGGTCTCCTCGGGCATCTGTAGAGTCCAACTACCTGTTACGTCGTCTGGTCGGTGCTGAAAATTTCTGTCCGGGTTTTAGTGATACAGAGCAAAGATTAGTTCAACAGGTTGCCAATACGCTCAGCCAGACTCGGGCGATCAGCCCTTCCATGAAGCAAATTGAATCTGCTGATGCGGTACTGATACTGGGTGAAGATGTCAGTAATACCGCACCACGACTCGCGCTGGCACTTCGTCAATCTGTTCGCAATAAAGCGTTAGAGCTGGGTACAGAGTTACGTCTGGAACCCTGGATGGATGCCGCCATTCGCAACTTGGCGCAAGATCAGCGCAGTCCAATGTTTATTGCGGGTGTTAGCGAGACACGACTTAATGATATTGTCGAAACACATGTTTCTCTAGCACCTGATGATATTGCTCGGTTAGGTTTTGCCGTAGCCGCAGAAATATCGGGAAACCCGGTGGATGATTTGGGTGTGGACTTGTCGGCGCTGGTGGTGACTATCGCCACTGCATTAAAAAAAGCCAAACGGCCATTGATCGTTTCTGGTACCAGCTTGTTGAATCCTTCAGTTATCGATGGGGCGACGGCTGTGGCAGAGGCATTAGCCGCAGAAAAAGAGACCATGCTTAGTCTCAGTGTGTCTGAATGCAATAGCCTGGGTGTCACGATGCTTGACGGAGGTGAAGGGCCAGATCTTACGGAGCTTGCAGCACTTGCTATCAACGGTGATATAGATACTTTGCTGGTGTTGGAGAATGATCTTTACCGGCGGGGGACACCGGAAGAGATTGACCGTCTCCTGGACAATGTTAAACAGTTGGTGGTGCTGGATTCGCTGGATAACGCCACCCTATCCAAGGCGCAGTTAGCGCTACCCGCGAGTACTTTTGCCGAATCTGAAGGAACATTGGTTAATAACGAGGGTAGAGCACAACGGTACTACCCTGTGTTTGTTGACGAAGAGGATCGGCGCGCCAGTTGGCAGTGGTTGTCTCTTTTGGGGCAAGCTACGGGCGCCTCAGGTTTTGATCAATTACAGCATTTTGATCAGGTGGCAGCGGCCTGTGCTCAGGATATTCCTGCGTTATCAGAAATTGTCTCGGCAGCACCCGACCACCTATTCCGTAACCGCGGTCTCAAAATACCTCGCCAGACCCCACGCTATAGTGGTCGTACTGCCATGCGGGCTGATGTGTCTGTACATGAGCCCAAGCAGCCCGTGGATGAGGAAACACCGTTTGCATATAGCATGGAGGGGTTAGGCAGCGGACAGCCCAGTTCTTTGATGCCGTATACCTGGGCGCCGGGCTGGAACTCTAACCAGTCCATTCAAAAATTTCAGGACGAGGCTGGCGGAGCAATAAAAGGAGGCACTGCCGGGGTGCGATTAATTATCCCCGGGCAGGGCGTCCCCCATGATGTAACTGAAATCAGTGCTACAGAACTCAGAACTACGGAATTAGGTGTTTTTAATCCTTCGGCGTCTGAATGGCTGTTGGTTCCGGTTTATCGGGTATTTGGGAGCGATGAATTGAGTGCCCATGCACCGGCTATTGCCGAACTGGCGGGTGTTGCTCAGGTGATTCTCCACCCCAGTGATGCACAAAGCCTACAAGTCAGTGATGGAGATGGGGTGTCAGTGATATGCAGTATCGAGACCGCGCCATTGGAGGTAGCCCTTGATCCAACTCTGGCAAGAGGTTGTGTAGGTTTCACCGCTGGAATGGCTGGAGTAGAAACATTAAGTGCCGGTTCAACAGTAGGCTTACAGAAAGCAACTGACTGGGTGCGTCGTCTTCCAGAGCTGATTGCCAGTGATCGGCCTAAAGTACGCGGAGTGCAAAATGTCTGATCTGATGACAGTTATGTTTGCACTTGCTGTGTTAGTGGGGGCAGTGGGTGGCGCGGCAGTCATGACCTGGTGGGAACGGCGTTTACTCGGTATTTGGCAGGACCGCTATGGACCTAATCGGTTGGGGCCATTTGGTATCCTACAGGTGGCCGCCGATATGCTTAAACTGCTTACTAAAGACGATTGGGTGCCACCATTTTCTGACAAGGTCGTCTTCATCTTCGCGCCAACCGCTATTGTGATGGCGATGATGCTGGGCTTTGCCGTGGTGCCTTTTGCTCCCGAACTTCAGATCATCGATATGAATATTGGTCTGTTGTTTTTTCTGGGAATGACATCGCTGGCTGTTTATAGCGTGTTGCTTGGAGCCCTGGCCTCCAACAATAAATACGCGCTGCTCGGCGGGTTGCGTTCGGCCGCGCAAATGGTCAGCTATGAAGTATTTATGGGGTTGTCTCTGATGGGCGTGGTGATGCTCTCTGGCAGTTTTAACCTCAGAGTAATCGTCGAAGCGCAGTCTGATGGGTGGTACTGCATTTCACAATTTTTAGGATTATTTGTGTTTACCATTGCGGGGATTGCAGAAAGTCATCGACTGCCCTTTGATTTGCCTGAAGCGGAACATGAGCTCTGTGCAGGATTTCATACCGAATATGGCGGCATGAAGTTTGGCATGTTTATGCTGGGTGAGTATCTGGGGCTGATACTAATTTCCAGCATGATCGTTACTTTATTCTTTGGTGGCTGGCTTGGCCCCTGGCTCCCACCCATCGTCTGGTTTGGGCTTAAAACGTTTATAGTGATCTGCTTCTTTGTCTTGTTGAGGGCGGCCATTCCACGGCCTCGATACGATCAACTCATGTCCATGGGCTGGAAAATTATGTTGCCACTGACCCTGATTAATTTAGTGGTCACAGGGGCGGTAGCTCTTTGGTTAGCTGATGGGCTGACTGTTGGAGGTGTTGGATGATAAGCCAGCTTCGTACGATATGGGAGGTGTTAAAACACACCTTTACCTCTGCTGAAACAGTTCAATACCCAGAAGAAAAACCCTATCTGGCACCGCGTTATCGTGGCCGTATTGTGTTGACCCGCGACCCCGATGGAGAGGAGCGCTGCGTGGCCTGCAACCTTTGTGCTGTGGCCTGCCCGGTAGATTGCATTGCATTGCAAAAAGATACACGGGATGACGGGAGTTGGTATCCAGAGTTTTTTCGCATTAATTTTTCCCGTTGCATTATGTGTGGCATGTGCGAGGAAGCCTGTCCTACCTATGCCATTCAGTTGACCCCAGATTTTGAGATGTGTGAGTACGACCGTCAGAGTATGGTTTATGAGAAAGAGCATCTACTGATAAATGGTACGGGCAAATACCATGATTATAATTTCTATCGAGTGTCCGGGATGAAAACCGCCTGGAAGGATAAGGGTGAGGCGGAAAATGAAGCACAACCTATCGATGTTAAGAGTTTGTTGCCATGAGCTGCGAGATGTGTGAGACGGCTATTCTTTCCGCTAAAAAGGCACTGCTTTTAAAGGCAAGGAGGGTTACATGCTGGAGTTAATCCTGTTTTATATGGCAGCCACTATTGCTCTGGTATCAACGATTCTGGCGCTGACTCGGGTGAATGCGACCCATGCTCTAATTTATCTTATTCTGTCATTACTGGCGGTAGCCGTTATTTTCTACTTGATTGGCGCTCCCTTCGCCGCGGTACTGGAAGTCGTTATTTATGCGGGTGCCATTATGGTGTTGTTTGTGTTTGTCATCATGATGCTCAACCTAGGTGAGAAGGGTGATCGTCGGGAGAAAAAATTACTTAAGCCTCAAGTCTGGGTTACCCCAGTGATCCTGGCACTGATATTGCTCGTGGAGTTGGTGTTGGTTCTTTCGCAGAGCGCTCCGGCTGAAACCCAGGGTTTGATATCCTCCAAACAGGTGGGTATGACCCTATATGGGCCCTATGTCTTGGCCGTTGAAATTGCCTCAATGTTACTGATGGCGGGTCTAGTGGGAGCCTATCACCTAGGACGTCGTTATTTAGAAGAGGGAGGTGGCAGCTAATGGATGGTGTCAGTATTCCTCTGGATCATGTGCTTCTGTTATCCGCTCTGCTGTTTATTTGCGGTCTTCTTGGCTTGATGATGCGGCGTAACGTGATTTTTATCCTGATATCGCTGGAAGTGATGCTTAATTCTTCAGCTGTGGCCTTTGTTGCTGCAGGTGCTCGCTGGGGCCAGGCCGATGGTCAGGTTATATTTATGCTGATTCTGGCCGTGGCCGCTGCGGAAGTAGCTGTGGGTCTGGGTTTGGTCATTCAGATTCAGCGCCGGTTTAAAAGCTTGGATATGGATGACGCTGACAGGTTGAGAGGATGATTCAGATATGCTGAAGCTGCTGCCCTTAATTCCACTCTTTCCACTAGTGAGTTCAGTGTTGTTGATGGTGACCACCGGGAAAATGCCGAAACGGTTGGTGGCGATCCTAGGCGCTGGTTCCGTAGGCTTGTCTGCCCTTACTACTCTGTTGGTTGGCCTCGCTTTCATGGAATCAGGGCAGCCCCACCACCAAGTGTTGTGGACCTGGATGCAAGTGGGTACCTTCTCTCCTGATATTGCTTTTTACCTAGATGGCCTGACTCTTGTCATGATGTCCGTGATTACCGGGGTGGGCTTTTTGATCCACCTGTTCTCCACCGAATTTATGGAAGAGGATGTCAGTTACAGTCGTTATTTTGCGTATTTAAATATGTTTGTTTTTGCCATGCTGATACTGGTGATGGCAGACAATCTGTTGCTGCTCTACCTGGGTTGGGAGGGCGTGGGTGTATGTAGTTATTTGTTAGTGGGGTTTTGGTATCAAAACCCCGATAACGGGTTGGCGGCTCGCAAGGCGTTTGTGGTCACCCGGGTAGGCGATACTGCGATGGCGCTAGGTTTGTTCCTCCTCTTTACTGAATTGGGAACGCTGGATATTCAACCCATGGCCGCCGCCGCCAACAGTCAATGGCAGGTGGGAGATACGTTGCCAGTGTTGGCTTGCCTGTTGCTGTTGGGTGGTGCTGTGGGCAAGTCAGCTCAACTACCATTACACACGTGGTTGCCCGATGCGATGGCAGGTCCTACGCCAGTCAGTGCATTGATTCATGCGGCGACCATGGTCACAGCCGGGGTTTACCTGATTGCGCGTACCCACGAGCTATTTTTACTGGCTCCTCCCGCGATGTTAGCGGTGGCGTTGGTCGGACTGATTACCTCTCTAATGGCAGCCTTTACTGCTCTGGTTCAGCATGACATCAAGCGGATTTTGGCCTATTCCACCATCAGCCAAATTGGCTATATGTTCCTTGCGCTTGGGGTTGGAGCCTGGACGGCGGGTATTTTTCATCTCATGACTCACGCCTTCTTTAAGGCGTTGTTATTCCTTGGTGCGGGGGCGGTGATTCACTGTCTGCACCACGAACATAATATTTTCAAGATGGGCGGCTTGAGGACTCGACTGCCTGTGGCATTTTGGAGCTTTTTGATTGGTTCGGCGGCACTGGCAGCATTGCCATTTACTTCCGGGTTTTTCAGCAAGGATATGATTCTACTGCAAGCCTATGAGCTTCCCGGTGCCGGCCCATGGCTCTGGGCAGGCGGCTTGTTAGGCGCACTGTTGACCGCCATTTACAGTTTCCGGTTGGTGTTTGTGGTGTTCTTTGGTGAGGCGAAGACCGAACCCGACAGGCAGCCAGGTCTTCGTATGGCGGTACCCCTGACGTTGCTTTGTGTGTTGGCGATCATTGGTGGTTGGTTTGCACTGCCTCTGGCGGACGTGTTTCCTGTTGCGGGTGAGCACCACCCCAGTCATTTGATAGAGGGGATTTCAATTGCCATTCCACTCATTGGTTTGGTGCTGGCCTACCTAATTTTCCTGAGTGGTCAGTTGAAGATTGATGGCTTGGTCAATTCCTCCCTAGGTCGTACGCTGAAGAAATTCTGGTTCAGTGGTTGGGCGATGGACTTACTCTACGATAGATTGTTGGTTCGACCTTATAAGGGGCTGGCCTATATGCTTCGTGGCGAGTGGGTGGATGTGATCTATAACTCGATAGTGAAGGTGTGCCAGATGCTCTTTGTGGGGCTTAGTCATACTCAAACTGGACGGCTGCGCTGGTATGCCACCAGTATGGTCTTCGGTGTCATTGTGGTGATTGCTTTGTTACTGGGGGTTATCTGATGGTATTGGTTAACCTGATTCTAATTCTGTTAGCCGGGGGTGTTATTGCCTGGTTGGCGGAGCGACAACATCCTCTTTTACCTCGCTGGATTGCATTGTTTACCATCTTGTTTGATCTGGGCTATTTTCTGGTGTACATGAGTGACCTGTCATGGTCACAAATCGCGATTGTTCCCAATCCGTCAGATGCTGCGACGTGGCTGTTTCACTATAAGGCGGAATGGATCCCTCGTTTTGGTATTAGCTTTGAGCTGGCCATGGATGGGTTGAGTTTGTTGATGGTCCTTTTGACCTTGGTGCTAGGAGCGGTTGCAGTAAGTTCCTCTTGGACTGATATCAAACAGCGCACTGGTTTTTTTGAAGCAAATTTACTCTGGACTCTGGCTGGGGTACTCGGTGTCTTTTTGGCATTGGATCTATTTTTGTTCTTCCTATTCTGGGAGGTCATGCTGGTACCAATGTACTTGATGATAGCTATCTGGGGTCATGAAGGCCGCGGCTATGCCTCCATGAAGTTTTTTATCTTTACCCAAGTGAGTGGCCTGATGATGTTGCTGGCGATTTTGGCATTGGTCATGCTGAATCACAGTAGCACCGGCGTATACAGCTTCAGTTATTTTGATTTGCTCGATCACAAGGTCGGCGGAGATATTGCGTACTATTTAATGTTGGGTTTCTTTGTGGCATTTCTGGTGAAGCTGCCCGGTTTCCCCTTTCATACTTGGTTGCCGGATGCCCACACTCAGGCGCCCACTGCGGGCAGTGTTATTCTTGCTGGAATATTATTAAAAACAGGGGCTTACGGACTTATTCGTTTTGTGGTTCCGCTGTTTCCCAATGAAGCGTTGGCGTTCTCTCCCATCGCCATGGGGCTGGGCGTTGCAGGGATCATCTATGGTGCGGTATTGGCGTTGGGGCAGGATGATTTCAAGCGATTAGTGGCTTACAGCAGCGTCAGCCATATGGGTTTTGTTCTACTGGGCGTGTTTGCCTGGAATGCCTTGGCGCTTCAGGGTGCAGTAATGCAGATGATAGCCCATGGCTTCAGTACCGCCGCCTTATTTATGATAGCGGGCTCTCTTCAGGAGCGGATGCATACTAGGGATATGTCAAAGATGAGCGGCCTCTGGCAAAACATGCCGAGGATGGGTGCTGTGGCAATGTTCTTTGCATTGGCTTCGTTAGGCCTGCCAGGCTTGGGCAACTTTGTAGCGGAATTCTTGGTGTTGGTCGGGCTCTTTGCTGTGGCTCCCTGGGTAGCGGCAGTGGCCGCTCTTGGGTTGATTGTCGCGGCGATCTACTCACTGATGATGATGCAACGAGCTTTTCAGGGTAAGCCAGATGAAGGTCGTCGATTTCCTGATTATGGATTCAGGGAAATGCTGACCATGACGGTAATGATTGTGGGTTTGATATGGCTGGGTCTTTATCCCCAGCCTGTACTCGACACAGCCCAGCCAGTACTGGATAGCCTAATGCAGATGGTGGGTAGTGTGACTGAGCCTACAAAGGTTGCGGGGTTGATGCCATGACGATGATTGAACTCCAGTCGATATTGCCGTTAATAGTGCTGTCCATAGCTATAGTACTGCTGATGCTACTGATTTCCTTTCGGCGTGGACATGCACTGACTGCGGGGTTTACCGTGGCGGGTTTGCTGCTGACACTGGCTTCTATTCCTCTGGCGGTAGCGGTCGGCCCACAGCAGCTATCGCTGCTAAGTGTTGATGCCTTCGGTATGTTTTTCACGGTACTACTGTTGGGTGTTTCTCTGGCGAGTACGTTGTTGGCTTGGGAGTATCTGAGGCATCTCAAGGCACGCAGTGAAGAGTTTTATCTATTGCTGTTGCTGGCCACTTTGGGCGCATTGGTATTGGCATTTGCCAATCATGTGGCTTCCTTGTTGCTGGGTATGGAATTACTTGGGGTCTCGTTGTACACGATGATTGCCTATCCCGAGCGAGGAAAACTACCTCTGGAGGCGAGCATTAAGTATCTGGTGTTGTCGGGTTGCGCCTCGGCAGTGTTGTTGTTTGGTTTCGCCTTGCTATATGCGGCGCTGGGAAGCCTTTCGTTTATCGGTATTGGTGATCGGCTTACTGGGGCTTCAGACAATCAGGTGTTGATCCTCACTGGTTCGGCATTGGTCTTGGCGGGTATCAGTTTTAAATTGTCTGTGGTGCCGTTTCATATGTGGACCCCTGATGTGTATGAGGGTGCGCCCTTGCCGGTAACAGGGTTCTTGGCTACGGTTTCTAAGGGGGCTATTTTTGCTGTATTACTGCGCCTATTCGTGCAGGCACAATTGCATCAATACACTACATTGCTTACTGCCCTGAGTGTGCTGGCAGTGGCCTCTATGCTAGTGGGTAATCTGCTGGCATTGAAGCAACAAAATCTAAAGCGACTTTTGTCCTATTCCTCAATTGCACATTTTGGCTATTTATTAATAACGCTGGTGGCTCTCGGTATGTTGGGTGGAAGTAAACTGGCTGTAGAGGCGGCGAGTTACTACGTGGTGGCTTATGTGGTGACCACGCTGGCAGCGTTTGCTGTTATCAGTTTGCTGTCCAGTGATGGTGGTGAGGAAAAACAGTTGGTGACAGACCTCACCGGGTTGTTTTGGCATCGGCCATTATTAGCAGGAATTTTATCGCTCTCGCTGTTGTCTCTCGCAGGAATACCCCTAACGGTTGGTTTTATCGGTAAATTTTATATCTTTACAGCCGGTATTGAGGGCACACTATGGGTGCTGTTAGCGGCATTGGTTTTGGGTAGCGCTATTGGTATCTACTACTACTTACGAATCATTTATACCATGACGCTTCAGGACGATAATAACGCTACCGAGCACTCTGTCCCATGGTTGGGTGAGACTGTGGCGGTATTGCTGGCTGTGTTGGTGGTTTGGCTGGGTGTTTTCCCCCAACCACTTATGGTCTATGTGGGTGGGTTTTTCTAGGTACAAATAGTTTGCAGTTGGCTATTTGTTTAGTATTCTGAAAATGGTAAAAATAAGAAGGTATCAATATGTTGCGATCTGTAGAGCTTAAAGATTATATGCTGCCTAATCCGGTCAAGGTGAAAGCCGGCGCCGATCTGTGTGATGCCGTAGAATTAATTTTAGAATATAAGATTTCAGGTTTGTGTGTGGTGGATGATGAGAATCACTTGTTGGGTGTCCTGTCGGAGATGGACTGCCTGAAGGGGATTTTGAGCGCCATGTACAACGAAGAAACCAGTGTTGGCCCAGTAGAAAGCTTTATGAGCACAGATGTATATTCTGTGTCTCCCCATGCGGATATTGTGGATGTGGCGCAGGAAATGCTGAAGCTGCGGTATCGGCGCTGTCCTGTAGTCCAAGATGGAAAATTAGTTGGACAGATTACTTGTCGCCAGTTGTTGCGGGCAATTGAAAAGTTTTAGCGCCAGTAGCCTTTAGTCTTTATAGGTATCTTGTCTGCTAGACATCGGTGTTTGTAGTGACGTTATTTACAAGATTGTTCGTTTATAAATAGTCCATCAGCGCCGCATGTCCTTAGTGCAGATTGACTGCTGGTATCAGGTCTTCATTGCGAACTTGTTTTTTACCGAACTGTATCAACAGCAGATAGCCAACAAACATAATCAGTAGCATAGCCCCGGTCCATAGCAGGGATTGTTGTGGGTGAGCGGGCAACGTGCCCAATTGATAAACGATCACCGCGACAGAGTACGCCAGTAACGTATTCCAGGTGGCTGAGAAAAAAGCCCAAGCCCCGCCCGCTTCCTTATAGATAGCGCCTAGTGTGGCGACACAGGGCATGTACAGCAGCACAAACAGAATGTAGCAGAAGGCACCCAATTGGCCATCGAACAACTGTTGCATCAAGACGATGGTAGTGAGTTCTACCTCTTGGGCTTCGGCAGAGGTCTGCTCATTAGTCAGGTCGCCGATGCTCAGGCCTAGAGGGTCGCCCCACATATTGTTTACTTTAGCGAGATTTTCGGGGATCGTGTTAACCGCTTCAGACAACATGGCGCTAATGTGTACTGGTTCTTTTATAGATGGGCCATTTTCACTACGAGCCATATCTGAGTAGAGCGCATCTAATGTGCCGACCACCACTTCCTTGGCAAAGATACCACTAAATATACCCACCGTAGCCGGCCAGTTGCCCTCTTTTACGCCTAGTGGTTCTAATATTGGTGTAATGGTTTTGCCAATGGCGGACAGCAGGGATCGTTCGGTGTTTTGGTTGTTGAAGCTGCCATCGGTGCCAATGGAATTAACAAAATTCAGTGCGATCACCACGAGCACAATGGCCTTGCCTGCTCGTAGCAGAAAGCCTCTTAGGCGTTGCCAGCTATGGATTAGCAGTCCTTTTATGGTGGGGACGTGGTAGTTGGGTAACTCCATAAGAAAGGGAGTGATTTCACGACTCAGCATTTTTCGGCGAACCAGCATGCCGGTTAACACCGCAAGGGCGATACCGATGATGTAGAGGCCAAATACCACATTCTGCCCATTGGTCGTAAAGAAGGCCGTGGCAAACAAGATGTAGACCGTTAGCCTGGCACCACAGGACATAAAGGGTGCCATTAATATGGTGAGCAGGCGGTCCTGATATGTATCCAGTACACGACTGGCCATAACTGAGGGTACATTACAGCCAAAACCTACCACTAACGGTACGAAGGATTTACCGGGTAGCCCGATGCTGCGCATTAGACGGTCTAGGATAAATGCTGCCCGGGCCATATAACCAGAGTCTTCTAGAAAAGTCTGGAATAGAAACAGGGTGCCTATCACTGGCAGGAAGCTGGCAACCAGCTGTATACCTCCTCCAGCACCGTCCGCAATCAAGGTCACCAGCCACTGTGGTAGATGAAGAGCGGTGAGCAGTTGTCGTGGCAACTCCACAAAAATGGCCCCGGCTGCAATATCAAAGAAATCAATAAAAGCGCCACCAAAATTGATGGTCACCATAAACATCAGATACATCACCCCAAGAAAGGCGGGGAAGGCCAGGAACCGGTTCAGCAATATGGCATCGAGATAGTCAGAAATTGATCTCCTGGCTTGGGTGTCGTGGTGAACAGCGCCGGCAGTGGTCTTGTTGATCCAGCTATAACGATCAGTAATTAGGGCGTCAGCGGCACTGCAATTGAGCTGTTGCTCCAGGATGTCTACCACAGCTTCCATTTTCCGCTGTAAGTCTTCTGGAAACTGGTTGAGTACCGCTGCATCTCGTTCTAGTACAGCAGTTGCCTGTAGCCGAGAGGTCTCTGGCTGGTGCTGAGCCATCAATGCAAGGAGTTGTTTTGCCGTATTTTCCAGTGGATCAGATACCGTGACCGGGAGCGGTTTGTAATTTTGTTTGTGCAGGTAGTTGCTGGCCACATCGATTAATGTCCCGATCCCCTCTCGGCGACTAGCCACCAGTGATACCACCGGAAAACCTATTTTTTCTGAGAGTTCATAGGGGTCAATATGAATACCGTTTTGGTCTGCCACATCCATCATATTCAGCGCTATGACGATGGGGATGCCGGCATCCATCAGCTGAGTGGTGAGGTAGAGCCCGCGCTCCAGGCAGGAAGCATCAATAATATTGACAATCAGGTCGGCAGAGTCTTCCAGAACAAACCGTTGAGCAATTTGTTGGTCAAGAGAGTCTTCTTCGCAGGAAACGTGTAATGAGTAGGTGCCCGGCAGATCTACTACCTGGAACGTGGCGTCAGCGTGTTTAAAGTGCCCTGTTTTTTGCTCTACGGTGACGCCTGACCAGTTGCCTACTTTTTGGTGGGTGCCGGTTAGTGCGTTGAATAGAGTCGTTTTGCCACAGTTTGGATTTCCCACCAAGGCAATGGTGAATTCTTGATTCATAGCCGTTCTACTGTCATCCCTTCTGCCTCATGAACCCGTAAGCTGAGGCGGAATCCTCTAACAAGGATTGCTACTGGGTCACCCAGAGGCGCGCGATGCTGCACCAGGAAAGGTGTACCAGGTGTTAACCCCAAGCTCATCAGCCGGTTTCGGTATGACTCGGGGACGTTCCTAAAGCCACTGACTTTGGCGCGGTCACCAGTTTGTAGTTGATCGAACTGTACTGTCATAAATGGCATGCAATCATTGTGAATGATAATGATTATCAGTTATATTAAGTGGAGAAGCAATAAGTACTGAGTAGTTGTAGGGACTTTATTTCAATCCAATTGATTTAGAGCAATCGGACTATTGGAGGCTTGCGGTGCTTAAGTGGGGGACTGTAATGGATAGCAGAAAATCTCATGTACAAGCCAAGCTGCCGTGTTGAGCCTAATTGAGTGATTGTAAAAGAGCCAATGTGTTATTGCGGCTGTTATCTATGGCCTGAGTAATGGCGTCGGCACTATCTTGATTGCTTCCGAGCCCTTGCCAATGGTAGCCCCAGGTGTCCGTTAGCTCTTTTGTGCTTTCTGGTACTGGGGTAGGTAATAACATGGACAAGTCACGAATTGTTAAGACATAAGCCCAGCCAGCGCGAGGATTGCCCTTGTCCAATTCCTGATCATAGTGACGGTGAAAAACCAGCTGTTGTAGCTCCCCTAGCTTGAGCAGGGTTTCGAATGCAGCGACTCGATAGTTACGATTTTCTTCCGTTTGTTCATTGCGCCAACTGGTATAACTCAGGCTGGTTACCGCAATGACCAAGCTGACCAGTGCAACAAAATTGCGCCGAAATTGTTCAAGAATACTTAGGTCGGGCGATCTCATGAATTCATTGGCTCCCTATGGGTTGGTTCCCTATAGAATGGTCCCTTATGATCGGGTCTTTATAAGAGTTGCTTTATATAAATTACCATAAGAATGAGTATAAGCCAGTTGTGTAACGCATAAATATAAAGAGTAGAGTAGATTATAAATGGCCGAATCTTGTTTGGTTGGAGTGGTGGGCATCTAATAGTTTAAGTCTCGCTCGTGTCCCAACTTAAATAGGTAATGCTATGTATAAATTAGTTTTCTTTGTTCCAGTGAGTCATGTAGATGCAGTGAAACAGGCTGTGTTTGATGCAGGTGCCGGATGCATAGGTGATTATGAATACTGTTCTTGGCAGGTGTTAGGTGAAGGACAGTTTCGTCCATTGCAGGGGAGTTCACCTTACCAGGGGCAGGTGGGTGAGCTGGAAAAGGTTGAGGAGTATCGAGTTGAGATGGTCTGTGCAGATGAGGTGATCCAAGGAGCCGTCAGGGCACTTTTAACATCCCACCCTTATGAAGAGCCTGCCTATGATGTATGGCCGCTAACAGAAATTATGGTATAGATCGTTTTGGTAGCGTTGGGTGCTCAGTCATCACTTCATTGATAAGTATTCACAGCAATCAGTCAGGACCTTGGGCTTTGCCATGGTCGTTCGATGGTGCCGGTTCGCACATCAGTTCGGTCACATTTAGCATCTTCAAAATGATAGTGCAGCGCTAGTTCAATCACGGGAAAGGCTAGTTCATGCCAGGGAATATCCTGTTCTCGAAACAGTTCCACCTCTAGAGATTCGGCGCCGGGGCTAAAATTCATATTGTTCATCATGCCGCGATAGAAAACATAAACCTGGTTGATGTGGGGGATATCGAAGATACCACTTAGTCTAGGGTTGTCGATTCGGGCATTAGCTTCTTCTACACACTCACGAAGTGCCCCCTGAAGAGTAGATTCACCATTCTCCATAAATCCTGCTGGCAGTGTCCATAGTCCGTATCGTGGCTCGATTGCACGTCGGCACAAAAGGACTTGATCACCTACAACGGGGATGCATCCAGCAATAACGCGGGGATTTTGATAGTGGATGGTATCGCAGTGGTCGCAAACATGTCGTTCACGGTTGTCTCCATCTGGAATTTTAAGACTGATAGATTTACCGCATTGACTGCAAAAGTTCATAAAACATCTCTAAAGTAATAAAAAGCACTGTTTCAGTGATTAGTATATATAAATGTGGGCTACCTCTAAAATGGCTAAGATATGTTGAGCTTAATTACACACCGACTGGAATCCCTTCCAATTGGGCGTTCAATGCCCATTGATGACGAATTGGGTGAGGCGGCTATTTTGCTTGCGCTGACCTGCGAGCAGGATGACCCCAAAATTATTTTAACCAAGCGTGCTGAACACCTTAGATCCCATGCTGGTGAGGTGGCCTTTCCGGGCGGCAAGTGGGAGCCGGGCGATAATGACTTGTTAATGACAGCGCTTCGGGAAACACATGAAGAAATAGATTTGCCACCAGAGTCGGTTGAGGTGATTGCCAGTTTGCCGGTAAATCAGACCCGGCACAGCATGCGAGTGAGTT
>DGPB01000010.1:135645-158143 GCA_002390285.1 Cellvibrionales bacterium UBA4451 | reverse complement strand
TTTAATGCCATTCTTGCCATAGTTACCTGTTATACCGAATTCATCCGAAGTGTAATTACTTCGATCTTCAAGGTCATCCATGTAATCCGTTTGAACTTCTTTATCAAAGCGAGTCACCACTTTCCAGTTCAACGGACCGGTTTTGATATCAAAATCAAGCTGCAGCGTTGTTTTGGCTTGTGTCATGCGCCACTTGTCGTCAGCGCTTGTTTCGTCGTGATCTTCCAGGCTTACGCCAATTGTTTCACGAAGATAGCCACTGTAATTAAATCCATACGTTGGCTCATCTCCACCATAGCTTGGAGCAGCTAGCGCAGAACTGCTAGCAAGCATCAAGCCTCCACATCCCAGCAGAAAGCCCCCGGCTTTCATTATGCTGGTGTATTTATTTCTCACCATGTTCTTCTCCCACTTATTATTAATAAGATCTTATGAGCTACCGCTACATGTTTCCCACGGCAATGCGCAATATAAACAGCTTCTACGCCCACGGCAACAACAGTTTCGGGAAATATAGCCATTAAGCCCCGCCACAACTGGCTTTTTAGCGCATCATCAACGCGAGAGAACAGCCTAGAGGTCAATGATAGCAAGGGTTTCAGAGAAATAAACGTAGCATAATCGACCGATTTATCATCAAGATCGAACGTTTTAAGAAAAAAGTGTTCTAACGGCTTAACTCACGACTCACCTTACTATCCGATCACTAGACGCGCTATTTGATAAAGCCTGAAAATAACGACACAGCTGCGTAGTAACCGTTTATTCTGATTAAAACTCAATCAGCTTGATCACCCGAGGATGTCCGGTTTTATAATTTACTGTCGCCAATGAACAACACCACACAAATACACTCAAGAGCCCCCTGCCGCCTCGGACCGCCACGAATTGTTCGCCACTCCGTTCTAGTGTTATTATCAGACACCTAACACCCTCTATTGAGGGTCATAGCTCTCATCAGCAACAGCCCTAAACAAGTCATTTGGCTAGCTCATTATCAGGAGACATTGAACTTGAGGCGCGATCGTCCTAACAAACCACTAGCTCGACCTGGTTTTTCCTCGCAAAAGGATGTGGATAGTGCATGGGATAAGTTCCTCTGTACTGGCGGCCAAGCAGAAAACCTTCCCGTTCGGGACATCATTGCCAACTCTTGGGAGCGCTGTCTTTCTCAAGGGGTTAACCCGGCGCAGCAAGCTGCCCCGCTGGTCGCCTTTGAAGGCGCCCTGCACTCCCTCCAGCACAAGAACAGCGATCTTATCAACTCTGCACGCCCGGTTCTCGAACAAGCTCGGATGTTCTTACATGATCTGGAAACCATTTTATTTCTGACAGACTATCAGGGCTTAAACCTCCAAGTTGTAGGAGACCCAAGAACCCTATATGACGCCAACGGCATTGGCTTGGTGCCAGGAAGCGGCTGGAATGAAGTTGTGTCCGGCTCCAATGCTGTGGGAACCGCCATGGCCACACGTAAGCCGACACAAGTTCATGGAGAAGAGCATTACTGCCAAGGCTTTAAGCCCTGGACCTGTACGGCAGCGGTGATAGCCGACCCCTATGACAACCAAATGATGGGGGTCATCGACTTATCTGGGTTGTGCAGTATCTATGATAAATTTCATGTTCCTCTCGTCGTAGCCTGGGCCAGCCAGATCCAAGCAGACCTCGCTAAAAAAACGGCGGAACAGTGGAGCCTCATCCTAGAGCACAGCAACAGCAGCTTTGGTCATTATCGCAACTCGGGAAAGCTGCTCCTTGATAAGCAAGGCCGCCTTATCAGCTTTTCACCCAATGCCAGCGCCGCACTCGAATCTCTAGGTATCGACTACGCGCCCGACTCAAAGCGTCGATTATCATTACAGCGATTTGGCGGGGATGACATCATCTACCCCCACGACCAAGGGTCTTGGATCTCTGAAGACTGGATTGAGCCTGTTCGTTATAAAGATGAAGTCCTCGGCTTTCAGTTGCTCGTTCCCTCGGGTAGAAGCAACCACAGCCGCAATCCTGCCAGCTCTGAGCTGCCCCGACCAACTAAATCTAACTTTGATCCGTTTGACGACATCTACGGCAACAGCCCTTCTTTTAGGGCCAGTGCCGACAAAGCTCGCAAAGTTGCCACCACACCTCTCCCCGTTTTGATCCTGGGGGATACCGGTGTCGGTAAGGAAGTTTTTGCTCAGGCTATCCACGAAACCAGCAATTACGCCAAAGGTCCCTTTATTGACCTCAACTGTGGTGCTTTTTCCAAAGACATATTAAGCAGCGAACTCTTTGGCCATGTAGAAGGTGCCTTCACGGGCTCCAAAAAAGGTGGCATGATCGGCAAAATTGAGGCTGCCAATGGCGGCACTCTATTCTTGGATGAAATTGGCGAAATGCCGCTTGAACTCCAACCTGTTTTTCTTCGGGTTTTACAAGAGCGGAAAATCTACCGGGTCGGCGACATTAAACCCATTTCTGTAGATTTCAGACTTATCGCAGCCACCAACAGAGATCTCAAAAAAGCCGTCAGTGATGGACTCTTCCGGAAAGACTTGTTTTTTCGTTTATCTACCGTAACCATCAGTCTCGATCCGCTATCAGGACGCAAGGAAGACATCGAAGGCATTTCAAAACTGGTTCTTGATCGAGTCAATAAATCCCACACCATTACACCGAAGCATTTTTCTTCTGCGCTGATGTCCGCTCTGAAAAATAGAGAATGGTCCGGAAACATCAGGGAGCTGGTCAATGTAGTTGAATGCATGTGCTTCATGTCCCAAAACGAAACACTGACATTGGAAGACCTACCCGACGGTTATAAGCCCGGCGAAACCGCTATCGGCTCCGAACCCGGCGCAGGTGATTTCAACCAGCCACCATGCAGCCTTGATACTGTCGAAAAGAAAACGATTGAGGCCGCCGTCAAACAATCAGAAGGGAACATGACCCAAGCAGCGAAAATCTTGGGAATAGCGAAAAGCACGCTTTACCAAAAAATGAAAAAATACGGTTTGAAGAAACCCCACTAAGCCCGCTAGTTAATGGCTAATAGTTAGCAGCTTAGGATTTCAGAGCCTCTCCCATCAAAGCCCGTCTTATAATAGATGAGCCTCTATAGACAAGTCTTTGTGCCTCACAACACGTAGCGTCTCACAAAATCAGTTACGCCACGTCGACAACCACTGCGCCGTAAAAACCACCCCCCTCAATCAGTTGATGGGCTACAGCAACTTCTTCCAACGGCAATCGGTGAGCCACTCTATGCTGTAGCAGCCCTTTTTCAAGACAGGAAGTAATATCCTCCATTGCATCCAGTTTTGCTGACTCAGGCATCGCATAGACCAACACCAAGCGCAGTGTAAGATCCATAAACATCATTCGTCTGAAGGGCAATATGGGCTCTGGCACCTGCATAGAGGAGTACGTAGCGATAACAGCCCCTGTACTCATCACATCAAGCAACCCGGGTAAATTGGCACCAAACTCACCGTCTACTACCCGATCCAGACCACGGCCTGAGGTCACCTCTGTAATCACTCGAACAAACTCATCGCCACTATGTGGGCAGACAGCATCGGCGCCTGCTGCATAACAATGTTCTTCTGCATCAGGACTACTTGCAGTGGCAATCACCTGAGCACCCGCGTGTTTGGCCCACTGAATGGCATAATGCCCCACCCTGCCGGCGCCACCGGTCACCAGCACTGTTTTACCTTCCACAGAGCCATCGGAAAAAACACAGCGATGTGCAGTCATAGCAGGAATACCCATACAGGCACCCACATCAAAACCAACCGCATCAGGGAGTTTGACGGCGCGATCCGAGGGCAATGCTACATATTCGGCAGCCGTGCCAAAGCGTCGAGCATATTGCGCCTGATAAACCCACACCCGCTCACCCATTCTGGAGGCAGGGACACCCCGCCCGACAGCTTCGACAACACCGGCCCCATCACTATGGGGAATAATAAATCCGTCATCTAATAAACCGGGGGAAGGACCGGCACGCTTCTTAGCGTCTGAGGGGTTAACCGCAGAGCAGGCGATACGGACCAAGACCTCCCCATGACCCGGAGAAGGGGTGTCAACATTGGCAATTTCTAGAACGACACCCGGAGAGCCGAGTGTATTGAACAGCGCAGCCTTCACTCGCGAGTCTCCAGTGGTATTAGGTAGCTTGAATTCAGGTGATGATAATGGAGTGTAATCTCACAAGAACTCTCCCGCGAGATGCTGCCATATATCGGCAGTTAATACATGTGCTGGCCGCCGTTTATCGACAGCGTTGAGCCGGTAATAAAACCGCCTTCATCAGAGACCAAAAATAATACCGACCGCGCTATATCATGTGCCGTGCCTAATCGACCCACGGGAATGGTGGCGATAATTTTTTCGAGAACATCCGACGGCACGTTACGCACCATATCTGTATCCACATAACCCGGAGCAATAGCATTAACAGTGATACCGTGGGATGCACTTTCCAGAGCTAACGCTTTAGTAAACCCATGAATACCAGACTTGGCCGCAGCATAGTTTACTTGACCATACTGCCCCGCCTGCCCGTTGACAGAGCCAATATTGACAATGCGACCGAACTTTTTTTCCCTCATGTTTTCGACAACACACCGACACATGTTAAAACAAGACCCCAGGTTTGTATCCAGGACGTCTTGCCAAGACTGAGGGTCCATGCGATGCAGGGTCTTATCTCTTGTTATCCCAGCGTTATTGACCAGTACCGAAACTGGGCCGATCTCTCGCTCAATAGTCTCAATTCCGTTTTTGCATGCCTCAAAATCAGACACGTCAAATTTGTAGACGGGTATTCCCGTGCGCTCATTAAACGCTTTGGCAGAGTCATCGTTATTTGCATAATTAACTACTGTATCGTAACCAGCTTCTTTGAGTTCCATAGCAATTGCTTCACCAATTCCTCTTGTTCCCCCAGTGACCAAGGCTACCTTAGACATGTCAAAACTCCTTCATTTGACTGATAAAATCCTGAGGTAACCCGTTGCCTATTTAACAACAAAGCTCACGGGCACCACAGACTCTAGAATGACACATCAATAAATAACTCAACAGTACTAAAAACACAAACCTTCTTTTTGATAACTGCCTATATAGGGTCCTATGTCATAACCCAAGGGTCGCATATCAGAGAGCAACACACAATTGACTACATTCTCCCTTTCTTCTCAGGGATACGGTTAAGTAAAAAAAGTGGTTGTGACATACAGCCATATTACACACAGTAAAAACGTTACTGTATTCGACGAAGAACTGAGACACAGTTGGTCACGCCAGACCCACCAATATTCACCGTCATTGCAGTTTCAGGTGTACCTTTAGCTGCTACGCCTATAGGCGCGCCGGTTAGCTGTTTATAGGCTAATGCATGCATAGATGCACCCGTCGCACCAACAGGGTGTCCTTTAGATTTAAGACCACCTGACAGGTTTATCGGGCAATCGCTATCAGGGTCGAACTTGCCTTCCATTACGTCGAAGCCAGCTCGCCCAGGCAAGGACAAACCAATCGCTTCCGCACAAAGCAATTCATTCACGGTGAAACAATCATGCACTTCTGCAAAGTCCAGATCGCCAATTCCAATACCTGCCTCAGTGCAAGCCTGTGTAACAGCATGTTTAGTGGCTTGAAGCTCATGCAACCTACCCTGACGTCCATTTAACATCATTCTGTCAGTAACATGTCCAATGCCACTTAGCTCAACCGCATGCTTGAAGTTAGATTTGGCGTTCTCTGAGGATGTTAAAACCACCGCTGCAGCACCATCAGTAATTAATGAGCAGTCATGCAACCTGAGAGGTGGAGCAATCATAGGATTACTACCCTTTCCTGAATCAGGCAAATTCAGGATAGCCTCTGCGGTAACAAGCTGGTTCTTATCCGGCAGGCTACCCGGGCCGAAGTGCGCCAATGGGTTTTGAATACCATTGCGATAGTTAAGAGCAGAAACATGCGCCAACATTGTCCGTAGTTGATCGTCTGAGATACCATGTTTCTCTTGGTATGCTGTTCCTAGCTCAGCAAACAGTCCAGGGAATGTCATCCCACCTGCACCCTCGGTAGGCCAGTATGAACAGCACGAGAGGGCATGAGTAACCCCCTGAGTATTTAACAAACTCATTTTCTCAACACCCAGGGCCAGTACATTTTTAAAACGACCTGAAGCCACGGCGTAAGCTGCGTTATAAATAGCAAGAGAGGACGTAGCACAGGCACCCTCTGTTCGAGTGGTTGGCTTGAACAGCAACCCCTCTGGGTCAATTTCTAATGCCAGGGGCCCGACATGCTCCTGATTAACAAATAAAGAGGGAGAACAGGCACCTACCCAGATAGCATCAATATCTTTTGCCTCAAGGCCCGCGTCGGCAATCGCGCCGGCTCCAGCCTCAATCAACAACTCATAAAAAGATTTCAAATCCTCAACTTCACCTGTCTCGCGATCGCGCTTAACAAACGCACCAAACTTTGTGTTGTATGCACCAACGATACTAACTTTCACTTGGAAACCTCACTAATAATGATCAAGACCTAATATGTATGGACAATGACAGAGGGAAATAACCACTCGGTGTTATATATTCCGACCCTGCTGACCCCAGAAAACTTTACGAATTTCTTTCTTCAAAACTTTACCCACCGGGCTACGAGGTAATTCATCCCAAAACAGTACTTGCTTAGGCGACTTAACACTGCCTAATTTGTCTTTACAGTACTGAATGATCTCCTGCTCCGCGGGTACACAATTATTATCTTTCAGCTCAATAACTGCGGTAACCTGCTCACCCCATTTCTCATGGGGCACACCAATGACCGCACAATCTTTAACCGCTGGGTGAGCCCAAATAATCTGCTCAATTTCGCTCGGATACACATTAAAACCACCCGAGATAATCATGTCGTGCTTGCGATCGACAATAGCCAGATAGCCGTGTTCATCGAAAACACCAATATCCCCAGTATACTGCCACCCATCACTGCGTATCGCCGCTGTTGCCTCAGGGTCCTTATAGTATCCCCGCATCAAGATGCCTCCCTTCACCGCAATCTCACCCTCCTGACCTTGCGGAAGAATATTCTCCCCACCATCCATGACTGCCACCTCCACCTGCGGTGAAGGCTTACCACAGGAGCGCAGGATAGACAGATCACCCGCCTCCAGCGCCTCCACATGATCCTGAGCTGACAAAAAGGTACAAATCATCGGCGCCTCAGCTTGACCGTAGGTCTGAACCATCACGGGACCAAAAACGGCTATTGCCTCTTTTAATTTTTCCACTGACATGGGAGCGGCGGCGTACCAAAAATACCGAAGACTCGAGTAATCGTGTTCTTTAACATGCTCATCAGCCAACAGCATATAAATCGCTGTGGGAGGTAAGAAAAGATGGGTAACCTGATAGGCCTCAATCACAGAAAGAACGGCCTCTGGCACCATGCCATCCATCACCACGATAGACGCCCCCTGACGTATCGCCGCAAAGGAAGCGATGCCTGCAGCGTGTGTCATAGGGGCTGACACGAGATAACAAGCCGGAATGTCTGGGGGAGGCATGAGTTCCGCCTGAATAGAGGTGAACGTTTGCCATGCCAGACTGCCCCACTCTGCCAACTTGGAGTCCCCTGTGGTTCCTCCAGTAGCTAACATTGAGACAAGCGTCTGTTCGTCCTTTGATGCCTTGGGCTGACTATCGAAATTAAAGCCCCCTGGCGGAGCTTCAGTAAGGGAAGAGAAAGCCAGGCCAGCAATCTGCTGACCGTCGAGGAAACACAACTGATCATCACAAAAATGATCCGAGAACTGGGGATTTGCTGTAGCAATACTTTTATCGACAAAAAGCATAACGGCCTCTGCTTTGTCGATCAGTTTTAAATTAGATTCAAATGTACTTCTGGTATTAAGAGGTAACCAGACTGCCCCCACACGAGAAATAGCAAATATACAGCAGTATGCAGCCACAGAATTTGGTGCATACGTCGCCACAACATCTTGAGGCTTTACCCCTTTTTTCCTTAAAATATCAGCCAGGTGAAGGGAAGCGTTAACCATCTCCTGATAACTGAGGGAAACCTTGTTATCGAGATCAATAAACCCAGCACTGCCTGCAATCGAACCAGACAGCGCCGGACTTTGATCTAGAAAATCAACAAGACGCATACTAAATCGGCCTGTTAACTTTTCAGTGTTGAAAGCGTCTCAAGTACTGACTCTGGCTTGGTATCGACAGGAATCGACAAGTAGTAGAAACCCTTAGTCCCAGCAATGTCTCCGCCCACCCAAAGGGCTTGCGAAATATCAACACCAAGGGAGCTCTCCGAAACCGAAGATTGAGCAGGAACAATAGTGAAATTCACATCGCCCGGAGCACTGAAGCCTTCGCCAGAAAATGGCAGCTGTATACCAATGGACCATCGATAATGCTTTGCCACATTGACCACAGGCTGATACCAGGAGAGCTCTTCACTACTCGCAGGCATCAATGCTTCATCTTCCACTAAAAGCACACCGGACAGATTCGTCTCGCTGAAATAGCGGAGGAAATCAGCTAAATACATTGCCGCCGTATCAACAACCATTTCTTCTGGCTCTGCATCATTTCCGGTAGCCGCTTTATGCGCTCTAACCAGAAGAGATCGAGGAGAAGGAACGACCAAAACTATGGGGGTTTTATCCCCATAGTTATTGCTCACAGCAGTAATGACTTCGGCCAACAATTCTCTTGGGGCAAAAGCTTCCAACATTGTCTTCAATGCATAAGGGACTCTGTTCTTTTCAGCCATGGCTGGAATGGCTTTTTCATCATCTTCCATCCAGTGCTGAAACAAATCCCAAACATCGAGCACAACCACATCCGCTTTGACCAAACCATGGGCTTGCCCATAGAAAGCCATATAAGAAGCGGGTGTGTCCCAAGGATTTTCACTTTCGCCCAACAAGAGTTTCTTTGTGTAATCATTAAAGTTAACCCAAAGCCGAGGGGATTCACCCCCCGACGATAGATATGAGACCAGGTCTACAGACATCTTATTTCCTTGTATCCGTTGACGGAATACCCGCTTGTTTTCTTACGGCTTCAAGCTCCGCTTCCAGTTCGCCGATTCTTACATCTTTTGGATTAGTCACATAAATAGGACCTATATTGCTGGCATCACGCTTGTCATCTAGGCTGCCTGCATAAATGGTGTCAACGTCACCATTCCAGGAACCATAGAACGGAATATTTGCAGGCGGTGTATCCTTAACATGCTCTTTAACAAACTCAGCGTAAGGCTTGCCCTGTTGCTTACGCAGCTCACGATAATCAGCACGAAGTTTCTCCGTTGCCTCTAGGTCCAAAGCAAAAGTCTCTTCATTGAATTCAACTTTATACAGCTTTTTCGCCCAGTCCGAAGTAATCAGGCCTTCTTCAATGTCCATAATCACATAGGTAGGATCACGCTCAAGAGGATCACCATAACCACCACCGGAACCCTGGGAGATCATGTACAGCTCACCACGTTTTGAAATATCAAATCCCATACCCATATGATGCGTTGAATACTTAGCACCCGGGAACAGCTGCTCATTCATTGTTTCGTGAATACTATGCTTGAACTGCTCAGGATTTTTGAGCAGAACATCATACACATCTACATCAGTCACTTTACACAGTGGATAAGAACCACCGGCGTACCCACCGAACAGACCTTGAATGGTCGGTACTTTAGAACCCTGAGTCGTGGTCATGAAGCCCCACTGATCACTGTCTTTGGTAGACGCAATCATGGTGTAACCCATGCCGCCGCGGTATTTGCCAGGGGCCTGGGTATTAGCGGTCATTTTCTTAGAAACCAACTGCAGGAAGGGTACTTCTTCCTCGTTCATTTCCTGCTCACCGATGTCCGCCATGGTAGCGAAAATTGGCGCCAACGCATGTTCACCATCGCGATCCATACGTGCACCACCGCCCATACCATTAAGGTCTGCACATAGGTTACCTAGCATCTCTCCGTGCTGGTTAACACCACCCCAAATGAAGGTGTTAATCATATTGTGCCAAGGCGCCAATACACGAGTGTATTTGTCAGGACAACTGTAAAGGAACTTGGCTGTCGCATGCTGCGCTACAGTAAAGCTGTGGAAGATAGACATCAAACTCTGCGAGTTAGGTGCTTCATAGGAACAATCAACCAGAGAGCCTTGCTGAGTAACGAACTCAATGGGAGACAAACCTGCTTGGCCACGAGGCAGATCAGGCCAGATGTGGTTCATAAATGCTTGGCCTACCATGCCTTTCATCCCGGGCAACTGAGTGTTGATGGCACGGTTAGTCAACTCTGGGCTGGTTCCACTAAAGTCAAAGATGAGGCGATCACCTTTCTTGGTCACAGCCAGGTTAACTTTCAATAATGCATTTTCACGCAGCGTACTGTCCATAATGGTCTGAGTGCGAACAGTCATGTCTGGCCATTCAGTGATGCGACGACGAACTTCGGTCACCACACTCTCATTGGTATAACGCAGACAAGCTGTCAGTGCATCAGGGCCGTCCGTTGCAAAGACTTCTTTAATACGTTGCTCAAGACGCATACAGGCAAATAGTTTTACCTTCATGTCTTCGTATTGCAGTTTTGGCTCACGTACTGAGTTCTGCAAGAAGGTCAGAATATCTCTCTTAATTTCGTAGTTTTCAACGACTTTGAAGGGGGACATTTTCAGTCCTTCATCAAAGGAAGTCTCAGCCATAGAAGGCATACCACCTGGTTCAATGGCACCGTTTTCGCCTTCGTGAACGGTTGACGCCGCCCAACAGATTAGTTTGCCTTCATGGAACACGGGCAAAATCATACTTTGGTCAGTGTTATGCACATTACCGTAACGGGAATCGTTATGGATAAAGCCATCCCCTTCATTTACACCTACGGTATGTTCATCAACCCAGTTTTTGATAATGAATTTGATTGGGTGGTGAACCAAGGCAGAGAAAATTAACACGCCGCCCGCACTACCAATGGTTAAATCACCTGAGGCTGAATAAATGCCAGTGATAATATCACCCCATTTTGCACCAGGCGCTGCGCCCATTTGCTCAACCATTTCAAAACCTTCTTCACACGCCGACTGCAAACGGTCACGTATAGAAGAAATCTGGTTAAGATCGGTATATTTATCCATGCACTCTTCTTCTGACGGAGTACGCGGCATGATTCTATGATCACGAATAATTTCAGGGTCTGGCCCAAGAAATAAAGTCGTGTCTTTCAGGAATTTCTGGATTAATTCCTGATCTTCAACTTCAGTGTCTACATTCACTTTAGTGTTCATAATAAAACTACCCCTTTAGTTCTTTGCTTCTGCACGGAGGAACCAAACTGCACCCTGTTCTGCGGATACATATTTCCAACCGGGCTCAATCAAATATGTAGTAACTTCTGACGCCACAAGACCTGGCCCCGCAATCTCTGTACCGGCTGGAATGTCAGTTTTATTCCACACTGGTGTTTCAATTGCTTTGCCTTCTCCACCTACAAAGTAACAAGAACGAGTACTTGATGGTGCCGGCGGAGCAATACGCTCAGCTTGTGGTACAGGTTTAATGTGGGTGAACTTAACAGTGTCATGCTCAACGTAAGAAGCAACACGAATAGTATTGATTCGAATACCTGCTTCTGGCGCCTGACTACCTTCGCCAAAGCGCTTGCCATAATCCATAGAAAACTGATTCAGAATATTCATTACATCCATCACAGATTCTAGGGAATGCTTAGGCACAACAACGGTGGTTTGCACCAACTGATTACCGTAGCGCATGTCTAGCTCAAGGGAGTGCTTGATATCTCCAGCATTAGAACCCTGACGCAACAAGTCATTTTGACCGCGCACGCTCAATTCAGCCACGATATCGTTAAAGCGTTTGTAGTTATCAAACACCTTACGAGACGTGGAATCATAAAGAACCATAAACAGTGAAGATTCATGAATATGCATCTGGTGCATATTACCGGCCCCCACTGCCGAGAACACAGAGCTCATAGGGGTAGCCAGAATCTTGTCGATGTTCAGTTTTGAAGCGATACCACAACAGTGCAGAGGACCATTGCCACCATAAGCCAACATGGTGAAGTCTTTGGGGTCATAACCGCGAACACGCAACTCAGTGCCCACACCGTTAGCCATGTTGCTATCCACTTTCTCTTTAACCAGCAGAGCAGCTTCAATAGCTCCAACATCTAGATCATCACAAAGCGCTTCTTCAATGGCGAAAAATGAACGTTTCGGGTTCAGTGGAATACTACCACCGGCGTAGTTTTCAGCATCAAGATAGCCCAACACCAAGTCAGCATCGGTTACCGTTGGCTTCATACCACCACGATCATAACAGGCAGGACCAGGATCAGAACCAGCACTCTTTGGCCCAACCGCTACAGCATTATACATACGGTCAAAGGACGCGATAGAACCACCGCCAGCACCCAAGGTCACCAAGTGAACCATCGGCACGGACACCAACCAGCGGTCGATAACCGGGTTAAAGTCATAGTGCTTAATGCCACCCTCAACCACGATACCGATGTCGTAGCTAGTGCCACCCATATCCGTTGCAATCACACTACCGAGGTCTGCCTCTTTAGCCAAATGCTCTGCAGCACTGATACCAGAAACAGGCCCGGAGTGAATTGTTTGCAACGCATCAGTTGAGTTCAACTGAGCCATACCACCAGAATTATGGATAACCAACATGGGTTTCGTATAGCCATGTGAACGAAGGTTTTGCTCAAGCTGACTCATGGCGTGATACATAGTGGAGTGCAGGTAACCATCAATAATCGCTGACGTCGCACGCACATACTCACCCTTACGGCCAGCTACACGATGAGACAAAATAACAGGAATAGAACCCAACAAATGTGTTGGATACTCTTCTAGGAGAATTCTCTCAACTTGCTTTTCGTGGACAGGGTTAACGACAGAGTTAACCAAACACACAACAATAACCTGCGCACCCTTATCAACCAGTGTTCTGATCTTGTTGCGAACATCGGCTTCGTCTAGAGGCATCACCAATTCACCTTCAAAACCTAGACGTTCACGCACGCCTTCGATCATGTGCGGCATTACCAATGGTGTTGGGCGCTGGGCATCAGGTAAGTTTTGCTTACCCAGATCATCCAAGCCTTCGCCATAACCACGCGCTCGGCTCAAGGGAACCATTGCCTCGAAACCGGCAGTAACTAACATACCGATACGCGGGCCATTGTGCTCGATCAGGGCATTAGTACCCAACGTTGTTGCATAACGAACGGAGTCAACACCGGCCAAGATCTCCTCCATGGAGATATCCAATTCGGTATACGCTTTTTCAACAGCTTCATTGAAACCCAGAGCAAGGTTGTGATGAGTCGTCAAAGCTTTGGTTTCAATATACTTACCATTCCAGACGACAAAACAGTCTGTGAATGTACCGCCGATATCTACTGATATACGTTTCATAATATTATTTCCTAAAACTCTATAACTATTAAGTTATTCACTTGTTGTACAAGCCATTTACTCAATGATTGTGACCGTGAGTTCTATCCACCAAAATATTGGGACCTTTAACCGGCTCCAGTATTTCTTCGCGATGACTCCACTGCTCTTTCAGGGCATCCACATCCACCTCCATATCGAAGAGCGGCTCGTGTCCAGGGAAGGTGTATTCAACTTCCATCTGGGTACCACAGGACGGGCAATAGAATTCATAAATACTTACCCAGTCTTTATCAGGACAAAACGTAAATTTATATTTCTCAGGATCAATTATCGAAGGATGTATGTCCTCGGGATCACGCTTATAAACGAGTAACCCCTGTTTGTAGTTACCACGGGCCGAACCGACCACATGCTCGCAGACACGGCACTCCCAATTTTCTGTTTCCAGATCAATTCGGAGATATTCAGTCATCAAAACTTTCATTACACAGCCCCCTTGGTCAAACAAATATCGCCCAATTCAGTTACAACAAACTCCCATCCATCTCTTACCAAACAGGTAAAGTACTCTTCTTCAATAACAGCTGGGCCTGCGCCAAAGTCACCAGGCTCCATAAAATTCACGTCATAAACAGGCACATCTGACCATTCTTTGTTTTCACCAAAGATCGAACGAGTTTTTGAAGACTTGGCAGCATTCGCCTTTTTAACTTCAGCATGACTATCCCTTTCAACTCTCAATGTTTTGCGAGCCGAAACTTCTAGCGTCACTGCATCGTCCTTCGCAAGCCCCTGAGGAACAGCAACATTGCCATTCAGCAAATGGACAGTTTCTGAGCCCTCTTTTTCACCCACTAACTGGGCAGTAATTTCATATTCACCTTTAGCATAGCCTTCAGCAAACATATCTCGCTCAGCACGCTCTAGCAGCCCCTCATACGCTTTCGACAAAGTCTCTTGCTTCTGATCGGAAAGCACTAATTGGTAGCTCTGCCCAATATCACAAGAGCCAATGCCATAGGCACTGAAAACAGCAGCAGTTTTTGGAACATATACTGTTTTGATGCCACACTTATCTGCTGCACCGCAGGCATTCATGGGGCCCGCACCACCGAAGGCAAGCAATACGGTATCTTCTGATATGTCACAAAACTTGCTTAATTCATTGGAAATTTTCTGCTCATACGCATCGCGTAATTGCAGCAAAGCTTCATCAACAGACACACCCAAAGGCTCAGCAATATTCTCAGCAATTGCAGCACGAGCTCGGTCAATGTCCAATGCCAGACCACCACCAAAAAAGGTAGAAGGATCAAGCAGACCCATCAGCAGGTTTACATCGGTAATAGTGGAATTCTTACCACCGCGGCCAAAACTGGCAGGCCCTGGAACAGCACCCACACTCTCTGGGCCAACTTGGATAGCTTTATCTTGAATTGAAAGAATTGAGCTACCACCAACACCGGGGCTATCAATCTCACAAAGAGCAAAACTAATTGGCACATTTTCAACCATACCCCTACGATCTTCATTCACTTCATTTCCAACTACATGGCCGATATCAGTTGTAGTACCACCAACATCCATGGAAAGAACATTTAATAGGTTGTATTGTTTACTGAAGACTTTTACGCCTTCCATACCGCCACGAGGACCAGAGCTGTACGTTTTCAATGCAATGGTTTTTGCCACACGAGAGGCGTCGCCATCGTTGCGGAAAATTAATAGTGGGTTCTTGGTACGATATTCACGCAGACGGTTTTCTGCGTTGTAAAGGAAGCTTTCCATCGCTGGATGCAAGAAGGAATTAATCAATGCAGTCCAGGCACGGCGGTCTCCAGACACGTCATCCGCCAATTCACTGGCAAACAGCATGGGTACAGCACCTAACAAGTGGCGAGGATAATTATCAAACGCTACTTGTTTAAATTGTGATTCATACTCACTCGCGTTATCAATATCAAAACAAACCACGAGACGGTTAGCACCGCTTGAAGTGAGTCGAGTAATCGCTGTTGCGCTATCTGCAGCCTTACCAGCGTCGCTCAGGTGACCAAGGTCAATTTCTTCGACCCTGTCTCCAACAAAGAAATCGTATAGCTCTGGATCTTGAGCACGCACACGTTCAACTAAACCGGCATTACCTTTATTGATAACCAGCCCCAATTTTGGGCCTTTTCGTTCAACAATTGCATTGGTGCCTTGAGTAGTAGAATAACGAATGTGTTCTACTTCAGCCAATAGTCTGGCCACATCCTCTTCACCATAAACCACTTTAGAGACGGACTTCAGACCATCAAAAAAACATTTACTTAAATCATAAGGCGTCGTTAACGTTTTAGTTTTATAAAAATCGTTACCGTTAATCACACAGATATCTGTGAGCGTACCGCCATTATCGATATTAATTAGCATTCCCATATCGAGTTACCTTAAATTCTTTAGCTTGCTAGATTTATTAGGGTTATTTACCTATCCCAGAACCATCCCGAAAGATGAAGATTCAGTGGGCATCTCCTAAGTAAAGCAAACTCTATACCAGAAACAGATACCTGCAAAATAAAACGCTTATCCCATTGTTATATATCGTATTTATTGAATCACAAAAAAATTATTTTAAGTGGAGGACCTGACCGAAAATCGTTCACCTGTCTTATTTCGCTATACTTATAGCAACTGGTGCTAGGCGCTAGCTAAGATGAACAACTTGTTAAGAGAAGTGGACTTCAACCACCTAAAATGATCAACGCTCGATAAATAAAGCTATAGGAAGGGCTGCTCTACAAAGAGCTTTGTTACTCATGGTAATACTCGACATAAAACTCTACAGCCCCCATCGCAGGCTTGATATCGTGCCCAACTTCAGGCGCAAGAACCCCCTCTAGATGTTCATCCAGAACAAAGCCCTGCGGCGGTTCAGAGTGGATCAGAAACTGGAGCAGCCCTTTTTTGACAACAACTCGCGCCCATACACCCGCTTCCATTTTATACCCCGAACTCATGTGGATAGGAATCGTATCTCGCTGATATAAAGGTGATTTTTCTTGTAACTTTACGCCCTCAGGCAATTCAGGCATCTCACAATTAACGCATTCCTGAACATCCCCAATATGTGACTGCCTTCCTTTAGCTGTGGCTACCCATGAACAGCTTAGATAGGGGGGGTTATGAAGCATCCTAACTTCATGCCCACAATCCAAGTCTGCCACCCATTCCCGAAAACGGTTCAGATGAAAACTCGTTATTGACCTTTCCATAACGTTATTGACCTCTTCGTAAATTGTTTCCGCAACTAAAGACCGATGTGTACCCGAGCAATCCCAGACATAACAAGCCTGCTAAAGAGTATAGATTTTTTAATAGAACAGTGCGAAATAGGTGGCCATTGAAACCAAACTTATTACTTAGGATAATGTTATTAGAGACGCCATAAATGAATAGAGGTAATCAGCACCAACCATTGCTAAGCTGAAGATGGGAAGAGCCGCAGCACAAGCTATCATCGGTACTTATATTCGTATGCTGACGCTCTTATCTATTAGCAAGACAGATAAGGATGTAAGAGGTTAAAAATACCGATGTCTATCGCTGAAATTCAACAGCCTAAATACCCGAATGATCGGATTGACCCCCGTATTGAGCAAGCACTCAACGAGATAAACCGGCGAGCCTTTGTGAGTTGTGAGCGAGAGGGCTTGGTGGTAGGCAGGAGTATTCCGTCAACGGAAACTCTTCGCCACATTTTTAGTGTATTGACGCTACCCCAAAACCCCAAAGTTTTACAAGCTGGTGTTGGTCTAGGTTATGTCAGCGCCGTACTATCTCTTGTTGCCCATAAGGTAATCGGCATCGAAAAAAACGCGTCTCTGGCCGATGCGGCAATGGAGAAGATGAGCAGCCTCAATCTGGATAATGTGTTGATCCATCATGGAGATGGTCAGGATGGCGCTCCACAAGAAGCGCCTTTCGATATTATTGTTGTAGCCACCCCCAATATTGAAGATAAGTCTGTGCTGTTGAATCAACTGACACTTCATGGCCAGATGGTCTGTGTAGAGTATGCAGATTCATCATTACTGAAGCTGGTCAAGTACACGGGAGACGGCCATCACAATTATGTGCGCAGCGAACACGGTTATCTCGACTTTGTTCAGAATAAAGATGAAATTCTGATTGAGCTTGGCTTTATTAATAATGAAATCCTTTCAGAAGCTCGGCGTCGGGCTAAAGCTAATAAAACGTTGATTATCGATGAAGTGCGTCGATTAACTAACGTAGATGATGTGGATCTTTACCGCTCACTGGCCAAGCAATACGATGTAGAGCTGGGAAATGTAGAAAGTCTGTTGAAATGGATCGATCCGAAAATTTTTAATAGCTTTTCACAGGCATTTCTCGACCACCATCATTTAATTCCGCTTTACACCGAACGAGGTGTTCTCAAGGTTGCCACCAGTAACCCCAGCGCCTCCATGGTAGAAATTCAAAGGGTATTCCCTGAGCTCAAAATTGTAACCATATTGGTGACGCCCACGGATTTTCGTCGCCTCTGGTCTGCCACAGACCTGTGCCTACAAGCCCAAAGCTCACCGATACATCTCCCCCTCGAAAACCTTGAATCTAAAAAAGATGAAGACCTGCTAGGCGCCCACAAGCCAGGGGCTGGAGCACAACTGGTATCACTATTTGAGGCTTTATTACTGGACGCGGTGGCTGAGCGTGCCAGCGACATTCACCTTGAGCAATACAACAATACTGTCAGAGTCCGACTGAGAATTGATGGCGAAATGCGGGATATCCGTCACTACGATATCAGCCCGAGGGAATTAAGGGGGCTTATTAACGTTATCAAACTACGAGCTGAACTGGATATCGCTGAACGACGGCTGCCTCAAGGTGGCCGCTCTCATTTGCGTGTGGGTGAGTCACAGTTTGACCTGCGGATTCAGGTTCAACCTGCTCTTCATAGTGAGCATGTGGTCATCCGTCTACTTCCACAAAATTCTGAACTCATCAGCATTGAACAATTGGGATTGTCTCCAGCGATTTCAGAAAACTACAAACGCTTATTGAAAAACCCCTCTGGGCTCGTGCTGGTGGTTGGCCCCACCGGGTCAGGAAAAAGCACAACCCTGTATGCGGGTTTACAGTTGTTAGCCGCTGACGGCACTCGTAAGGTTATAACCGTAGAAGACCCCATCGAATATTCTATTAATAATATTCAGCAAACCCGGGTTCGCCCAGAAATTGGGTTTAGCTTTGCCGATGCCATGCGCTCTTTTGTTCGCCAGGATCCCGATGTCATTCTGGTGGGAGAAATACGCGACCATGAAACCTCTCTAGAGGCCATACGTGCTGCGCAAACAGGGCATGTGGTGCTATCGACGCTACACTGCAACGATGCGGTGGATGCCATGCAGCGGCTCTATGACCTAGGCGTACACCCCAACTCATTGGCCAGTGAATTACTTGCTGTCATAGCGCAAAGGCTGGCCAAACGAATCTGTCCTAACTGCCGAGAACAAACAACACCGGATGGCAAAATTCTTCAGGAAGTCTTCCCCGGCGGAACACCCGATAGCTTCCGGGCCTATATTGGCAAAGGGTGTGAGTACTGTAATGATACGGGCACACACGGGCGTGTTGCTGTAGTGGAGTATCTGCACCTTAACCCCGAATTACGCAATGCGATTTCTCGTAACATACCGGTAAGCGAGTTACGTAAACTAGCTTTGGATTGTGGGCTCATCACCATGCGAGATAGCGCGCTGGATCATGTTATTCAGGGCAATATTCCACTCTCGGAATTACCTCGTATCCTGCCAGAAGAGCGCATGGCTCCCGAAGCTCGCTGGCAGTGGGAAAAAACATCCTAATTGGATAATGCATTATGAATGAGAAAGCCATCCAGCGTCCTGCCGCAGAACACATCTACAGAAACGAGCTAGACATTCTTTCCCAGTGGGATCCAGGTCCAGTACCACCCGGCTGGAGTTTGTCGCCCTATGCCGTGGAGAAATTTATCCTTGGTGACAACGAACTAGGCATTGAGAAGAAATTTGTCGGCTCACGCGAACTAATCACCCGCATCATTATTAGCCTGGCGACTAATCGCGGCGCCATGCTGATTGGCGAACCTGGCACAGCAAAATCCTGGCTCTCCGAATTATTAACCTGCGCGGTATCCGGGCAATCCACCCTCACTATTCAAGGTGGCGCTATTACCAATACCAATCAACTACTGTACAGCTGGAATGAAGCCCTATTAAAAAATACTGGCCCAACCAAGGATGCGCTAATCGCTAGCCCTATTTATCAAGGAATGGCGAAGGGTCAGCTGGTTCGCTTTGAAGAAATAGCTCGCTGCCCACAATTCATTCAGGACTCGATTCTCTCAATTTTGTCCGAACGACAAATTCAAATTCCAGAACTTGAAGGTGAAGACTCCATACTGTTTGCGAGAGACGGTTTCAATATTATAGCCACCTCAAATTCTTTGGATAAAGGTGTGCATGAGATGAGCGCAGCACTAAAACGCCGAATGAATTTTGAAACTATCGGCGCCATTCGTGATATTCACGATGAAATAGATGTGGTCGGACGGGAAGCGGGGAAATTAATTCGCCAATCAGGAGTCGATGTCAAACCGCCTTCTGAACTTATTGAAGTGCTGGTTACTATTTTCCACGAATTGCGCAATGGACAAACACTAGATGGACGAAGTACGGATCGTTTGGCGGCCACTGTCATGTCTACAGCAGAAGCCATTTCTGTCGTCCACGCCATGGGCGTTCATGCCTATTATTATAGAAATAGTGCCATGCAGTCCTCAGACCTAGTTCACTTCCTAATCGGTGCCGCATTAAAAGACAACAAGGAGGATAACCGCAGGATGAAACATTATTTCGAAACAGAAGTTGCAAACAAGAAAGGCACTCATTGGGCTCAGGTATACGAACAACGGCACCTGTTCTAATAACAGGTATATACTGCTGTTTCCGTGACAAGACAAACTTATTCTTTGGCTTCTGTTTTCACCATTCAGCAGACATGGCCTCTACCAACAAATGCACTACTTGTACAAGTTATAGCTAAAAAATGATAGTTACTATCTACCAATATTAGGCCGCGCAGATCATGACCACAAAGAATGAAAAGAATGAGATTGAGTATGATGCTCATCCTGTATTTAAAACTGCCTTAGAAGAACCAAACAATAAAAACCTCTCATTTTTAGAAATTATTACTCAAGCGTTTTGTTTGGTTTTTCAATTACAAAGAAAGTCAGGCTTAAAACGGGCTACAGATTTACTAGAGACCAACCCAAAATCTGTTATTTTGGCTGGCATTGTTGCAATGATAATGTTTTTCTCTTTTTGTTTGATTACATCTCAACTGGCAATCCACTATTTGACTAAGTAAAGACCAGAAATAACAGTTACCCTGTCAATTCGAAGCAATGACTTTTCTTTCAATTTCAACTCAAAAACAACACCTACTTACCTTCAACAAAACCAGACGTATCTGTAAACAACCATTCCCGTGCCATTTCGGTGATCGAAGCAACTGCTGGGTGCGGAGTTTTTCGTTCCACTGATATTGCGTAAAATTTCTCACGTACCTCATTCGTCTGCCCAATAGATACTACGCCGTATTGCTTTTCTACCTCACCTGCAATGGCCGTAGGCGCAATAAAGACACCGGCTCCCGCCTGCCCAAATGCTTTCATTAGAGCGCTATCATCGAATTCACCAATGATCCTCGGGTGTATATGTAACCGCCCAAACCACTGTATCAAATAATTACGCACTACCGTCATTTCACCCGGGAGCAAGAACGCTATACCACTAAGGCTGTGAGGAAAATTTTTAACCAGTTTACTTGCCAGCTCAGGGGTCGCGAAAAAAGTGATACCACAATCGCCAAGTGAACGACTGAAACCAACCATACTCACATCCGGTGGTATAGGGCCGTCAGCTATCACCAAATCGATGCGATGTACCGCTAGGTCATCTAACAATGAATTAATGGAACCTTCTTTGCAGACAATTCTGACAGGTTCTGGCATTTCCAATGCCGGCGCCAACAACCGGTATGCGATAGATTTGGGCACCACATCAGTCACACCTACATTAAAAATCAGGGGTTGCTCATCAGGAAGACGACCTAGCATTTCCTTCAGCTCGTTCCCCAGAGAAAAGATATCCTCAGCATAGCTCAACACCAGCTGCCCGGTTTCAGTCAGCTCAAGATTTCGACCAACACGGGAGAATAGGGCTTCGCCCATATATTCCTCCAAAAGGCTTAATTGCCCGCTGATGGTCTGGGGTGTTAGGTGTAAGCGTTCGCTGGCACGCGTAATACCTCCCGATTTTGCCACCACCCAAAAATAATGAAGATGTTTATAGTTAATCATGACCACACGATAGTTCGGTTAATACGAATAGTATTTAAATTATATTCGACTTTTCCTTACATTTAAATCGATTTAGCCTAGCATCATCTAAAAACTACTAGAAAAAACGGGAAGAGGATGATGAAAACAGAAATTCAAGCAGATAACTTTAAATTGACAAATGATCTGGAAGACTATGTAAAACTATCCCTAGGATTTGACGATAGCGGAAAATATGATCGAGTAAACCATGTACTGGTAAAGCTATCTGGAGTCGACGACCCAAAGGGTGGCGTACACAATAACTGTCTTATTCAAGTACAACTTGCGGGAATACCAACGACGGTAGAAGTTCAAAATACGGAAGAGGACATGCACTACGCTATCGACCTTGCAGCCAAACGTGCACGTAAAACGGCCGAACTTTGGATGAGACGCTATGCAGCATAAACGGCTTAGCAGTAATTCAAAGTAGGTAAAGACCTTTTTGGGTTACGCATAACGCAGTCACTGCCTGCCAAGTAAATAAAAAAACCCGGCCTTGGCCGGGTTTTTCGTTTATGGCGGTGAGAGAGGGATTCGAACCCTCGATAGGGGATAAGCCTATACACCCTTAGCAGGGGCGCGCCTTC
>DGPB01000010.1:0-135619 GCA_002390285.1 Cellvibrionales bacterium UBA4451 | reverse complement strand
CGCCTTCAACCACTCGGCCACCTCACCAGTTCATTATTCAGCTTATATATTCCAAGGTAACAGCTTTCTGCCACCACCAAAAAATGAGGCGGCATAATAACATATCATTTGAAAAATCAAAGAGGATTTAGGCTACTCTGGCGCTTCATTTTCCGACTGAATTCGCTTATAGATCTCTTCCCTGTGAACAGACACATCCTTTGGTGCATCAATGCCTATCCGAACCTGGTTTCCTTTAACCCCTAATACGGTAACACTAACATCGTCACCAATAATCAGGGTTTCTCCTACACGTCGTGTGAGAATTAACATGATTGAACTCCTATACACTGCCAAATTATCAGTGATAACACTGATGTCCTCTTTTCCCTGGCTTTTATTCTTTTGGTGTAACCAAGTCACCAGAGGCCGAAAAAGTCTGATATCGGCCTTAAGTAGGTGAACTATACCAATCATTCCATATTAGAGGAAATAGGCGAGCTCTTCTCACTCTGTCTTATCTCGCTCCTCCAGCTCAAATGCACTGTGGAGGGCTCGAACGGCCAGCTCCAGATAACGCTCATCAATCACAACGGTGATTTTGATCTCTGAGGTACTGATCATCTGAATGTTAATATTGTCGTTGGCTAGGGCTTCAAACATGGTGGCTGCCACACCCGCATGGGAGCGCATCCCCACGCCGACTAGCGCCAGCTTGGCAATACCCGCATCCGCTTCAACTGTCGTCGCACCTAGCTCTTTGGCTACCGTTTCCAGCACATCCTTTGCCTTAGCCAATTCATTGCGGTGAACGGTGAAGGTCAGAGAAGCTGTATTATCTTGAGCCACATTCTGAACGATGACATCTACTTCAATATTGGCCCGCCCTACGGCTCCCAGCACCCTAGATGCGATACCAGGAACATCAGGAATACCACGAATGGTGAGTTTGGCCTCATCACGGTTAAAGGCAATACCAGAAACAACCGGTTTTTCCATATCGTTATCATCCTCAAGTGTAATCAATGTACCAGGGCCATCTTCAAAACTGGATAGCACCCTTAGTGGAACCTTGTATTTTCCAGCAAACTCAACAGCGCGAATTTGTAATACCTTGGAGCCTTGGCTGGCCATTTCTAGCATTTCCTCAAAGGTAATGCGATCTAGGCGACGAGCACCTGAGACCATGCGAGGATCGGTTGTGTATACGCCATCTACATCAGTGTAAATCTGGCATTCATCGGCCTTTAACGCCGCGGCCAATGCCACTGCTGTCGTATCAGAACCACCGCGCCCAAGCGTCGTAATATTGCCCTGCTCATCAGCACCCTGAAAACCGGCAACAACCACAACTCTACCTGCAGACAAGTCTTCCTGCATTCGGTGGGCATCAATATCTTGAATGCGAGCCTTAGAGTGTGCGCTATCGGTAAGAATACGAACCTGACCACCCGTATAAGAGCGGGCATCACAGCCCCGTTTTTGTAATGCCATGCTTAGCAGCGCAATGGTCACCTGCTCACCGGTTGATAGCAGTACATCCATCTCACGAGGGCTTGGCTCCTCATGGATATCACTGGCCAGTGATATCAATCGATTAGTTTCACCACTCATGGCCGAAACAACGACAACCACATCATCACCACGATTACGGAAGCCCGCAATTTTGTCGGCAACGGCCTCAATTCGGTCGATGGTTCCAACCGAGGTGCCACCATATTTTTGAACGATTAAACTCATGAACTTTTTAGACTCAAGAATATTATTAAAGAATTATTTGCCTACTTTCCAAGCTGAAGACAACCTAAAAACAAACCTAAAAGTGGCTGGCAATTAAACACCAAATGACGTTTAAAGTTAAGAGCAACCAGTCAAGGCTAAAGGGGTTACATCTCTTTTAGCTATTGACCGCCAAGCTTTTTCTCCACCCAATCAAATACTGCATCAATGGCGGCGGGCAGTGCAGCGATATCGGTACCACCACCCTGAGCCATATCAGGACGACCGCCACCTTTACCACCCAGTTTTTCCGCCACAAACTGCATCAGTTCACCAGCCTTTACCCTGTCGGTGGTATCGCTCGTCACCCCAGCAACCAACGCGACCTTCTCGTCACCCGGCGCAGCGAGTAATACTACGGCGCTACCCAATTTATTTTTCAACTGGTCTACCGTATCGCGGAGGGCCTTGGGATCGACACCATCAAGGCTGGCCACCAGCACTTTCACCCCATGAATCTCTCTTGCCTGTGTTGCCAAATCAGTTCCAGCGGAACTGGCCAGCTTGCCCTTTAATTGAGCATTTTGTTTTTCAAGCTCTTTTGCTTCGGTACAAAGTAATGCCACTTTCTGCGCCACATTTTCTCGGTTGGCTTTTAGAGTCCGACTGATAATATCCAGCTGCTGCTCAAGCCCGTCCAAATAGGCCAATGCTTGGCCACCCGTAACAGCCTCAATACGGCGAACACCTGCAGCTATACCTGTCTCATTCACTATACGCATAAGACCAATATCACCAGTGCGCGATGCATGCGTGCCGCCACAAAGTTCTACGGAAAAACCATCGCCCATGGTCAGTACCCGCACTTCATCACCATATTTCTCACCGAACAGCGCCATAGCGCCTTTCTTTTGGGCCGCCTTCATATCACAAATATCGGTTTTCACTAGAGAGTTGCGACGAATTTCTGTATTCACTTTCTGCTCAACGGCTTTTAGCTGTTCAGGTGTCACTGCTTCAAAATGGCTAAAGTCAAAGCGCAGGCGATTGCTATCAACTAATGATCCCTTCTGGGTGACGTGCTCACCCAAAATACTTCTTAACGCCGAATGTAACAGGTGGGTAGCAGAGTGATTAAGAGCTGTTGCCAGACGAACATCTGCCTTCACGTCAGTATCAAGTTGCTGACCAACACTTATTGAGCCAGACGTCACCACGCCGATATGTAAAAAGTGATTTCCCTGCTTCTGACAGTCGCGCACATGAAACACAGCATCCGCTGTACTCAGATATCCGCTATCACCCACCTGACCACCAGACTCGGCATAAAAGGATGTTTTATCTAGCACCACAACGGCCTCATCACCAGCAAATACTGTATCCACAATGTTACCATCCGCTATCAAGGCTACGACAGAACCCGTACCGCAAGTGCTCTCATAGCCGTAAAATTCAGTCTTGCCGTCCAATTGCAGCTGTTGGGTATAGTCCACTTTGAAGGACCCCGCAGCGCGAGCACGCTGACGCTGTGCATTCATGGCCTCTTCATAACCAGACATATCCAGTGATAAACCCCGCTCTCGAGCGATATCGTTAGTCAGGTCCACAGGGAAGCCGTAAGTATCGTAAAGGGTAAAGACCACATCACCAGGAATCACATCACCCTGCAATGCAGCCAGCGCTGTATTGAGAACTGCTATCCCCTTATCGAGGGTTTTTTCAAACTGCTGCTCTTCTGCGAGCAACACTTTTTCAACTTGTGATTGAGCTTGGGCCAACTCTGGATAAGCATCACCCATTTCTGCTACCAGTGATGCTACTAGCGTGTAGAAAAAGGCGTCGGTTTGACCCAGTTGATTTCCGTGACGAACAGCGCGGCGAATAATTCTCCGGAGAACATAGCCTCGACCCTCATTGGATGGGAGCACACCATCCACTATCAAGAAGCTGCAAGAACGAATGTGGTCAGCGATGACTCGCAGTGACTTATTTTCCAAGTCACTGGTTCCAGTGGCCTTTGCGGCGGCCTTGAGTAACGCCTGGAACAGGTCAATTTCATAGTTACTATGAACTCCCTGCATGACGGCAGCAATACGCTCGAGCCCCATACCGGTATCAATCGAGGGTTTAGGGAGCGGTTCCATCGTGCCGTCAGCACTGCGTTCATACTGCATAAACACCAGATTCCAAATCTCAATATAGCGATCGAGATCATCGTTCTCACTACCGGGTGGACCACCGGGTACATCTTCACCGTGATCATAAAAAATTTCGGAGCAGGGGCCGCAGGGGCCGGTATCACCCATTTGCCAGAAGTTATCTTCATCCAATCGAGAAAAACGCTCTGCACTGACCCCTAACTCTTTGAGCCAAATATCTGCTGCCTCGTCATCTGATATATGAACGGTAACCCACAGGCGTTCTGCGGGCAGCCCAAGCTCCTCCGTAAGAAACTGCCATGCAAACTTAATGGCATCCCGTTTAAAATAATCACCAAAGCTGAAATTACCGAGCATTTCAAAGAAGGTGTGATGACGCGCGGTGTAACCGACATTTTCCAGGTCATTGTGCTTGCCTCCAGCGCGCACACAGCGCTGTGACGACGTAGCACGGGCGTAGTTACGCTTTTCGCCACCCAAAAAGACATCTTTAAACTGCACCATGCCCGCATTGGTAAATAACAGGGTCGGATCGTTACCGGGCACCAGGCTACTACTCGCCACAATGGTGTGTTTCTGACGTTCAAAATAGCTCAGAAATGCATCGCGTATTTCAGCACTTTTCATAAATAATCAATTTCCACAGCCTGCTCACAAGCCTCGTTATCAAATATCGATCTAATTAGTGGGTTCTTAGAAACCCAGACTATCTTCCGAGAATGTCTTGTTACCAAGAATGTGCAAGTGAAGATGAAATACTGTTTGGCCAACTGCCGCGCCATTATTAATCACTACCCGGAAAGCCTCGTCAACACCCGCTTGTTTGGCAATATCACCCACAGCAAGCATAAGGTGACCAAGCAACGCCTTATCCTCTGGTGACGCATCGACCAGGCGAGGAATAGGCTTGCGTGGAATAACCAATAAGTGCGTCGGTGCTTTGGGCGCTATATCCCTAATGGCAAAGCAGTACTCATCCTCATAGACGATGTCCGCAGGAATATCGCCATTGATGATTTTGGAAAATAGGGTTTCTTCTGACATGGTCTACGTCCCCTGATGATCGCCACCGAGCTTTTCGTCTGTACTCAACTGGCGAGCCTCGCTTTCAAGCATCACAGGAATACCATCACGGACGGGGTAGGCCAAACCACTGGCTCGACATATCAACTCATCTTTTTCTTTATCGTATTCCAAGGGTGCCTTACTCACCGGGCACACCAAAATACTTAGCAACTTCTTGTCAATCATCACAACCCCGAATCAAGGAGATTCCAAAGGGACAAGTTTAAGGGAAAGGCGGTGTTAAAACCACGCCTGGCGGGTTTTCGGGTGGTTTTAGTTATGGATGTTGGTTGTGAACTTTAGTGATCGAGCCGGGATGTGCCTGCGCAGGAAAATCCTCTAACACCAACGCCGGATCCAATCGCACATCAAACCAATTGATACGCCAGTCCAAATGTGGCCCTGTCGCCCTACCCGTTGAACCGACACGGGCAATCAAATCTCCCGCTTTTACTCGCTGACCTGAGGCCGCCAACACCTCGCTAAGATGAATAAACGTAGAGCTGATGCCATAGCCATGCTCGAGAATCAATGTACCCCCAGAGTAGAACATATCATCGTGAATCAACCTCACCACGCCTGGCGCCGGCGCAAAGACATCCGTACCGGTTGGAGCAGCGATATCCAGACCGTAGTGCGGACTGCCCGGCTTGCCATTGTAAATTCTACGACTACCGTAAACGCCTGTGATAGGGCCCTCTAACGGCCTAACAAAGCCTGAAAGAAAATCCAGACCCCGGTTATCCTCAGCTCTGGCTTTCTTAACCAGTGCTGCCTCCCGAAGAATACGCTCTAGCACCTCCGGAGATGGGGGTGAAACTGTTTTTTCAGGGACGCCGTCCACACGCTGCTCCTGATATTCTCGCTGCGTAATAGCTAACTGGTGAGACTCTGTCTCGCCATCACCATTACGGGTTATAAGTTCAATCTCACTGGGTGTATCACGGCCCAAACCAAAAACAAATAAGCCGTCATCCCCAACCCTAACCTGGCGCTTCATCAACTCCACCTCAGTACCAGGAGACACCCTGCCTATTACCAGAGAACCCTGAGTCAAAGCACCCCTAATCTCGAGGGCCATGGCACTTTGCCAGATCGAACTCATCAGTAAAACAATCAAAGCTATTCGATAACGATTCAAAGCTTTCCCCACAACAATTAGCGTTAGTCTTAATTCTCTTTTGTACGCCCAGAAGGCTCTGGCTCGGTATAAGGTTCTAAGGATTCCACCTGACAATGAGTACCTGTCTCCATCACCCTAACCGAATGAGTCATCGCACAAAATTGATTGTTACGGGCAGTGTACACAAAGCCGTACTGCTTGATACCTCTGCAGCTCCCCATAAATCGCATTGCCACTTTCTTACCATTCACAAGTTCAAGTATGGCAGTATTGGTATCCAACACGCTGATATCACGAATACGGTTATTGCTGATACAGCCATGGTAAATTCCCCAATCACTCAAATCAGCTTCAGGTGCTGGCCGCACATGCTCAGCCAGCTCTGGCACAGGCTCTTCCGCTAACACAGAAAACTGTGGCCCGTACAAAGCCAATACAACCATGAGCCAAATTATACGAAGCTTCAAGAACATACCTCCAATTAACCTGTGTGTTAGATTGCCCGCCCGCCCATCTGTTCCTTGCTCACGTCAAAAAATTTTTGTCACACTATTTAACCCTACTATAATAGAGTCGAACTCCCGCTATAAACCCATCCCCCCTAAATCGTACCAAGCCAACTATGCATACCAAGCTGCCAGCCTTTGAACCACCCAAAGCCCTCCGCAACTGCCACCTGCAAAGTATATTGAGTAACAGGGGCCCAAGATCGTGGCTGGTTAATAAGCGCTGTGCGCCCATGTTGGCACGAACCCAGCAGCTGCTCTTAAATGGTGAAAATGGAACCAAGTTACTGGCAGAATTTAATCGAGCAACGCAAGAAAATGATAAACTTGCAGTGCTTCTACACGGATGGGAGGGCAGTAGCGAATCAACCTATATTCTCTCGGCTGCTCTCCACCTTTTTCAAGAAAATTTCAATGTGTTACGTGTCAATCTCCGCGATCACGGCAACAGCCGTCACTTGAACGAAGCCCTGTTTAATTCGACGCTCACCCACGAAGTAACCGGAGCAATTACTGACTTCCAGCGCTCCCAACCCCACAGAAATAACTATCTGGCAGGCTTTTCTCTAGGAGGTAGTTTTACCCTCAGAATGGCAGCAGATTCAGGTGACGAGTTATCTTTGAATACCGCCGTTGCAATATGCCCGCCAGTGGACCCAGCTCACGCCATGGATAAACTCATGAGCGGCGGTATTTACCATGACCATTTTCTCCAGAAGTGGCGAGCCTCGCTACAAAACAAACTCCTCTATTACCCAGAACTGGGTTATCAAGATACATTGCTGCAGTGTAATTCCTTGGGTGCACTCCATGATTTTTTTGTGCCCAACTTTACACCCTATGACACACCAGAGAACTATTTTTCCGCTTACGCACTCACCGGAGATCGTTTAAGCCAGTTGTCGCTGCCAGCTTACCTGATCACCAGCAGTGATGACCCCATCGTACCCGTCACTGACATAGCCCTAATGAACAAGCCACCCGCTCTACATATTGAAACGACCAAATTTGGTGGACACTGCGGCTTTATTGAAAACTACTGCCTTGAAAGCTGGACGGATAAGCGCCTAGTCGAGATTTTTAGTCATCACTGAAGCAGGCTGAAATCTGATCGTTATTAAACCCACGATACTGGAGAAACTTACTACGCTTAGCTCTCTCACTGAAATCAGCACAGGGTTTACTGCCATATTTTTTAGCCATCGCCTCTCCAGCCAAAAAATGCCAATCTGCTCCACTCTCGGCCACTGCACGTTTTGCAAGATGCTTATCTAACCCTCGTTGCTGTAACTCCAGACTAATACGATGCGGTCCCTGCCCTTTTCGTATTCGGGAGGACACAAATACTTCAGCAAACCGCTCATCCGATTGAAGATCGTCCTGCTTTAATCCGCAAAGCACCTGATCCAGTAGCTCAACGTGCTCGGGAAATCGATCAGCTAGTTTTCGGTGTAACTCAAGATGGGAATGTTCTCTGCGAGCGAGGAGATCCATGGCCCGCAGCCTGATTATGGAGGGCTGATCCGGTTTATCAGTATCAGTCATAGGCTCACTAACCACCTCTTTATGGATCACTACCTAATAGTTCACTTACTCAGGGAGTGCCTTGTCTAAAAATCACGGTTCTCTGATGGTCGTAACGGACAACTCGTCAACAGGCTCAGGACTATCTACAACCCCAAGCCATTCGCCCAACCTAGTAAAGATAGCTTTCAGTAATCGCCACAGCTTAGGCAGCAACCAGATTACCAATAATAAAAATGCGATCATTAGCCCAACGAACAACAACGGATGGTTGAACATCGCCCACATACCAGCGAGCACCAGTACATCTTCTGAAATCGATGCCGCCCAGTTAGAAAAGGGTTCAGGGGAGGTGTTGATAAGGGCTCGAGTAGAAAACTTGGTCAAGTGACTTGCTCCAGCCATAGTGCCACCCATTAACCCTGCGGCAATTTCTAGTGCTGGAGTCACATCACCCACTGCACCAACGGCTAGCATGGCCCCTGCAGGTATCCGAATAAAGGTATGTAATGTGTCCCATCCGGTATCAACCCCCGGTATCTTGTCGGCAATGAATTCAACAAAATACATCACGCCAGCGGCCATAATCACTATAGGATTCTGCACAACGGCCAACTCTGGTGGTAAATCAATATTACCCGTCGAACCTGCAAGCCCTAGTACCAGCACGGCGGCATACAAATTGATGCCACTTGCCCAACCCACGCCCATAGTCAGAGCGATAATACTTATAAGATCTTGATAATTATCCATAACCTATGCCTTTAGGCTGAAACTTGAGGGCGACGTATTATAAACCTGTACACCGTCCCGTTAGACCTACATTTTCGGGCTAAGTGCCCCTAGTTCTCATTTATCTTATAGCTTCCTTTTAATCTTATAAATAACTTCCATTCATTCTAACAAGAAGGCAAGCACCCGGGCTAACGACTCATGAAGGGTGAAATCATCAACTGAACAAGGCTCACATCCTGGCTGTGTTCCAATCCTATTTCCATATCGGCAGTACGCTTATTCTTTGACTGACTCCCAAACAATCGGTCCCAAAAACTAAACAAAACTCCGTAATTGCTATCAGTGTCCTGCCGCACTACATGGTGGTGCATCCAGTGAATGGACGGGGTAATTATTAGTTTTGAGATTGCCTGCTCAAGTCTTGCGGGGATACGTATATTGGAATGATGAAATCCTGCATTCACCAATACCAGAGCTTCAAACACAATGACCGATAACAGAGGGATCCCCAAGCTGACAACCACCACAGCTCGCACCAATGCGGATAAGATCACTTCACCAAAATGAAATCGAACGGAGGAAGTGACATCAAGCCAGCGGTCCAAATGATGTATCCGGTGAAAACGCCAGAGCAGGGGAATACTATGATTTGCTCGGTGCCACCAGTAAATCCAGAGATCCAGAACCAAGATGTCAAGCAACAACCCGCCCCAACCCACCAATAAATCATTATGCCAACTCAAACCATAATGTATCGCATAGAGCGTCACTGGCAAGATAATCACCGGTGAAAGTAGGCTATTACAAAACCACAATAGCAAGTTGTTGGTTATCCGCCGTACAGCGACAATTTCTTTTGGCACCGTGGCAGCCGGCGCGTAGCGTTCAGCAATGAACAACACCAATAAAAATAAGGCAACTATCAGGCTTTTGTAGGTAATCAGCTCTGTCATCTGTTAACCATCAACTTTGACACCATTCTTCTCCATGCTCAACCAAGCACTTCCCCACTTTTCATCATATTAATAATAAATAGTCCTGATAAATACCGTGTTTATCCAGTACATAAAAAACCGCACTAGCAATAGTGCGGCTTCTGTAACCAAAACACATTGATACTTAAAGAATTAGTCAGGCCTCAATCTCTTCCTTTTGAACCGGAGTTTCTTCAGCGGCTCCCTTCTTTTTTGGTGCAGGCATTAATTCAGCTCGAATTTTTTGCTCAATCTCATCGGCAATGGCCGGGTTTTCTCGCAGATACTCACAGGAATTAGCTTTACCCTGGCCTATTTTATTGCCCTTATAGGCATACCAAGCACCAGATTTATCTACCAAGCCGCATTTCACACCTAGATCAATAATCTCACCCAAGTGATTGATACCCTGACCATAGAGAATCTGGAATTCGCACTGCTTGAAGGGTGGAGATACTTTATTCTTCACCACTTTTACTCGGGTTTCATTACCCACTACTTCATCACCTTCTTTTACCGCACCGATGCGACGAATATCCAAACGAACGGAAGAGTAGAATTTCAATGCGTTACCGCCGGTGGTGGTTTCCGGGTTTCCGAACATCACGCCAATTTTCATACGAATCTGGTTAATAAAAATCACCAGACAATTGGCATTTTTGATATTGCCCGTCAGCTTGCGTAGTGCCTGGGACATCAACCTAGCTTGCAAGCCCACGTGATGGTCACCCATATCACCTTCAATTTCAGCACGTGGCGTCAGTGCTGCCACGGAGTCCACCACCAATACATCAATGGTTCCAGAGCGTACCAACATATCGGTAACTTCCAGCGCCTGTTCACCTGTATCTGGCTGCGACACAAGCAATTCATCTACATTGACGCCTAATTTTTCTGCATAGATAGGGTCTAGCGCATGCTCTGCATCGACAAAAGCACAGGTACCACCTGCTTTTTGCGCTTCAGCAATCACCTGAAGTGTCAGCGTTGTTTTACCGGAAGATTCTGGCCCGTAGATTTCTACAACTCGACCTTTTGGCAAGCCACCAATGCCCAAAGCAATATCCAACCCCAACGAACCTGTCGAGATGGACGGCATCGCCACCCGCTCTTTGTCGCCCATGCGCATGACCGTTCCTTTACCGAACTGACGCTCGATTTGATCTAGTGCTGCCTTAAGGGCCTTTTCTTTATTCGGATCCATTGTTGATGCCTCTTTGTTCATTAATGCTGACGGTTCTTAGATTCTTGTTGTCAAATTTTGATTGTTCTTAATCTTTGATTTAACCGTAGCTTACCCCAATTTTTTTATACTGTATAGCCATACAGTAATCTAATTTTTAAGCATCTCAATCAGCCCCTTAAGAGCCCGCTCAACTGCGGCCTGTCGTACCGCTGACCTGTCACCCTCAAACTGAGTACAGAGAGTCGTCACAACGCCATTCTTCATGGCCCAAGCAAACCACACCATGCCAACCGGCTTGTGTTCTGTGCCGCCATCTGGTCCGGCCACTCCACTCACTGCTACGGCAATATCTGCTCCCGCAGCCTTTAGGGCACCCTCCACCATTTGCCTCACCACAGATTCACTGACGGCGCCTTCCGACATCAGTGTTTCTGGCGATACGTCTAAAAGCTGTTCTTTAACGTCGTTTGCATAGGTAACAAATCCGGCATGAAACCACTGAGAGCTTCCAGCAATATCGGTGATTGCACTGGCGATGCCCCCACCAGTGCAGGACTCGGCACAGGTCACTGTGAGCTGTCTAGAGCGTAGTAAACTCCCAAGCTGGGCTGATAGATCTTTAGTGTGACGGTTCATTAGGAAAACTTAAGGCAGCAATGCCTTTACTGCAAGGTGATTTTCAGCTCAATGGGAGGAAAGCAAACAAGACAGTCTGTCTCATCCCCAACCAACCCCAGTAAAACAACCCGGGGAAACGACTCAGAAATGAACGTCTCACATAACCAATAACAGATCAGACAGCACCATATTTAGCCTCCCTATTCAAAACTTACAGACACCAATGTCTCGTAGTGATAGGTTCCCGGGAACAGATCGATCAAGCTGACTTGATCAATAGTGAATTTGCCCGTCAGTTGTTGAAGATCTCTCACCATCGTTGCTGCATTACAGCTCACATAAATCAGTTTTTTTGGCTTCAAGGCCTTTACCCAGAGCGCTAAATCAGTAAAACCTTTTCTTGGCGGATCAACCAGAATGACATCGAACTGCTTATGTTCACAGCGTGCTTTGAACGCCCGTAACGATGTTTCAGAAAACAAATCCAGATGAATAAAACTCAACGACTCATGCTTAACACGATCCGGCGCATAATCCACCATCACACGATCAATGGCGTCATTACTTTGAACAACCGGGTCTGATAAATTGCCCTCCCCTGAGAACAAATCCAGTAGGGTACTTACCGCATCATCTTTCAATTCATTCAGCACCGCCTCTTTGAGCACCCTGTTCATGGCCTCATTCACCTGGCTAAATCCACCATGGGAATAAGGCTGGTCCCACTCAACACTCACACCTTCTTCAGTAAGGTACAGTTCACAATGGCCATGCCCCTCATGCTCTTCGGTCCAGCTTCTATCGTCATATAACTCATCAAAAGCCACTTTCAGGCGCGCATCAATCGCTAGGCATGTTGGAATTTCGAGAACGTTATTAGTCACGCCATCGATCATGCCTATGTACTTATGCCGATAGTGCAACTGAATACGATTACGGTAACCAAGGCGTTCTTCGGCTGGGACTACTTTGACAACAGGAACAGGTGCCGTGAGACGCTTCAGATGGTTATCCAGCGCCTGGTGCTTATACAGTAGCTCACTTTGATAATCCGTATGTAAGTAGTGGCAACCAGGGCAGCTCTCAAAATGCTTGCACGCCGCTTCCTCACGGTTGTCAGCGGTAATATCCAGCGACGCCAACCGAGCAAACATCACTCCTTTACTGGCTTTCGTTAAGATCGCCTTACCTTCTTCTCCCGGTAAAGTTTTGGGGATAAAACACGGCTTGTTATCAATTTTTGCTACACCCTGTCCCATTGAATCCATGCTTTCTATGGTAAATTCAAGAACGCGCTCAACAAATTTCTGCTTGGGTTTTACATGACGTCTTCTTTGTTTCAAGGTGATACCTTTTTATTTCGACAAGACAATCTCTCGCATGGCTATCTTAACACCAGAAGCGGCATTAACTCGGGCAGCCGTATTCATAGCGGTGAAGATATAGTAAAAAATACAGGGGCTATAATAAATTAAGGCGTGTTGATTAAAGAACAATCGTTACATATTTTTGTTTTTAGACCAACAGCTTACGCGGGATGAACAGACTTTCTTATCGTTTCATCGTCAATCTTTTCCACGGTAGAAAGGTGTTTCATTAAAGTCGGCGCTTCAGCTAGCATATCCTCAAACATTAACGCGACCTCTTGATCAAAAGAGGGGTGATTCTCGATTTCAAACATCACAACTTTAAGCTCATTCAATAGATTGTTTGTTATATGCTGCGCACCACTAATAGTTGCCAGATATATTTTTTCTTTTTCCAACCTAAGCGTTAAAGAAAGCACATCTTTTTCATAAACCTTCCACTTCCACGCAAGAACCGCAACTGTCCATATAGCAACCAATGCTCCGGCTCTGTTTAATATTACCGCCCATAATTCACCTCCAGAAGGAGAAAAATAAAAGCCTGCCAGCGTTAGAGCAGAACAAAGAATAGCCCAATAAAGGATGAAATATAGTTTAGGTAACCACAGGGCAATTAAAATAACTGCAACATATGGAACACCACCGACAATACCAAGTGGTACCTGTAGATCAAGAATAAGGACAGCCATCGCCAGGAGTGCACAAGTTGCATTTAACTTAATATTCAACATTTCACCTCACTGATTATAATCTAGAACCACCTCATATCTGCTCCCTCACGCTCCTAGTTAGAGCCAAAATCCATACACTAGTGTAGACCATCACCTCAAACACGAAGTCAACCACATAACTTGCAATAAAAAGCGATAGCGAACGACGGTCCCATCACTACCAAACAACAATTATTCCAGAGCAAAGACTTTGACGAGATAAAACCGACCGGCAGATGGGTTATCTATATGGTTTCTTATACTCAACATAGGTATAAATTCATGGGAAAAAATCATAATGCAGGAAATAAACGACCTTTGAACAAAACCATTTTTGATCTTTTGGTTCCCAATTGAATCGGTATAATCGCACCTTCTTCATAGAATGTTGATAATGGAGCTGAAAATCCCTCACATGGCCGAACTGCTATCTATTTCTGGCGCGTCATTTATTCTGATTTTTCTAGCTGAGTTTGGTGACAAAAGTCAGTTAGTTTGTATGACTCTGGCCGCCAAGCACCGTCCGTGGCCTGTGTTATTCGGTGCGGTAACGGCCTTTGCTGTGCTCAACTTACTTGCCGTATTATTTGGCACCATAGTCTCTGCCTGGATCCCTGAATTCTGGCTCGCGCTCGCTGTAGCAGGATTATTTGGTTTTTTTGGTATTCAATCATTACTATTTGAAGACGTCGAAGAGGATGAGGCTGGTACGAGGGTACGTAGCAGTCACGGTCTATTTGTCACCGCGTTACTAATGATTTTTGTAGCAGAATTTGGCGACAAAACCCAACTAGCAGTTGCGGGCCTGGCGTCTACCTATCACGGCCTGCCTGTCTGGTTAGGGTCAACATTAGCTCTTATAGCCACCACAGTACTGGGGGTTGTTGCTGGTCAGCGGCTATTGAAATACCTGCCTCTGGGTCTGATTCATAAATTCAGCGGCGTACTGTTTTTATTGCTGGCAACACTGGCGCTGTATCAGGCTTTTTTCTGAGCCGAGTTAATCAAATTCGAGCTACTCTCTAACCACTTGTATCTTGTTTTCAAGTCTAGAGTCATCAACTAAATGGATTATCCGTTGTCGCCTTACAAAGAAATACCATTTGATTAGCGCCTAAATGTACCGACCCGGCTCTGCTGGCCCAGTAATACCACTATTACAACCAAAATAGCATTCAACGGCCCCCTCTAACGTTATCAGGTTGTCTATTTCGCATGTGATCATCATGTGTTTAAACAAGACAATCATGTGAAGAAACCATCCAACAAGAACATTCCGTAGCGCTATAAATCTAACGTTATTTTGCTTAGGTGATCATGTTCTATGCGTATCTCGCAAGACGATGTAAATTATTTTGGGTCTTAGAACGTAAGTTATCTGGGTTAAATTCACCCCGAAAAACCCCACGATGACGTCGAGAATTGAAGACGGAGCCGTATAGGTGATGCCACTCTACATTGTTAATCTCCCCAGAAACTGGGGCTCACTTGCCAACCTCACGTCAACGCCTACTCCCAATTCCACCCAACAGTTTTTTCATTACGGTGAATCACGTAGAATCCACCCACCTCTCACAGACAAGCCATCTTAGACTATGACCGCAATGGAAGCTTCCTTGGAACAGCACACACCTATGATGCAGCAGTTTTTACGCATTAAGGCCGCACATCCCAATGAACTTGTGTTCTATCGGATGGGTGATTTTTACGAACTGTTTTACGACGATGCCAAAAAAGCATCCCAGTTGATGGACATCACCCTCACAGCACGAGGTAAGTCTGGTGGAAACCCTATCCCCATGGCGGGCATTCCCTACCATTCAGCAGAGGGTTATCTAGCCAAGCTGGTAAAGCTGGGTGAATCCGTGGCCATTTGTGAACAGATTGGCGACCCGGCCACCAGTAAAGGCCCGGTAGAACGACAAGTTGTACGAGTAGTAACACCGGGGACTATCAGTGATGAAGCCCTGCTGGATGCACGACGAGACAATCTGCTGGCGGCAGTTGCTCACCACAAAGATCAATTCGGCATTGCCACGTTGGATATTGGTAGTGGCCGTTTTCTGGTATTAGAAGTTACTGGCGCCGAAGGGTTGCAGAGTGAACTGCAACGGTTGAACCCGGCTGAGCTACTCGTAGATGATGACTTTCCTTATCCAGAAATTATTCAGCACCGCAGGGGAGTACGCCATCGGCAACCTTGGGAATTCGAGCAAGATACCGCTCGTAGACAACTGACCGACCAATTTGGCACCAAAAACCTGATGGGGTTTGGCTGCGATCATCTACCTCTGGCCCTCGCTGCCGCAGGTTGTTTATTACAGTATGCCCACGAAACCCAGCGTACTGCCCTGCCCCACATTCGCACCATCAGTTATGAGAACCGCGATGACAGTGTGATTCTGGATGCGGCCACCCGACGCAATTTAGAATTGGATACTAACCTATCGGGTGGCACTGAAAATACGCTACTGTCTGTGTTGGATAACACCTCAACAGCGATGGGTGGCCGACTATTATGTCGTTGGCTTAATCGACCACTGCGCCATCTCTCTATATTACAGGGCCGACAGCAGGCCATCGCTGAACTGCGTCAGGACTATCGCTATGAGGTGATAGTTGATCAACTGAAAAATATCGGTGATATGGAGCGTATTTTGGGCCGATTGGCACTGCGCTCGGCACGTCCCAGAGATTTAACCCGGCTGAGACAATCTCTCGAAACCTTACCCGCGATTCAGTCTGCACTGTCTGCCTCGGAATCAGATCGTCTCCAACAGCTATTGACTGAGGCTTCAGAGTTTCCCGAGACCGTTGACCTGCTAACCCGTGCGGTAATCGACAATCCACCCGTGGTCATTCGTGATGGCGGTGTGATTGCTGAAGGTTATGACCGTGAATTGGATGAGCTGCGAAATATCAGCACCAATGCTGGACAGTATTTGATTGATCTGGAAACACGAGAAAAACAGCGCACCGGCATTGCCACGCTCAAAGTTGGCTATAACCGGGTACACGGTTACTACATTGAGATATCCCGCGCCCAGTCTGATCAAGCACCAGCAGATTATATTCGCCGCCAGACGCTGAAAAATGCGGAACGCTTTATCACCCCCGAACTGAAAGAATTTGAAGATAAAGCCCTCAGCGCCAAAAGCCGATCCCTAACGCGAGAAAAAGCCCTTTATCAAGCATTGATCGAAACCCTCAACGAACGACTACTGCCATTGCAGAACTGTGCAGCGGCTATTTCTGAATTGGATGTGCTGGTCAATCTGGCAGAGCGGGCTGACAATCTTAACCTGACAGCCCCCACATTGGTTGAGCAACCGGGTATTGATGTCATAGGTGGGCGCCACCCTGTGGTAGAGCAGGTTTTGGACAGCCCCTTTGTAACCAACGACCTGAAGCTCAATGAACAGCGCCGGATGCTGGTCATTACCGGCCCTAACATGGGTGGTAAATCCACCTATATGCGACAAGCCGCATTGATTGTATTGCTAGCTCATATCGGTAGTTGCGTACCCGCACAAAGTGCCAGCATCGGACTGGTGGATCGTATCTTTACTCGCATTGGTTCATCGGATGATCTGGCCGGTGGCCGTTCTACCTTTATGGTGGAAATGACAGAAACGGCCAACATTCTTCACAATGCCACAGAACGCAGTTTGGTATTAATGGATGAAGTTGGACGTGGTACCAGTACGTTTGATGGCCTATCACTGGCTTGGGCTTGTGCAGTACAGCTGGCCGAGAAAGTCAGGGCCCTCACGTTGTTTGCGACTCACTATTTTGAATTAACCAGCCTGCCGGACAAAACCGCAGGCGTCGCCAATGTTCATCTGGACGCAACAGAATACAACGACGACCTTGTATTTCTGCACTCAATTCAAGAAGGCCCCGCCAACCAAAGCTATGGAATTCAAGTGGCCAAACTGGCGGGGATACCACCTGAAGTGATAACCCTGGCACGCCAGGAACTGGCCAGCCTTGAGGCGGGAGCACACCCTACAATCAAACCTACTACCACCAACGTGTTGCACCCTGTCCAAAGCGAGCTATTTTCCGACCCTGTTGCTTCGGCCCTCCTCGATGCGGTATCCGCTGTTAATCCGGATGAATTAAGCCCTCGAGAAGCCCTAGAAAAGCTTTACGCATTGAAGAAAATCAGCGGTAAAAATTGATTAAGCGCAAAAGCCGAGCAAATTAGTACACTATAGTTTGAATTCGGGGTTTAAATATGGGAATTGATTTCTGTATAATGCGCCGCTGTTGGAACCCCCAGCTTTACGGAGAACACAACATGACCTTCATCGTCGGAGAAAACTGCATCAAGTGCAAATACACAGATTGTGTAGAAGTGTGCCCAGTTGATTGCTTTTATGAAGGCCCGAACTTTCTGGTAATCCACCCGGATGAATGTATCGACTGTGCACTCTGTGAACCGGAATGCCCAGCCGGAGCTATCTTCTCCGAAGACGAGCTACCGGAAGATCAACAGATCTATCTGGAGCTGAACACCGAACTGGCTGAAGTATGGCCCAATATCACTGAGAAAAAAGAACCACTTGCCGATGCAGAAGAGTGGGATGGTGTTCCAGACAAACTTCAACACCTAGAGCGTTAATCAACACTTAACCGACACAGATATTAAAAAGGCGGCTATCGAATCGAAGCCGCCTTTTTTGTACCTGCTGTTCCTTATACTGACTTTTCTAGTACTGATGAACTACTGATCCATACATTCAAAGCAATTCAAATACAGACCACGTGGATCGTTGAAGTTCACTAACAGCTCTAGCTTCTTTGTCAGCCCATAGAAACTCGACACCAAACTGGTCGGCGACCATCTCTCTGGCATTCTTGAAACTAAAGTGCCCACCTGACCATTGGCAAGCTCTAGCATCAACTGCTCGGAGAAATCCAACGGTGCCTCTACCACCTCAACTTCGTAGGCATCCAATCCAGCAGTCTCAGCGGCAGCAGTAATGGCCTGGTTTAGGTTGCCCAGCCTGTCAACCAGTCCTAGCGCCAAGGCCTTTTCTCCGGTCCAGACTCGACCCTGGGCCACCTCATTAATTTGATCAGGCGTACTGTTTCTAGCCTCAGCAACGAGTGACAGGAAACGACCATAAACATGATTAACACCAAACTGGATCACTTGTTCTGCCTGCGGAGACATCGGTCTATCCAATCGGAAAAAGTCGGCCATGGTTGTAGTGCCCACTCCATCACTGTGAACACCTAGAGCCGTCAGACTGTCCTCAAAGGTGGGCACGATACCAAACACACCAATAGAACCGGTAATGGTAGTGGGGCTGGCCCAAACCTGATCTGCCCCCATGGCAATCCAGTAACCACCCGATGCTGCCACAGAGCCCATTGAAACAATCACGGGAATGCCTGAGTTTTTAGTAAGAATCACCTCTTGACGAATGATCTCGGAAGCAAAAGCACTTCCTCCGGGGCTATCAATTCGCAATACCAACGCCTCAATATTCTCATCATCTCTAGCCTGCTTAAATAATGCGGCCAGACTATCGCCGCCCACGGTACCCGCTGGCTGCTCACCATCAAGAATCATACCCTTGGCAACTATCACGCCAATTTTAGACGTTTGGGGCTCCACAGCGAGTGCTTCTGCCCGACGCAAGTGGCCCAAATACTGATCGACCTCAATACGCTGATAACCACCCTCATCTGTTGCACCGGCCAACTCTTGAAGTCGAGCCAGCATCTGTGGTCGCGTTGACAGTTTATCTACAAGGCCAGCAGCAACCGTGAGCGCCGAGGCATCACCATCATATCCCGCTAGCTTATAGCCCAAATTGTTGACGTAATCATTGATGGCATCAGTGGGCAAATCACGTAGCGTTTCCACCCTACTGGTGTAAACCGACCACAACGCATTGATCCACTCTGTGGTGTGCTCTCGAGATGCTTCTGACATATCCGTGCGGGTGAACGGCTCGATAGCATCCTTGTAGGTACCCACCCGAAAAATATGAAGGTTGATGCGAAGTTTATCGAGTCCTTCTTTAATATAGTTGGGATAATTTCCGTAACCCGTCAGTAACACCGTCCCCATGGAATTGAGGTGAATTTCATCCGCATAACTGGCTAAGTAATACTGTTCCTGAGTATAGTTATCGCCTACAGCAATGATTGGCTTGCCACTTTTCTTAAAACGAGCCAATGCTTCGCCAATATCTTCCAGCTTGCTGATACCACCACCGATAAGAAAATCCAGTTCCAGAACCAGACTCGTGATTCGACCATCACTGGCAGCACTATCAATGGCTTCGATCAAATTCGTCACCAAGGTTTCAGCAGCAGCAGGACTATTCTGCTGCATAATTTGTGTAAACGGATCCACATAGGTTTTTTGCTCCACCAGAAACCCACCCGGTGCTATGTGTAGAGCCGCATGTTTTGGCAGTGGCTGTACGTCGTCTTGGATCAAGCTGGCAATCACCGCCACTACGACCACCAACAACACTATGTTAATCAGCGCACGGACAGCACTAAAAAAACCACCAATTAATCGAAATGAACGCCGTATTAAACCGGGCTTGTCACTCATGTCATATCATCCTGATAAAGAGAATATTGCTTCCAGCGACTGAACATCATCGCCGCATTGAACAGCACCACTAGCAGCACCAATTCCGCCACATCAAATGCGTTGGCATCTGCCGCAAACAAGTTAGAAACCGTCACTACAAAATAGAGTAACGTGACAAAACATAACATGGAAATTGTTTTATAACGCTCCACATAGAGCCCAGGAACCAAAATAAGCAACGGTACAAATGTAAATATCATCAAGCTGACCGGCATCTTTGACACGACACCATTGAGCAGTAGAACTAACAATAGCAATATAAAGCTGCTCCAAGTGATCCAGCGACCAATACGTAATTTTTTGCTGAGGTGGGGAATTACTTTTGTCATTATTAACCCGATAGCTTTATTAATTAGATGATTTTATTAATACGATAACGCTATTAATTCGACAGTTTTTTCGCTAAACCTGCCACTCGTTTACCCAGCGCCACGCAGAGTTCAATTTCTTCGGGACTAAGACCACGTGTACCATCACCGGCTTGATGTGAGGCACCGTAGGGCGTCCCACCACTGGTCGTGGTGTGCAGTGCTTGCTCACTGTAGGGTATTCCCGCCAGCACCATGCCATGGTGCATCAGCGGTAACATCATGCTCAACAACGTTGTTTCCTGGCCGCCGTGAAGCGATCCCGTAGAGGTGAATACCGCAGCAGGCTTACCAATCAAGCCTCCGTTTAGCCAAAGGTCTCCGGTCATATCCAGAAAATACTTCAAAGGCGCAGCCATGTTGCCAAAACGGGTGGGACTACCCAGGATCAAGCCCGAGCAATCCTTCAGGTCTTCGGCCGAGCAATACATATTGCCCTCGGAGGGGATATCCGGCTCGCTGGCCTCACAGCTGGGAGACACGGTAGGCACTGTGCGAAGCCGCCCTTCCAGTCCGCCCTGCTCAACACCGCTGGCTATATGTTCCGCCATGGCATGGGTATTACCGTAACGGGAATAGTAAAGCACCAGAACGTAAGGCATTAGAGAATTCCCAGTACTTGTTCGGGCGGGCGACCTAATGCCGCTTTATCGCCATTGATAACGATGGGACGCTCAATGAGCTTTGGGTGTGCCACCATGGCGTCAATCAACTGCTCTTCACTGAGGCTTTCATCTGCTAGATTATTATCTTTGTAGTCGTCTTCGCCCTTGCGCAGCAACTGACGAGCAGGGATGCCTAGCTTCTGAAGCACCGCTTCCAGGGCCTTTGCATCGGGTGGTGTTTCCAGATACAACAGGATTTCAGGCTCAATGCCACGCTCTTCTAGTAGAGCTAAAGTTTGTCGAGATTTGGAACAACGGGGATTGTGATAAATGCTAATCATCATCTTTGTGTAGAATACCCTTAGTAATAAATGCTGAGTGAAAAAACGCATTCTAGCTGGAAACCAGCTATCGGGGCCAGACGAGGTGACCAAGTGTCTTTAACACCAAAAGAACAATTACACATGGCGGGACTTTTTTTTCGCCTGCTGGGAAAACGTTTTGGCGACGATGGCTGCCGCCAAACAGCGGCCGCACTCACCTATATGAGCTTGTTTGCTGTCGTGCCATTAATGACATTGATGTACTCAATGTTCTCCCTCATTCCTGCCTTCCAGGGCCTTGAAAGCCAGGTACAAGAATTCATCTTCAGTAATTTTGTGCCCCAAAGTGGCGAAGAAATACAGCAGTACCTCACTGAATTTTCCGGTCAGGCACGTAAACTCTCTGTGGCTGGCGTCGCTATTCTACTCATCACCGCCTACCTAATGCTGACTAATATCGAACAGGCCTTTAACAATATATGGGGTACTGTGGGTAGCCGACGTGGGTTATCGAGCTTCTTACTGTATTGGGGCATTCTAAGTTTAGGGCCTCTCTTATTGGGCATTGGCCTGATGATGCGCACCTACCTCGTTTCCTTCCAGCTACTGGTGGATGAAGTAGACACACTCGGCATCACCGGCCTACTGTTCGAAGTATTGCCACTGGTATTTACCTGGGCGGCCTTTTCCCTACTATTTATTGCGGTTCCCAATTGCAAGGTATCTACTCGCTATGCCCTTATCGGCGGACTCGTCACTGCGGTTTGCTTTGAGCTGGCAAAAATAGCCTTTGGGACGTTTATAGCCCATTCCAGCTACACCTCGGTCTATGGGGCTTTTGCTATTTTTCCCATCTTTCTGATTTGGATTTATCTGATGTGGATCCTCGTACTGGGCGGAGCCGAACTGATTCGCTCGATGGAAACGTTCAAAACTGCGCGGCAAGGATTCGACTACCCGGATCTGATTGCCGTACTCATTATTCTGTGGGAATGCTGGCGCAAGCAGCAGAACGGAGACTCCCTTTCAAACCAGGACATTATCCATGCCGGACTCGAAGAACAGCACTGGAGACGACTGCGTGACCTGCTGCTGGAAGATCATCTGTTGGCCGAGACCGCAACGGGATGCTATGTACTAACACGTGACCCCAGCCAGCTTCGCTTGAGCGATATTGCATCTATCAGTGGCCAAGGGGTCTCTATACTACCCGGAGCCAAGGCGACAGAAACGTTAGTGACATATCCCTGGTTTAATCAATTATCCGACATATTAAATAACGCCAACCAGCAGCTCACAGAAACGTTCTCCCCAACCATTGCCCAGCTATTTTCTAAGGAAAACACCCATGACCAAAATAGCTAGCGTGCTTTTTGGTTTTTGCCTCCTATTACTGGGGGCCTGTGCTGACCGAGAACCGAGCTATCCCCTGCTCGATGGTGGAGAAATACAGTTTTCAGAATTACAGGGGAAAGTGGTTTTTATCAACTACTGGGCGGAGTGGTGCAAACCCTGCCGTACAGAAATGCCTGAGTTGAATGCGGTTCAAAAGACCATGGGGGATAAGGTTCGGGTTCTGGCAGTTAACTATGATGGCATTCAGGGCGATCAACTGGAACAACAGTCGAAAGCGATGGGCATTGAGTTTTCAGGGCTGACTGAAGACCCTCGCCCACAGTTTGGCGTAACGCCCAGCGGTGCACTGCCAGAAACACTGGTCATTGGGCCTCGCGGTCAGTTTCAACAAGTATTACTAGGACCACAAACAGTGGGTAGCCTCAAGCAGGTAGTCGCCAGTCTTACCGAAAACACGAACTACCCACCTGCTAGCCAAAAGAGCGACTAAGACCGTCCTTCTCTATCATGATCGTGAGTGGGGCGAGTATGGCTTTGAAAATTACCTGAAAGTAAAAGCAATCAACGTTTAACTGCCTGGGTCTCGGTATCAACTACCAGCCGAAGACCTGCTTAACAAAAGGAATACTGAGCTTGCGTTTTTCTTCCAGAGACGCACTTTCCAGGGTATCTAGACAGGCCATCAATTCACTCAAGTCACGGGCAGCCCGGTTAATCAGGTATCTGGCCACGTCATCGCTCAGCTCCATACCCCGGCGAGAGGCTCTGAACTGAATAATTAATGTTTTCAGCTCATCATCTGAACTCTGTAATTGAAAAACCGGCCCCCATCCAAGACGAGATTGAAGATCCGGCAATTGCAAAGGAAGCTCACGCGGCGTGCAATCCGCACCCACAAGAAGGCGACCATGGGCCTGCCTGACCCGGTTATACAAGCTAAACAACGCCTCTTCCCAGTGAGTATTACCCGCTACGAGTTGAACATCGTCAAGGCAAATCAGCGGCAGTTGTTCAAGGTTTTCCAACAACGATTGGGGTGGATAATCCAATAACTCAGCTAAGGGTAAGTACTGCACTTGCAGACCATTGGTCGATGCTTGGTGGCAACTCGCCTGTAACAAGTGGGAAACACCGCATCCCGTTGGCCCCCAAAGATAGACAAAGGGCTCATCACCCGATACCAGCTGGTTACGTAACACCGCTAAGACCTGGCACTTGTGATCCTGGTCCAGAAGAAAGAAGTTCTCAAAGGTGGCGTCGTCGTTAAGGTTAATCCCTAGACTGAGTTGACGGGGCACTACTGCCCTCCCCAGCGAAAGCGATGACGACTAATAGTAGAAGACGTACTGGTTGCAACAGAAGGCGCAACGGATTCAAGCTCAGGGCTACTTATCTCAAGCTCAGGGCTGCTCGTTCCATGCTCAGGGCTGCTCGTTTCTGAAGCAGGAATACTGGTATTGACTAGCTCAGCCATACGCTTATCTCTACGCAGGGTATCCAGCAACAGGGGCACCTCTCCTTCAACGAAAAGCCGAAGGCCCAACCGGTCAGCATCCACGTAATCCACTGTTAACCGGTGAACAACTTCCAGTGAAGCAATATACGTCGTCGCCTGACTAAACGCTTGATAGTCATTAATATTTTCAATCTGAATAAACAGTTCTTCATCTACCGCATTCGCCACATAGGCATACTGACTGGCCAAACTGTCTATCGCCTCAGGCACAACTTTACCCATCAGTTCAGACACATTACTGGCGACCAAGCTTGTTAAATTGCCATCGCCATTCAAGTTCAGCATGCGCGCGCCTCGCCAGTGTCCAGTGGCACTCTGATATAAGCGCAACGCTAACCAAGCCTGAGTATTGTACCGCTTGCTCGCATCAGCCAACCGTACCTGATTAAAATTCCAGACATCATCTTCAGAGACGGCCTGTCGGTCTTGCAAATCCAATAGTGGTAGGACCAACGGTGCACCACGATCATCCATCAATTCTTGCAAGGCGGCCACTGTATTAGGCATGGTCTCATCCGACACAAACCTTTTACCCCTCACGGGATCATCAATAACAATCCACACCAACAACCCGGGCCTATCTGATGGCCATATCTGCAATTGATACTGCCGCAACAAACGGTTAATGGATGATTCATCAAAACTTAGGCTCATCGCTATGCCTGGTGATGAAGATGTCCCATCAGCCAATAGATTTTGATAACTGATGTAGCCGTACTCTGTCACATAACGCTCGGCATTAGAGAACGCATCCGCTCCATTGACCTTCGATAGTACCTGGCTATTGCCTGTCACTTTGACCAACACCTTACCCAAACCAACTCTCATGGCACGCAAGCGCTCTCCACTCCCCTGACCAGAGACCGGCACCACTGTTTTATAGAGATTTGTCACCGACTCGGCAAACACCGGCAGGGAAAATAAACTGAGGATAATCAGTGCAATCAGAGTATTTTTAGCAATAGGGCGGTTTTTCATGGCGCGATTGTAACAGCAGAGGGTAAATAGACCCATTATCTGACTGCCAGTTCTTGGCTTTTCATATAAAATACCCGCTCTTTTGATAATCCCCATTGCTAGACAACCACAAGATAACGATAAGGCAACGTATGAGCGACCAACAGCCACCCCTCAGCTACAAAGATGCCGGTGTCGATATTGATGCAGGCAATGCACTCGTGGAACGTATCAAACACGTTGCCAAGAAGACAAGGCGACCTGAAGTGTTAGCCGGACTAGGTGGTTTCGGTGCCCTGTTCAGCCTACCCAGTGGTTACAATGAACCCGTTCTGGCATCTGGCACAGATGGCGTAGGCACTAAGCTAAAGCTCGCCATGGATCTGGGCCTGCATGACACGATTGGTATTGACCTCGTGGCCATGTGCGTCAACGACCTCGTGGTCTGTGGTGCCGAGCCGCTATTTTTTCTCGACTACTATGCGACAGGAAAGCTAAACGTAGACATCGCCGCCTCGGTTGTAGCGGGCATTGGCGAGGGCTGTGCTCAGGCTGGATGCTCGTTGGTCGGCGGCGAAACCGCTGAAATGCCCGGTATGTATGAAGGCGAAGATTATGATCTCGCCGGTTTCTGCGTAGGCATTGTAGAAAAAGCTAATATTATTGATGGCAGTGGTGTACATGTGGGAGACACCCTAATCGGACTTGCTGCCAGTGGGCCACACTCCAATGGCTACTCACTGATCCGCAAAGTTATCGATGTATCTAATGCCGACATTCACAATGACCTCATTGATGGAAAACCCTTGGGAGAGGCGCTACTCACTCCCACCCGCATCTATGTGAACTCAATTTTGGCACTGGTGGATCATGCCCATGTACCCGTCCATGCTATTTCCCATATTACTGGCGGTGGTCTACTGGAAAATATTCCTCGTGTGTTACCCGAGAGCGCCAAAGCCATTATTGATATTAACAGCTGGCAGCGTCCCGCTATCTTTGATTGGCTCCAAAGCAACGGCAATATTGATCCAATAGAAATGTATCGCACCTTCAATTGTGGTGTGGGCATGGTCGTTTGCGTCCCCAGTGAAGCGGCCGATAATGCCATCGACACGCTACATGCAGCGGGTGAAGATGCCTTTATCATCGGCTCCATTGCCCACGCCGAGCCGGGTGAAGAACGGGTTGAATTGCAAGGGCTATAACCAATGACATCAGGTAAGCGATCACGGTTAGTTGTACTGATTTCAGGTAGTGGCAGTAATTTACAAGCCTTCATCGATGCCTCTAAGGACGGCAACCTCAATGCAGATATTGTTGGGGTTATCAGTAACAAAGCTGACGTTTTAGGGTTACAGCGAGCTCAAGATGCGGGCATTTCCAATGAAGTTCTTGACCACCGCGCGTTTCCCAGCAGAGAACACTTTGACGCTGAGCTGGGTGAACGCGTTTCCAGCTACCAACCCGACCTGGTCATCTTGGCTGGATTTATGCGAATTCTCACCCCTGATTTTGTGAGCCGCTTTGCCGGACACATCATGAACATCCATCCCTCGCTTCTACCTAAATACCCTGGACTCCACACTCATCAACGCGCCATCGATGCCGGAGATAAAAAAGGGGGTGCCACTGTTCACTTTGTCACCAGTGATTTGGATGGTGGGCCAGCCATAGTCCAGGCTGAGGTGCCCATCATGGGTGATGATACTGCTGATCTTCTGGCAAGTCGGGTTCTGGTACAAGAACATCAGATTTACCCTTTAGCGGCCCATTGGTTTTGTGAAGGCAGACTAACCCTGGAAAATGGTGTGCCACAACTCAATGGTAACGCTCTACAAAAAACCGGATTTTTGTTCTCGACTGCAATCACTGAACAATAAGCGCTAAACTGCATCTAACAGCAGTCTTAACCGGATCAGGAAAACTGGAACCCTTCATGCACATAAGCGTTCATCCAACTTCTCTCCATCGAGGAACAACCACATTTATCCTCGGCACTATCACGCTACTCTGCTTCCTTGGGACAGCTCAGGCTGGTGAGAATGGCGCCGGCGACCCGGCCTTAATCCCCTATACGCTATCCTATGCTGCCACGTACAACGGTATGGATATCAGTGCCGAACGTCAGTTGAAATTGAACGGTAACGGCTATGTGTTAACCACTACCGCAAAAAACCTGTTCAGCAGTATTGAGGAAGAAGGGGCGTTCTTACTCGATGAACAACGAGGGATCGTCGACCAGAATTATCAGTACAAGCGTAATGTCCTGGGGATCAAAAAGACTGAAAAACTGAGATATAACAGAGAAGCCGGTGTTGCCAACTACAAGACAAAAAAGAAACAGCGCCAAGTAACACTGGAAGATGGCTATCTCAATCGCCTGACCTACCAAGTACAACTACAGCGGGATCTAATCAATCAGGTTTCACCTCTGCAGTATCAAGTGATTAGCAGAGGACGCCTCAAACAGTACAAGTTCGAAACACTGGGCGAGGAAACGCTCGATACGCCTCTTGGAAAGATTAAAGCGCTTAAAGTGCGCAGAATACGAGATGACGATGACAGGGAGACCTTGTTCTGGTTTGCTCCTGAATGGAATTACCTACTGGTACAACTATGGCAGAGGGAAGAAGGGGGGGAGGACTACAAAATAGTTATTCAAGAAGGAAGCCTCAACAAGCAACCCCTTACACTGTCAAAAGGAAACTCATAAGTAACGTGAGACACAAAGAATAACTAACACGGGATTAAATCATGCAAATCTCACCTGACGAGCGCCCAGAACGGTCTGCCTCAACAAGCGCTTCCGGAAAATGGATCATCTTGGCAATTGGCCTCTGTATTTTGGCGGGTCTGGTCTATTTTGTCTTGATGCCAGACACCCTACAAAAACCCGTGGAAATACAACCAGAAATACTGGCTATTGAAGAGCCTAAACTGATCACGCACCCGGCGTCAGCACCCGTAGAAGACATTCCCCAACAACCCGAACCCATTGAGCAGCCACTCATTCTGCCTACACTGGACGACAGTGACATTGAAACCAGACTAAGACTGAACTCACTGACACCAGCGGGGACGCTAGAAAAGTGGTTCCATACAGATCATCTCATTCGTCGTAGTATTACCCTGATCGACGGTCTGAGCCGGGGTGTACTACTACAAAAAATGATCAATGCCCCCTCGCCAAAGGGCAAATTTATCGCCACAAAAAAAGAAGGGAAGCTCTGGGTCGATCCTGTCAACTATCAACGCTACAACTACCTCACGGATACGCTTAACGCCATTGATAGCAACAAGCTGGTTGAATTATTCCATCAGTTTCGTCCGCTTCTAGAGCAAGCTTATGGAGAGCTAGGCTATCCACCAGAAGACCTGGATAACGCGATCATTGCCGCCTTGGACCAAATCCTTTCCACACCCATTCCGGTTACTCCGGTAGCATTGACGCAGGAATCAGTGCATTACCAATATGCAGATTCAAGGCTTGAAGCACTACCGCCGATTCAAAAACAATTGTTGAGAATGGGGCCAGAACATACACAAAAAATTCAGAAAAAAGCGAGTGAGCTTAGAGCATCACTGCTGAATAGAAAGCGTGGATAGAACGAACCGAAACGACACACAAAAACCAACTATTAACTGGTTAAAACCAGTTTTACACCATAACTAACAATAAGAACCTCTATGTACCTTTTGATGAAACAAGCCCATATCAGCTTTGCCCTTATCAGTATCAGCCTATTTGTACTTCGCGCTTTCTGGTCAGTGACAGAAGCACCTCAACTACAGCAACGGTGGGCAAAAATTGCGCCACACATCAATGACACGTTACTGCTAGGTTGCGCTGTTTATCTGATGGTTTACTCGGGCCAATATCCCTTTTCAGACCACTGGTTAACCGCCAAGTTTTTTGCCTTGCTGGTTTATATTGCCACAGGAACTATTGCTATCAAGAGAGGAAAAACCACAGGCACGCGTATGCTATTCAGCCTATTGGCTGTGGCAACCTTTAGTTATATTTTTGCAGTAGCCCTAAGCCATTCTGCAAGTATGGGGCTATAAATCAGAAAAAACTTAGGCTTTGGGTAGGGTGACGCCAGTCTGGCCTTGATACTTACCACCCCGATCGGCATAGGACACTTCACACACTTCGTCAGACTCAAAAAACAGCATCTGAGCGACACCTTCATTGGCATAAATCTTCGCCGGAAGGCTGGTGGTGTTGGAAAACTCCAGAGTAACGTGACCTTCCCACTCGGGCTCTAGCGGGGTGACGTTAACAATAATGCCGCAGCGAGCATAGGTGGATTTACCCAGGCAAATCGTCAATACATTACGAGGAATACGGAAATACTCAATGGTGCGAGCGAGTGCAAAGGAGTTAGGTGGGATAATGCAGTAATCGCCCTTAATATCAACAAATGCATCTGTGTCGAAGTGTTTTGGATCCACAGTCTTGGAGTGAATGTTAGTAAAAATCTTGAACTCATCGGCACAGCGAACATCGTAACCGTAGCTGGAAACCCCATAGGAAATCACCTTCTCACCATTGGGATCCGGCTGACGAACCTGCCTTCCCTGGAACGGCTCAATCATATGGTGTTCCTGTGACATACGGGTAATCCACTTATCGGACTTAATGCTCATAGTTCGTAATTTCCCAAAACCGTTCGACAATAAAAGTTGGCCATCATACCCGTTTGAAAGGACGCATCAAAGCTCCTCCGATCAGTATGATGGCAGGTATTATTCAATGATAATTTCTGGACCACTGGCAGATGGTGTTGCTGCCAGCCTCGTCATCACTTGTGTGGCAATTTTCTGGTAATACTGGGCAGCAACACCTTCAGGGTCAGCGATAACTGACGGCGTACCCGCATCGGTTTGCTCTCGAATATCCAGTGATAGCGGTAGAGAACCAAGTACCTCTGTACCATACTCAGAGGCCACAAGCTGACCGCCTCCCTCCCCAAAGATATGTTCTTCATGCCCACACTGACGACAAAGGTGAACCGCCATATTTTCCACGAGACCTAACACGGGAATGTTCACTTTATTGAACATCTCAATAGCCTTACGTGCATCCAACAGCGCAATATCCTGAGGTGTTGTCACAATCACTGCACCCGCTAACTGCGCTTTTTGAGCCAGTGTCAGCTGAATATCCCCCGTACCGGGAGGCATATCCACTACCATATAATCGAGCTCGCCCCACTGAGTCTGAGTGAGAATTTGCAGTAGAGCACCACTGGCCATGGGCCCGCGCCAAACCATAGGTGTCTGCTCCGTGACCAGGTAGCCCATCGACATAGATTTAATACCGTGGGCTTCAACAGGAACAAAATATTGTTCATCAACTACGTCGGGGCGAGTGCCCTCGGCAACACCCAACATCATTGGCAAACTGGGGCCATAGATATCCGCATCTACAATCCCTACCCTGCTCCCATCGGCAGCCAGCGCCAGCGCTAAATTAACCGCTGTCGTTGACTTGCCCACTCCGCCCTTGCCGGAAGCGACTGCAATAATATGTTTCACGTCTTTAAGACCATCTTGAACTGGTGCGTCAGCCATCACTCATCCTCGTACAAACTAATGAAAAACCAAGGGAAAACCGTTATAGTTGCGCCCCTTTATAAATGCCAAATCATAGCAGTCTACAATCATGACAGAACGCATGTCCCAACGTCGAAAAATTCTTGTTACCAGCGCACTGCCCTATGCCAATGGTTCGATCCATCTCGGCCATCTAGTGGAGTATATCCAAACTGATATTTGGGCGCGCTTTCAAAAAATGCGCGGTCACGAATGTTACTACGTCTGCGCCGACGATGCGCATGGTACGGCGATTATGTTGAAGGCGGAACAGCGTGGCATTACGCCTGAAGAACTAATTGCTCAGGTGAGAGCAGAACATGAAGCTGATTTCGGCGATTTTCTGATTGAATTTGACAACTATCACTCTACTCACACTGATGAGAACAGGGAAATGTCGTCGCTCATCTACAACCGTCTGCGCGAAAACGGTCATATCGCTACCAGAGAAATCACTCAGGCATTTGATCCGGAAAAAAATCTGTTCTTGGCAGACCGTTACATCAAAGGCACCTGCCCAAAATGTAAAACTGACGACCAGTATGGTGACAACTGTGAAGCCTGCGGAGCCACTTACGCACCTACAGATTTGATCAATCCAAAGTCAGCCATATCGGGTGCGACACCCATTGAAAAAGCATCCACCCATTACTTCTTCAAGTTACCGGAATTTTCCGACTTTCTGAAGGAATGGACCCGTGCCGGTCATGTGCAGGATGAAGTGGCCAACAAGCTGGGAGAATGGCTGGATAGCGGATTACACGAATGGGACATCAGTCGCGATGCCCCCTATTTTGGTTTTGAAATTCCCGATGCGCCCGGCAAGTACTTCTACGTCTGGCTGGATGCCCCTATTGGCTATATGGCCAGTTTCAAAAATCTGTGCCAGAAAAAAGAGGGGCTTGAGTTTGACGCGTTCTGGAAACAGGACTCCGAAGCTGAGCTCTACCACTTCATCGGCAAAGATATTGTCAATTTCCACGCACTGTTCTGGCCAGCCATGCTCACCAGTGCTAATTTCCGTACACCCACACGGGTCTGCGTACACGGCTTCCTGACGGTCAATGGCAAGAAGATGTCGAAATCTCGAGGCACCTTCATTAATGCCCGCAGCTATCTGGACAACCTTAACCCGGAATACCTGCGCTACTACTTTGCCGCCAAGCTGTCCTCGGGCGTTGATGACCTTGACCTAAATTTGGATGATTTTATTCAACGGGTTAACAGCGATCTCGTAGGCAAAGTGGTTAATATTGCCAGTCGTTGCGCCAAATTCATTACCAAAGGCAACAACGGCGTGCTATCCAATACCGTTGCTGACGAGGCGCTTTGGCAGCAAGTTGCAGGGGCTGCTGACAGTATCGCCAACCACTATGAAAACCGTGAGTTTAGTAAAGCTGTTCGGGAAATCATGGCGCTAGCAGATGCAGCCAATGAGTACATTGCAGCGAAGGAACCCTGGAAACTGAGCAAAGAACCCGGTCGAGAACAGGACGTATTGGATATTTGCTCCTTGGGCATCAACCTGTTCAGGGCTCTAATGGTTTACTTGAAACCGATACTCCCCGCCATGGCGATGGAATCGGAAGCGTTCCTAAATGACAACCTCAGCTGGGACAGTGAATTACGGCCCCTGAAGGACCACCACATTAATAAGTTTAAACCGCTGATGCAGCGCGTTGAACAAGACAAGGTAGACGCCATGTTAGAGGCAAGTAAAGAAGCAGTGGCGGAAGCCTCAACGAAACCGATTACCGGCCCTTTAGCCGATGAACCACTCGCAGATGAAATTGGTTTTGACGATTTCATCAAGGTGGATCTGCGAGTAGCCCTTATCACCAAGGCCACGCATGTGGACGGCGCCGATAAGCTATTGCAGCTGACCCTGGATATCGGCGGCGAAACTCGCAATGTATTTTCTGGTATCAAATCCTCCTACCAACCGGAAGACCTGGAGGGCCGCTTGACCGTCATGGTGGCTAACTTGGCGCCTCGAAAAATGCGTTTTGGCCTATCTGAAGGTATGGTACTGGCTTCGGGAGACAGCGAAGGTATTTATCTGCTGTCTCCCGATAGTGGCGCAAAACCAGGGCAAAGGGTTACCTAGAGACCAACAACTGCTGACGCCATATGGCTTATGGCTATGACTTACGGATATGTCTTATGGCGAAATGTACTAATAAGCTGGTGTTTTATACTTATTAGTAGAATTTGCATACCGCTATAATGATGGGCCTACTACGGACAGCCCAACTACAAACAGCCCCACTACAGACGGTCACAGTGAGATAGGACTAAATGCAAGAATTTGCCGTTATTATGATTAGCACCATACTGGTGAACAATTTTGTTCTAGTCCAGTTTCTGGGCCTGTGCCCATTTATGGGTGTTTCCAATAAGCTGGAAACCGCTATCGGCATGGCTGGCGCCACCACCTTTGTATTGACCCTGGCGGCCATGTCCAGCTACATGGTTCACACTTGGATTCTGGCCCCCCTGAACCTGGAATACCTGAAAACCATCTCCTTTATTCTGGTGATTGCTGTCGTCGTGCAATTCACCAAAATGTTTATCGAGAAAACCAGCCCACTACTCTACCGCGTACTCGGAGTCTTTCTGCCACTAATTACCACCAACTGTGCGGTATTGGGCGTGGCATTTCTAAATATCGCCAAAGCACACACCCTGCTGGAATCAACGCTCTATGGTTTTGGTGCTGCGCTAGGTTTCTCTTTGGTGCTGATACTGTTTTCTGCCATGCGAGAGCGCCTCGCAGTAGCCGATATACCTGCACCCTTTAAAGGTGCCGCCATTGGTATGATTACCGCCGGATTAATGTCATTAGCCTTTATGGGCTTCAGCGGATTGGTATAGGGGCTGCGATAACGTGTACGACATTATTGCCCAGTATCCCCTATCCGCCGCATTGGTGGCTCTGACCGGACTCTCCGTCGTTTTTGGCGCGGTGCTCGGCTACGCCGCGATTAAATTTAAGGTGGAAGGTGACCCGATTGTTGAGCAAATCGACAAACTCTTACCCCAAACTCAGTGTGGTCAGTGTGGTTATCCCGGTTGCCGCCCCTACGCAGAGGCCATTGCCAATGGCGACACCATAAACAAGTGTCCTCCCGGAGGCCAAACCACCATCAACGCCATTGCTGACCTACTCGATGTAGAAGCGCCTTCTCTCGATGAAGAACATGGGGAAGAGAGTGACGTTAAAACAGTTGCCTACATTCGAGAAGATGAATGTATTGGCTGCACCAAGTGTATTCAAGCCTGCCCCGTTGACGCCATACTCGGCGCTGCCAAACTGATGCACACCGTTATTGTCAGTGAATGCACAGGCTGTGACCTCTGTGTAGAACCCTGCCCGGTGGATTGCATTGATATGCTTCCTGTTGCCAAAGGTCCTGGTGACTGGAAATGGGATATGCCCGCCACGACAGAAGAACAGATCAAAAACTTGCACTCCCACGACATTATTGCCACTGATCAAAATAACAATGACAACGGCAAGCAGGACGGGGGAAACGCGTCATGAGAAAGGTCTGGGATCTAATCGGTGGCGTTCACCCCCCCGAGAACAAACACCAATCCGTACAGTCATGTATTGGTACCCTGCCATTGCCTGAAAAGCTAATCATCCCCCTCAACCAGCATATTGGCGCACCACCAAAGCTCTTAGTTGCCGAAGGTGATAGCGTTCTAAAAGGTCAGGTACTCGCCGAACCAAACGGTATGGTGAGTGCTGGCATTCATGCCCCCACATCTGGGATTATCAGTGAAATCAGTGCTCATTCCATACCCCATCCCTCCGGTATGGCCGCTCGCTGTATTACGCTGGTCCCTGACGGGCATGATCGCTGGGCCGACATCAAGGGCGTTGAGAACTACCGAGAGCACAGCCCGGAAGAACTGCTAGACGTGATTCGGCAGGCAGGCATTGTAGGGCTAGGTGGTGGAGGCTTTCCTACCGCGGTAAAGCTGGGTACACAGCAATCCATCTCCACGCTCATCATCAACAGTTCTGAGTGCGAACCCTATATCACCGCTGATGACATGCTAATACGGGAACACGCCAAAGATATTGTCGAGGGTATAAAAATACTGTCGTTCATTCTCGGTGAACCCGAAGAAATTCTGATCGGTATTGAAGATAACAAGCCAGAAGCCTACGAAGCGCTTGAGCCCTATCTTCAAGACACCAATATCGAACTTGTCGAATTTACCACACGCTACCCCTCCGGCGGTGAAAAGCAGCTAATTCAAATCCTCACCGGTAAAGAAGTGCCCAATGGAGGGCTACCTGCTGATATAGGTATTGTCTGTCAAAACATCGGCACGACCTATGCCGTACAGCGTGCAATACAACAAGGTGAACCTCTCATTTCGCGTGTTACCACCGTCACCGGCAACGCTTGTGAAACGAACAAGAACTACCTGGTCCTGATTGGTACGCCCATCAGTCACTTACTGGAACACAGTGGTTTTGATCAAAGTAAATGTCCCCGCTTGATCATGGGTGGCCCGATGATGGGATTTACACTGGAAGATCTCAACATACCAGTCATAAAAACCACCAACTGCATTCTTGCTCCTACAGGAGAAGAGCTGCCAACACCTCCTCCAGCTCAACCCTGCATTCGCTGTGGGATGTGTGCGGAGGCCTGTCCTGCCAGCCTGCTACCACAACAGTTGTTCTGGCACGCTCAGTCACATAATTACGAACATCTGGAAGCTCACAACTTATTCGATTGTATAGAATGTGGCGCCTGCTCCTATGTCTGCCCCAGCAATATTCCATTGGTCCAATACTATCGGGCAGCCAAGGGCGAAATCCGCAAACTGTCTTTGGAAAAAATCAACTCCGACAGAGCCAGAGAACGCTTTGAGTTTCAGAAAACTCGCAAAGAGAAAGAAGAAGCCGGGAAAGCCGTCAAACGTGAAGCTCGTAAAAAGGCCGCTGAACAAGCCCGAGCCAAAAAGGCAAACAACCCTTCTGGCAACACAGAAACCTCCCCTGCCGATGACATTATCAAAGCAGCCATGGCCCGTGCCGAAGCACAAAAAGCCTCACCACAAGAACAACGCGCAAAACTAGAGCGCGGCATTGTCAGGGCGGAAAGCCATTTGGAGTCCGTACAAAAAAGATTGAATACCCTAGAGCAAGATGCGACTGAAAAACAACGTGAACAAGCACTCGCCGCCCTTGAGGATGCCCAGTTGCGTCTCAAGGATGCGCAACAAAAATTAGCTGACTTAACGCTACCGTCTGATACCAATGTATCCAATACTGAAAAAACGGTGATGGAGAAAAGCCAGGCCAGCCCCAGAGAGGCCCTGGAAAAGAAAATTGCCACACTAAAAGAACGTATTGTGATAACGCTGAAAAAGATTGCCGAAGCGGATGACGAATCGCTTAAAACGGCTCTGCAGAATGGTCTGGAAAAACAACAGACCAAGCTAAAGGATACAGAACAACAACTGGCCGAAACACCCGCTCAAACGAATGAATCCACGACCACACCTGAAACAGAAAATGCCGCTGCCGCGGCCATTGCACGAGCACAGGCGAAAGCTGCGGATCAAGCCTCCATGTCTGATGAAGACAAGCTGAAGGCCACAGTCGAATCCCTGCAAAACCGACTAATAAAAGCCCAGGAAAAACTAGCTTCAGCTGAATCAGAAGGCTCAGAACACATTGATGCTTTCCGTTCAGGTGTAGAAAAATTGCAAGCCAAACTGACTGCCGCTGAAGCTCAGCTGGCACAAGAAACACAATAACGGATACTGCCCATGGCCTTGCTGAAACTCACATCACCCCACGCTCATGGAACCCAGAACACGGCTAACGTCATGCAGTTAGTCCTGCTGGCCACCATTCCCGGGCTGTTAGCACTTACCGCTTTCTTTGGCTGGGGTTCCCTGATCAACATCGTAATTGCCGGAATTGTAGCCGTCGGCTGCGAAGCTGCCGTCATGGGCCTACGTAAACGCCCCATCATGTTTTATTTGGGGGATTACAGTGCTCTGGTTACTGCGGTATTACTGGGGTTAGCATTGCCTCCGCTGGCACCTTGGTGGTTAATTCTAGTCGGCACCAGCTTTGCTATTGTCATCGCCAAAAATCTCTATGGTGGGCTTGGCTACAACCCGTTTAATCCCGCCATGGTGGGGTATGTGGTACTGCTGATTTCTTTCCCTGTACAGATGACGGCCTGGCCAGCGCCCTTGCCACTATACCCGGATGGTGAGAGCTTTCCCGGATTATGGCAGTCATTACAAATGGTATTACCCTTCCTTCACGCAGAAGGAATCGACGCTTTTACCGCCGCTACGCCTTTGGATACCTTCAAGCACAATACCGGCTTTCTGGTAGATCAGCTCTACCAGAAAGACCCACTGTACAGCCGTGCCAGTTTGGCTGGCGTTGGTTGGGAGTGGGTTAATCTTGGCTTTCTTGCCGGTGGATGCTTCTTGCTATATCGCAAAGTATTTACCTGGCATGCACCCGTCGCCATGCTGGGCGCCTTAGCCCTGTGTTCAACCCTTTTTTACGATGGCGGCAGCTCCTCTAGCCATGGATCACCCTTGCTGCACCTTTTCAGTGGGGCCACCATGCTTGGCGCATTCTTTATCGTTACCGACCCAGTAACGTCAGCTACGAGCAACCGTGGCCGCCTGATATACGGCGCATTAATTGGCATACTTATTTTTATTATTCGTAGCTGGGGTAACTACCCGGATGCGATCGCCTTTGCTGTACTACTGATGAATTTTGCCGCGCCCCTGATCGATAACTACACACTCCCACGCACCTATGGCCACAAAAAGTCGCGCCGTGCCACGGAGAAAAAGGACTAGATTATGCTGGGTAAATCCATTAGTTTTAACAGTATTGCATTAGGCCTATTCGCCCTGGTTACTGCGGCACTGCTTGCCACTACGCATGTGAACACCAAAGATCGCATTGCTGAAGCAAAACGTGAGGTTGCCAAACGAGCACTGCTAGAAATTGTCCCTCTCGAACGGCACAGCAATGACCTATTAGTGGACACCCTGGATATTCCTGCCGTCTACTGGACAACGCTAGGTATTAAAGACGGCCAGGTTAACATCGCCCGAAAAGGTAATGAGCTGGTAGCCGTGATCGTCCCCAGTGTCGCCCCCGATGGTTATAGCGGCGAGATCCAGATGATGGTAGGGATTAATGTAGATGGTACTGTGGCGGGCGTCAGGGTCGTATCTCACAGGGAGACACCCGGGCTTGGCGATAAAGTGGACATCAAGAAGAACAACTGGATTCTCGGGTTTAATGGTAAGTCTCTAACAAACCCTAAACCCGTAGGCTGGAAAGTGAAAAAGGATAAGGGTACCTTTGACCAGTTTACCGGCGCAACCATTACCCCTCGAGCAGTGGTGCAACAGGTGTTGAAAACCCTGCAATATTATAAGGAAGATCGGGCGCGCCTGCTGAAAGCCGCCAACCAACCAGAAATCACCCCCGAGCCAGCTCCAGGGCTGATTCAGGCAGAGGCACCTATCAATGACTGACATGTCCTATCGCGAGATCACCAACAATGGTCTTTGGAAAAATAATCCCGCCCTCGTTCAGTTACTAGGACTTTGTCCCCTGCTGGCTGTTACCGGCTCAGTGGTCAATGCGCTGGGATTGGGACTAGCAACGATGCTGGTACTAACAGGCTCTAACATCGTAGTATCACTGATTCGCAAACAGGTTTCTGACGCCGTTAAAATTCCCGCCTTTGTGATGATTATTGCTACCTTCACCACCTGCACCGAGCTATTGATGCAGGCCTTTACCTATGAGCTGTATCTGATTCTGGGCATTTTTATTCCGCTGATCGTCACCAACTGCGCCATTCTCGGCCGCGCTGAAGCGTTTGCTAGCAAGAACAACGTTCGGGCTTCAGCTATGGATGGCCTGATGATGGGAGCAGGCTTTGGCCTTGTGTTATTAGTCATTGGTACGATTCGTGAAATTCTTGGCAGCGGCACGTTGTTCGACAACATGCACCTGATATTTGGACCTGTTGCTGAAAACTGGACTCTGCACCTCTTCGGTGAAGGTTACGGCTTTCTTGTGGCGGTACTACCTCCTGGTGCGTTTTTGGTTGCCGGTATGTTAATTGCCCTGAAGAATGTTATCGACGATCGTGTTGAGCATCACAGAGCCACCAAACGTGCTCCCGTTATTAAAGGTGCCAAGCGAGTCCGCACTACGGGAACAGTCTCTTAAGAAGGGGCTTTCACATCCGTATTTTTCCCCACCAGCTGGGGTATACCAAACAGATATCCCAGCTTCAGCGGGTGATAACTCAAGTATAGACCCCCATTCGCCCATATTTGCGTGTGCGTTGAAGAACCTGAGCTCAGTCAATAGCATGAGCTGACCCGTTGTGATAAAACAGTAGTTATAAAAACACTGAGGGAATGTAGTGAAAAAGACCGGGGCATGGCTTACCCGATACGCACTGGAAAACATTGGTGTCACTCATACCTTTGGTATTCCCGGCGCTCACAATTCTGAAATTTACGACGAGCTTGACCAATCAGAACAGATTACTCCCTGCATGGTCACTCATGAGCTCTCTGCTGCATTCATGGCCGATGCGGTGAGCCGCACCACAAGCACGATTGGCACCTTGGTTGTTGTCCCTGGTGCGGGTATTACTCACGCCGCCAGTGGCATTGGAGAAGCTTTTCTGGGCGGTATTCCTCTATTGATTATCGCCGGCGGAATTGACCGTCAATCAGACCGGCATTTTCAACTGAAAGACATTGACCACCACGCCCTGCTCGCCCCCATCACCAAAGCCACTTTTCTGGTAGAACATCACGGCGATATCGTCCCCACTATTTTTGAGGCTTATCGGACTGCGATTGAAGGCGAACCTGGGCCGGTATTTATTGAAATCCCTATCAACCTGCAATTGGCCCATGAGGACATTGAAGAACTGGCTGTATTCAATGCACAGCCAACCACCCCACCACCGAACGCGCAGGCCATAGAGGCTGCCGTCAACATGCTTCTCGCTGCAGAAAAACCCGGTCTTTTCGTTGGCTGGGGCGCAAAAGGTGCCAGTAACACACTCCAATCGTTAGCCACTCATCTGGCGGCGCCGGTAGCCACCACCCTTCAGGGACTGAGTGTTTTTCCCGCTAACCACCCGCTTCATACCGGTATGGGGTTTGGCCCCTCTGCGGTACCCGCAGCTCAACATGCTTTTGAGGATTGCGATTGCCTGCTGGCCATCGCCACCCGGTTTTCTGAAATTCCTACCGGTAATTTTGGTATGGTTCCGCCAAAAAACCTGATCCATATCGACATTAATCCCGCCGTATTTAATGCCAACTATCCTGCGACACTCACCCTTGAAGGTGATGCCGCTGAGATAGCAAAAATCCTGCTTGAAAATGTCGTCGACGCCCAAGCTAAACCACAAGACAGCGGACCACTGATCCAACAGATTGCTGCTGACAAACACAAATACCAGTCAATGTGGCGCAAACATAAAACAGACCGAGTTAATCCGGCCAATTTCTTTAGCGCCCTCAGAGAACGGTTACCCAATGATGCGTTTGTAGCCTGCGATGACGGTAATCACACGTACCTGTCTGCGGAATTGCTACCCATACACCAAGTCGGTGGATTTATCTCCCCTACCGATTTCAATGGAACGGGTTACTGTGTTCCTGCTGTCAATGCGTTGAAATTAGTTCATCCAGACAGCACAGTAGTGGGGATCGTTGGCGATGGCGCCATGATGATGACCGGTATGGAAGCCATCACTGCGCACAAATATGACCTTGGCGTTATCTACTTCTTGTTTAACGATGGCGAGCTGGCTGAAACAGCCCGGGTTCAGGATATCCCCCATGAGCGCAAAACCTGTACCAAACTGGGGGACGCCGACTGGATCGCCTTTTCACATGCGGTGGGCTGTGAGTATGTGGCCGTCGAGGACGACAGCCAATTACAACCATCACTGGATATCGCTTTCAGTCTGATATCAGACAATAAACCCGTCATCGTGGATGTCCATATTGACTACAGCAAACACACAGCCTTTATGGAAGGGGCAGAAAAAACCAGATACAAGCGCTTCGACCGCGCCACCAAAGCACGTTACTTAGCCCGCGCTTTGACTCGAAAAATCATTGGCTCTAAGTAACTATTAAGAAGACATAACTATTATAAGAAGTAACCGTTAATAGCGAGGCTCTGATTTTTATTATGGCTCCTGAAGTCGAGTACCAGCAAACGAGAATCAAAAACTAGAGCAACGTTAGTCAAACGCATCCGTCGCCACTTTATAACGCGGATCTTCGTTAATATTGATTTCCACATAACGGGCCGCATCGTCCAACAGCTGTAAGCAGTCTTGGCTGAGGTGACGAAGATGTAGCTTCTTACCCAATTTTTGATATTTATGAGCCAAGCCATGAAGGGCTTCGATAGCAGAAGAGTCAGATACCCGAGCTTTTTTAAACTCAATCACCACATCGTCAGGATCATCATCCGGAGAAAACAACTCTTTAAAATTGCTCACTGAACCAAAGAAGATAGGGCCATCAAGCTCGTAGACTTTCCAACCGTCCTCATCCGTATAGGTCGTGACAGCGATGTGCTTGGCATGCTCCCAGGCAAACACTAATGCAGACACAATCACACCGACAATCACGGCAATGGCCAAATCGGTGAATACCGTAACCAGCGCCACCAGAATAGAAATAAAGGCATCGCTTTTTTGCATCGCCCGGAAGATACGAAAGGAGGCCCACTCGAACGTACCGAGCACCACCATGAACATGACACCTACCAGTGCAGCCAGTGGAATCATCTCAATGAGGTTGGCGACAAACAAAATACACACCAACAAGACTAACGCTGCAGTAATACCCGATAAACGACCGCGACCACCGGAATTAATATTGATCATGCTCTGGCCGATCATGGCGCAGCCACCCATGCCGCCGAAGAAACCATTGACGGTATTACCTAACCCCTGGCCAATACACTCACGGTTACCGCGACCACGGGTGTTAGTAAGATCATCGATCAAGGACAATGTCAGTAACGATTCAATTAGACCAACAAGTGCCAAAATCACGGCATAAGGACCAATAATCTTTAGGGTCTCCAGAGAAAAAGGCACCATTGGAATAGCGAAACTTGGCAAGTTCCCTTCCAAGCTTGCCGTTGCCTGCTCCTCTAGCGGTAACATGCTACGAACAAAATCAATGACCGTACGAGCATCCAAATCCAGCCCATGAACCATCAACGTCACCACAATAATAGCGACTAACGAAGCGGGCACAGCCGTGGTCAGTTTAGGTAAGAAGTGAATAATGGCCATGGTCAATGCCACCAAACCCAACATCAGATAGAGCTGACCACCCTGCATCCATCCCAACGTACCAGCGGCATCTGGAACCTTAAACTGGCCGAGCTGAGCCAGCAAAATCACAATAGCCAGGCCATTAACAAAGCCCAACATAACCGGATAAGGTACCAAGCGGATAAATTTACCCAGACGGAATACCCCAAACATCATTTGTAACAGCCCAGCCAACAGCACTGCCGCAAACAGATATTGCACACCGTGACTCGCAACCAATGCCACCACCACCACGGCCATTGCACCCGTGGCACCTGAAATCATCCCTGGACGACCGCCGAATACAGCGGCCATCAAGCCCATCATAAAGGCCGCATACAGCCCCACCATAGGAGCCACGCCCGCTACGAAAGCAAAGGCCACAGCCTCGGGGACTAACGCCAACGCCACTGTCAGACCAGAGAGCAGGTCATTCTTTACATTGGACTCTTTGCTGACGATCAGACTAAACATGGTGGTTTCCCGGTGAAAAGTTGCGCATCTTAACAAAGCACACCCTGATTAGCAGCCCAAACCCGGTGATTACCCGCCTAAACCAAGGATAAACTGGCTCTATGTGAGAGCATGGGGTTCACTTCATACGACACTCAACTCTTTACAAAAGCAGAACTTAACGACAATGTAACTAATAATGTCATCTAAAAATTTAGCACTAACTCTTGGCGCTTATGGGACAATTAATATTTTAAGTTTATGGAAAAACACATGGCAGTAGTTCGCCTCATACCTGCCATCTTGGCATTAGCGCTAAGTGGTTGTGCTACGTACCAACCCAGTCAGGTTACCGATGTCTGTAAAATATTTCGCGGAGAAATCGATTGGTACAAAGAGGCCAAAGCCGCTAATAAGCGCTGGGGTACACCTATTGGGTTAATGATGGCTATCATCAAGCAGGAGTCTACATTTCGGGCCGATGTCAGACCAGATAGGCCTACATTTTTATTTATCCCGCTGCCAAGAAGGTCCTCTGCCTACGGCTATGCTCAAGCCCAGAACCCGGCATGGAGTGATTACCAAAAAGCGACAGGAAACTGGAGCCATGACCGAGATGATTTCGGCGATGCTATCAACTTTGTTGGCTGGTATACCGATATGACACACCGTAGACTCGGTGTTTCAAAATGGGACCCCTATAAGCAGTATCTAGCTTACCACGAGGGCTGGGGCGGCTATGCCCGGGGCTCTTTCAATAAGAAACCTAAATTACTTCGTGTGGCATCTAAAGTACAAAGACAGACAGAAACCTATAATGCGCAGTTAAAAAAATGCAGTCCATCGTTGGATAAGTCTGCCAAAGGTTGGTTCTAATATTCTTGGTGTGAATAGTGGTATCTGTCCACGGCTTACTAGATTTACTCAGCTGATTGCGAGCCTCACCCTTTAATAGACACACCTTCAACTTGCAAAACAGTATTGGCACCTGAACGCTCTATCATTTTGACAATGGCTGACTGAATCACTTCATCTTCTCGCGCATCATTTTTACTAGGAAACCGTTCCTCTTGAGGCTCAGCACCTTCTTCCAAGATAAAGGTAACCAGCACTTCGGTTGCTAGGCTGGCAGTTTTACCAAAATAAGCCAAACCTATTTGAGGGTAACCCTGAAAGCCCATTTTAACTTTCTTTGCTATACGTTTTTTCGACTTTTCTAAATTCATACTAGATTCTCAGAAGAGGTATAACGCCAGTAACACAGGGCAACGACGCACAGCGGAAAATTGGTCCGAATGATTGCGCTTGTTACCTGAGCTACACACGTGATCCCGTAATCCAAAGATGGTCAATACACAATGTATCGCCTTTTACTTGCTTCTTGTCACACTTTGACCACATGCAATAACGTTCGGTAAGCCCGCCACGATCTTCAATCATTTTCGCCTTTATACGCGGTACACTATCAAATGCTTCCCAGTTATCTGGAGTTGATATTTTTTCCGCATAGCAAGCTTCATATTTATCACCTTCGCTCACTCTCCAAAGCTGATTACAGTCTGGACATGACATAAGCAATACCCCGTTACCAACATCTAGTTGATTTAACGTGGAGTTAAAATCTACATAATTGTTACTGACGTCAATTAACGCTGGTTGCTCTTTACAGTTGCACATAATTCGCTTGAACCCATTACCGTTTATTCAAAAAATTCGGTCACTATACCATTTTTTCCTACTATCCTAGGCTGGTAAACAGTAGACCATTAAAAGTTTGGGGTCAGAGTAAAAATTGTTTCAAGAATTTTTACTCTGACCCAAAATTTTTTGATGAGAGTGTATAGTCCACCGTTTTTTGAATGCAGGAGCTTGGCAAAGTTATACTGTTAGGTCTGTATGTAATTTTTGAGAAATATCTGGGGCTGCAATTGTTATGCTCTATTATTCACCTAATAACACTACTTAATAACAACACCCAATAACAATAACTATGCACTTAAATCGACTTCACCAAATCATCCATCACTTTCGGCAAGTGGCCCTCTTGGCAGGCCCCCTACTGGCCATACTCGTTTATTGCCTGGTACCAGAGCAAGCGGCGGGTCTTAACGGTGCTGAGATCGCACTGGGTACCGCTGGCCGGGCCACAGCGGGCTTGGCCGTCTGGATGGCAGTCTGGTGGCTGACGGAAGCGACATCTATCTATGCCACGGCATTGCTCCCTCTAGCCCTCATGCCTCTATTGGATGTGAGCTCTATCAGTGAAACCGCCAGCGCCTATGCTCACCCACTGATATTCCTATTCCTCGGCGGTTTTATTCTGGCGCTGGCGCTGGAGAAGTGGCACCTACACCATCGATTCGCATTGATGGTACTACGCTTGGTGGGCACCAAGCCGGCGACACTGGTGGGCGGCTTTATGTTCGTTTCAGCCACGCTCAGCATGTGGATCACTAATACGGCGACTACGCTGGTAATGTTACCGATTCTGCTCAGTATTATTAGCCTGTTGGATAAAGACGCACCAAACCGAAAAAACTTTAGTCTCTGTTTATTATTGGGTGTCGCCTATGCCGCTTCTATTGGCGGGATAGGCACTATTGTCGGTACGGTGCCCAATATGTTTACGGTCTCATTTATCCAAAATGAGCTGGGGATGGAAATCGGTTTTGCCAAATGGATGACCATTGGTTTGCCCATAGTATTGGTCTTTGTACCTCTGGCGTGGTGGCTGTTGACCCGTTTTATCTATCCCCCCGGTGAGGAGGCCATCGACAGAGCCTTTCTCGACAAACCTACTGAGCCATGGACGACGGGTGCAAAGCTTACTCTGGTTATTTTTATCCTCACTGCTGCCTGCTGGATATGTCGACCACTGATGATGAAATGGCCACCTCTGGCCAATTTGAGCGATACGGGCATCGCCATTATTTCTGCATTGCTGCTCTTCACTATTCCTGTCAATTTGAAGCGGCGGGAATTTCTTATGGACTGGGCCACTGCTATCAAAATACCTTGGGGTGTTCTCCTATTATTTGGCGGTGGGCTGGCGTTGGCGGCCGCTATTCGCTCCAGCGGTGTAGGCGAATTACTGGCCAGTCAATTGGGTGGATTGCAGGGTGTGCATCCGCTGGTCATGACCTTGCTAGTGGTCACCCTGATTATTTTTCTCACCGAGCTCACCAGTAATACCGCCACAACGACTGCACTCATTCCCATTTTTGCGGTGATGGCGGAAGGGTTGGGCATCAATCCTCTAGCCATTATTCTGCCAGCGACCATTGCGGCCAGCTGCGCCTTCATGTTGCCCGTGGCTACGCCACCCAATGCCATCGTATTTAGCTCCAACCTGATCCGCATTCCTGAAATGGCCAAGGCCGGTTTCTGGCTTAATCTCACCGGTATTCTACTCATCAGCCTGATGACTCAGGTGACGCTGACCTATATTCTGTAAAACAAGAAATATCTATTGGAAAAGGTCAGAAGAAAGGTTAATTACATGCATATCTGGGTAGATGCCGATGCCTGTCCCAATCCCATCAAAGACATCCTGTTTCGGGCCGCCCAACGCTGCAAGGTACCCCTGACGTTAGTCGCCAATCACAATATTCGCGTACCCTCATCACCGCTGATCAAAGCTATACAAGTGGAAAGTGGGTTTGATGTGGCCGATAACTACATTGTTCAACGTGTTAGCCCCGGTAATATTGTGATCACTTCCGATATTCCACTGGCTGCAGAGGCTGTCGAAAAGGGCGCGGAGGTTATCAGCCCTCGGGGTGAACACTTTACCAAGGCTAATATCCGGCAACGGCTGGCCATGCGAAATCTAATGGAAGAGCTTCGCACCATAGGTGAGGTTCGCGGAGGCCCACCCAGTATGAGCAACACGGAACGCCAGCAATTTGCTAATGCCCTAGACCGATTATTAGCGAAATAATGAGATGCAAAAAAGCGTCAAAATCGCCCTAGAACCCACAGCAGCCATAGGATATATATTACTAATAATTCTTTATCATTCAGGGTGATACGCGTATACTTTGGCCCCCCATATTCGACCCACCCCAAGCTACTCAGGTTCCCCCTATGTCATCCCCCGATTTTGAATCACTAGGCATTGCTAGTCCGGTGCTTAAAGCCGTTCAACAACTGGGGTATGAACAACCCTCTCCTATTCAAGCACAGAGCATTCCAATACTCTTAGCTGGGGAGAACTTGCTTGGCGTTGCTCAAACAGGTACCGGTAAAACAGCCGCATTTGCGCTACCACTACTAAGTCGCATCAATAGCACTCAAAAGACACCACAGATTTTAGTCCTTACCCCAACCCGCGAGCTGGCTATTCAGGTGGCTGAAGCCTTCCAAACCTACGCCCGCAACCTCAAAGGTTTCCATGTACTGCCAATCTACGGCGGGACAGATATGCGAGGCCAACTACGCGGCCTGGAACGGGGCGCCCAAGTTATTGTCGGCACACCCGGACGAATTCTCGATCACATTCGCCGTCGCAGCCTGAAACTCAACGAGCTGAATGCATTGGTGCTTGATGAAGCCGATGAAATGCTGCGCATGGGCTTTATCGATGACGTAGAAACTATTTTGGCCGAAACCCCTGATACCTGTCAGCGGGCACTATTCTCAGCCACCATGCCACCGACTATTCGCCGGGTGGTTAAAAAGTATTTGGGCGATGCCAAGGAAGTTAGCATCGAGGCCAAAACCAAAACTGTAGAGCGTATTACTCAGCGCTACTTGATGGTTAAGGGCCACCAGAAAATGGAAGCGTTAACTCGAATTCTGGAAGTTGAAGAGTTCGATGGTATGCTGATTTTTGTGCGCACCAAATCGGCTACTGCAGAAGTGGCTGAAAAGCTCGAAGCTCGAGGCTTTTCTGCGGCTGCACTAAACGGCGACCTAAGCCAGACCCTCCGTGAACGCACTGTCAATCGCCTGAAAAAAGGCCAGGTCGATATCGTCGTTGCTACCGATGTGGCCGCCCGCGGTCTCGATGTGGAACGCATTAGTCATGTGGTGAATTACGATATCCCCTACGACAACGAGGCCTACGTACACCGTATTGGCCGTACGGGTCGTGCTGGCCGTGAAGGTCAAGCTATTCTGTTTGTGGCACCGAAAGAACACCGGCTGCTTCGCTCTATTGAGCAGTCTACCCGCCAAAAGCTGACCATCATGCAGCTACCCACTGGCGAACAGGTGAGTGGCCAACGAGTACAGCAATTCCAGGATCGTATTCTGCAACATATTGAGACTGGCAATCACGATCAATTCAAACCACTACTGGAAAAGCTCGCTGAAGAGCACAATATTTCAATGACTGATATTGCGGCAGCAATGACTTCTCAGCTTCAACAAGAACGTCCGCTGTTTCCCAAAATCATAGCTCTCGACACAAGCAATCAGGGAAGAAGCGAACGGCAAAACAGACCTGATCGCAAAGAACGAAGCGACAGGCCCGACCGAAAAGAACGCAGTGATAGACCTGATCGCAAAGACCGCAGTGATCGCCCTCGCCAGGAGCGCCCACGGAACGATGACATTGAGATGGTCACCTACCGCATGGAAGTAGGGAAAAACCACGGTGTCATGCCCAAAGATATTGTTGGCGCCATTGCTAATGAGGCCGGTATTGAAAGCCAGCACATCGGACGGATAAAACTGGAGGATGACTACAGCACAGTTGATCTTCCCGATGGCATGCCAAAAGAGATATTCAACCACCTTAGAAACAAGGTACGGGTATGCCAACAGCCGATGAAGCTAAGCCTTCCCAGCTCAAGTTTGCAGAAAAATCATCCCACAAGTGAGAAGCCAAAAGACAAAAAGTCTGATACACCTAAAAAAAGCTCACCTAAAAAAGATACCGCGAAGAAACAACCAGAATAAATAATGACCACAAATAATGTTGGCGAGGCTGTACAGGTATTAATCCTGTCAACCTCGCCAACATTGTCATTTTTCTCAAAGCACCTAACAACAGACCTAAGCGGCAGTACCCTTGTAGGGGTACATCAACACATTAGTCACTTTCCAACTTTGATCTTTCTGCTGACTCAATGTATAGATAATTTGCCACAGTTGCCTGGATGCGTCAGTCACGATTAACTCTTGAAGGACCTCACCCTCGGAGAGCATGCTTCGCCCAAAAAAATAGGATGAGGGTCGAAAAAGGGGTGTATAACCACGTCGCACCATATCAATAAAGGTATCGACAGAAGGAAAGGCTTGCTGAACATTGGGTGCAGCAAAGGAATAAGCCGATGTATGATCGCCTGACTTGAAGGCTGTAATCTGACTATCAATAACGAATTGAACAGATTTTATATCAGCCTCAGCGACCACGTCTGCAGCGAAAGCCAACTTGCTAGAGAACATCATTGAAACAATGATCAAGCCAAACAATAGCTTTCGGTCGGGCCTTAAATACATCATGGCAATATCCTGTTCGACATACACCGAAAGTCTCGGCAACAATCATTTAGACACAATAAATACCTATTTGCACAAAATCTACTATTTAAACGAAACGCTAAAACAACCCAACTTCGCCTAAAACCATCAAAAAACTAGGGTTTTTCTACAATAACACAGCTAATTTCTCGAATCATGCCCTCTCAACCTCACTCCAACTACAGCGCCAACCTCCTTGTATCACCTAGCTCTTGAACCAAATAGGTAAAAAATCGACCACAACCGGCTCCGTTAACCACTCGGTGATCATAGGAGACACTGAGCGGTAACATCATTCTGGGCAGAAACTCAGAGCCATTCCAGACCGGCTTAATCTGAGATTTTGAAACCCCAAGTATACCGACTTCAGGCGCATTGACGATGGGAGTAAACCCATTGCCACCTATTGCACCCAAACTTGAGATAGTAAAACAGCCACCTTGCATTTCAGCAGGAGACAATTTCCCATCTCGAGCTTTTACAGCCATCTCGTTTATTTCATTCGCCAGCTGCCACAAACCCTTTTCATCTACATCACGAATCACTGGAACCAGCAAACCACGAGGGGTGTCCACCGCCACACCAATATGCACGTATTTTTTTTGTACGAAGTTTTCACCATTACTGGTGATAGACCGATTGAATTCCGGGTTGGCACAAAGCGCATGCGCGCAGGCTTTTAACAAGAAAGGAAGCGGAGTAAGGCGAGTACCCCGTTTCTCTGCCTCTGACTTTAATGACCGTCTGAAGTCTTCCAGGTCGGTGATATCGGCTTCGTCAAACTGAGTAACATGGGGGACATTAAGCCAATTTCGCTGCATATTATTTGCAGTGAGTTTCTGAATTTTGTTTAGCGGAACAATATCAAACTCACCAAACTTACCAAAATCCACATCCGGTACTGCTGGAATACCTACACCCACTGCCGACAAGCCAGATTCAGCTGCAGCCACTGCTTTTTTCACATAACCCTGCAAATCCTCTTTAAGAATACGACCGCGAGGTCCGGTACCAGCAATCTTGTGCAAATCTACACCCAGCTCCCTCGCCAGTGCACGGGATGCTGGGCCGGCATAAATGCCAGCCTCCGCTGAAGGCTCGATACCGGAAATAGCTATTGGTGCAGCCCCAGAATCAGGCGACACTGTTAAACCAGATGCACTCGAGACAGATTCTACAGTTGGCTCAACCACTTCTCCCATAGGAATCTCTACAGAAGCGCCCGTCATCATACGAGCAAGATTGTCGCCCATGGCAACCTTATCTCCCTCTTTGACCAGCACTTCGAGCAACTCCCCACCAAAGGGAACGGGGATGTCCATCGTTGCCTTATCACCTTCCACCACAAGAAGACTGTCACCTTCAATGAGCTGGTCGCCAACAGACACTGGGATTTCAATCACCTCCACCAAGTCGGTAGTACCAATATCAGGCACACTCACCATCTGCTCAGTAACGCCATTTGTAGCTAATGATGGGGTTGGTGATGGAGCAGGAGCAGGAGCGGGAGCTCTCTTATCTTCTACAGGCTCGACGGACTCTGAGACAACCTCAGGTTGGGATGCCAGATCCCCTACGACGACAGGCTCCGCACCAATCTCCAGCTCAACCCCTGCCAACTCTAACTCAACAATGGCAGAACCCTCACTGACAGTGTCACCTTCCTTCACGATCAAGGCCTTCACAACCCCGGCCTTTGGACTTGGAACGTCCATGGTGGCTTTATCTGACTCCAGTACAACCAAAGATTGCTCCAACTCCACGGTATCCCCAGGGGCAACACAGAGTTCAATCACTTCGACAGTTTCGGCGCCGCCAAGGTCAGGCACATGAATAATTTCAGTGGTCACTATAAATTCTCTTTCCTAGTACGCTTAATTTGATATCTGAGAGCTTAACCATAAAGTGTTTAGCCATAAGTATTAACAATAGAGCGGGTTGGTTTTGTCAGGGTCTAAATCGAAATCAGCAATCGCCTGCGTTACCACAGCAACGTCTATTTTCCCTTCATCCGCCAGGGATTTTAATGCTGCAATTGCGACAAAGTAGCGATTCACTTCGAAAAAATGACGCAGCTTCTCACGGGTATCACTGCGGCCAAAACCATCCGTTCCTAGCACGCGATAACTCGCAGGAATGTAAGCTCGCAACTGCTCCGTGTAGGTTTTGACATAATCGGTAGCCACTACGACTGGACCCTGATGCCCTGTCAACTTATCAGTAATGTAGGGTACTTTTGCTTCCTGCTCTGGATGTAGCGTATTCCATCGCTCTGCAGCCTGACCATCACGCGCCAACTGATTAACACTGGTGAGACTCCAGATATCAGCGGATACATTATATTTTTCCTTTAGAATCACAGCTGCTTCACGCACTTCATTGAGAATGCTACCAGCCCCCATTAGCTGCACCTTGAGCTCAGATTCACCACCCTCTTCAAATAAATACATACCCTTGATGATGCCTTCCTCAACATTGACCGGCATGGCTGGCTGCTGATAATTTTCATTCATGGTCGTGAGGTAATAAAAGTAGTTCTCCTGCTGCTCAAACATTACCTTCAAACCATCCTGCACAATAGTCACTAGCTCATAAGCATAGGCGGGGTCATAAGTTCGACAGTTTGGAATAGTATTCGCTAACAAATGGCTGTGACCATCCTGATGCTGCAGCCCTTCGCCATTGAGAGTTGTACGACCAGCCGTTGCTCCAATGAGGAAACCCCTCGCCTGCATATCACCTGCAGCCCATGCCAAATCACCAATCCGCTGAAAACCAAACATGGAGTAATAAATATATACAGGGATCATCGGGAAATGGTTGGTGCTATAGGAGGTAGCTAGGGCCATCCAGGCGGACATAGCGCCGGCCTCACAAATACCTTCTTCGAGAATCTGCCCTTTCTTATCTTCCTTGTAGTACATGATTTGCTCATGATCCTGTGGAACATACTTCTGCCCTGCGGAAGAATATATGCCCAACTGGCGGAACATGCCCTCCATTCCGAAGGTGCGCGCTTCATCAGGAACAATAGGCACCACACGCTCGCCTATATTTTTGTCCTTCAGCAACATACCAAGCTGGCGAACAAACGCCATTGTTGTGGATATTTTCCTTTCTCCACTACCTTCCAGCAACTTACCAAAATCCGACAATGGCATAATCGCCAGCGGATCAAAATCCGCCCGGCGTGCAGGCAAAGGGCCACCAAGGGATGCCCTGCGCTTGTTCATGTAAACCATTTCGGGGCTATCTACTGGTGGCCGGTAATAGGGGACATTTGCCAACTCATCATCAGCAATAGGGATACCAAAACGATCCCTAAAATGCTTAAGGCTTTCTAAATCTAGCTTCTTGATGGAGTGAGTATCATTGGCCGCCTCGCCAGAACCCACCCCCATGCCATAACCCTTGACTGTCTTCGCCAAAATAACCGTGGGCTGCCCCTTGTGGGCCATCGCCTCAGCATAGGCCGCATACACTTTATAAGGATCATGCCCCCCGCGGTTTAGGTACATGATGTCCTTATCACTCAAGTCTTCCACTAATTCTTTTAATTCAGGGGACGTACCAAAAAAGTGGTCGCGCGTGTAAGCCCCGCCATTATGTTTGTAATTTTGATAATCGCCGTCACAAGCCTCATCCATACGCTTTTGTAGTAGGCCGCTCTTATCATTGGCTAGCAGAGGGTCCCACAAACGACCCCAAACAACTTTAATAACATTCCAACCGGCACCACGGAATACGCCTTCAAGCTCCTGGATAATTTTGCCATTTCCACGTACAGGACCGTCGAGACGCTGTAGATTACAGTTCACAACGAAGATCAAATTTTCAAGATTTTCACGACCGGCTAAAGAAATAGCACCCAAAGTTTCTGGCTCATCACACTCGCCATCACCAAGAAAGGCCCAGACCTTACGATCACCCCGGGGCACCAACTCACGTGCAGACAGGTAACGCATAACATGGGCCTGATAAATAGCCTGCAAAGGCCCCAACCCCATAGAAACCGTGGGGAACTGCCAGTAGTCTGGCATCAGCCAAGGGTGCGGATAAGAGGACAGCCCTTTACCTTCCACCTCCCGGCGGTAATTATCTAAATCTTCTTCATCAAAACGGCGCTCGAGGTAAGAGCGCGCATAAATACCCGGCGCACTGTGGCCTTGAAAATAAATCAAATCACCACGGTTTTCACCTTCGTCACCACGAAAGAAATAGTTAAAACCAATATCGTAAAGTGTGGCAGAGGAAGCAAACGACGCAATATGACCGCCAATACCTTCTTCTGGATCCTTGTTAGCCCGCATCACCATGGCTAGCGCATTCCAGCGAATCATGGAGCGAATGCTTCGCTCCATAAACAGGTCACCCGGCATACGTTTTTCGCGGGTAGTAGGGATGGTATTTCGGTAGGGCGTGGTGATGGACTGAGGCATACGAACCCCAGTGAATGTGGCTCGATCAAGTAGCTGCTTTAGCAGAAATGCGGTTCGCTCTTCTCCTTGATGCTTTAAAACTGAATCCAGCGACTCAAGCCATTCCTGGGTTTCGACAGGATCCATATCTTCTTGCATGACCGACACCTTTAATACGTTAACTATCTACAGGGAGACCCTCGAGAAGTATAGACCACCCCGGAACCATACAGATTACAGCCCCCAAAAACTCTTTGTAGTATAGTTACAAAATATGATCAAATCAACTTCAACAAAACAAGATAAATTATTTCATTAAACCAACAATACCAGCGCTAATATTCTATATATTATTGTTTTTAATCATATTATATATTTATAATCGTATATTTTATTTATATAGTTTTATTACATATTTCTTGGTGGCAAGCGATAAACATCGCGATTCTGTCCAAGCCGGTCGCCGTCAGCGGCTTCACCTTGGGTGCCATCCAATTGCAATGAATAGCCTGACTCCAGCACTAGCTCATTATAGGTTTGGAGCAGTGTCTCCCGAGTGAGCAGTGCCACAGCGTCGATCAATTGCTCTCTGCGACTAAAACTATAATCACGCAAATCGACACTACCCCAGAACCGTGTTGACTGCTCAGATAGACTCTTGGGCTTCTCTCTGAGTCCCGTCAACACCGCCTGGCGATGACTCTCAAATATCTCATCTGGCATCGATTGAAGCTGTTGCTTAAAACCAACCAAAAATTGACCGACAGCTTCTTCCAACTGGGGAACACGAACCGTAGGAGATTGCACCAGCAAACCAAAACCAGGGACTCTATCGACCCCCTGATCTACTACTGCAACCACATAACCTAGCTGCTGCTCGGTTCGTAACTGATGAAAAAACTCTGACTTCATCAACTGCCTCAATAACATCATTTGAGCCGTCTCATCAAGACTATCGCTACGCCCCTGATAATACCGGAGAATCGCCGCATCCCTGTGATCAATTGACATGGGTATATGTATTTTTTCTCCTGGGGGAATACGGATCACTCCGCGCTCAATCCAGTCTTCAGGTTGCTTTCCGACTAAATGATCCGCTACCGATTCGGCAAGTTTTTCGACTTCGCCCTGAGCCAAATTACCACTGGCCATCATTTCCAGCGTCGCCCCCTGATACAGGTCAGCCACAAATCGGTCGAACGCTTCACGATCAAAACCGTCAAGAGCATCAGCCAGTGCATCGGGCTGCCAGGCAGCTGTGTTGAGCAATAAGCCTGCCTCACGCATCAGCTGTTTGTAGGGGGTATCTTTGGAACCGTTGCGCCATTTTCTAATAAGCTCATCTTTCAGTCGCCCTACCAACTCGTCAGTTAAGGTCGGTGCCAGCAGCGCCTCCACCACAGCCTTTGCCAAAATCGGTAATTTGTTATCAAAACCACTAACCACAAAACCCAAACCATCAGGGCGACGGTTTGCACTGTACCCCAAGCCCGCCAACGAGGCCGAATAACTGGACTCATTAAGCGTTTCCTTTACCAGCCTCAGATAGAGATCGGTCATTGCCGCGGTCCGAGCATCATTAACAACCGGCGTTTTCACCGCCACAAAAAACTGAGCTTTGGGAACCTGATAATAGTGATCAGAATAATTCCACAGACGATATCCCGGCTTATCTACCAACAATAGAGGCAATCCAGGCTCATCCACTTTCCCAGGATTATTAAGCACGAAACTGGCAGGCACGAAGTCATTCGCCCGAGGTAGCTGCAATCCCTCTGCACCGACTTTTATCTCTGCTTCTGGTAACTGAACGACGCTATAAGGTACCTGGTAAAGAGTTGACACTTTATTTACTTCTACTCCTGGCGCCATCAATGTCACCAGGGCATTGTCTGGTTTCATCAGAGCCAACATTTCAGCAATCATCTCAGGATCAAACACATCCATACGGTAGGGACCGCGCATCACATCCTTATAGGGGTATTTATGCAACTGATTCGCCAACTGACTGGTTCGGTGTACAGGGTCACCCAATTCTTTGTGGCGAAACTGCGTCTCTGCCAAGGCACCCTGCTCCTGGAAGCGCCACTCAGTCACCCCCTGCTCTGCCACTAAGGCAATTTCCTGGAAAATAAGCGCTAATACCTGCTGCCAGCTCGACAAGCCGCTAGGGGTCAACCCAACAGTAATATCAAAAGAACTACCACTTTGATCTGAAACGCCTTCCCCGGCCCGCAGGCTTTCTGCCCAGCCTTTCGATTTGAGCAAGGACAACAAGCTACCTTCACCCTCATGTCCAATTAGGTTTCCAAGGTAAGCCAGGGGCTTCTGTCGATAATATTCATGCACTGCTGGCAATGGTATTGTCACCGACAATTCCCTCAGCTCCTGAACTGGCTGAAGAGATAACAATAATGGCAATTTGCCCTTCTCAAACAGTGCCTGCCCATGTTTAGGCTGCTCACTTTGCGTATTAGGCACACGCTCAAAGCGCGGGCGCACCATCAATTCGAGTTCATCTAGCGAATTCGGCGCCAACACCACGAGGGTCATCCGATTGGCAGAGTAATGCTGTCGGTAGAATGCCAGCAGATCATCACGAACATTACTCTCCTTGGTATCTGCCAATGTGTCCAGATTGCCCACACTGAATTTCGAGGCAGGATGCTTAGGGTTAGCCACCTCACTAAAAACATTCAACTGACGGCGATAATCATTTTTAATTCTGGCCTTGTACTCGGAATGCACAGCATTTTTCTCTCGCTCCACATACTCAGCATTAAATAGTGGTGCCACAAAAAACCGGGAGAAACGATCCAGTGCAGAATCAAGATCTTCAGGTTTTATATCGAAAAAGTAGTTGGTATGATCAAAAGAGGTGTAGGCATTATGCCGCCCACCGTGCTGACTAATAAATGCCTGATACTCATCTGCTTCTGGGTAGCGGTCGGTACCCAAAAACAGCATATGCTCCAAAAAATGTGCAAGCCCCTGCCGTTTAATCGGATCGTGAGAACTACCGACAAAGACATCCAGCGCCGCCACCGCCTTGTCAGCTTTTTTGTCTGACACGAGTAACACCTGCATTTGGTTAGGCAACTGCAAATAACGGTATTCCGAATGATCACTATCGCTCTGTGCAATCTGGCCGCTATCTTCAACCTGAATATCATGGCATGGACGAGCCGCTAACGCCTGACTCCAAACAAGAATGGCGACAAACAAGTAAATAAACGCTACTGAGTTTTTTTTCATATTTCCGTTCATATCATCCACACCGGGGTTCCGGTTTTATTTGTAGAGCTATTTATAGAATTACTTCATGAAACTACTTTATAGAACTATTCGGACACCGAAATAGGCACATCAGTTCTCGGCCAGGCGTTATAAAGTGCTTTTACCAGCGTCGCCAAAGGAATCGCAAAAAATACACCCCAAAACCCCCAGAGGCCACCAAATACCAACACAGCAAGGATAATCACAATAGGGTGTAGGTTGACCGCCTCCGAAAACAACAACGGGACCAAAACATTGCCGTCTATACCCTGAATAATTCCGTAAATCGCCATCAACCAAAACAACTCGCCTCCCCAGCCCCATTGAAAATAGGCAACAACCGTTACTGGGATAGTGACGACCACAGCACCAATGTAGGGAATAACGACCGACAACCCCACTAACAAGGCCAAGAGAGCTGCATAGTTCAAGCCCATAACCAAAAATACGGCATAACTCACAAAACCAACCAAGAGTATTTCAATCGTCTTGCCGCGTACATAGTTGGCCATCTGGATATCCATCTCGTGCCAAATTTGCCACATAACCGGCCGCTGATGGGGCAACAGACCGGACATCAAGGACATCAATTCATCTTTATCCTTGAGCATAAAGAACACTAACAGCGGCACTAATACCAGATAGACCATCATGGCCACCACACTGGGGAACGTGCTGAAAGAAAAACTCACCAACCGTTCGGCCATACCCGCCACTTCACGTGATGCTTGCCCCAACAGCTCTTGTAACTGATCCTCTGAAATCAGGTGGGGATATTGATCGGGGAGCAACAGCAATACATCTTGCCAATGCTTGACCATGGCAGGCACCTCACCAGCTAGGTTTGCAGTTTGGCGCCCGATCAAAGGGAGAAGGATAATCAAAATAGCTAAAAAGGCACCGATGAACATCAGGAAGACTAGGGTCACCGCGACTAATCTTGGCACTTTCAATCGCTCTAACCGATTGACCCCACCCTGCAGTAAAAAAGCAAAAATGAGCGCCGCTACGAAGGGCGCCATAATTTCACCCATGGTAGCCACCACAACGAGGGCGACCGCTAGTAACAGCGCCAGAAGAACGGCCTCTTCTTCACCAAAATAGCGATTTACCCAACTTCCTAGCACTTTCCACATAATATTTCCTAACGCTGGCAATACAACCGTCCATGGCGCAGATTACGGAATCGGCGCGTATGCTTCAAGAAAAGCCGTCAACCTTTTCGAAGCAGACGCATTTTTAAACTAAAAATGCACTAATTCCCATGAATTCAGTCATAGACTTAGTTATTATCAGAGAATGTCTTATATCACTGCCTACCTAAGGACTTACTTAACCGTGCTGTTTAAACTTTTCAATCGATACACCCTGATAGCTGTGACCCTTACTGTGCTAACGGTTTCCACTCAGAGTGCAAACATCAAGCTACCTTCACTAGGAGACAGCACCTCCGCTATCGTTTCCCCACAAAAGGAACACGAACTTGGACGAGCCTGGCTGATGGCCTATCGCAGCCGAATTCATGAATCCAACGACACATTATTACTTAACTACCTGGAAAGGCTTATCTCCAAGCTATCCTTGCATAGTCAGCTTCAGGATCACAGGCTAGAAGTTATTGCCATCAACAATCCCTCAATGAATGCCTTCGCTGTACCTGGCGGGGTTATTGGTGTTCATACCGGCTTGTTCAACTATGCAAAATCCGAAGATCAATTGTCTTCAGTGCTGTCTCACGAAATTGCTCACTTAAGCCAGCGACACTTTGCTCGCAGGCTAGAAACACAAAAAAGAAACTCAGCAGCCACCATGGCAGGAATGTTGGGCGCCCTGGTCTTAGCCGTTACCGCAGGTGGTGATGCGGGCATGGCAGCAATGACCGGGACCATGGCAGCAAGCCAGGATAGCACGCTCCGCTACAGCCGTCAGAACGAGCAAGAGGCTGACCGCATTGGCATCCAAACAATGGCCGAAGCAGGCATGGATCCGAATGGAATGTCTGCCATGTTCGAACAAATGCTTAAAAACACTCGTTACACTGGAAGCAAACCCCCTGAATTTTTACTCACCCACCCACTTACCGAAAACCGGGTGGCTGATGCTAGTAACCGTGCTCGCCAGTACCCACCAAAACAGTATCAGGATAATATCGAATACCACCTGATGCGTATTAGAGCCATCATCGCCATCGACAAAAATCCAAGCGTTTCCCTGAATCGATTTCAGCATGAATTAGATGGAAGCAGCCTCAACAGGGAGGCTGCACAATACGGGCTGGCCTTGACCCAAAGCGCTAAGGGAAATTATTCAGCAGCAAGGCTTTCTCTGAACCGCCTATTAGAAAAGTCGCCAGATCGGTTAACCTACCTGCTCGGCGATATCGAGATGGACAGGGCTGAAAAAAAGTTTGATCTTGCTATCAGCAAGACCAAAAAGATATTAAAAGTCCATCCAGGTAGCTACCCTCTCCAAATGTCTCTGGCCGAAACCTACCTCAAAGCTAATCGTTTTTATGAATCAGAACTCGTTCTTAAAGACCTTGCTCAACGTCGTCAAAACACACCCCTTGTTTGGTATCAACTTGCTGAGGTGCGAGGCCTAGCAGGCAATATTTCCGGTGTCCATAAGGCTCGCGCCCAATACTTCATGCTTAATGGCGCATTCGACCAAGCCCGAGATCAGCTTAGCTATGCTCGAAAGCTACTGATTCACGATTACAAACAAACAGCCATTATTGACCAGCAACTACGCGATGTGGACATACAAGAAAAGAAAATGCAGGAGTTATTTAAATAAACTGACTCAGCTTGTAATAAAAACTCATGGAGCCTTTTAGCCTGACCCTTACTTTAACCCAGCTCTGCCGACAATTGCAGTTCACGAAACTCCAGCATTCGCTGTAACGACACCATAGCCATACTCCCAACTACTGGGTCAACATGGATTTCATTGGTGGCCTGTTCCAGGGACTCCATTAAATTTTTCAGATGATTCATACCCATCCATGGACAACTGGCGCAGCTTCGGCAAGTCGCACCCTCTCCAGCAGTGGGCGCGATCATCAGCTCTTTATCTGGTGCTGCTTGCTGCATTTTGTGGAAAATACCAATATCAGTCGCGACTATCATTTGCTTGTTTGGTAGTGTTTGAGCCGCCTTGATCAGCTGAGAGGTTGAACCCACCGCATCGGCAATCTCAACCATGGCTTCAGGCGATTCAGGATGAACTAATACTGCAGCATCTGGGTAAACGCTCTTGAGGTAGGCCACACCCTGCGACTTAAACTCTTCATGTACGATACAACTCCCATCCCAAAGGAGCATATCTGCACCCGTCTTTTTCTGAACATAACTTCCAAGATATTTATCAGGTGCCCACAGGATTTTCTCACCGCAACTATCCAGGTAATCCACCACATCCAGCGCGATACTCGAAGTAACAACCCAATCAGCTCGAGCCTTAACAGCTGCTGAGGTATTTGCGTAAACGACAACGGTACGATCGGGGTGCTGGTCGCAAAAAGCACTGAAGTCCTCTGCCGGACAACCGATATCTAGAGAACAAGTTGCTTCCAGAGTGGGCATCAGAACCTTTTTTTCTGGGGTAAGAATTTTGGCAGTCTCACCCATAAATTTAACCCCTGCCACCATCAGTGTAGTGGCCGGATGACTATTCCCAAATCGCGCCATTTCCAATGAGTCTGAAACAAGCCCCCCGGTCTCTTCCGCCAACTGCTGAATAACCTCATCAGTGTAGTAATGGGCCACAATGACAGCATCCTTCTCTTTTAGAAGCTGCTTGATTCGAGCCTTATACGTTGCCTCCTCTTCGAGCGTGTACTTAGGCTCATCGTAAATCTGGCCCAAATACTGCTCAACCACGTCCCGGTGGGTGGACTCTTCTGCAATCTGTAGTTTGTGAGACTGATTCATAAGACAAGTTCGATAATACGTAGTAATTTAATTTTACCATATCTGATTGGCTAAGCCGACAATCCACTAGCGCGTACAATTCGACGTCAGCCTATAGAGACAGGGAGCTACCCACTTCACCAAAATAGTATCCATGAAAAACTTATCTTAACTGACCAATGTATTGCGCACAAAAAAAGCCTCCACAAGGAAGGCTTTTTTTGTAATTTGGTGGGCCGTGCTGGATTCGAACCAGCGACCAATTGGTTAAAAGCCAACTGCTCTACCAACTGAGCTAACGGCCCTCAGAAGAGGCGCATATCTTACTTATGGACAACTAAAAATCAAGTGTTTATTTGACTAAGACATAACGGGTGGGGTCATCAAGACCTACTTGCTCAAATCCTATTTTTCTGAGACGGCAACTGTCGCACTTACCACAAGCCAAACCTTCCTCTGTAGCTTGGTAACAAGACACTGTATGTGTGTAGTCCACACCAACCTCAATACCCTGGCGAATAATATCTGCCTTGGTCAAATTGATCAGCGGCTTATTAATTCTGAGATAATGCCCCTCGACACTCGATTTTGTGGCGAGGTTGGCCATTTTCTCAAATGCTTCGATATATTCTAGGCGGCAATCAGGATAACCGGAGTAATCCACCGCATTCACACCGATAAAAATATCCTGGGCACCCAACACCTCAGCCCAGCCAAGCGCAATAGAAAGAAATACCGTGTTGCGAGCTGGAACATAGGTGACGGGAATCCCAGAAGTTTCCTCTTCCGGGACGTCAATATTGTCATCGGTCAATGCAGACCCACCAATTGTTCGCAGATCAAGTATAACCACCTTGTGTTCTTCTGCGCCCATCAATGTCGAAACTCGTCTAGCGGCCGCCAGCTCTGCATGAGACCGCTGACCATAGTCAAAGCTGAGGGTATAACAGCGATACCCTTGCTCTCGGGCCAATGCCAACACGGTAGTGGAATCAAGACCACCAGATACCAACACCACCGCTTTTTTATCAGGATCGTTCATTGCTACTTAATGTCCCGGCTCGTCATTCCATAATATCTTGTGTAACTGGAGTTGAAATCGCACCTGAAGGTGATCAGCCAATATCCACTCAGCCAACTCAGTGGCATTCTGCTGGCCAACACTAGGAGAAAACAGAATGTTTTCAACTTTGTCGGCTAGCTTCAACTCATCTATTTTGAGTCTAGCCCACTCGTAATCCTGCCTATCACAGATAACGAACTTCACCTGATCACTAGACTGGAGGTAGGCCATGTTCTCGTAAAGATTACGACTCACCTCACCAGAAGCGGGCGTTTTCAAATCTAGCACTTTGACAACCCGAGGGTCCACTTCTGCGACAGATAACGCACCTGACGTTTCAAGGGACACTTGATACCCTTGATCGCACAGCGCTTCCATCAAAGGTATACAAGCTTTTTGCGCTAAAGGCTCGCCTCCTGTCACACAGACCTGAACGGCCTTAAAGCTTGCTACCTTTTCAATAACAGCTGTTATTGATTGGCGTTCACCGCCATAAAAGGCATATTCTGTATCACAATAATGGCAGCGTAATGGGCAGCCTGTTAGGCGTACAAATACTGTCGGGAGGCCCACATTAGATGATTCTCCTTGTAGAGAATAAAAAATTTCGGTGATACGAAGAATTGATTGATCCATGGGATAGAAACTGAACAGCGTAAAGCGCGCAGTCTAACCGAAAAAGACAATCTTCGGGACTCTTGTACGAAGGAATGTAATCAAGAGTTCAGAACTAAAAGTTCTCTTTCAGATAACTACGAGCCAATCTTGCTGAATTGTCATTACCCTCCGCCGCCTTGTCCAGTAGCGCCTTGGCCTTGGCTTTATCACCGAGCAAATAATAAACCTGCCCTAGCTTAAATGTTGAATCCGACGCTTTTCGATGAGCAGGGTAATTATCCACTACCATCGAAAAAGATTGACGAGCCGGCTCTAATTGGCCTTGTAACACATAAATCTCACCCAACCAGTAATACGAATTGGCTACGTATTTTCCATTCGGATATTTAGCATTGTGTTCTTTGAAGAGAGCAATAGATTCTGTAATTTTTCCAGCTTTCAGCTGATTATAGGCATGACTATAATGTTCTGCTTCATCGGAAGCGACTGCGGCAGGAACACTACCCGCGTCACCAGATGTACCCACAACCTTAGCTGAAGAAGACCGAACAGGGCTTGCGGCACCACCCGCCGAGATAGCACTGAGGCGGCGGTCAATATCCATATAGTCATCCATTTGCCTCGCTTTCAACTGACTGACCTCGTAATTCAACTCTTCTACCATGCCGCGTAAGGTTCTAATCTCGTCCTGTAGGAGTTGTAGCTGGTAGTGCACATCACTTGTCTGAGGCAGCGCCGCAGGCAGAGGAGCCTGGGGCACTGCATTAACAGGCCGTGCTGGCTGAACGCCAATCTCCTCAACGGGAGCGGCAGCCTGAGCAGAGATCGATAGAAAGAGACCAAAAAACACCGAGCCAGCTTGTATACGCATACGAGCAAACATCCTAATTGAATAAATTTAGGCCAACCTTAGACTGTACCCTTAAGGCAACAATCCATCATACAAAAGCAAAAACGTCCGGCACTGTTTCCAGAACCGGACGGGAATACTCAAAAAGTCTGGCAGTACGACTTATTTCAGTTCAACGCGGCGATTCAGCGCCCAAGACTCTTCATTGCTATCGACTGAAGCAGGGCTTTCTTCCCCATAGCTAATCACTTCAATCAATGCTCCATTGACACCTTCTTGAACGAGAAAGTCTCTAGCTGAGTTACCACGACGCTCACCCAACGCCATATTGTATTCACGAGTACCGCGCTCATCTGCATGTCCTTCCAGACGTATATTAACGGGGTTTGCACGAAGCGTTTGCGCGTGGATACGCAGGGCAGCACGAGCTTCTGAGTTAAGAATAGCTTTATCAAACTCGAAGTAGAAAACACGTGCAACAGAGCTATCTGAATCCAGCGAAGAACCACTGATACCGCCAGAACCTGCAGTGCCAGTGGACACCTGATTGCCAGGTACAGATGCTGCGCCCCCCGCACTGGAGGTATCCGTAGTATCAGTGCTGGAGCAACCAGCAAGTAGAGCTGTCAGGAATGTAGCCATTACGCCATATTTGAGTAGTTGGGTCTTCATTGTGTTCTCCTATCCTATATGTAGTGGGAGGTTATCAATCTATAGTAGTAATAATTTCTTTTTGTTACCAGAGAAGTTATTTTGGCGACCATGCCGGTTCGCGTACATCGCCTCGCCTTGCCGGCAGTAAAAACTTCACTCCTGCATCTAATGATACCGCAGCCAACACCCCCTTATTGCCCTGCTTAGTGGCATACAGCAGCATCGCACCGTTAGGTGCAACTGTTGGAGATTCATCCAGATACGTTTGTGTTAGAACTCTAAGGTCTCCGGTGACCAAATCTTGTGACGCAATATGAAAACTACCGTTATCACGATGTACCATCACCAACGTTCGGCCATCAGAAGCAAGCCTTGGCCTAGCATTATACGACCCCCTGAAGGTTAAGCGTTCTACCCGCCCTGTGGCAATGGCTAGCTTGTAAATTTGTGGGGTACCCCCCCTATCAGAAGTGAAAATAAGCGACTTTCCATCCGGTGTCCAGTTTGGCTCGGTATCGATAGCAAAGTGAGTGGTTCTGCGGGTGAATTTTCGAGTCGACAACTCATAAGTATAAATCTCAGGATTTCCATCCTTAGAGAGAACCAATGCTAACGTCTTACCATTTGGCGACCAAGACGGTGCTCCATTTAATCCTCTAAAATTGGTTAACTGTTCACGGGCTGCAGTCGCTAGCTTCTGTCGAAAAATGGCCGGACGCCCCGTTTCAAATGAAACATAAACGAGCTCCGTCGCATCCGGCGACCACGCCGGTGACATAATCGGCTGCTTCGAATCAAGTAACAGCCGCTCCCGAGCACCATCCACATCTGCAACCATCAGCTGAAAGGTCATCTTGCCATTGACAGGTACGGCTGTGACGTAGGCTACTCGTGTTGAAAATGCACCTGGGATTCCCGTCACTGCCTGATAAACCTGGTCGCTAATATAATGAGCCAAATCTCGAAGCTGTGTAGCTGGGCCTTCCACGACTTTAGTAAATAATTTTCGTTCGCCGTGAACCTCCATCAGACTAAAACTGATCTGATAACGCCCCGACTGATTGACAGCCTTACCTACCACCAAGTATTCGGCACCCAGTATTCGCCAATCTCGGTAATAGACCTCTTTTGCTGTAGATGGAAACGACAACATATCACGACGGGGAAGGGGCATAAACAGACCACTTCGCTCCAAGTCAGCCGATACAATCTTACTAATATCTTCTGGTAGAGCTTGCCCAGCCTGGGTAATGGGGGGTATGGCAATACGACTTGGGTTATCCACCCCATGGGTAATCTCTATGGTTAACTCTGCAATACCAGACAATGGAAATACCAGAGTGAACAGGTAAAGACTGAGGGTAGCGCCTAGTTTTCTCACGTCAGCTTTCTCATATTAATTTTCTCACTATCTATAACCTTAAATCTTCCGGACGAAAAACCAACCGCAGTTTACGAAAATAATCTTCAAACACCCGGGGTGGGAGCTCCTTTAATTTATCGAATCTACCCGCCTTCTGCACTGCCTGTTCAGCTGAACGGTCAAATGCCGCGTTACCACTGGATTTTGATATCATCACACTGACCACCTGACCCGTAGGAACCAACTGTATCAGTAACTCCACCTCCATTCCCCGACGGGCACTGGGTGGGCGATTCCAATTTCCAGCAACTCGCTCAAAAATATAGGCTGAATAGCTACTCGCCAGCTGCTCATCATTCTCCGCAACCAGAAACTCCTCCTCATCAGCTAACGCACTCGCCAGGTTCTGCTCCAACTGCTGGTTATCAGGCTGCGGTGTCGGCGTGGGCTCAACCTTCGGCTTTGCTTTAGGCTTAGGTTTTACCTTGGGCTTGGGTTTAGCCTTAGGCTTAGGCTTGGGTTTTGCCTTAGGCTTTGCTTTGGGCTTGGGCTTTGCTTTGGGTTTAGGTTTAGGTTTAGCTTTTTCCTCCATCTGTATCAGTTTGGCTTGAACATACTTTGGCGGGGCCGTTTTCCTCGCACTCTTTTCTGGCTCCCACTGAACGATCAGCATGGCTATAACGAGAGCATGAATTACGATGCTCACCAACATGGCTACTGAATATGAAAAAACCTTTCCCGCTACCACAACAATTATTTTTTTCCTGGTGGCTCAGTGACAAGCCCGACAGAAGGTGCCCCCGCATTCTGCAACTCGCTCATTAAGGTCACTACTTCACCGTAGTTCACACGAGCGTCACCCCATACAAGCACCGGTGTTTTCGGTTGCTGGCGCAAAACTTTAGTTACTTTTTCAATAATTGAAGGCAAAGTTTCTTGAATGTTTTTACCATTCCCTAAATCAAGATAATAAGAACCGTCAGCCTTAATAGAAACGATGAGTGGCTCCTGATCCTTATTTTCAAGCGGCGCTGAAGGCGCCTGAGGCAATTCAACTTTCACACCCTGCATCAGCAAGGGTGCCGTCACCATAAAAACAATTAATAGCACCAACATCACATCGATATAGGGTACGACATTAATTTCAGCAACCAGTCGCCGCTTATGCCTGGAATATTTCATGATTAGTCACTATGAACCCGACGGTGCAGAATGCTCGAAAATTCTTCAGAGAACATCTCATAACCACTAAAGATACTGTCTGCAGAGGCAGAATAACGGTTGTATGCCAATACCGCGGGGATGGCAGCAAACAATCCCATAGCAGTAGCAATTAGGGCCTCGGAAATACCGGGTGCGACAGTCGCCAACGTAGCTTGCTGAACGTTCGCCAACCCACGAAAGGAATTCATAATCCCCCAGACAGTTCCGAATAGTCCGATATAGGGGCTCACTGAAGCAACACTGGCGAGAAACGGTAAGTTGCGGTTGAGCTTTTCTTCTTCACGAGACAACGCCACCCGCATAGACCTCTCCGCACCTTCCATCACCGCATCCGGATCGGCATTACTTTGTTGAGTAAGACGATTGAACTCACGGTAGCCCGCACGAAAAACACTGGCTAACCCCTCAGCTGCGCCATGAGCGCCACTATCGTGGTACAGCTCGTTCAAATCGACCCCTGACCAAAAGTTATCCTCGAAGTCACGCAGGTTTCGACTAGCACTTCTGAGGTACAAGCCACGCTGAACAATCATCACCCAAGACATCATTGAAGCTATAAATAACAAGGCCATCACACCCTGCACAAGCACAGTGGCATTGGCAATCAAGCTCCACAAAGATAGTTGTTCTGTCACCCGTTACTCCCTTTTTTATTCCACTCTAACCTTATACGGCTGCCTGAAGTGTTTGCAGCATGTCGGTCGGTATCGCTGCCGGCCGTTTTCTTTCATGATTGATGCAGGCCACCTTGACCACCCCTTCAACCAATACCTCGTTATTCCTCAATACTTTCTGAGCAATGGTGAATGACGTTCGCGATACTGAGAGTAGCTTAGCCGTAGCCACAATCTGATCATCCAATACGGCTGGTTGTCGGTACTTTACTTCCACAGAATGGACAACAAACTGTAGGCCATTAAACAAAGCAGGTTTATCGTAACCCAGTGTGCGAATCAGCTCAGTTCGGGCGCGTTCAAAATATTTTAGGTAGTTGGCATAATAGACAATACCACCCGCATCAGTGTCCTCAACATAAACACGGATGGGTAGACAATATTCTTCGGTCATTTATCCATTAAACCTAGTTATTTATTAATTTTTTTGGACTAGGCAAACCAAAGTGCTGATAAGCCAGGTGAGTCACCATACGCCCCCGTGGGGTTCGAATCATATAGCCCTGCTGAATAAGGTAGGGTTCCAGCACATCTTCAATGGTATCTCTCTCTTCACTAATGGCCGCTGCCAAGTTATCAACCCCCACTGGGCCACCATCGAATTTCTCCATAATCGCCAGCATCAGCCGCCGATCCATATGATCGAAACCACTCGTGTCCACATTGAGCATATTCAGAGCCTGGTCCGCTACCTCGGTCGTGATATCGCCATCGGCTTTGATCTCGGCATAGTCTCTGACTCGTCTCAACAGGCGATTGGCTATCCTAGGGGTGCCCCTAGAACGACGAGCAATTTCTCTGGCTCCCGACTCGTCCAGAGGAACGCCGAGAATACCGGCAGAGCGAGCAACTATCGTGCTTAGCTCTTCAACCGAATAAAATTCTAGCCGCTGTACAATGCCAAACCTGTCCCGCAAGGGCGATGTCAGCAAGCCTGCACGCGTTGTCGCACCCACGAGGGTGAAGGGTGGGATATCAAGTTTGATGGAGCGAGCGGCTGGTCCTTCCCCAATCATAATATCCAGCTGGTAATCCTCCATCGCAGGATAGATGACCTCTTCTAGAACTGGACTCAACCGATGGATTTCATCGATAAACAACACATCACCAGGTTCCAGATTGGTCATCAATGCCGCAAGGTCACCCGCCTTCTCAAGCACCGGGCCCGATGTGGTTTTCAGACCAACCCCCATCTCATTGGCAATAATGTGGGCCAGTGTTGTTTTACCTAGGCCGGGCGGACCAAATATCAATGTGTGATCCAGCGGTTCTTCACGTTTTCGGGCCGCACCAATAAAAATTTCCATTTGTTCCCGGACGACCTGCTGCCCCACATAATCATTGAGACTTAATGGGCGAATGGCGCGGTCAAAACGATCCTCTTGGATGGAGGCTTCGGGGGATATCAGGCGGTCAGTTTCAATCATGACGGAAGTATATCTTGCTCAGTCTAGGTTTTAACCATGCTTTTTAGTGCCTGACGTATCAATTCCTGACTGGTTTGTTTTTCTCCAGCACAGGCATTGACCATACGGGCCGCTTCTTGAGGCTTATAACCAAGGGTAATCAGCGCACTCTCTGCCTCTTTTACCGCAGCAGATTGATTGCTGGCAGATGCTGACAGCATACCGATATCAGCCGTATTGCCAAAGCTCTCAAGTCTGTCACGCATTTCTACAATCAGGCGTTCCGCTGTTTTCTTGCCAACACCGGGCAATTTTACCAGCGTTGCTGTGTCATTGGTCTGAACAGAATGCACAAAGTCAGTCGCGGTCATGCCGGACAAAATAGCCAGCGCCATTTTGGGCCCAACACCACTCACCTTAATCAAGGTGCGGAACAGCTCACGCTCACGCACATCGGCAAAACCGTACAATTGCTGTACATCTTCTCTTACAACAAAGTGTGTTCGAAGCGTGACCTTTTCACCCAGTGCAGGCAAATCAAAAAAGGTGTTCAGAGAGACCAACACCTCGTACCCGAGACCCTGAACATCGATCAGTAGCTCTGGCGCCTGCTTTTCCAGCAAGACCCCTTCAATTCGACCTATCACACGTGCTCTCCTAGACCTCGCTTCTCTCTATTTCTTTCAGCCTGCCTTTTGAGTAACGAACCTGAATACCCATACTGGTGGCCGTACGTAACGTTTGGGCATGACAAAGCGCCACAGCTAACGCATCGGCCGCGTCCTCGGCAGGCGCTGAAGGCAGCTTAAGCAATTGCTTTACCATATGTTGCACTTGCTCCTTACTGGCGGCACCGGTTCCAACCACGGACTGCTTCACTGATCGAGCAGCATATTCCGCCACCGGTAATCCTGCTGTGACACCCGCCACAATAGCAGCCCCTCGGGCCTGCCCCAACTTCAATGCAGCACGAGGATCGCGAGCAAAGAATATATCTTCAACAGCCATCTCTACCGGTTCATATTCAGCAATAATTTCAGCCACACTGTCAAAAATCACTTTGAGGCGTGCCGGTAATTCACCGGTGGGTAAACGGATAATCCCGCTGGTGACATATTCAGCCTTTGAACCAATGGCTTTAATGATGCCAAAGCCCGTTTTGCGAGAGCCGGGGTCGATACCAAGAATAAGGGTCATGCCATAAATACCACCAGTACTGTATATTGCTACAGTATATTAACCAATAAAAAAAACAAGCCCTAAACAATAGGGTTCATCGGGCTTCTCTCCCACAGGTTTATGCCCTTCAAACATTGTTTGTTATTTTGAATACCCCAATCCCCAAGATCTGGAAATCTGTTAAGAGCTAGAAGAAATGACAAGGGCTTCTGTTCAGAGAAAAAGGATGGGGAAACAAAAGCAGTGGTTCGGCTTATTAATAACAAATTTTAACTGAATGAGCATCGAACAATTATGGAACCGATCCATAGCGTTGATGATATAAGAGGAGATCCTGCTGAGGGTTGTGTTAAGTAGTCATCTGGGGCAGCCACATAATCTAATAAACGATTGAGACTCCATGAAAGTAATCGTCGTCAAAACTCTAATTATAAAAAACAAAAAAGGCGGGTTATCCGCCGTTGAAAAACTACGATTTCCAGCTCGGTTGGTGGAAATTGTATCCACCATTGAGTAGAAGGGAAGTCATCTTCGGATAGAGCTAATCCACTTTACTAACGGAGTATTTGTTTGAAGCCAAGTATTTCCTCTGAATGAATATTAGTGAATTGAAAATCACCGCCGGAGATAATACTTTTACGCACCAGAAAACGAAAAGTCATATCTCGCAGCGCATCACAGTCAGCACTTTTCTAACGCTCCATCACTGGCCAGTCAGCAATAGCAGCCTCCCATTGCTCGACGTTAAACCCCATTTTTTAATGCGCTAGTTTTCACGCCAATTACTAAATCTCTAAACGACTAATTAAGTGGCAATAATCAATAGGATCAAATTGATATTACTCCCTTTAACAATTTACTCCTAGTCGGCATCTATTGCAGCGAGCGTATCCTGCTGGATTGCTCGGCTAGAGTCCATCAACCGCACTGCAGCATCAGCCAGCGCCTTATCCTTTTCTGTTTCAGCAATCCAGGGTTGGACGGCAGTCGGCTTTTTATCATCCCCCATGGCAACAAACACCATAATGCAGCGCGTTGTAGACTGGTAATCATCTTCCCTAGGGTCTGTGGCGCTAACATCCAGCAGTACATGCATACTTGATGTACCCGTATAGATCACCTTTGCGGTAACTCGCACCAGGTTACCCACATGTATGGGCTTAATAAACCGAATACCGCCTACATTGGCAGTCACGCAATAGCGCCCGCTCCAACCAGCAGCGCAGGCATAACCAGCATGGTCCAGCCACTTCATCACACTGCCGCCGTGAACATTACCGGCAAAATTGGCCGACGTCGGTTCAGCAATAAAGGTCAGTATTGTTTCTCTTTTTCCGGAAGCCATTGTTGATTCCTATTGCTGCCATGCATAATTAATGGGGTCAAAACGAATATTATATGTACAGTTTAGTTGTTTTATTATCAGTTAGGCAAAGGCTAGAATTTGATTAAAAAACACTCACTCTGACCCTGTTAACTGGCATCATATATAATTTATTCCTCGCAATAAAAAAGGCGGCTTAAATAAGCCGCCTTTTCTGAAACAAACTGTTAGATTATTCTTTTGTTTCAGGCGCTTCTTCAGCCGGAGCTTCCTCAGCAGCAGGTTCTTCTGCAACTTCTGGGGCTGGCTCTTCTTCAGCAGCAGGCTCCGCTGCAACTTCTGGAGCAGCTTCTTCCTCGGCTACAACTTCTTCTACAACAGCCTCTTCAACTACTGCTTCTTCAGCTACGGCCTCTTCAACAATTTCGGGTTCAGGTGCAGCCACGGCTTGTTTAACAATGCCCTCAGCTACGAGAATTTTGACTTTTTCGTCACCATTGATAGGGCTGTTATCCGCACCAATAACGGCATAACGACCTGAACGCTTTTGATAAACGGTATAGTCATCAGTTTTTTTCAATACTTTCATCTTTTTTCTCCGTTGATTACTCGTTGAGTTCAATTAAAAAATTTTATTAAAAATAGTTAATAACGCGCGCTTTCACTTAAGTAAGTGGGTAGGTATGCGGCTAGGTAAGTGCAATCGGTTATGAATCCAATTGCTCCATCACCTCAAGTGAAATATCGGCATTGGTGTACACATTTTGGACATCGTCCAAGTCTTCAAGGCTGTCGATTAATGCCAATGCTTTTTCAGCACCCTCTTTGTCCAGCGGGATGGTGATAGAAGCCAGCATAGTGATCTCTGCATCATCAGGCTCTAAACCTGCAGCGACAATGGCGTCTTTCACTGCGGTAAAATCTTCCCAGGCTGTCATCACATCAATGGATTGATCATCATTGGTCACAACATCTTCAGCTCCCGCTTCTAGTGCTGCATCCATAATTTTTTCTTCATAATTTTCATCATCACCACCCGGTGCAAAACTGATTTGCCCGGTGCGGGTAAACAAATAAGCAACAGAGCCATCAGTCCCCAGGTTGCCTCCGCGTTTGTCAAAGGCATGACGTACGTCAGAGACGGTTCGATTACGGTTGTCGGTCATGCACTCCACGAGAATAGCTATACCACCAACCCCATAGCCTTCATAAGTAATTTCATCGTAATTGTCACCTTCGCCAGCCCCTGCGCCACGCGCTATTGCCTTCTCGACGGTGTCGCGCTTCATATTAGAGCCTAGCGCTTTATCTACCGCTGCACGTAACCGCGGGTTATCTTCAGGGTTGGGGCCACCGGCCTTGGCGGCTACCACTAGCTCTCGAATTAACTTGGTAAAAATCTTGCCCCGTTTAGCATCTTGAGCCGCTTTACGGTGCTTAATATTGGCCCATTTACTATGACCCGCCATACTTTCCTCCTATAGAGAGAGGGCTACCTCTAAAATTACTGCGCAGTCAAATAGCTACGTCGCGTGCTCACTCAAGTTTCGCCTATCAAAAAGATAGGTCTCAACTTTCGCTCCGCAGTTTCTTGCTATTTACGTTGCTATTAGTACTGCTCGTTACATTTTATAGGCACCCAACACCATAAACTGGAAGCAGGCGCTAATTAATTACTTCTCTTCAGCCGGTTTTTCGCTCGCCGGTTTCTCTCTCAAGCGAATATTCAGCTCGCGTAATTGTTTTTTGTCCACTGATCCAGGCGCGTCGGTCATCACACAGGCTGCTGACTGGGTTTTGGGGAAGGCAATCACATCACGAATGGAGTCACTGCCCGTCATCAACATAATCAGACGATCCAAACCAAACGCCAGTCCACCATGGGGAGGACAGCCGTAGCTGAGCGCATCTACGAGGAAACCAAATTTTTCATTGGCCTCTTCATCGCTAATTCCCAGTACATGGAAGACGGTTTTCTGCATGGCTGGGTTATGAATACGAATAGAACCACCGCCCAACTCAGTGCCATTCAACACCATGTCATAGGCGAGAGACAGTGCATTTTCTGGATCATTTTCCAACTCTTCAGCAGTACAGGCCGGACGTGTAAACGGATGGTGTAACGATGTCCAGTTGCCATCGCCGGTCTCTTCAAACATGGGAAAGTCAACGACCCAAAGTGGTGCCCAATCACAGGTATACAGCTCAAGGTCCGCACCTAACTTACAACGCAATGCACCCAGCGCTTCCGATACAACCTTGCCCTTATCGGCACCAAAGAAAATCAGATCACCATTTTCTGCACCCGTGCGCTCGAGGATGGCGGCGCGAACCTCATTAGGCAGGAATTTAACAATCGGTGATTGCAGACCTTCTTCCAAATCATCCTTATCATTGACCTTAATATAGGCCAGTCCTCTGGCACCGTAGATGCCGACAAACTTTGTGTAGTCGTCAATCTTCTTACGGCTGATACTGCTACCGCCCGGCACTTTTAATGCGGTAACCCGACCTTTGGGATCATTGGCTGGGCCAGAAAACACTTTAAAGTCTACAGCGGCCATCAGGTCTTTGATTTCCACCAGCTCTAATGGAATTCTCAAATCTGGCTTGTCACTACCAAATCTATCCATGGCTTCGCTGTGGGGCATTCGGGGGAAATGGCCAAGATCCACATCCAAAACTTTCTGGAATACTGAACGAATCATCTCTTCGTTAATGGCCATGATCTGTTCTTCAGAGGTAAACGATAACTCCACATCTACCTGGGTAAACTCAGGTTGGCGATCGGCACGTAGATCTTCATCACGGAAACATTTGGCAATTTGGTAATAGCGGTCAATACCAGACACCATTAGCAGCTGTTTAAACAGCTGAGGCGACTGCGGAAGCGCAAAGAATTTACCATCGTGGGTACGGCTAGGTACCAAATAATCTCGTGCGCCTTCGGGCGTGGCACGAGTCAAAATAGGCGTTTCAATATCCAGAAAACCGTTGTCATCCAGATAGTTACGAATCACGGTGGTCACCTGAGAACGAAAACGTAAGTTCTTCAGCATCTCCGGACGACGCAAATCCATATAACGGTATTTTAAACGAACGTCCTCGCCCACTTTATTATGTTCGTCCAGTGGGAATGGCGGCGTGTCAGACGTGTTTAAAATTTCCAGCTCCAAGCCGTAAATTTCTACTTCACCCGTGCGCATATCAGCGTTGACTGTTTCTGGTGTGCGGGCACGAACTTTACCCTTAACCTTAAGCACATATTCACTGCGTACTGTATCGGCTCGCTCAAAGTGCTCACCACCATCGGGATCAAAAACAACTTGAACAATACCTTCCCGATCACGAAGGTCGATAAAAATAACACCACCATGGTCGCGACGGCGATCCACCCAGCCACACAGTGTTACTTCCTGATCGATGTTCGCTGCATTCAAAACACCGCAATAACTTGTACGCATTATTTATTCCCGTATTGATCAAAAGATGCTCAACAACAAAGCATCGGAAACTGCCGAATCAGGCGCTGGGGAAGAAGCTTTCCTCTTTTTTAAGAGAATAGCTTTGTTACAACCCGTCATGCCATCAAACCATAATAGGCGAGGCAAACGTCCCCATTGGTAAAAGCGGCGCATTATACCCTAGGAAAACGGGAGCTAGAAGGTTGTATGCACGGTTAGGCCAGCAATAGCCTAAGACCGGCTGAAATCATCTCCCACCAATACATTGGCTACAGACTCAATACGATGCTCAAGGACTTCTTGCTGATAACCCACAGCAGAAAGGACTCCCCATATCGGATTTGGCCAAGCACCGTCCGTTATGTAGCGGGCAACATGATGCATATGCAGTTGAGGCACCATATTACCCAGCGTGGCTATATTTATTTTATCAGGTGCAAAAACATCAACCAGCGCCTCGGCCAGCATGCAAGACTCCTGCATCAACTGCATTCTGTCCTGCTCCGAAAGATGATAAATCTCTGTCACTTTGGGTCGTTTAGGCACCAGAATGAACCAAGGATAGTTCGCATCTCGATGGATCAACAACTGGCACAACTTAAATTCGCCAACCACCAAAGTGTCCTCCGCTAGTTTGGAGTGAAGCTCAAACATGTAAATACCTCTTATTTCTGTACTAGAAGCCCTGTACCCAAAGTACTGCACCCGAAGCCCTGTACCCAAAGAACACACCACCGTAAAATAGCGTCTTTTCCATCAGCCGCCAATAGAAAACCAGTGACTATGTAAACGTCACTATACGAAAGTCACTAGATGAGAGCCACTATGCGAGCCAGCCAATACCTGATTGCCACCCAAAAAGAAACGCCAGCCGATGCTGAAGTCATCAGCCACCAGCTGATGCTGCGTGCAGGTATGACTCGAAAACTGGCCGCAGGGCTCTATAGCTGGCTACCCTTAGGGCTTCGCGTATTGCGCAAGGCAGAAGCCATTGTCCGCGAGGAAATGGATCGAGCTGGCGCCCTAGAAGTGCTAATGCCCGTCACCCAACCTGCAGAGCTCTGGGAAGAATCCGGACGATGGGAGCAATATGGGCCAGAACTATTACGGATCAAAGACCGACACAATCGCTCTTTCTGCCTTGGCCCTACCCACGAAGAAGTGATCACTGATCTGGTGCGCAATGATATTCGTAGCTATAAACAGCTACCCGCCAATTTCTACCAGATTCAGACCAAATTCAGAGATGAAATTCGCCCGCGCTTTGGCATTATGCGTGCCCGAGAATTTTTGATGAAAGATGCCTATTCCTTTCACACCAACCAAGAAAGCCTGCAGCAGACGTACGATCTGATGTATCAGGCCTACTCCACTATTTTCAGTCGATTGGGATTGAATTTCAGACCGGTATTAGCCGATACCGGTAGCATCGGCGGCAACCACTCCCATGAATTTCATGTACTGGCTGACTCGGGAGAAGATGACATTGCCTTTTCTACAAATAGTGATTTCGCAGCAAACGTGGAAATGGCCGAAGCCTTGGCTCCTGAGGGTGAACGCCCCACCCCCACAGACCAAATGACCGAAGTAGCCACTCCCAACCAACACAGTATCGAAGAGGTCAGTCAATTCCTCAAACTGGAGAGTAATCAGATAGCCAAAACACTGATCGTATTGGGCGAATCAGAAGATGACGACACACCACTTGTTGCTCTCGTACTCCGCGGTGATCATGTACTCAATGACATCAAAGCCGAGAAACTCGATGGCGTCGCATCACCTCTTACCTTTGCCAGCGAAGAGCAAGTGAAGCAGGCGCTTGAATGCAGCGTTGGCTCGCTGGGGCCAGTAGGACTTAACATTTCAGTCATCGTAGACCGAAGTGCCGCTCACTTAGCTAATTTCGCCTGTGGTGCAAACAAAGAGGGTGTCCATCTCACTGGCGTGAACTGGGAGCGAGACTGTTCGCTGCCACGAGTAGAAGACATTCGCAATGTTGTGCCAGGTGATCCCAGCCCTGACGGGAAAGGTCTTCTGGAAATCAAGCGAGGCATCGAGGTTGGTCATATTTTCCAGTTGGGCACCAAGTACAGTGAAGCCTTGAACGCCAAAGTACTAAATGAAGAAGGCCGAGAGCAGGTCATGCTGATGGGTTGTTACGGTATTGGTGTAAGCCGGGTAGTGGCATCTGCTATTGAGCAAAACCACGACGATAAAGGCATTATATGGCCAGATGCCCTGGCGCCTTTTCAGATCGCACTGGTACCCATAAACATGCACAAATCTGAACAGGTTCGGGAAACTTGCGAGAAACTTTATTCAGACTTACAACATGCCGGGTACGATGTGCTATTTATGGATGAAGAGAAGGCACGCTTAGGCGTCATGCTAGCCAATATAGAATTGATAGGTTTACCCCACCGCATTGTGGTGGGTGACCGAGGCCTAGAACAGGGCCACATTGAATACTGCAACCGACGGATTGGCGAGAACCAAAATATTCCTCTCGCTGACCTTCAAAATTTCCTAGAGCAAGCCGTCAAATGATCAAAAATGCGGGAACGTTGATTATCGCTGGGTGGCTCAGTGCCACCTTGATGACGAGCTCTCCCACCATCGCCGATCAAACGCCTACATCTCAACCTGACCCAACACTCATCTCCCTCCTCAAGCAGACTATTGAGCAATCTGACAGTTTTGAAGACAAATTTGATGCCGAAGTTTGGTTGTTCTCCAAATCAAGCCAGCTTGAACGATATATACCTGACAACGAGACGCGACTCAACCTGCTCCGAAGGATCCATCGTGCCGCCACTCGCGCGGACCTATCCCCGGAAGTTGTGCTGGCCGTTATCCAGATTGAAAGCCGATTTGATCCCTACGCACTATCTTACGCCGGGGCCCAAGGCTTAATGCAGGTTATGCCCTTCTGGAAAAACGAGATTGGGCACCCCGAAGACAACCTGATCGATGTAGAAACCAATTTACGCTATGGCTGCACAATCCTGAAGTTCTACCTGGACAAAGAGGAGGGGCATTTGTCCTATGCTCTGGCTCGTTACAACGGTAGCTACGGGAAATCCTGGTACCCGGAAAAAGTGATGGTAGCCTGGGACTACTGGAGATAACTTCCTTCTCCGCAAGAAAAGTCACCACTTTTACGACTCTCCCAAAAAACCACGCAAAAAAACGCCGCTGAATAGCGGCGTTTTCATAAGTCTGTCTTAATCAGGGTAGCTCATCAAATTCGGCGCCTTCCCTCACGGGCGGCAGTAAATCTTCACGGGTCATACCCAAGCTCAGTAGTATATTGGCGGCCACATAAATGGATGAGTAAGTACCAATAACCACACCGACTATCAAAGCAACGGCAAAGTTATGAATCAACTCGCCACCAAACAAGTACAGCGCTAGCAACACCAGTAGCGTGGTCAATGACGTAACGATGGTGCGACCCAGTGTTTGTGTCAGGGACTCATTAATGACGGAAAAGGCATCGGCTTTTCGTAATAGTCGGAAGTTTTCACGAATACGATCCGAAACCACAATGGTGTCATTAAGCGAATAACCAACAACCGCCAACACTGCGGCAAGCACGGTGAGATCAAACTCTAACCCCGTCAACGAGAAAAATCCCAGCGTAATAATAACGTCATGAACCAAGGCTGCCACCGCCCCCAAAGAGAACTTGTACTGAAAACGAATCGCTATATATAGCATCACAATGGCCAGTGCCGCCAACATACCGAGACCACCGTCCTCACGCAGTTCGTCGCCTACCTGTGGACCGACATAATCCACCCGGCGAAGCTCAACGCCATTATCACCATTGCCAAGGGCTTTTAGCACGTCATCAGACAACCCCGCCTCTGGCTTACCTTGCAAGCGAATAAGCACATCGCTCTCGGAGCCAAAATGAACCACTACAGGGTTATCAAATTTAGCGGCTGCGAGCTGTGAGCGAATGGCTTCCAGATCTGCTGGCTGCTGGTAACCCAACTCAATTTGGGTGCCGCCAGTAAAATCTAAACCCAGCGTCACTCCCTTGATAGACAAGGACAAAAGGGAGCCCACAATCAACAGGATGGAAACAGCCGCTGCCAATTTACGATGACCCATAAAATCTATAATGCGTTGTGTCGTCATGGTCAGCTCCTAAATCCACACTTTCTTGATGGTTCGACCACCATAGGTCAAATTCACCAACGCTCGTGTACCCACGATGGCCGTAAACATAGAGGTCAAAATACCGATGGATAGCGTAACCGCAAAGCCCTGAACCGGGCCTGACCCAATGGCATAGAGAATCACTGCCACGATTAACGTTGTGATATTAGCATCAACAATCGACACAAAAGCTCGATCATACCCCGCATTAATCGCTGACTGCGGAGGCAGGCCGTTTGTCAGCTCCTCCTTAATCCTCGAAAAAATTAAGACGTTAGCATCCACCGCCATCCCTACCGTCAATACAATACCCGCAATACCCGGCAGCGTGAGAGTGGCACCGAGCATTGACATAACCGCCACCAACACCACCAAGTTAACCGCCAATGCTATGTTAGCGAAGAGGCCAAAAACCCGATAATAAATAAGCATAAAGGCGAGCACTAAAACCATACCGATAGTGACTGACTTAATACCCAATGTAATATTTTCAGCACCCAGAGATGGCCCTATAGTGCGCTCTTCCACAAAATACATAGGTGCCGCCAATGCGCCAGCCCGGAGCAATAGCGCCAGTTCTGATGCCTCTCGAGGACTGTCTAATCCAGTAATGCGGAAGGACACGCCGAGCGCACTGCGAATCGAAGCTAGGCTGATAATTTTCTTTTCCACATAGCGTACGGGTGTCGCTACCGTCTCACCGTTTTCATCAGTGCTATATTCCGTACGAGTTTTGTACTCAATAAAGAGCACGCCCAAGCGACGCCCCACACTTTTACGAGAAACCCGATGCATCCGAGCACCGCCATCGCCATCTAGTGTGATATCAACCTGTGGCATCCCACTTTCATCGAAGCCCGTTCCAGCATTAGAAACATGGTCACCGGTGATCACCACCGTTTTCTCCAGCCAAGCGTCTCGGCGACGAGATGAGGAGTCATTAAACTCAAACTTTTCACGATTGGCAGATGTATCAGATTCAGCCTCAAGCCGAAATTCCAGATTGGCTGTCTTACCGATAATACGCTTTGCCTCGGCAGTGTCCTGAACGCCAGGCAGTTCTACCATCACTCGATTACGCCCTTGACGCTGAACAATGGGCTCAGAGACACCCAACTCATTCACCCGATTGCGCAGGGTGGTGAGGTTCTGCTTCAGGGCATAGTCTTCGATCTCTCTAATTGATGATTCAGACATTTTTGAATGAATCACAAAAAGACCCTTTTCTTCGCTAAGCTGACGACTCAGGTCACGGAAACTTTGGCGGAGAATCGTATTGGCTTGATCCCGCTCTTCTACCGTTTTGAAGGTACTGACAATGACCTTTTTTTCTATCAATTTAACCGAGTTATAACGCAGCTTTTCTTTCCTCATGGCGCTACGAGCTTCACGCACCATGGTTTCCATCCGCGCACTAATGGCTTCGTCGGTGTTCACTTCAAGTAGAAAGTGCACGCCCCCACTGAGATCTAACCCCAGCTTCATAGGAGAAGCACCTAAGTCTGCCAACCAATCGGGTGTAGTCGGCGCTAAATTGAGCGCCACAATATAATCGCTGCCGAGCGCTTGCTGAATCAGTCGCTTGGCAGGCAATTGTTGCTCACGGTTCTTTAGACGAATAAGTCCGCTCTCACCATTGGCTTCGGCGCCAAAGTATTCGATACCAGCGTCTTTTAGGGAGCGAGTCATCTTCTCAATTACTTGCTCACCGATATCTGCACCACTACTTTGGCCGGAGACCTGTACTGCAGGGTCGGGTGCATAGAGGTTGGGCAGGGCATAAATAGTCCCGACGGCAATAACGAGAAGAATAAGTAGGTATTTCCAGAGAGGGTAATGATTCATTTGACTGTTCTTATGTTGAATCCCGGACAATAAAGCGGGGCATTATAGGCTTAAAGCAAGCTTAAAATCATGATTCTTACCGAGCCAACCGTAAATAATTGTTTCCTCGTACCTATATAGGGACGTTTACGGTTATATCAAGCGGGTGGCCTTCCCTGTTACTTAAGTCCCTGTTGTTGGTAAAACTCACGGGAAAACTCATCCAGGCGATGCCCTGCAATAGCCTCGCGAATATCTGTCATCAGGTTTTGATAATAACGCAAGTTATGGATGGTATTGAGTTGCGCTCCAAGAATCTCGCCACACTTTTCCAGATGATGCAGATAGGCACGACTAAAATTCTCACAGGTGTAACAGTCGCAATTTGTATCCAGCGGCCCAGTATCGTGCCGATGCACGGCATTTTTTATTTTGACCACACCAGAGCTGGTAAATAAATGTCCATTACGTGCGTTGCGTGTCGGCATCACGCAATCAAACATATCGATACCACGCTTTACCGCTTCCAGAATATCCTGCGGCTTGCCCACGCCCATCAGATAGCGAGGCTTATCCTCAGGCATTTTTGACGGCAAGGTATCAAGAATACCCAACATGTCTTCCTTTGGCTCACCCACGGAGAGACCACCAATGGCATAGCCATCAAAATCCATCTCCTCAAGACCGGCTAAAGATACTTCACGCAGATTGTCATACATACCGCCCTGAACAATACCAAAGAGTGCAGACGAGCTGTCGCCATGCGCCTGCTTACTACGTTCGGCCCAACGCAGTGACAACTCCATAGAGGTTTGCGCTTCTTTTTCAGTTGCAGGGTAAGGTGTGCACTCGTCAAAAATCATGACAACATCAGCACCTAACTCCCGCTGCACTCGGATAGACGTCTCCGGGTCTAAAAATACCTTGCTACCATCAATGGGCGAACGAAAAGACACCCCCTCCTCTGTAATTTTACGAATGTCTCCCAGACTAAAGACTTGGAAGCCACCGGAATCCGTCAGAATCGGCCCCTGCCACTGCATGAAATCATGAAGGGTCCCCTTTATACCCGGCTCAGGGCTGTGCGCCATCACCACTTCCGTACCTGGCCGCAGCATGAGGTGGAAGGTATTACCGAGAATCATTTGAGCCCCGATACCTTTAACATCACGGGGCAACATGCCTTTCACCGTACCGCAAGTCCCAACCGGCATAAATGCGGGCGTTTCCACCACACCACGAGGAAATTGCATACGGCCCCTACGAGCATTGCCATCAGTAGTATCCAATTCGAAGGACATAAAGCATTCACGAGTCATCGGGGTCATCCTTCATAGATAAGGTCTTTGGTATACCCTCAGCAGCATTGGGGTTGCGGGTCAAAAACATCGCATCACCATAACTAAAGAAGCGGTAACGCTGCTCCACCGCCTCACGATAGGCATCCATGATTCGGGCGTAACCAGAAAAAGCACTCACCAGCATCAGAAGAGTGGATTCTGGCAAATGGAAATTGGTCAGCAGTGCATCCACCACTTTAAACTCATAACCGGGGTAGATAAAAATAGTCGTCTCATCATTTATAGGCATGATGTCACCGTTTGCCGCAGCACTTTCCAAACAGCGCACACTGGTGGTACCCACCGCGATAACCCGGCCACCTCGCTTACGCGTTTCGGCAATTTTCTCACAGACAGACGCAGGAACATCAATCACTTCAGAGTGCATCACATGGTCACGGATATTGTCAGCGCGTACCGGCTGGAACGTTCCGGCACCCACATGGAGAGTGACGTAGGCCATATCCACACCGGCTAGTTTGAGTTTGTCCAGCAAGGGCTGATCAAAATGCAGCCCCGCCGTCGGTGCTGCGACTGCACCGGGTTTTTCAGCATAGACCGTCTGATACCGCTCGCGGTCAGCGGTATTATCTTCTCTATCAATGTAGGGGGGTAACGGCATGTGGCCGCTGGACTCCAGTAGTTCAAGCACTGATTGCTCACCGGCAAAACATAACCTGAACAGATCGCCATCACGGCCCTCTACGTCAGCCTGAGCACCTCCCTCAAAGAACAATCTAGCACCTTTCTTGGGTGATTTACTGGTCCTCAGGTGCGCCAGAACCCGGTGTTCATCCAATAGCCTCTCGACCAGCATCTCCACTTTGCCGCCCGTCTCTTTCTGGCCGAACATCCGCGCTGGTATAACTCGCGTATTGTTGAAGACCATGAGGTCACCAGGCTGAATCAGAGAACAGATATCACGAAATACCCGGTGCTCGACTTCGCCCTTCTGCCCATCGAGTACCAGCATTCTACTGCCACACCGATCAGCCGTTGGCTGGCGTGCTATCAACTCATCTGGTAGGTCGTAATGAAACTGTTCTCGACGCATTACTGGCTATAGACCACTGGCTATTATGTGAAAAGGCCGCAAGGGTAATAGAAATGAACAAGCAGGGCCAGTCCCGAACATTGTGTACAGAGCAATGACACAATCTAAACTGACCTCTTGATTATGCAAAGACCACTGCTATAATCGCGCTCCTGTGCCAGAGTGGTGAAATTGGTATACACAGGGGATTCAAAATCCCCCGCCCTTAAAAGCGTGCCGGTTCGAGTCCGGCCTCTGGTACCAAATCAATAAAAAAGCCCGCTTTATATAGTGGGCTTTTTTATTGGGAGGCAATATCTAAAAATCAGATACAACGACTCACACAACATGCTCATCCAAGTACTTATTCACCTCTGACTGGATCATGCCCTTCAAGGCCATCATCAGCAGACCCAGCTTCACATCAACATTCACCACCGACTCATCAAAGCTCACTTTTGCATCTACGCTGCTGTATTTGTAATGAACCAGATCACCTTCTAAACGATAATCCCCTCCAAGCTTGGCCTTTAATTTCTGACCCAACTCCTCCGTCATCGCTCGCAGCTGGGTTTTATCCATGCTATGACGCCTCTGAATCTGTATATGACTCACTTACTCTCCCCTTATTGTTATCATTATTAAGGCAGTGACTAAATAATACGCTGTGGCTTACTTACTTAACGTAAACCCACTTAAACGATGATAATACTCGCGACTAGCCCAGTGCTTTTCAAATGCTAGTCTTGTTTATCCCGTTGGTAAAGCGCATTGCACTCCTCTGTAAACTGTCGCTGCATATCTCCCATATAAGGTGCCAGCAGGGTCATTATTTGAAGTATGGCACCCTGAATAAACTTGTGCTGATTCAATTGCCGCTTGCGTAGGTTTTGAAACTCGAACCAATACGTATAGATCAACATCATATTATCAGCCAGCTCATCTATTCTTATTTCTTCAGAGCAGTTACTCGCTAAAACGCCTTCTTCCAACAGGTTGTGTAACATGGCGCGGATTGACTGATATTGCTGCTCAAGAAGTCGACGGAAGTGCCCGTCAATCGCCGGATATTTCTGCAACAAATCGGTCGTATTTCTAAAGAAAAAACGATAGAGATAGATATACTCAAGCACCACATACAAGTGAAGCCATTGTTCTTCCAGAGTATCGCCGGCATCGTTTGCCCCCTGCAATAACGCAACAATGCCTGTCTCAAACTGCTTATACAGTTCAGCAACGAGCTCTTCCTTCCCCTTAAAATGGTAATAGAGGTTGCCAGGACTGATATCCAATTCATTGGCGATATCAACAGCAGTGAGATTGGCCTCTCCCTCTTCATTAAATAGTTTAAGGCTTACCACCAAAATCATGTCACGTCGTTTCATAGGTATCCCAATGAATATCTAGAAGAGATTGCATTTTTATTGAAAAACTCTCTTTATTAGTATGCCTTTTCTAAAATTTTTGCTTATTGTCTAGCCCATATTCGGAAACCAACGCTCCAAACAAACTGATCGGGATGATACTACTATGGCTGACATGAAAAATACTATTGATAAGACTGAAGAACTAGCACGTAAAATCTGGCTTGCTGGACTTGGCGCATACGGCCATGGCCTGAACAATATGCAAGATGGTTACGACAAAATGAATGATAAAACTCGTCGCTTTTTTGATGACCTCGTTGATCAAGGCACCAAAATCGAAGCTAATGCTAAAAGCACACTGGACAAAACTGGTGATAAGCTGAAAGAACAGGGTCAAAAGCTGAAAGACAAAGGCGAGAAACTGAAAACACAAGGTAAAAATCTTCGTGAAGAAGGTATCAACCTAAATATTACTGCTCGTGTTGAAGAAATCCGCGAGAAAGTGGCATCCAAACTTACTATGCCTTCTATGCCTTCTTTCAGCAACGATGAAAAATTAGCAGAACTGAACACTAAGATGGAAGAACTCATTGATGTGGTCGCCAAACTCTCAGCGACAGCTGTAGTCGCCCCAACTGCAGAAACTGAAGAGAAGCCCGCACCCGTGAAAAAAGCGCCCGCTGCTCGTAAAACTACCGTAAAAAAGACTGAAGCTGCTGCGTAACTAAACGTTTATAGCCCTCTGCTCAACATGAGCAACTAGTACTTCAAACTGCTTCCCAGAAGTTTGATGTTACAGGCTACCTGATTAAGGTGGCCTTTTTTTTGTCCGGAATTTAGCGCCATTAATGATCGTAAATCTCTACATATAACACATCATCAAAATGAAACTTTCGATTCTGACAGCAAGGCCTTTCAAGAATTTTTCTAACGGAGTCTCAAAAAATGCTGAAACCATCAGCGTTATGAACACGCTAAGAGCAGGCATGTCCCATGAAGTTGACTATGTCCTGCGGGTCAGTTCAGACGAAGTAAAAATAGGATTGACCTATGAATTCTGAATCTGTCAGATATTTGATAGAATCACCGACCAATCCGGTACTCATGTACGACTAAACCCTCGAGCTTCGGATCAACCTAGCTACACCTCCACTGAGAGCGTTACGTTTGAATATTGAAACTGCACAACCACTACCCCCTGCCAATTTGATCCGCCGCCTAATGGCGATGATCTACGATGCCTTTCTACTGATGGGCATCAGTTTTGCCTATGGCGTCATCGTTTTGTTGCTACGCCTATTATTTGGGGATGACACTATGAAAGCACCCCATAACCTAGTGCAACTGATTATTGTTATAGGTTTGTGGTTTTGTTATGCCCTATTTTACGTTTGGTGTTGGCGACGAACTGGCCAAACACTCGGCATGAAGTCTTGGCGTATTCAGTTACAGGGCTGTAACCAGCCAATACCAAGCTGGCAGGAATGCTGGCTTCGCGCACTGCTGGCGCCTTTATCACTAATAATACTGGGTATTGGCTATCTTTGGTGTCTGATCGATAAAGACGGGCAGTGTCTCCATGATAAGTTCAGCAATACCCAAGTCGTCCTGCTTCCCAAAAAAGTACGCACAGAAAAGGGTGTAAAAAACTAGCCCATCAGGCTGCCCGACGCAAAAGCACCAAACCAATCACACAGCACACCAAAGCAGGAAACATGACGGCCAAAAAGGGTGAAAACCCGAATACCACACTGGCAGGACCAAGCAGGTCCTGACTTGTGCGAAAGACAAGCCCTACTACCACACCAGTAAAAATACGATACCCCATCGTGACCTGCCGAAGAGGGCCGAAGACGAAGGAAATAGCAATCAACACCAAGCTTACAATCGTTAAAGGCTGCATCGCTTTATCCCAAAACACCAACTTGTAACGAGAGTTGTCCTGCCCCTGTTCCTTCAAGTACTTGCTGTAGCCATACAAGCTCCGCATGGCCAATGATTCTGGTGGTAGCACAATAAGACGAAGCAAGTCAGGAGACAGGTCTGTTTCCCAATCACGGACAACAAACGTATCGACCTCTGTACTATCTCCCAGAAAACGTGTGGTAGCGCCTCGCTCTTCAACCCAGTGACCACCTTGATAGGTAGCTCGTGCAGAAAAGCTGGACTCCAGTAGAAAGTGGTTTTCGTCAAAACGGTATCGAGTCACACCAAATAGCACCCCGCCTGGATAGACGGCATTGAAATGCATAAACTCACGGCCTTCCTTGTTCCAAAAACCACTGGTCGATTCCTGAGCACTTTTACCGCTCTTCAAGAGCATTCGTCGACTCTCTGCATACTGATCTGTATAGGGAACCATGTATTCACCAAATAGTGCCCCCACTATAATCAGCACCAAAATAGGCCGAAGCACCAGCCAGACAATGTGTAAAACAGACACCCCTGCGGAGCGCATCACTACCAATTCAGAGTTATTGGCCAAAGACCCAAGTCCGATCAAGCAACCCGTTAAGCACGCCATTGGCATATGCTCATAGATACGAGCAGGCAATGTCAGAGCCACATAGATCATTACTTGTTTAAATGTATATTCCGTAGTGATGTCACTGGCACCATCGACAATGGCACCCATTGCATCCAAAGCCACAATAACTAAAAGGACCAGCGCAATGGCACCAAGAACAGACCTAGCGATATACCCAGACAAACATTTCATCCGTTGTTATTCCCTAAGAGTCGAATAACCATTTTTGACACCCTATGTTCAGAGTATTCCCGCTGTTTTATCTGCTGGATAATCAATGGTCGCCCAAGTAGAACGAGGGCAATTAACAAAAACAACCCGTGAACGCACCATAACCCCATTAGTGGAGGAAGTGTTCCGTCCTCGACGGCCCCCCGGGCACCATTGAGCATCACAAGATACACAATATAGAGCAATATCGCGGGTAGCATTTTGACAAATCGACCCTGGCGGGGGTTTGTTTTACTGAGGGGGATAGCGATCAACGTCATTATCAGAACCAGAATTGGTACTGATAATCGCCATTGAAGTGCAGCCACATGGGCCATCTTATCTGAAGCCATCAACTCCCCTGTGGGCATAGTGTCTGATGTGTGCCGACTCAGCTGTTTTTTTGGCTTACTTAAACGTTGCCCATACTCCTCGAAATGGGTTACCTGATAGTCTGCCTTGCCAGGCACGCCCTGAATTCGAAAACCATTTTCTAATACTAAATAACTAGGCTTGTCAGGCGATGAGCGATGCTGGCGCCCCGTTTCTGCAACCACTAATACTAATTGCTGGCCTTCCGGAGCATCAGGGTTGTTTTCAGCCATAAATACGTCACGCATTTCCCCTTCTTTGCTAACCTCCTCAGCATAAGTAACCGCCTTTCCTCCCTGTAGTGAGTAGAAGTGGGTTCCCACCATTCCGTCTAACTCGCCACGCTCTTTCTGGGCTGTCAGTAATGCCTCTGCCTTACGCAGGCCAGTCGGACCGACGTCTAGACTCAACCAACCCGCCAAGATGGCAATAAACAAACTAGGGATCATGGTATAAATGACCAATTGGCGAGGGCTCATTCCACAAGCGATCATTATCGTCATTTCACTTTGGACATAGAGGCGCCCATAGGTCAAAAGAACACCAAGAAAAAAAGCGAGAGGTAAGATCAGCTCTAGAAATCCTGGCAGGCGATAACCAATAATAGCCAACAAAATTCCCGCATCCAATTCCCCCGCCGCGGCTTGGGCCAAGTATTTAACAAACCGGCCACTAACAATAACCATCAACAATACGGTACAAACAGCCAAGGTTGAGGACAGGAGGTCACGGGTAATATAACGAAATATGAGCAATGTGGGATTCCTGTTATGCTTCATGCAGTATTAAATTTATATTCAGACAATTATCCAGATTTACACTGAGTTTGTCTTGTAAAGCGTTATCCCTGTGAACAATCGGAGACATCATGGAATTTACCGCCATCGCCTGCAACCTGCTGACCAAAAAAACTGACTGCCTTGTCATTACCCTTGGTAGTGATGCGGAAGACAACCCCACACTTCAGTCCATTGATGAAGCCACAGGCGGCTTGGTTTCTCGACTCAAGAAAAGTGGTGACATCAAAAACACCATCGGCAGCTCTCTGCTAATCAACGAACCAACTGGGCTTGCAGCAGACCGGCTACTGCTTTTGGGTTGCAGTAAAAACACCCTCAATGAACAATCTTTTCTGGAACTCACCTCCGGACTTGCCAAAAAATTAACAACATTACCCATTAATACGGCTTGTGTATCACTAGACGGCCTTCAGGTAGAGAGCCGTGATGAAGCATGGCAGGCACAACATTTGTCTCGCCAGCTAGAGGAAAGTTCATATTTGTTCAATCCCTTTAAGTCCAAAGAGAAAAAAACAACCTCATTGAAAAAAATCACTCTGGTAACCGCTTCTCGAAAGGTACTCGACACACTCAAGAAAAAACTCAACGTGGGCAGGGCCATAGCTAATGGCGTCAACTTAGCTCGTGAGCTGGGAGACCTACCAGGTAATATCTGCACTCCATCCTACCTTGCCAACCAAGCTAGAACATTGTCCAAAAAGCACCCCAAGCTCAGCTGTAAAGTTCTGAATGAGAAACAAATGAAAGTGCTTGGCATGAACGCTCTTTTGTCCGTGACCGCCGGTACTGACGAACCAGCCAAGATGGTTATTCTGGAGTACCGAGGAGGGAAGCCCAGCGAAAAACCCATTGTACTGGTCGGCAAAGGTGTCACTTTTGACTCTGGGGGTATCAGCCTAAAACCTGGCGCAGCCATGGATGAGATGAAATACGACATGTGCGGAGCCGCCAGCGTACTCGGAACATTTACCACCTTGGTGGAAACTGAGCTTCCTATCAATGTAGTCGGCATCATACCTACGGTTGAAAACATGCCCAGTGGCACGGCAACTAAACCCGGTGATATCGTTAAAAGTATGTCTGGCCAGACGATTGAGGTCCTCAACACTGATGCGGAAGGTCGCCTAATTCTGTGTGATGCACTGACTTACGCTGGTCGATACAAACCAAAAAGTGTTATTGATATCGCCACTCTCACAGGAGCCTGCGTCATGGCACTGGGCAGCCATGCCTCCGGTGTACTTAGCAACGATGACGCGCTGGCAGCTCAACTCGAAACCGCTGGCCAAACAAGTGGCGACAGAGTCTGGCGATTACCACTGTGGAGTGAATACGACAAACAACTTAAAAGTAACTTTGCTGATATGGCAAATATCGGTGGTCGTTCTGCCGGTACTATTACCGCAGCTTGCTTCCTCGGTCGCTTTACCAAGAACTATCAATGGGCCCACTTGGACATTGCGGGTACCGCTTGGAACAGTGGTGACAACAAAGGGGCAACCGGCCGGCCAGTGCCCCTGCTGACACAATACCTGTTGGCGCATGCTGGGCAATGACCAACATTAATTTTTACCGAATCAACGGCGGGTTTGACGCCGCCCTCGCCTTGGCCTGCCAGCTGACAGAGAAAGCTTTTCACCAAGGTCTCACCGTGTTGTTACATACGGCAGATGAAACCATCTCTCAAGAACTCGACAGCCAACTATGGTCTTTCAAGTCCACGGCATTCCTACCCCACGAACTGGAGAAAAGCCCGAAGGATTCCGTCTCCATCTGTCATCACGACGATCCAGGAGACCACCATGGCCTATTGATTAATTTGGGAACCGACACGCCCGGCTGGTTTACCCGCTTTGAGAAAGCCGTAGAAATTGTTTACGATGACGAAAAAATAATTAAACAGAAGCGTGAACGTTTCAGTTTTTACAAAAGTCGGGGCTACCCCCTTAATTATCACGACCTGACCAAGTAGTTACCACGATCTAACCAAGGCTTGGCAACACAACTTATAATGATGCGATTAACACCAAGTACTGCTCACTCAAGCGCCATCCATAGGGCCTAGTCATGGATAACAAGTCCTCAAATACCAGAGAACTTCTGATAGAGGAGCTTGATTTATTGCGTCACACATTAAACGACGGCCCTGAATTTCAGCATACCATCCCCATGCTGAATGAATATATCAGGGACGCCAGCCTCCCAGCTCCAGACTCAACGAACGATTTGGATACCGAGATACTCACACTCACAGACTTTTGCGATGAGACCAACACCGTCACATCAGAAACCCCATCCTTAGAATCACCTCTCCTGAAACAGCCACCTAGCGACAAATACTGACCAATAACGATAAAGACTGGCTAACCTGATGCTAAAACTCGGGCAACTAATGAATTATTCAGTCTAGCCCCTTATAATTCCCGGCCTTATCTGTCACGTGCATAACCATTCCAGAATTGATGGCGCAACGGACATTTTTGCCGAAAACCAAACGAGCGAACATGGAAAAGACCTACCGTCCACAAGACATTGAAAAACAGTGGTATCAAACCTGGGAAGAGCAAGGCTTTTTCAAGCCGACCAATAACCCAAATGCCGACCCCTACTGCATTACGATCCCGCCACCGAATGTTACCGGCAGCTTGCATATGGGGCACGGATTCCAAGAAGCCATCATGGATGCACTTATTCGCTACCATCGAATGAAGGGTAACAACACCCTGTGGCAAGTAGGCACTGACCATGCGGGCATCGCCACCCAAATGGTGGTAGAGCGTCTACTGGAGACTGAAGGCTCCACCCGCCACGACCTTGGCCGGGAAAAATTTACCGAAAAGGTCTGGGAGTGGAAAGAGCAGTCCGGTGGCACTATCACTCAACAATTGCGGCGATTGGGTGCTTCTCCAGATTGGTCTCGAGAACGCTTTACCATGGATGATGGCTTCTCCGAAGCAGTCCAGGAAGCCTTTATCCGCCTCTACAACGACGACCTAATTTACCGCGGTAAACGACTGGTCAACTGGGACCCAAAATTACACACTGCCATTTCAGACTTGGAAGTTATATCAGAAGAAGAAAGCGGCAGCCTGTGGCATTTCAAATACCCCCTAACTGACGGTAGTGGGCACTTGGTTGTTGCCACTACTCGCCCAGAAACCATGCTGGGCGATACCGCCGTAGCCGTTCACCCAGAAGATGAGCGATACCAACACCTGATAGGCAAAACCATCACTCTACCGCTGGCTAACCGTGAAATCCCGATCATTGGCGATGACTATGTAGACCGTGAATTTGGTACAGGCTGCGTGAAAATTACCCCAGCCCACGATTTCAACGACTACGAAATGGGACAACGTCACAATCTACCGCTAATCAACCTGTTCAATGATGACGCCCAAATGAATACTAATGTGCCCGAGTGTTATCAGGGTATGGATCGCTTTGATGCCCGCAAAATAATTGTGGCCGACCTCGACGAACTGGGACTACTGGACAAGATCGATGACCATAAACTGAAGGTGCCCAGAGGCGACCGTTCAGGCGTGGTGATCGAACCCTACCTGACGGATCAATGGTACGTAAAAACAGCTCCGCTAGCTGAAAAGGCCATCGCGGCAGTAGAAGATGGGAGCATCGAGTTTGTGCCCAAGCAGTACGAAAACATGTACTTCTCCTGGATGCGTGATATTCAGGACTGGTGTATCTCCCGCCAACTCTGGTGGGGTCACCGTATTCCCGCCTGGTATGACGACCAAGGCAATGTCTATGTCGGGCGTTCAGAAGAAGAAGTACGAGTAAAACACAACCTCGGTGACATCAATCTAAAGCAGGATAATGATGTACTGGACACGTGGTTCTCCTCCAGCCTGTGGACCTTTGGCACCCTTGGATGGCCAGAAAAAACTGAATTTCTGAGGACCTTCCACCCCACCAATGTACTGGTCACTGGGTTCGATATTATTTTCTTCTGGGTTGCCCGCATGATCATGATGACCCTGTACTTTATGGATGAAGCCCCGTTCCGCACCGTTTACGTTCATGGGCTGGTTCGGGATAGTCACGGCCAGAAGATGTCCAAATCCAAGGGCAACGTATTGGATCCAATTGATCTCATCGATGGCATTGACCTCGAGTCTCTGGTGAAAAAGCGTACTGCCGGACTGATGCGCCCAAAAGATGCAGCTAAAATTGAAAAACAAACCCGTAAAGAGTTTGCCGAAGGTATTGAGCCTTATGGCACTGATGCCCTACGCTATACCTATTACTCGCTCGCTTCCACAGGCCGTGACATCAACTTTGATGTTGGCCGGATAGAAGGTTTCCGTAATTTCTGTAACAAAATATGGAATGCAGCACGCTATGTGCTGATGAATACCGAAGAACATGATTGCGGACAGGATGGCAGCGAAGACTACGAACTCAGTCTGGCAGATCACTGGATTATCAGCCGCCTGCAACACACGGAAAAAGCGGTTGCCGAAGCCATCGGAAACTATCGCTTTGATCTGGCATCTCAGGCCATTTATGAATTCATCTGGAATGAATACTGTGGCTGGTATCTGGAGCTATCAAAGCCGGTACTCTGGGATGAGAACGCATCCCCTGCGTTACAAAAAGGCACCCGCCGGACCCTGATTCGGGTACTGGAAGCCACCCTGAGAATGGCTCATCCACTGATGCCATTCATCACTGAAGAAATCTGGCAGCAAGTTAAAACACTCGCGGGCGTTGACGGTGTAACCATCATGCTTCAACCCTATCCAGAGGCGGATCAAAACCTCGTTGATAAATCTGCGACAGCTAATATTGAATGGCTTAAAAATGTCATTATTGGTATTCGGAATATCCGCGGAGAAATGAACATATCTCCGGGAAAAGCGCTGCCTATTTACTTAAACAATGGCAGCAGTGAAGACCAAAACCGGCTGGATACAAATCGTCAGTTCCTAGCCAAACTGGCCAATCTGGAATCTATCACTTGGCTCAATACAGAAGAAGAGGCACCTATGTCGGCTACCGCATTGGTAGGCAGCATGGAAATTTTGGTGCCTATGGCAGGCTTGATTAATAAGGATGCAGAGCTAGCTCGAATCAACAAGGAAGTAGAAAAACTTCAAAAGGAACGCCTGCAAGTCGAAGGAAAACTCAATAATGAGAAGTTCATTAGTAAAGCGCCAGAAGACGTAGTTGCTAAGGAAAAGGGTAAAATGACTGATATAGAAATGGCACTCAGAAAACTAGCTGAACAACAGCAGCGCATCAGTCAGTTGTAGTTTTTACTCTCAAAATATAAACATTAAACAGGCCGCTATCTAGCATCTAGATAGCGGCCTGTTTCTTAGAGCCCTACTGTCGGGGAAGAGTACTTTGGGGCAGTTAGGCTACTATCACCACTACTACTATCACTAAATTTTTCATCCCCTTCAGCAGTAACAACGCAATTTCGCCCTCTACGTTTGGCTTCATACATCGCCTTATCCGCAGATCCTAGTGTAGAGTAAAGATCACCTTGTGGTTTCTGGGCATCAACACCAAGACTCATGGTCACAGTAACCAGACCGCCATCGACGGCCACACTGGTTGAAGCTATTTTTTGACGTATTTTCTCAGCCAAAATCTTCGCTCCTTGTAGGTCTGTGTCTGCCATTAAAACCAGAAACTCTTCGCCGCCCCAGCGAACCACCAAGTCTTCAGACCGAACCAATACTTTCAAAATATGGCCGATTTCTTGCAGGACAAAATCACCCACCTCGTGACCATGGTCATCGTTGATTTGTTTGAAGTTATCTAAATCTCCAATAATCACCGCAAACGATCCCTTACCCTTTTCACGACGCTGCTCAGACTCACCTAAATACTCTTTAAATCCACGACGGTTGGCAAGGCCTGTCAACTCGTCCGTTCGAGCTTGAACGTCAAGGAAAGTCTGCATTTCCTCCAAACGCTGACGCGTCTGGATGCGAACATACTCCACCATAAATGAAATCCATGACAACACCAGATAAGCCAAAAGAAAACGGTAACTCATATCCAGAGAGTAGTTAGTTGCAAGAAGTGGCGACTCGGGCCAAAGTAGAACAACGGCACTAACCAGAGCAATCCCGCCTACCAGTTTAGCGCCCGTCTTGCACCCTAACAGCTGGAAAAAAAGTGGTAGCATAACTAAACACCAAAGCATGCCAGCCCACTCAACATCACCGGTAACTAACCAGAAGAAATGCAAAAAAACCATCACTAACAGGGTTAGCATCAAGTTACTTTTTCGGCTTTTCAATAACAGGACATAGATAATGGAAGCGAGCACACCCACAACCAAGGTGACCAAATTACTCCAAGGTGCACCTGTGCCTGCCAGCAAATCCCATACTGACAAACCCGTTAGCGCAATCGACCCGGTAAACATCAAAATGGCGATCATCACATCCTGCCGACGAGCCTCTTCTTCGGCCCCAGCATCAAGTGGCACGTGGCTAATTTTATGAAGCCACCTTAACGAAGTCTTTGGTTGCATCCCTACAGTACCCTTAATTCCACGAGTTCCCATTTATGGGCACTAGAAAATTCTTTCTATTAGAGCCCACTACATTCCATATGAATAGAGAATTCATTTCTCTACATAAAAATTCAACTTAAAGCGGCTTATTCTGGTCGCATATGAGGAAACAGTAACACATCCCGTATAGAAGGCGAATCTGTCAACAGCATCACCAAACGGTCGATACCTATACCTTCCCCTGCCGTTGGTGGCAACCCGTACTCCAGGGCACGGATATAGTCTGCATCAAAGTGCATCGCCTCGTCATCGCCAGCATCTTTTTCGGCCACCTGCGCCTGGAAACGCGCAGCCTGGTCTTCTGCATCATTCAGCTCAGAAAAACCATTGGCGATTTCTCTACCACCAACAAAAAATTCAAACCGATCTGTAACAAATGGATTGTCATCATTACGACGAGCCAGTGGCGAGACCTCTGTCGGATACTGGGTAATGAAAGTAGGTTCATCTAAACGATGCTCGACCGTTTTCTCAAAAATTTCTATCTGAACCTTACCCAGCCCCCAACTATCTTTTAACGGAATATCCAGATGCTCCGCAATTTGACGCGCAGCACTTTCATCGGAAAGCGCCTCAGCCGATATATCCGGATTGAAATATAGAATGGAATCAAACACAGATATTCTTCGGAATGGATTGGAAAAATCGTACATTTTTTCCTGAACGACCTCACCCTCCTCATTCTTCACCGTGCTGCGAACCTCACTACTGCCAAGAACATTCACTGCCAACTGACGCAACATATCTTCGGTAAGGTCCATCAGATCGTTGTAATCCGCATAGGCTTGATAGAACTCCAACATCGTAAACTCAGGGTTATGTCGAGTAGACAATCCTTCATTACGGAAGTTGCGGTTAATCTCATATACCCGCTCAAAACCACCGACCACGAGACGCTTCAGATATAGCTCCGGAGCAATCCGCAGATACATATCGAGATTCAGTGCATTGTGATAGGTGACAAAGGGCCGTGCCGCAGCACCACCAGGAATCACTTGTAACATGGGTGTTTCCACTTCCATGAAATGATTGTCATTCAGGTAACTGCGGATGAAACTGATGACCTGGGTCCGCACTTTGAACAGATCACGCACCTCAGGGTTGACGATCAAATCCACATAGCGCTGGCGGTAACGCATTTCCTGATCAGCAAGACCGTGATACTTATCTGGCAGTGGTCGCAAGGATTTGGTCAATAGCTGATACTGCTCCATATTGACATACAGATCACCCTTGCCCGATTTATGTAGTGCACCGCTCACACCAACGATATCCCCTAGGTCTAGGGTTTTGGCAAAGGGGCGAGCCTCTTTGCCCACATACAATTGAATGCTGCCGGACATATCCTGAATCACCATAAAAGCGCCACGATTACGAATCAGTCGCCCAGCTACGCTCACCTGATGACCTAAGGTCTCCAGTTCTTCCTTTAACTGCTCGCCGTACTGGGTCTGCAAATCAGCAGCCAGATCTTCTCGACGAAAGTTATTGGGAAATGCACTGGTATTATCGGCAATGGCCTGCTCGCGAATCGTCGCCAGCTTGGCTCTACGCTCGGCAATTAACTTGTTTTCATCTTGCTGTTGATCGTTACTCATGGATATCCCAATACTATTTACATTTTACAGCTATGCTTCCCGGCTGCTCTTCGGGGCTTATATTACTGAACTGTATTACTGAACTGCATTACTGGCCTGTATTACTAATGCGTGTAACTGACTTTTTAAACACCAGCCTTTAACGAAGCCTCAATAAACTGATCCAAATCTCCATCCAGTACTGCCTGACAATTGCTTGTCTGAATATTGGTTCGTAAATCTTTAATTCGCTGATCGTCCAGAACGTAGGACCTAATCTGGCTGCCCCAGCCAATATCAGACTTTGTGTCCTCCACTGCCTGGGCCTCTTCAGATCGCTTGAGCATTTCCTGCTCATAGAGTTTGGCGCGTAACATCTTCCAAGCTTGATCACGGTTTTTGTGTTGAGAACGCTGGCTTTGACACTCTGCCACAATACCCGTTGGTTCGTGAGTCAATCGCACCGCTGAATCTGTTTTGTTTACGTGCTGTCCACCCGCCCCGCTGGCGCGGTAGGTATCTGTTCGCACATCTGAGGGGTTAATATCGATGACGATATTGTCGTCAATCTCCGGCGAGACAAAGACAGAACTAAAGGATGTATGCCGACGATTACCTGAATCAAAAGGCGATTTTCGTACTAGGCGATGCACTCCTGTTTCGGTTCTCAACCAACCAAATGCGTATTCACCATCAAAGTGTATGGTGGCGCTTTTGATGCCTGCCACATCACCGGCAGAGGCTTCCTCCAAGGTGGTTTTAAACCCCTTAGCCTCACCCCAGCGCAGGTACATACGCAAAATCATTTCTGCCCAATCCTGAGCTTCCGTTCCACCAGAGCCCGCCTGGATATCAAGATAAGCGTTATTAGCGTCCATCTCACCGGAAAACATTCGGCGGAACTCAAGCTTTTCCAAATGGGCCGTTAGCTGAGCAATTTCCGTCTCAACCTCAGCCACGGTGTCGGCATCGTCGTCTTCTGCCGCCATTTCCAGTAATTCACGGGCATCTGAAATACCAGAATCCAGTGTTTCAATGGTTTCTACCACCATCTCTAGGGCCGCGCGTTCTCGGCCTAGATCCTGAGCTCTTTCGGGGTTATTCCAGACTTCCGAATCACCAAGCTCTAGCTCAACCTCGGCTAACTGATCTTTCTTGTTAAGGTAGTCAAAGATACCCCCTAAGCACGTCGGTGCGTACCTGAAGGTCATCGAGAGCATTCCTGATCGGATTGATTTCCATTTACTGCTAATACCAGTGCTAATACGGGGGAGACTAGAACAAGAGCGGAATTCTAGCGGAAACCACCGTGCTTCTCTACCTGCTTAGCCACTTACTTAGCAATCCAAACCCTACCCGAGCTGGTTCAAAATCCAGCCAATAACCAGGATTTGCGGAACGCTAACCAACGGTAAAAACAAAGCGATTTTCCAAGATTTGGTCATATCTCGAATCACCATCACCTCAGTGTAGTCCGTGGCAATACCTGCCATCAAAAAGGTAAAACCATTACCCGGTGCCGCCGCACGGGTCACAATATCGGCGGCAATGGGCGTTGATCCTTCAGAGCACACCTCAATCAGCGTGGCTACCAATAATGTTAACAACAATCCCGCCACCGTTGGCCCAAACAACGTCTGATAAGTATCCGTGGGCACAAAGGCTCGAACAGCCGTGGCCACAACAACACCAAAGAATACCCAGCGGAAAACCATTTTGGAATCTCTCAGGCCATCTTTGAGTAATGCCCATAATCCTGAAGGGGTAATTTTGATTGTTTTCATTAGCTGTCCAAGTTGGCGGGGCAGACTCTCGCCATTGGTCGAAACAGCATGATTGGGGTTCGAAGGAAGTTTTCCACCCGACACCAAGTAATCAAAAATCAATCCTGTCACCACACCTACGGCCATGGATAACAACACAAAAGCCAAGGTCCAACCAAAGCCAATCAGCGCCACCAAAATAATGGTCAGCGATAGGGAGTTCCACGGACTAGCAATAAGAAATGCCATCAACTGCCCCAAGCTGGCACCACGCTCATACAGCTTGGCACCCACCATTAAGATGCCGTGGCTACACAAATCCAGCAGCACTCCGGCAATGGTGGCTCGGATAATGCCCTTGAGAGTGCCACCCTGACCCAAAGCTGACATCACCAAGTCACGGGGGATTCGCTCCAGCAGCCCGACAAAAACCACTGCAGCCACCAAGCCCCACCACATCCGGTTAATCAATTCGTATACCCCGGAGGTCATCACCACCAACCACTGAGGTAAATCCGGATGGCCATCAACCAGCCAGTAGAGGACATAGCAGAACAGCACAATCGTGGCGGAAGCCCACAATAGATAATCGGGCCGCTGCTTTTGTGAATGGCAGGACTCAGCCTCTCCACTGCTTGCTGCCACCTTGGGTTTCGGTTCCTTATTACAGCAATCGCCCATCTGCCTACTCCTGCTCTTCAGCCAGCTTACTGATAATTGCACAGTTAGGATTATCATCATCGGGACACTGAACCAACAGCTCAGAGAGCATTTTCTTCATCGCCTTCAGCTCGAGAATATGCGTATCGATATCCCTGACTTTTTCCGTGACCAACCCATGTACCTCAGTACTTCGACGATTTGGATTGGCCCACAAAGCCAGTAATGCACGACACTCATTGATAGAAAAGCCAAACTTCCTGGCTTTGCGTAAAAATCCAAGTTGTTGGATACCTTGCTCGCCGTACTCGCGGTAACCATTTTCACGCCTTGGTGGCGAATCGACCAAATCGATACTCTCATAGTAACGGATTGTTTTGGCATCTAATCCAGTTCGCTTGGCAACGTCACTTATCTTCATCTGACACCCCAACTCTATAGGAATACCATCAACGTAAACCTTATAGTAAGTATAAGGTCAATAAAGCACTTAAACTGTTTGAATATTTACCATTCCACAAGATATTCAAATCAGTTCAAAAACAACAAGTAACAGGGAAATCTGAAACCAGACTAAATATCAATCTGCCTTCTTTTTTCCTGATACTGCAAAATGAAGCTATAGATGACCGGTAACACCAATAGATTAAGTACGGTGACGGTCAGCATTCCGCCTAACATAGGGGCGGCGATACGGTGTGTGACATCTGAGCCGGTTCCGCTACTCACCATGATGGGGATCAAACCGGCCATGGTAGATATAGCCGTCATGGCTACCGGACGCACACGTTTTGATGTGGCAGATAACACTGCGTCTTTTACTTCCTCAAGCGACAGTCTATCCGCAGCCATGGAACGTCGTTTGGCAATTTCCGTATCGATAAAGCTTAAAACCAGTACCCCTATTTCCGCTGCCATGCCTGCCAATGCGATGAAACCCACCGCGACGGCCACCGACATATTGTAGTCATTGAGAAAGATAAGCCAGATACCCCCCACTAGACCAAAGGGGATAGACATCATCACTACCACTGGCTCGGTAATATTGCGAAAATTAAAGTACAAGAGTAAGAAAATAATCAGTAACGTCGCAGGTGCCACGATTTGCAAACGGGCTGCTGCACGCTCCATGTATTCGAACTGTCCGGACCAGGTAACGGTATATCCGGCTGGCACTTTGACCTGCTCTTGCAACACTCGTTTCGCCTCGGCTACAAAGCCACCGATATCAGAGGTAGAAATATCCACATAGATCCAGGCGTTAGGGCGAGCATTCTCACTCTTAATAACCGGAGGTCCACGCTGATAATTGATATCCGCAACCATCGCCAGTGGAATTTGCGCGCCTGTAGGCGTTGGGATCAATACCCGCTTTAGTGTCTCTAAATCATCGCGTAGTTCTCTTGGATAACGCAGATTCACCGGATAGCGCTCAAGACCTTCAACAGTTTCAGTAATATTCATTCCACCAATCGCACTTTGAATGACATCCTGCACCGCTCCTATGGTAAGACCATAGCGAGATGCACTCTCACGGTTAATATCAAAATCGAGGTAATAACCCCCTACGGCCCTATCGCCAAACGCTGACGTCGTTTCCGGCAGGGTTTTTATCGCTTGCTCAATATCTAGTGAAACCTGTTGCAGGACATTCAGATCAGGGCCAGATACCTTGATACCAATAGGCGTTTTGATGCCCGTTGATAACATGTCGATACGGGTTTTAATAGGCATCGTCCAAGCGTTAGCTAACCCCGGAAACTGTATGGCCTGATCCATTTCATTCATCAACTCCTTGGTGGTTTTTTTGGGGTTTGGCCATTCGTCCTTAGGCTTTAATCGAACGGTAGTCTCTATCATGGCTAACGGTGCAGAATCCGTCGCCGATTCAGCACGCCCCACTTTACCGAAGACATGATGCACTTCAGGAAAGGTATATAATATTTTATCCGTCTGCTGCAGTAACTCCTTCGCCTTAGTAATCGAAATTCCAGGAAAGGTCGTTGGCATATAGAGAATATCGCCTTCATCCAGCGGCGGCATAAATTCGCTACCTAATTTGGAATAAGGGTAATAAGTCACTAGCAATAAACTCAATGCCACAAGTACAGTGATACCACGCCACTGCATCGCCATTTTCAGCGCAGGTCCGTGTAAAGCATGTAACGCGCGATTTATAGGATTTTTATGCTCTGCAATGATTTTTCCCCGCAAAAAATAGCCCATCATTACCGGTACCAGAGTAATAGCTAAAATCGCAGAAGCAGCCATGGCATAGGTCGCCGTAAACGCTAGCGGGCTGAACAGGCGCCCTTCCTGTGCCTGCATGGTAAAGATCGGAAGAAACGATACGGTAATCACCAGCAATGAGAAAAATAGCGCCGGGCCAACCTCTTGACAGGAATCACCAATCGTTTTCCAGCGTTCATCATTGGTCAACTCACTGCCTTTCTCTTCAGCGGCTTCCGCCAATCGACTGTGCGCGTTTTCTACCATCACAATAGCGCCATCAACCATCGTACCAATGGTTATCGCAATTCCCCCCAAGGACATTATATTCGCGTTTAACCCTTGGAATCGCATGACAATAAAGGCCATTAAAATCCCTAGTGGTAAGGTGATAATGGCTACGAACGCAGAACGCGCATGCAACAAAAACAGGATAACCACCAAACTAACAATAATGAGTTCCTGCAGTAATGAGGTATTGAGGCTTTTAACCGCACGTTCAATCAGATCACCTCGATCATAAACAGGTACAATTTCTACGCCTTCAGGCAATCCAGCTTTTAACTCCTCCAATTTGGCCCGCACCGCCTGAATCGTTGCCAGCGCATTTTCACCATAGCGCATAATCACCACACCACCGGCCACCTCACCTTCGCCATTCAGGTCAACCACCCCACGTCGTAATTCGGGGCCAATCTGAACATGTGCAATGTCTTGTATGCGTATCGGTGTACCATCGGTATCAACACCTACCGGTATGCTGTTGAGATCATCAATCGACTGGATATAGCCACGGCCGCGCACCATATATTCAGTTTCTGCCATTTCAACCAGGCGGCCGCCTACGTCCTTATTGGACATTTTGATGGCCGTCTTGATTTTGTTCAGCGGGATGTTGTAACGGAGTAACGCGTTAGGATCGACTTCAATTTGATACTGCTTGACGTAGCCACCCACTGAGGCGACTTCAGAGACTCCTTGTACTGTTTGCAAGGGGTAGCGTAGATACCAGTCCTGTAAAGAGCGCAGTTCTGCAAGATCATGTTTACCCGTTCTATCGACTAACGCGTATTCATAGATCCAACCAACACCGGTCGCGTCTGGGCCTAAGGTCGGCGTAATACCCTGAGGTAAACGACCACTCACATAGTTGAGGGATTCCAGCACGCGTGAACGCGCCCAATACATATCCGTGCCGTCTTCGAAAATAATGTACACAAACGACAACCCGAAGAAGGAATAACCTCTAACGACTTTGGTGCGTGGCACCGCAAGCATTGAGGTTGTTAGTGGGTAAGTGACCTGATCTTCAACCACTTGAGGTGACTGTCCCGGAAATGGGGTAAAGATAATGACCTGGACATCAGATAAATCCGGAATCGCATCCAAAGGCGCATTTTTATAGGCAAATAAGCCGACTAACGCAATAATGACAGTGGCGATCAATACCATAAAACGATCACGTAACGAGGCTTTGATGATGGCGTTAATCATGATCATGCGCTTCCTGCGTTGCGTGCTCCGAATAATCGGTCATTGGCATGCCGGAAGAGCCCACCTCTTCCATGCTTTCATTATCCATTGCCTTAGTACCGCTCACGCCACTCGAACCATCACTCCCCTCTTTCAAAACGTCCATCATTTTGGCGGTGGCCTCCCTCAACTTGGATTCAGAATCCACCAAAAATTGGGCTGAGGTCACCACTTCATCACCGGCATCGACACCATCGAGTACCGCAACCTGCCCATTCGACTCAATGCCTAAACTGACGATTCTGGGTTCAAATTTCCCAGGGCCTCGCACTATAAATACTTGGGTACGATCACCCGAACGAATAACCGCTTCAGCAGGTATGACGACCACATTCTCCAACGTGTCAGCTTGAATATTAACCTCAGCAAACATATCGGGTCGTAACAACAATTCACTGTTATCAAAAACTAAACGCACTTTAGTGGTTCGCGTTTTAGACTGAGCATACGGGTAGATATAGGAGAGGGAGCCTTTAAAGGTTTTCCCCGGTACCGAGACCAAGGTCATTTCAACTTCATCACCAACCTTGACCCACGGCAATTCGTATTCATAGACGTCCGCATAGACCCATACCTGGTTCAGGTCCACCATCATGTACAGCTCAGTTTTCGGCGTCACAAATTGGCCCTGGCGAGCGCCAATACGAATTACCGTACCGTCTACTGATGAGTGTATATGCAGATTTTTTTGAATGGTTCGGGTTCGCTCTAGTGCCTTAATTTGGTGTTCTGGCACATCTAACAACTGCAATCGTTTACGGGAGCTTTTAACTAACTCTTTAGCGCCACGCCGAATTTCATCGAAGGGGCTCTTGCTTAGAGTCGACACAGAATTCAGTGCCAACAAATATTCTTGTTGTGTTGAAACCAGTTTCGGTGAGTAAATACTCAGCAAAATATCGTCCTTAGCTACAGTCTGTCCCGTTTTATCCACCCGTATTTCTTCGATCCACCCCTCTACTTTGGGATGCAAACGTGACATTCGCTCCTCATCAAAATCAACTCTGCCCACGGCGCGAATTGTTCGACTGATTGATGTTTGCTTAGCGATTGCAGTCCGAACACCGATATTCTGAACAACGACGGGGTCAATCTTCACCGTGCCTACAACCTTGCTGGTCTCGCTATCCGCATAAACAGGCACGTAGTCCATTCCCATAGAATCTTTTGCCGGTGCCGGTGAAGTGACATCCGGATTCATGGGGTTGCGGTAGAATAGGGGTTGATTTTCCTCTTCAGTAGTTACTTCGGACGCGTTGTCACTCCCGAATATCAAATAACCCGCACCTATGCCAATAACAAGCGTAAGAGATGAGACTAATAGCATAGATTTATTCATAAACAGATTCCTCGCCGACAGCGGCTTCCAAGCGAGCCAATGCTTGTTTCGCATCGCTAAACGCTTTCCAGTATTGAAGTTCGTAATTAAAAAGAGTCAGTTGGCTACGCACCAAATTAAGAAAGTCCACTTCACTCACCTGATAACCAACTAGCATAGAAGCCACGGTTTGCTGTGCCTGCGGCACAATACCGCTACCAAATAACGAGAATTGCTGTTTTGCTCGATGATAGTCCGTAACTGCCGTGGAAATGGCAGCCATCACTAAGCCTTTTTCATCGAGCAAGGCATAACGATTTGTTTGTAATTCACTACGTTTCTGCGAGACGGCTTTTGATTGCTTGCGGCCGGCATATAAAGGTATTTTTACGCCGACCATGACAGAGACGAAATCCGAGCGCGCACCACCTCGGGGTAACGGATTATCCCCGGTACGGTCGCCGTAAGTCACACCCAATTTAAAGTCGGGGTAATAGTCGCGCTTGGCCAAATCGAGACGCGATTGTGCCGCTTCAATCTGAGTCTCCATCTGTTTCAAGCGAGGCCGAGTAGATTCGGCTAATTGGTAAAGCACATTTTCATCAACAATATCTGGCATCGTTTTGGATACCTGATCTGGCAACGAGACAACATCATTTGCTGGCCTATCCATTAGAATATTAAGCTGAATAGTCTGGTTGCGCCGTATCGCCTGCAGTTGAATCTTTTGGTCGATTAACTTGGATAATTCCAGCTGCGCTAGCAAAACATCTTGCTGTAAACCCTTTCCAGTTTCGTACTTAGTTTTAGCAACCGTTATGAACTGGCGTAACAATGTTTGGTTCATATCCACTGTTTCCAACGCACGATCCAGATAATAAAGTTTCCACCATTTACCTTTTACATTTTTAATGAGCTGCAAGCTAACTTCTTCTACCGTATGCCCTGCAGCCAAGGCATCATATTCAGCAGCTTCTTCCTTCAAGCTTAACTTTCCCGGAAAAGGAAACACCTGACTGAAACCGATCTGAGTCTGTGTCATGGCTTCCTGATCTCTATCAAAAGTATCAGTGGGAAAGTTCATTGCATTTAAATTGACCATTGGGTCGGGCAATGCACCTACTTGTGAGGGAACTTCAGCCAACGCTTCATAACGCGCCTGCATTTCTGCAAGGTTCGGGTTATCTCTTATTGCAATTTCAACGGCTGTCCGGACAGACAACAGATCCTCTTGAATTTGTTCGCTGGCATAGGCGCTATTGGCCACCAAAACAAGACTGAAAACACTCGCAGTAAAAATACCTAGTCTGGTTTTTACGGTCCTATCTTGAGCAGGTTTAGGAACATCTGCTCTTGTCAATAAACAAGGAAGTCGCTTCATACTCTTTCACACTCCGTCATCAGAGATCTGCTATCGCTAGAGGAGGCACAAATTATTAAAGAACACACAATTAGCGTGCTAAAGAAATCCATACCTATTTATTTCTCACCATCATCGGTGACAACCGATGGAAAACATGACCTATACACAAGCCAGTTTTGTGAGGAATTACAGGTTATTTAATCCAGCCAAACACAGAATCGTTGGCGGAGGGGTGGGCCTGGAGGGGGAAGAAAAGCGTAATAATAGGCATTGCTTCTTCCTGTAGTCATTATCCACAGAAATAAGAGACTGCAAACTGCCACAACAAGGGACAAGCTAAAAGATAAATCTATGAATTGATGCTGTACCAATAACGCACTATCACTCAGAACATCACAACAATGCTGCTCACCAGCGGTATTGGATTCGTCAGCCATCATACTGAGACCTGGCGAGCTCTGGTGGTGACTATGGGAACCAACCATATCATCGCTCATGGCCATATCCATGCTCATATCCACTGCCATCAATGGCATCATTCCACAGAGCAATAGCCACCCCACCAACAGCGAGGCAACTACGGAACGATTTTTAGCGATGATTCTTTTCACAGTAGACACTATAAACCTTCAACCTACAGTATAGTCAAGCCAGTTCGTTCCAAACGGTCACTGAACCGGTTCATACGGATCGACGAAACTCTGGTAGAATTCGCGACCTTATTATTTGCACCGCCTTCAAGAGCACACACACCCAATGAGCCTAATCCGTCTCGACGATATATCCATTGAATTTGGCGATGTACCACTGCTCACCCACGCCAACTTTTCCGTGGAGCCCGGTGAAAGAATCTGTCTGATTGGTCGTAACGGTGCGGGCAAATCGACACTACTAAAAATTATTACCGGACAAATAAAACCCGACAACGGCGAAATTCATTATCGCCAACACCTGCGTATCAGCCAACTCGAACAAGCTCTGCCCACCGCTATCGACCGCAAGGTCTCCGATGTGGTGAGAGACGGACTTGCCGATCAGCAAGCCTTGATCGATCAGTTTAATGAGCTGTCTCAACAGACCATGGATAAGCAGGGGCTACGAAATCTTGAAGTACTTCAAGCCCAGATCGATGCCGGTGGCGGTTGGCAGGTAGACAAACAAGTAGACACTATCATTAGTCAGCTGGACCTTCCCGCCAACAAAACCCTGGCGGAACTCTCTGGCGGTTGGCGGCGCCGCGTAGCTTTAGGTAAAGCGTTGGTCTCCAATCCCGATGTGCTGTTGCTGGACGAACCCACCAACCACTTGGATATCAGTACTATCGAATGGCTGGAACATAAAGTTCGCGGTTACCAAGGCAGTGTTATTTTTATTACCCACGATCGGAATTTCCTGCAAAAACTGGCCACCCGTATTGTCGAAATTGACCTGGGTAACCTGATCAGCTGGCCCGGCAGCTTCCAGAATTACCTCGTCCTCAAAGAAAGGGCTGTAGAGGAAGAAGAGACCCGCCACGCCCTGTTTGATAAAAGGCTGGCCGAGGAAGAAGTGTGGATTCGTCAGGGCATCAAAGCCCGCCGCACCCGCAACGAAGGTCGGGTACGGGCACTGGAAGCCATGCGTTATCAACGGGAACAGCGCGCCAAACGTCAGGGCAAAGCCAGAATCAGTGTGGAAACCTCTGATAAATCAGGCCGCAAGGTTATTGAAGCCCGCAGCATCAGCCACGGCTATGGTGGCGAGCAACTGATCAATAATATTAAAGTCAAAATCAGGCGAGGCGATCGCATTGGCCTGATTGGTAATAACGGTGTGGGGAAATCTACCCTATTGAAAATTCTGCTGGGCCAAATTGAACCAGATGAAGGTTCCGTCAAGCTGGGAACCAATCTCGAAATTGGTTACTTCGACCAAATTCATCGGGAACTGGAAACAGATAAAACCATTGCCGAAAATGTGGGTAACGGCAAAGAATATATTAAGATCAATGGCAAAGATCGCCATATTATCGGCTACCTTCGCAATTTCTTGTTCGCCCCCAAGCGCGCCATGACCCCTGTGAGCGCACTCTCCGGTGGCGAGCGAAACCGGGTGCTGCTAGCCAAGTTATTTTCTCAGCCTAGCAATCTGTTGATCCTCGATGAGCCAACCAATGACCTCGATGTAGAAATGCTCGAAGTCCTCGAAGAGCAGCTAATGGAGTATCAAGGCACGCTGATTATTGTCAGCCACGATCGGGCATTTCTCGATAACGTGGTCACCAGCGTGCTGGTCTTTGAGGAAGATGGCAAAATTCAGGAATATATCGGTGGCTACAGCGACTGGGCTAACCGAGGGAAAGAACTGAAAATCGCCGATACTCAGGATCATCCCTCCGGTCATATTATCGATCACGACACAATGATCCACGCCAAAAAGGCACCTAAGGGAAAACTCAGCTACAAGTTTCAGCGCGAACTGGACATGCTCCCCAACCAGATCGACAAACTGGAAACGGAGATTGCAGTACTACAAGAACAAACCGCTGACCCGGATTTCTATAGCCTGCCCTATACCGAGACCCAATCAATCGTGGATGCTCAAGTAGAAAAGCAACAAGCACTCGATAACGCAACGACCCGGTGGATAGAACTGGAGGAAATGAGAGGGGGCGGATAAAAAATAAAAAATGAAGCCCCTAATGGCGACAATAGAAGCGGAATAAGATTGTCTACCCGTCTTGCTCCACTATCACCTCCTGAGCTGTTTTCAGCTTATCTTGAACCTTCATGAAATCACTCCACACCTGTTGCGCTGCAAAGCTTTTTAAACACTGCGCTTCCGGACCTTTGTACTCTTGATAAGCACAACTGCGTTTGTAACAAGGGGTACATTCGAAACCCTGTGCAGAAAGGTGAACCGAATTTTTACCGTAGGCGCCGATCAACTTCGCATCGGTTGGCCCATACAAGGTCACCATTGGCACATCCAAAGCAGCAGCAATATGAGCCAAGCCGGTATCTACACAAACAGCACCGGATGAGTGCGTTAAAATTGATGCTATTTCTGTTAACGGTAAGCGCGGCAATACCCTTGCGTGGTCAAACCCTTTAGCCAACACCTCCGCTTGCTCGCGCTCCCACTCGGCACCCCACGGTAGCAATACATCAAACCCGTTGTCATCGGCAATTTGAATGAGCTGACGCCAGTGATCGTTTACCCAGCATTTATTGTCCCAACTGGCATTGTGAACAAAGACTAAATAGGGACGTCTAGGCAGCGCTATCGATGGCTCGGGCCACGCTTGCTTTCCCTGAGGTAAATAAGAGGAGAGGGAAAAGTATGGATCAGTCGTGGGTCGTTCATAGCCCAGTACTTGAGAAAATAGATCGCGCCAACGATCAATCGCCAACTGATCTTTAGCTATCGAATAAGTCTGCTTGTAGGCTAACTGTGCACCCACTTCACGAACGGATGCTTTATCTGGGCCGCATTTAAGCCCGCGGGCCAGCCAGGTAACAATCGAACTTTTAATATTGCTTTGGGCATCAATAACAAAGTCGTACTCAATCGCTCTCAGCTCTTTTTTAAAGTGGGATAACTCGCCACCAAAAAAGACTTTGAATAAATTCTTACGCCAACGGCGATGGGCCGTTTTAATGGTGTTGCGTACGGCAGGGTGCCAAGTGGGAATTTCAGCAAAAGCTTCATCCACGGCCCAATCAAATTGAATGCCAGGAATCGCATTTTGCGCATCGGTGAGTGCAGGGAGAGCTTGTACCAGATCCCCCATCGAGCTTAGCTTTACAATCAGTACTTGCATCTATGAACAACAATCAGGTCGAATTCGCTCAGTATAAACGCCTCAGTGAAACAACACACGGCGCATGGTTAAAAACACACATTAAGAGCAAGAGTTAAAAGCAAATAGCTAAGAGCGAACGTAACAACGAATGGCGAGACCAAATGTTATGAAAAGAGCTTTTTCAATTTAGCACTCAAGCCATGAAAAAACTGATGCTTACCCAATGCGGCATGACTCACGAGGTAATTCATCTGAATCGAGCGGCGCTGGCCCACCAGAGGCTTATGGCCGTGCCAACAATTATCCGTCACCCTAAAGGCCACCATAGTACCTGCACTGGGGGGAATCTCATCAACATAGTCTTCGATATCGGTGCCATTACGCAGGACACGTAAGTAACCACCTTCATTGGCCCATTCTTCGTTGAAGTAGAACAGCACCGTAATAACCTTGGTTTTGGAGTCCGTATGGATACGGCCATCTTTTTGGCGCATGACACCCCGAACAGTAAACATTGTTGGGCAATCAGTTAAATCCACACCAAACTTGGCTTCAATCGCAGCGCGAAATTGATCGCTTTCCAGCTCTTTAATCATCGCATCAAAACCGGGACCCGTACCCGCCTCAGCGATGGGAATACTGCCAGGGTGTTGAATATCAGGAAAATCCGATATGACGTCCTGTAACTGACCCTCTTCAAAGGCATCGGGCAGCACCAGATAAGGATAGGGATCCGTTTTTAGTACAGTTTTTTGAAGAGCATCATATCTAAGCATATCAGGGCCATAAATCAGGTCGCTGGTGGGGGCAGGATGCTAGCACAGGGTGAATTCAAGTTCCAAGCTTGGGCAAAGTCAACCTCGCCAAAAACCGCTTCAGATCAACTGCAGTACCGCTAAGACCACAGGGCTGACTCATAGAACTAACGTTGTCCTACACTTTAGGGTCCCCTGACACTACAAACCAATTCTGTGTGCGATTAACAATAGCCACCAACGACAACATCACAGGCACTTCCACCAACACACCCACAACGGTGGCCAGCGCCGCACCGGAATGCAACCCGAACAATGAAATAGCGACCGCTACCGCCAGCTCAAAAAAGTTAGACGTACCAATCAAACTGGCAGGCCCTGCAATGTTGTGAGGCAACTTCATAAACTTTGCCGCGCCATAGGCTAGTACAAAAATGCCATAGGTTTGTATCAGTAGAGGGATAGCGATTAATACGATGGTTTGTGGTTGGCTAATAATGGTTTCAGCCTGAAACCCAAATAACAATACAACCGTTGCCAGCAATCCAACAATGGACCACGGCTTCAGGCGATGAACAAAGTCAGACAACCGCTGACCATCCCCATCAGCGTCCCCGCTACCATTCTCACCAACATGTGCTTCGAGTTTGTATCGAGTAATGGCACCGACAATCAAGGGCAGCACCACATACAACGCCACCGAGAGGAACAAGGTACCCCAAGGCACGTGGATATCACTGACACCCAATAAAAATGCAGTTATAGGCGCAAACGCAAACACCATAATGATGTCATTCACCGACACCTGCACCAGTGTGTAGTTAGGGTCACCTTTAGTCAGTTGACTCCAGATAAACACCATCGCCGTACAGGGCGCGACACCAAGCAAAATCATTCCAGCGATATATTCGTTAGCAGACTGCGGGTCAACCCAATCGGCAAAAAAGCCTTTGAAGAACAGCCAGCCCAATGCGGCCATACTGAAGGGCTTAATCAGCCAGTTAACCACCAACGTCAGGATGAGCCCCTTGGGTCGTTTGCCCACATCTTTAATCGAGGCGAAATCAACCTGCACCATCATGGGGTAAATCATGATCCAGATTAAAACAGCCACCACCAAGTTTACATGCGCAAATTCAAGACCTGCGATGAATGCGAAGGTACCTGGAATGACATTCCCCAGAACAACCCCTACAGCAATGCACAAGGCCACCCAAAGTGACAGGTAACGTTCAAACAACCCCATTAACATTTCTCCTCGATGACACATATTTATTCATATAAACGTTCTAAACTAGGCCTTATATATGAAAAAACACATATATAAAGTTAAATTTTAGCAACAAGTCGCCACACGATTAGGCCGATCACCCATACGGGACAAGTTGGCCAGGTTTTCTTTCAAAAAAGTTTGATTCGCATCATTAGTCTGTTGAAGAACCGATTTCGCCCAGCTCGGTAACGAAGGATTAATCTGGTAATAAACCCACTGCCCCTGCTTGCGATCAATAAGTAACTCACACTGACGAAGTTGAGCTAGATGTCTGGAAATCTTCGGCTGACTCTCATCCAAGGCTTCAGTTAGCTCACAGACACATAACTCCCCTTCATGCTCAATTAACATCAAGCATCGAAGCCGAGTTTCATCTGAGAGGCATTTGTAAAACTGAACGGGATTCATTAATGATAACCACTAAATATATATGGAATATTATATATATGGATTTTCGCATATACAAGCCATAGAGACACGAGACAAACAACTGAAAATGTAAGCCACCTCGAAGGACACAAGGGGATCATACGTCTGTATCACTACATCCTTAGATCAGCGTCCCCCAAAATCATCGAATCCTCTAAAACTTAGACAACACAACTGACATACAACTTTTAATACATACGGGGGAGGATATTTAGCCGTGTATTCAATGCTGTAGTTAAAGTTACAACCCATGAGATGGCTTAGCCTTCTTACGCCGGACCGGCGTGATGGCAGCATAAGCCAATTGCACTTATTACTTTAAACTAGGATTAACCTAGGCTATCAAATCAATACTTAAAACTTATTTTGTCTATCGACTATTCTGACCTATGATTTAAATTACGGAACCATCCGTTCGCTTTCTCTTAGCCACTTGGCGAATAACGTCTTAACCCAATGAGTGTTGAGAGTGAGCGTATTGAAAATGAGTGCGCTCCAATGAGGCAGTCAATTTTCGATGTGTCTAAATCCTATAGGTGGAAATACTATGATCAGACAAATGAAACCTTTATTAGCTATTCTTGCGATAGCCCTAACGCCGTTAGCATTAGTTAATCCTGTTTTTGCAGACAGTGAGGCCGCGACAAGCCAATCCTTAAAGTCGAACCAATTCTGGTGGCCTGAACAGCTGAATCTCAGGCCCCTTCGCCAGCATGATACTAAGTCAAATCCCCTGGGCGAAGACTTCAACTATGCCAAGGCGTTTAGCAGCCTTGATATTAAGGCTGTTAAACGTGACATTGAAGCGTTGATGACAACGTCTCAGGACTGGTGGCCAGCCGACTATGGGCACTATGGGCCATTTTTCATTCGTATGGCCTGGCATAGTGCTGGTGTATATCGTGTGGAAGATGGCCGTGGCGGTGCTGCCGGTGGTCAACAGCGATTTGAGCCGCTTAACAGCTGGCCTGACAATGCAAACCTTGATAAGGCAAGGCGGCTGCTCTGGCCGATTAAACAAAAATACGGTCAGAACATTTCATGGGCTGACCTGATGGTTCTGACGGGCAATATCGCGCTGGAATCTATGGGTTTTAAAACCTTTGGTTTTGCTGGCGGTCGTGAAGATGACTGGGAAGCCGACCTTGTCTATTGGGGACCTGAAGAAAAATTCATGGACGATAAACGTTATAGCGGCGACAGACAGCTTGAAAAACCTCTTGCCGCTGTACAAATGGGATTGATCTATGTGAACCCAGAAGGGCCAAATGGTAATCCTGACCCGCTACTTGCCGCTAAAGATATCCGCGAAACCTTTGCCCGCATGGCCATGAACGATGAAGAAACCGTGGCACTCATTGCCGGCGGCCACTCCTTCGGTAAAGCTCACGGTGCTGCGCCACCAGACAAATGTGTCGGCCCTGAACCTGCAGCAGCGGGCATAGAGGAGCAAGGTTTTGGCTGGAAAAACAAGTGTGGAAGCGGTAAAGCTGGCGACACCATCACCAGTGGTTTAGAAGGTGCGTGGACTTTTAGCCCCGCTGCCTGGACCCACAACTTTCTAACCAACCTGTTTGCCTACGACTGGGTGAAAACCAAGAGTCCAGCCGGCGCCACTCAGTGGATTCCCGCTGATGGGCAGGCATCAAACCTAGTACCGGATGCACACGATGCATCAAAGAGGCACGCGCCTATCTTGCTAACAACAGACCTTTCGCTTAAGTTCGACCCAAGCTATCGTAAGATTTCGAAACGCTTTCTGGATAACCCGAAAGAATTTGAACTCGCGTTTGCAAAGGCATGGTTCAAATTGACTCACCGGGATATGGGCCCCCACTCACGCTATATTGGCGCTGATGCACCCAAGGAAGCATTGATTTGGCAAGACCCGGTTCCCGCCGTAGATCATCCTCTGATCAAATCTCAGGACATTAAAAACCTGAAAGCCCAGATACTTGATTCAGGACTGACAGGCCCAGAATTAGTGAGAACTGCTTGGGCATCTGCTGCCAGCTTCCGCGGTACCGACATGCGCGGTGGCGCTAACGGCGCCCGCATTCGCCTTGCACCACAGAAGGATTGGGCAGTCAACAATCCAGCTGAACTGGCGAAGATATTGAAAAGCCTTGAGGGCATTCAGGCTGACTTTAATGGCAAGCAATCCGAAACCAAGGTTTCCCTCGCAGATCTGATCGTTTTGGGCGGGGCCGCAGCCATTGAACAGGCCGCTGAAAAAAGTGGCCACAAAGTGCAAGTTCCCTTCAAACCAGGACGCACAGATGCCTCGCAAGCGCAGACAGATGTCTGTTCTTTTGCCGTGCTTGAACCGACCGCGGATGGATTCCGCAACTACTTTGGCAAAGGCAATCATCGATCACCAGCAGAAATGCTCGTTGATAAGGCAAATTTGTTGACCCTAACCGTTCCAGAAATGACCGTTCTGGTTGGAGGGATGCGAGTCATGAATGCAAACACGAGGCAATCCAAGTATGGTCAGCTCACGAACAAACCTGGCGCGCTGAGTAATGACTTCTTTGTAAATCTGCTCGATATGTCCACAAAGTGGGCCAAATCATCCAAATCCGAGGGCGTTTACGAGGGAGTTAATAGGAAGAGCGGTGACGTTAAATGGCTAGCTACACCCGTCGACCTTATTTTTGGATCACACTCGGAGCTTCGCGCTATCGCAGAAGTTTATGCGGCAAATGACGGGCAAGAGAAGTTTGTGCGTGATTTTGTGGATGCATGGACCAAGGTAATGACCCTTGACCGTTTTGACCTTGGCGATCGTGGTTAATCCAAATAAAGTGCAGCAGACTAGAAACATGTCTAATTACAGGGGTCGGTGACAAACAGAAATTATAGTTTCTTTCAAATGTCACGACCCCTTTCTGTGGCGCCTTATGTAAAAGCTATAGATACACGAGACAAACAGCTAGAGAAATAGGCAATATTGAAGGATACGAGGGGAGATATTTAGTATTGTATCGAATACTGTAGCTTTTTTAACACCTTTGGACGGGGCAAATTTTGGCGAAGCCACGCTTTAATTTGTCCCGCTTGCCAAACTTGTTAACTGTCGCTTTCATCTGACTCCCGAGTTTTTTTAAAATGTATCGGGAACAATAGCAAAACTGACTATTGCGCAAAATACTGTTAAGAAACTCCATTTCGATCTAAATTTTAAGCTTTATCGTTGTCCCCATTTTTTCCTTGATGGTGCAAAAGTAGGCGCGTAATATTAAGGCATCTCAGGAACAAGACACACTGCGAAAATTTATCGATAAGCCGGAAATTGAGGCAGCTGCGTTAAAACAGAAGATGAGCCGCTTTCAAATGACATTCTATGATAAGAATCAAAAACTGTAATGCTTTTGCTAAAACCTTAAGGTACACCTAAGCGAACTATACAATGCTTGCCTTATAAGCAGGCTAGAATCGTCATAACCCTATCAGCAGGTCATCTTATGAAGCGATACGTAATTAGCTCCTTCGCCCTTCTATTCAGCATAGTGTGTTGGGCTGGGTATTGGGCTATAAATTGTTGCTACATCGCGACAAGCTAGGAAAAGAAATCGTTTTGTTAACGCTTTTTCTTTAATCTCCTTCCTCAGGCGTTAAGCCAAAATGGTCTCCACAACCAGCTGCACCGACTCCCTCCCCTGCCAGACATTGATATCCAGTTTGTAAACCAACTGAACTTTATTGGTATTCGGGTTCGGCCAAATAGTGGTATCCACATTAAAGGCAATGGCATCGATCAGTTGCTGTTTTTGTTCATCCACAGCCAACAATAATTTCAGGTGTTTCTCACCTACAATACGCTGTTGAACAATATAAAACTCACCCTGAAATAGTGGCTCCGGGAAGTGCTGCCCCCAGGGGCCGGATTCTCTGAGTGAATGGCCGGTTTCCAAACTTAGCTCTTCAGCGCTGAGTTCGCCGTCTGTCACTATTTCTGCTTCCAAATCAGCTGGGGTGAGTTGACGCCTCACTTCTGCATCAAAGGCTTCGGCAAACGCGGGGTAATGTTTCGCTTTCAAGCTAAGGCCTGCGGCCATGGCGTGACCACCAAATTTACTGATTAACACTGGGTGACCGGTGGCGACCGCATCCAGTGCATCCCGAATATGTAACCCCGGAATAGAGCGAGCCGAGCCTTTATATTCTTTTTCGTCGCCTTCTCCCCCTGCATCGGCGAAAGCAATCACCGGGCGATGTATCCGGTCTTTAATTCTTGAGGCTAGCAACCCCACCACGCCTTGGTGCCAATCGGCATCAAACAGACATAAACCCCAAGGCAATGCTTCCTCATCCAGAATTAATTGATCAAGAATGGCCAGTCCTTCTCGCTGCATGTCGGCTTCGATTACTCGACGATCGCGATTCAGCTCATCCAGTTGCACCGCATATTCGCGGGCCAGATAAGGATCTGTTTCTAACAGGCATTCAATGCCGATACTCATATCATCGAGACGACCGGCGGCATTCAGTCTCGGCCCCACGGTAAAGCCTAAATCTGTAGCGACTAAACGCTGACGGTCTTTTCCGGCCAAATCCAGCAATGCCTGAATACCGAGCCGAGTTTTACCCGCACGAATACGCTGTAAGCCCTGATGCACTAGTACTCGATTGGTTTGATCCAACGGGACTACGTCCGCCACGGTACCCAGCGCTACCAAGTCGAGCCACTCTGCCATGTTGGGCATGACAATATTTTGAGTTTCAAACCAACCTGTCTCACGTAAGTGGCTTCGCAGTGCGCTCAACAGATAGAACACCACCCCCACACCTGCGAGATTTTTACTGGGAAAGTCACAGCCATGCTGATTGGGATTAAGAATGGCATCGGCCTCTGGCAAGACTGCGCCGGGGAGATGGTGATCGGTAATCAGTACTTTGATGCCCGCCTCTTTGGCCGCTTTCACGCCACTGACACTGGAGATACCGTTATCCACGGTAATAATTAGATCGGGGTTGCGCTGTTGGGCCAGCGCGACGATTTCTGGCGTTAGCCCGTAACCAAATTCAAAGCGGTTGGGCACAATAAAATCGATATACTGCATACCCATCGCACGCATGGCTAACATGGTCAGTGCGGTACTAGTGGCCCCATCGGCATCGAAGTCACCGACAATCAATACGGACTGTTGTTGTTTTAACGCTTCCTCTAAAAGAGCGACACCGTCAGATAACCCTTTAAGGGCATCGGGACGTGGCAGCTTCGCCAGGGTTCGCTGTAGCTGTTCATCAGAGGTGATACCACGCCCAAGGTAAATACGTTGCAGCAAAGGGGAAATACTGCCGCTAAATTGGCCGAGTTTTGGATCTATTTGACGTTGAGTAATGTTAGGCAACATGAATGGCACACAGGCTAACACTCAACATTGCCAACCTAATATCAAACGATATAGGTAAATTTTTAATAGGCTCCATTTCAATCCCCATGCGATGCGCTATGATTGTTCACAAATGATAATACTGTCTGCATTGTATCGTAGGCATTTATTCCCAACCATTTATGAGTGATGGTAATTGAACAGGAGTTCTCATGGCTAACTACAAAGCCCCTTTGCGCGATATTCAGTTCGTTTTAGAAGACTTACTCAATGTCTATCCCCACTACCAGAACTTGCCGGGGTACGAAGAGGCTACAGCCGATCTGGCTAATGCGGTTTTTGAAGAGGCGGCCAAATTTTCTGAGGAGGTACTGGCTCCCCTCAATGCGGTGGGCGACCGGGAAGGTTGCCAACTGGTGGATGGCGAAGTTACAACACCCACCGGTTTCAAAGAAGCCTACCAAGCGTTTGTAGCCGGAGGCTGGCCCTCTATGGAACAACCTGTTGAGTATGGTGGTCAGGGGCTACCTATTTCCATTGGGCTAGTTATTCGCGAGATTATTGGCACGGCTAACTGGGCTTGGTCCATGTATCCAGGCCTTTCCCATGGGGCAACGGTGACTATTTTTGACCACGGCACCGAGGCACAAAAAGACACTTACCTGAAGCACCTGATCAGCGGTGAGTGGACCGGCACCATGTGTCTGACCGAAGCCCATTGTGGTACCGATTTGGGGTTATTGAAGAGCAAAGCTGAACCCAATGAAGATGGCAGTTTTTCTATCACTGGGTCTAAAATTTTTATCTCCGCAGGTGAACATGACCTCGCGGGGAATATTGTCCATATTGTATTGGCGAGATTGCCCGGTGCTCCCGCTGGCACCAAAGGCATCTCCCTGTTTATTGTGCCAAAATTTATTCCCAATGAAGACGGTTCGCCGGGTGACCGCAATGCCGTGAGCTGTGGCTCGCTGGAACACAAGATGGGAATACACGGCAACGCCACCTGTGTCCTCAATTTTGATGGCGCCACCGGCTATATGCTGGGCCAGCCCAACAAGGGGCTAAGGTGTATGTTTACCTTTATGAATGTGGCACGGATGGGCACAGGCATTCAGGGGTTATCCCACACGGAGCTGTCTTTCCAGAACTCACTGGCCTATGCCAAAGATCGGTTGTCGATGCGCTCCCTGACCGGCACAAAAAATCCTGACGGCCCTGCTGATCCGATTATTGTTCACCCCGATGTACGCCGTATGCTGCTCACCCAGAAAGCTTTTGCCGAAGGTAGTAGAGCTCTGATTTACTTTGCCGGAACCTTGGTGGATACCACCGAAAAATCGACGGATGCAGCCAAACAGGAGGAAGCTGAAAATCTGTTGAGTTTCCTAACCCCCATTATTAAAGCCTTCATCACCGAGACCGGTTTAGAAAGTGCTAACTTGGGTATGCAATGCTTTGGTGGCCATGGCTATATTAGTGAGTGGGGTATGGAGCAAAACGCCCGCGATGCACGAATTGCCACATTGTATGAAGGTACTACGGGTATTCAATCTCTGGATTTATTGGGTCGAAAAGTACTCGGTAGCAAGGGCAAGCTGATGAAACCCGTGACTGCCGAGATTATTAAGTTCTGCAAAGAACACCGATGGAACCGCCAGATGAGACCCTTTGTGATCCCCCTATGGAAAAGCGTTAAGCGCTGGAAAAGCCTGACGAGGAGAGTTGGCTTTTCTGCCATGCGAAATCGCGATCAGGTGGGTGCTGCTTCGGTGGATTACCTGATGTACTCAGGTTACGTGCTGCTCGGATTTATTTGGGCTAAGAGTGCCTATGTAGCACAGCAAAAGGTTTCGCAACAAAAGGGCTCGCTACAAAAAATCGCAGAAGAAACTAATACCGAAGCTGTAACAGACAACAGCTTTTACCAAGCTAAAATCCAGACAGCTGAATTTTACTTTGCGAAAATATTGCCTCGCACAGAAACACTGGCTGCCACGATTAAGACAGGTTCCAAATCGTTGATGGCGATGCCTGAAGATAACTTTTAATGCCAGTTCCTAGTGCCACTAGATAGTGCTAGCAACTGATACCTGCAAAAAAGTACCAGCATTGATGTCCACAATCACTTAAGCGTTCGAGACCGTTAGAACCTGAGAAACAATATGACCGAGAATCCAAAAAACACACACTGGCATTTAGAACGAGATGCCGAAAACATTGTCTGGTTGGGCCTCGATCGTCAGGGTGAAAAGCTCAACTCACTGAGCACTGATGTCATGCTCGAACTGAATGCGGTACTGAGTGACTTGGAGAATGACCTTCCACTGGGATTGGTGATTTACTCCAAAAAGCCCACCGGCTTTATCGCTGGTGCCGATATCCGTGAGTTTGAGCAACAAACGGATCAACAGGCAGCGAAAGACGGCATCCTGCAAGCCCAAAATCTATTTTCACGTCTGGAAGATCTACGATGCCCCACCGTTGCCTCGATTCACGGATTCTGTCTGGGTGGTGGGCTGGAACTAGCGCTGGCCTGTGACTATCGCGTGGCACTGGATAGCGATAACACCCGTATTGGCTTCCCCGAGATTCAACTGGGTATTTTCCCCGGCTTTGGCGGTACCGCTCGAAGCATACGACTGCTGGGTGGGCGCAAAGCTCTAGAACTTATTTTGAGCGCCAGAATGCTGAGAGCACGGGCCGCCAGAACCTTGGGGCTGATTGATCAAGTGGTATCAGAGCACTGTAGCCTTCGCTGGGCAGCGCGCAAAGCGGTGGTCTCACACCGAAAAAGTCGTCGTGCCGGTACATTAGCAAAACTGAGCAGCAGCACCGGCATGCGTCATGGCCTAGCAAAGATCATGGAGCGCGAAGTGGCCAAAAAAGCGCGCCGGGAGCATTATCCTGCCCCCTATGCGCTGATCGACCTCTGGCGCGAAGTGGGTGATAACTTTAATGAACTTCTGGACGGAGAAGCCGATCTGGTAAGTAAATTGCTCATGGGTGACACCTCCCGCAATCTCCGTCGGGTTTTTCGTCTACAAGAGCAATTGAAAGAGCTCGGCAAGGTTGACGAAGCCACTGCCGACTGGAAACCACGTCGAGTCCATGTGATCGGTGCTGGTGTCATGGGTGGGGATATTGCTGCCTGGTGTGCCCTGCGCGGGTTTGAAGTGACCCTTCAGGATCGAGAGTTTGAGTATCTTGAACCCGCACTAAAACGTGCGGAATCACTGTTTAAACGAAAGCTCAAAACCAAAGCTCGCATCATCGCTGCCAAAAGTCGACTGATCGCCGATGTTGCAGGAGAGGGCATTGCCCGGGCCGATGTCATTATCGAGGCTATCTATGAAAACCTGGAAGCCAAACAACAATTATTTGTCGAGATCGAACAAAAAGCACTGCCAACCGCCGTGTTGGCCACTAACACCTCTGCCATTCCGCTTGCAGACATTGCCGAAGGCTTGGAGCAGCCCAGTCGATTAATTGGCCTGCACTTTTTTAACCCTGTGGAAAAGATGCCTCTGGTTGAAGTGGTTCGGAATGATATTTCTGACGATGCAGCGACGACCGACAAAGCAGTCAAAAAAGGCTGCATTTTCGCCAACCTCATTGGTAAATATCCCCTGCCGGTAAAGAGCGCACCGGGCTTTCTGGTCAATCGCGTGCTGGCACCCTTTATGCTGGAGGCACTTAATCTGGCGAAAGAAGGCCACAGTATCGCTACCATTGATGCAGCCGCTGAGCTTTTTGGTATGCCTATGGGGCCGATTGAAATAGCCGACACAGTGGGACTGGATGTGGCGATTAGTGTTGCCACCAAACTGGCACCAGAGAATACCAACGCGAGACAGATGCTTCAGGATCTGCTCAACGAAGGAAAACTGGGCAAGAAAAATGGCGAAGGCTTTTATCGTTGGAAAAAAGGCAAACCCGTTAAAGAAAAACCCAGCGATACGGTGGCACTGGATATTTTGGGCGAACGACTGATCAACCCACTAATAGACGAATGCTCTCGCTGCCTTGAAGAAGGTATTGTAGACAATGCTGAACTACTCGATGCAGGGGTGATATTTGGTATCGGCTTTGCGCCATTTAGGGGTGGGCCGCTTCACTATCTGGAACAATCGCTTAGCCAATATTCCGATCTCAGCACCAACCTCACGACTGACGAGGTAACCGACAATGAATAATTACCAAGCGCTTCGTCCCGTTGCTATTGTTGGATCAAACCGCACACCTTTCTGCCGGGCTGGCACTGCTTACGCTGATCTTACCAATCTCGACATGCTCTCCAACGCGATACAGGGGCTCGTTGACCGATACCAACTGCAAAACAAATTGATTGATGAAGTGGTGGCCGGTGCCGTCACCACACACGCCAAGGACTTTAATCTGGCGAGGGAGGCCGTGTTAAGCACTACCCTCTCACCGCTTACCTCAGGGATCACCTTGCAACAAGCCTGCGGCACTAGCCTGCAAGCCGCTTTTGGTATTGCCGCAAAAATTGCCTGCGGACAAATTGAATGTGGTATTGCTGCGGGTAGTGATAGTGCCAGTGATGCACCGATCGTGTTTTCCCGTCGGTTTTCACAACGATTACTTCAGCTTTCCAGGGCAAAGACCCTACAACAAAAACTCGCCGCGTTTAAACAATTCCGTTTTGGTGAATTGTCCCCAGTGCCCCCCTCCATTGCCGAACCCCGCACGGGACTGAGTATGGGTGAACACTGTGAGCTGATGGCAAAAGAGTGGAAAATCAGCCGGGAAGAGCAGGACATCTTGGCTCAAGCAAGCCACAATCGAGCCGAGGCTGCCTACAACAACCGCTTTTACGATGAGCTATTAAGTCCCTGCGCCGGTGTGCTGCGAGATAACAATCTTCGCTACGATCTCACCGCCGAACGACTAGAACGGCTTAAACCCGCCTTTGATCACTCAGAAGCAGGCACGCTGACCGCAGGCAACAGCACACCGCTCACCGATGGCGCAGCCGCGATTATGTTAGCTAGTGAAGAATGGGCCGAGGCCAACAACCTCCCTGTACTAGCTAGACTGACCCATATGGAAACCGCCTCGGTGGACTTTGTGGCGGGAGAAGGGTTACTGATGGCACCGACCGTGGCCGTCGCCAACATGCTGTGCAAAGCAGAATTAACACTTCAGAGCTTCTCTCACTACGAAATCCATGAAGCCTTTGCCGCGCAAGTACTTTGCACCCTCAAAGCCTGGGAATCCGAAGAGTACTGCCAAAATAGATTGGGCATGCAAAGCGCACTTGGCAGTATCGATCGCAGCAAAATGAATCAGGTGGGCAGCAGCTTGGCTGTGGGGCATCCGTTTGCCGCCACCGGCGCGCGAATAGCGGGAACACTGGCTAAACAGTTGAATGATGCGGGTGGTGGCCGAGGACTGATCTCAATCTGTACTGCTGGGGGTATGGGTGTGGCGGCGATATTGGAAAAATAACCACTCCCAGAATTCCCTTTCAAACTAACCATCCTCATCGGGAAACAGCAGGAATAAATCAATGGTATGGGTTAGCTTAGCCATCGCATTAGTAGCACTAGCTGTATCTACGCGGAGTGTTTTTAAGTTTCGCAGTAATAGCCATGAACAAGCTGTAAAGAATTAAAGGAGACTCCCATAATCTACCAAATTTACGTCTAACCACTACGAGCCTAGGACAACTCAACATTGTGGTAAACCTGTTGAACATCATCCAGCTCATTCAGCATGGCTAAAAATTTCTCGAATAAAGCGACATCGTCACCACTGATCGACAGGTAGTTATGGGCAATAAACTGTATCTCATCAACCTCGAAATCGAGGTCGCCACAGGCATCGAGTAGTGCCTGCTTTGCCTTAAAGTAATCGGTGTTCGGTGCAAATACAGAAATCTTACCGTCTTCATTTTCGATATCAGTCACGTCGACGTCCGCATCCATCAATGCTTCCAGCACCGTATCTTCATCGTCATAGTTAAAAACGAAAATGGATAAGTGATCGAACATGTGACTAACACTACCCTGACTACCAATTTTACATTTGGTTTTGGTGAACGCCAGACGAACATCACCGAAGGTACGGTTGGGGTTGTCAGTTAAGCACTCAATGATGGCCATGCTTCCACCCGGCCCATAGCCCTCATAACGTGCGGGGGAATAGTCCTCACCCCCACCGCCTTTCGCTTTATCAATGGCCTTATCAATAACATGAGCAGGAACTTGATCCTTTTTAGCGCGATCGATCAAGTTGCGTAACGCTAAATTTCCGATGGGGTCGACACCCCCTGATTTGGCACTGACATAGATTTCACGGCCATAGCGGCTATAAACCTTGGCCTTCATGTCAGAGGTTTTTGCCATCGATTCTTTGCGGTTTTGATAGGCTCTGCCCATGCGGCTAATGCTCCGTAATGGTGATAAAAATATCGAGTCTGCGTTAAAACTATTTGGGCGCTATTTTAAAATCAAGGCACTGCCATCAAAGCTGATACCCTGCCATCCCTGCTTAATAAATTGTCTTATATTTTGGTGATCGTCACTGTCTGGATTTTTCAGCACATCGGTTCGGTAGTAATCACCAAAACACGGTAAAGTCTGACTTTCAGTCAGGCCATTAAGATGACAAAATGCAAAAATTTTGCAGGAGCCATTATTCTGCCCCGCTGCATTCTTGGTTTCACCATTAGTGAATGCTGTCTCGCTGAAGATATAGTTTTCTTCAATAACAGCAATGGTATTGTCAAAGGTGACGGTTTCAGGGGTCGTCTTTAGTTTTTCCAGAAAGTCGGCAAGAGACATACGGCGATTCATAATCATCTACTCATCATTTACAGGCGTGCTGAGATATTTACAGGTGTGCTGAGATGATCAACGCATATTGTCAGCGATAAATTGATGCACGGCGTTCAGGTCATTGGGCTGTACTGAATAACGCTCTTCTCTCTCAAACAAGTCTGCCATATGGTGGGGCAGCGCCGGATCTTGGGGGCAACCGGCTTTACGGACGGCTTCCGGGAATTTGGCTGGATGAGCTGTCGCCATGCAGACCATCGGAATATCCCGACGGCGGCGGGTTTTGCGTGCCGCTTCCACGCCAATAGCCGTGTGTGGATCTAGCAAGTATTCAGTGTTTTCCCACATATCGGCGATCATTTTAATCATCGCATCATCATCCAGCCGATAGCTGGTGAAGAGCTCTCTGGCTTTCGCCAATGCAGTATCGCTCAAGGCTAACTTGCCAGTTTGTTTGAAATTAGCCATCAGTTCGTTAATGGCGTTGCCATCACGGTCATACAGGTCAAACAGCATCCGCTCAAAGTTACTGGATACCATGATGTCCATCGACGGCGATAGGCTATGAACTAGGTCATGCAGGCTGTGATCGTTGTTGCTGATACAGCGGTGCAGAATATCGTTGGCATTGGTGGCAACTACCAGCTGGTCGATGGGCAGGCCCATGCGTTTGGCCAGATAACCCGCAAAAATATCGCCGAAGTTACCGGTGGGCACGGAGAACGCCACGGGACGATGGGGCGCACCCAACGCCAGACCGGCATAAAAATAGTAGACGATCTGGGCCATAATCCGTGCCCAGTTAATGGAGTTCACTGCTACTAACTGACGATCTTCTGGCAGAAAAGATTGATCACCGAAGCTGTTCTTCACCATGTTTTGACAATCGTCGAAGTTACCGTCTATGGCAATATTAAAGACATTCTTTTCCAACACGGTGGTCATCTGCCGACGCTGTACTTCGGACACCCGGTTATGCGGATGCAGAATAAAGATATCTACGTTATCACTGTGACGACAGCCTTCAATGGCGGCTGAACCGGTATCACCGGAGGTCGCCCCCATGATCACTACCCGCTGGTTGCGCTTCTTCAACACGTAGTCCAGCAGATTGCCGAGAAATTGTAGAGCGAAGTCTTTGAAGGCGAGGGTTGGCCCCTGAAACAACTCAAGAATAAATTCGTTGTGCGCGGTTTGCACCAGCGGTGCAATAGCGTCATGACGGAACGTGCTATAGGTCTTATCGATCAATTCGCGCAGGTCGTCATCAGGCACTTCACCGGCCACAAAGGGCGACATAATCTTAAAAGCCAACTCTTGGTAGGATAACCCAGCCCAGGAGGCAATTTCTTCCGCAGAAAACTGTGGCAGGGTTTCCGGCACATAGAGCCCGCCATCACTGGCGAGACCGGCCAGAATGGCTTCTTCAAATGTCAGTGCAGGCGCCTGCCCACGGGTACTGATGTATTTCACAATAAAGGCCTATTTACTCTGTAATTTATTACGCTATTACTTTTTATACTGGGATCTGCCAACACTTGGTTCAATTAAAAAATTAGCATACTGCATGACATAAAATTTAGCTTAAGGATTCCACTCGAATTCGAACAACGTCGCCTGCTGTAGCATCCAGTGCCTGAATTTTCTCCACCGCTTCATCAAGATGTTTCTCTATCGCTCGGTCGGTGATAAGAATCAACGGAACGTGGTCACTGTCCGCTTCCGGTTCTTTCTGGATAACGGCTTCAACACTAATGTCTGCATCACTCAGAATCTGAGTGATTTTGGCCAACACACCGGGAACATCCAGTGCGGTGATCCGTAAATAATAAGCAGTTTCTACCTCATCGATCGGTAGTATCTCAATATGGTTCAACTGGCCCGGCTGGAAACCCAAGTGGGGCACACGGTGTTCTGGGTCTGCTGTCAGAGTACGGGCCAGATCAACAATATCAGCAATCACCGATGAAGCGGTCGGCTCAGCGCCAGCGCCAGCGCCATAGTAAAGCGTAGGGCCCACTGCATCACCTTTTACCAACACCGCGTTCATCACGCCGTCTACATTGGCGATCAATTGTTTGGCTGGAATCAGTGTTGGATGAACGCGAAGCTCAATACCGCCGTTATCGCTATAAGTGCTGCGACGGGCAATCCCCAGATGCTTGATGCGATAGCCCAGCTGCTGGGCATAGGTAACATCCTGAGGATCCACTTTGCTGATGCCTTCGGTGAAGACTTTTTCAAATTGCAGAGGGATACCAAATGCCAAAGAAGCCAGAATAACCAGCTTGTGGGCGGCATCGATTCCTTCCACATCAAAGGTGGGGTCGGCCTCTGCATAGCCCAGCGCTTGAGCTTCTTTTAACACATCGGCAAAGTCACGGCCTTTATCTCGCATCTGGGTGAGAATAAAGTTACCGGTGCCATTAATAATTCCCGCCAGCCACTCGATGCGATTGGCAGACAATCCTTCACGAATTGCCTTGATAATAGGAATGCCACCCGCCACGGCTGCTTCAAAGGCAACAGTTACACCTTTTTCTTTAGCCGCTTCAAAAATTTCGTTACCAAATTCAGCAATGAGCGCCTTGTTCGCGGTGACCACATGCTTGCCATTTTCAATGGCTCTAAACACCAAGTCTTTAGCGACGGTAGTGCCACCGATTAGCTCCACCAGAATATCGATATCGGGGTTGTCTGCCACCTCAAAAATATCTCTGGAGACACTGATGTCACCCAACTCACAAGCAGGGTTGTCTCGTCTCGCACCCACTTGGGTGATGACGATTTGGCAACCTGCACGGGCGTTAATCTCGTCAGCATTCCGGTTCAGCACATTCACTGCACCGCTGCCCACTGTTCCCAAACCACAAATGCCAATTTTTACAGAATTCAACATGTTCGCCTTAACGTTAAAACTGGGGTTACAACCAAGGTTCAAAACCAGAGCCACACCCTATTCAATCAATAGTGATAGAGCCTTGTTAGATAGCGCCCTTCTTATAAGCACATTGCTTAAAGGCTCATTTCCTCTCATTCAGGCTAAAAATGGTCGTCTACACATCGCGCTACAAAAGGATGGCAACCTTAATAGTCGTCACCGATACTGTCAATGAGGGAAAGGCCCACATTAACGCATAAAAGCTACTGTCAATGCGGGAAACCGAGTGATCGTAGGATATTATCTTCGCATCCAAATCTATCACTATCCGGGTATTAATTAACCCCGATAACTTTCAATAATTCTGGGGCGGGGCGATAACCGGGCAACAACGTGCCATCTTCCATAATCAGTGCAGGCGTTCCTGTCACACCCGCCTCTTGCCCTAGGGCATATTGAGCGGCAACAGGGTTATCCTTACAGACATTCTCGGGGATAGGCTGCCTGTTTTTAAGCGCGGTCAGTGCTGCCAATTTGTCCTCAGCACACCAAGCAGATGCTATTTTTCGGTAGGATGGAGAGCCTACGCCCGCCCTGGGGAATGCCAGGTAACGCACTTCAACACCGGCCATGTTCAAACCCGGCAGCGCCTCATTGTGTAACTTTTGACAATAACCACAATCCACATCGGTAAAGACATAAATGACGGCTTTGGTTTCATCCACGGCTGGAAAAATAATCATATCGTCCTTGGGAACAGCGTCCATCAGCCCCTTGCGGATACGAGCTGCCTCCAAATCTTTTACGGGCATAAAGAGTCCGGGACGAGCGTGATACATATCGCCGGTAATAAGGTACTCACCCGTCTGGTTCGCATAAACAAACTGCGTGCCGTTGACTCTCACAATATATAGCCCATCGATGGGGCTTGTCTCTACAGCGCCAAAGCTTAAGTCGGGCCGGGCCGCTTTAAGGTTGTCCTTAATTGTTTTAGCAACGGCTTCTGATACAGGCTCCGCATTAGCCGCGCCCAACAGAAGGATTGCGACCATAAAACCAACAATACTTTTTATCATAAATCTATGTCTCTTTTCCGGGTAACCTGTCAGTAACTATTCATCAGCCCAAGGTATTATGCCAAGAACCATTGCGTATTGGAGTCTATTAGACAAGCAGGGTTCCACTCAACCCCAAGCGCTCCTCTCACAGACCGCTGGTCGCACTATCGTCACCCTCTGGGATGGTGTTCTTCATGTAACGATTTCATGCGACTACTGGCCACATGAGTGTATATCTGAGTAGTCGATAGATCGCTGTGCCCCAGCAACAGCTGAACCACTCTCAGGTCTGCCCCATGATTCAGCAAATGCGTGGCAAACGCATGGCGCAAGGTATGCGGGGATAACGGTTTATCAATACCTGCCTGTTGAACATGCAGCTTCAGACGATACCAAAAAGTCTGCCGGGTCATTTCCTGTGCACGGGTGCTAGGAAACAACACATCACTCTGAACCGCCTTGAGCAACATCGGGCGTGAGTCTTTCACATATCGATCCAGCCAGCTCAGCGCTTCATCACCCAAGGGCACCATACGCTCCTTGCTACCTTTACCAAAGACACGAACCACCCCCTGACGAGTATTCACCTGATGAAGCCTTAACCCGACTAATTCAGACACTCTCAAACCAGTAGCATAGAGCACTTCCAGCATGGTGCGATCACGCAAGCCTAACGGAGTGTCAGTATCCGGTGCTGCCAGCAATGCCTCCACATCCGATTCAGAAAGACTCTTGGGTAACGGCCTACCCAGCTTTGGGTTATCCACCAAGGCTGTAGGGTCCACCTGAACCCGGTTTTCCCTCAATAGATAACGGTAGAACCCACGCAGACAAGATAGCTGGCGAGCAGTAGAGCGTGCTGCCACTCCCTCTGCAAACCGATGCGCCAAATAACGCTGCACATCTATACCGGCGACGCTCATCAATGACTGGCCATAAGAGGAAAACCAAACACCAAAGGCATGTAGATCACGGCGATAGGCTTCCAGCGTGTTTTGACTCAATCCTTTTTCCATCCAGATAGCATCCAGATAGGTATCGATAAGCTGCTGATCTGCCGAGCTAATAGCCATGGGTTACTCTAACCGGGCAAGATGTGACGAACAAGGGAACGCAGACAAAGAGAAAGGGGGGGGATAGTGACTGCACCTAGATTGGAATAATAATATTTACCCAAGAAATTTATCCAAAAAAAAGACACCAACAAGTGGTGTCTTTTTAATTCGGAAGAAGAACTCAGCCGAGTTTTTCTTTAATACGTGCCGCACGACCAGACAGTTCGCGCAAGTAGTACAACTTAGCCTGACGAACATCACCACGACGCTTAACAGTGACACTTTCAACCAATGGGCTGTAGGTCTGGAAAGTACGCTCTACACCAACACCGCTGGAGATTTTACGAACGGTAAAGGCAGAATTCAAAGCACGGTTACGCTTGCCAATAACAACGCCTTCAAAGGCCTGCAAACGTTCACGGGTGCCTTCCTTTACTTTTACCTGAACGACAACAGTGTCACCTGGAGAAAAAGGAGGCAGTTCTTTAGACATTTGCTCCGCTTCAATTTGGGCAATAATTGGATTTTTGTTACTCATGGTTTGCTCCTCAGCTTTTATCTGTTGGTGGCTTTCCACCTTTTTGAGTAGCGTCGCACTGAGAGGAAAACATTCGGACTTTTTTCATCCTAGCTGCTTTCATCAGCCGACTCCTTGTCGACACTTTCTTTTATTAACGTGTCCAATAATTTCTGTTGCTCATCACTGAGCTTCAATTTCTCTAATAAGTCCGGGCGTCTCTGCCAGGTTCGTTTCAATGACTCAGCAAGTCGCCATTGACGTATTTTTCCATGGTTACCTGAAAGTAAAACTTCAGGTACTGTCAAATTCTCGTACTGCTCTGGCCGGGTGTAGTGAGGACAATCCAATAGCCCTTCGGCAAAGGAGTCCTGACCCGCTGAATCCTCGTGACCCAATGCACCCGGTAATTGCCGTATTAGGGCATCGAGCATAACCATCGCTGGGAGCTCTCCGCCACTGAGGACGTAATCACCAATTGACCATTCCTCATCCACTTCAAGCTGGATAAGGCGCTCATCAACACCTTCATAACGCCCTGTAACCAGGATCAGGTTCTCTCGGGTGACCAGTGTTTCCACGCCACCCTGATCAAGCACTCTGCCCTGTGGCGACAGATACACAACTGTCGCTGGCCCACCGATCCATTCTCTGGCTTCGGCAATGGACTGCCTTAATGGCTCGACCATCATCACCATTCCTGGACCGCCGCCATAGGGCCGATGGTCTACTGTCTGATGACGATCACTGGTATGGGATCTCGGATTAAAAAGTGCCACATCCAGCAAGCCCTGTTTGATTGCCCGCCCACTGATACCATAATCGGTAAGTGCGGCGAACATTTCGGGAAACAGCGTGACCAGAGCTACCTTCATTGTCACATTGCTCCACTAATCTTGTATTACCTAACGATCTTCTTGACTGAAGTCTGATGCTAGAACTCTGGGTCCCAGTCAACTTCAATCTTACGAGCTTCAAGATCAACCCGTATCACAAACTGTTCCGTGTAGGGGATCAATCGCTCTTCACGATCCAGACTCTCTTTATCTCCCTTAACGACCAATACATCATTGGCGCCAGTCTCCATTAAACTCTCTACCACACCAAGACGTTTATCACCCTGACAGGTAATGACGGCAAGGCCTTCAAGCTGGTGCCAGTAGTATTCACCTTGCTCCAGCTCTGGAAACTGCGATCTTTCTACGACGATATCTAACTGGCAATATTGTTTGGCAACTTCCCGGTCATCAACACCGGCAATGTGAACCAACAATCCCTTGTTCGTAGTTCTACATTGATCAACTTCAATCTCTCGACACCCCTCGGGAGTCTTTAGCCACCAAGGTGGGTACTGAAAGATATCTTCTTCGAGCTCAGTAAAGGAGTGGACCTTCACCCAACCCTTAATGCCATGAACAGTGGTAACTCGCCCAACGACAACGGGATCGACGGGGACAGAATCAACCGGACTCATCTTAGTCGGACGACGCTTTCAAAAGCCTAACAATCCAAAACCTAGTAATTAGGCTTGAGCTTGAGCTGCGGCTTCTTTTACCAAGTTAGTCACGCGCTCAGATAAACCAGCACCCTGGCCTACCCAGTGCTGTACACGCTCAACGTCAACACGCAGGCGCTCTTCTTGGCCACGAGCAACCGGGTTGAAGAAACCAATACGCTCGATATAACGACCGTCGCGAGACTTACGGCTATCAGTGACATTGATGTGATAAAACGGGCGCTTTTTGGAGCCCCCACGAGCCAAACGAATAGTTACCATGAAGCTTCTCTTCTGTATTAACTGTCTTAAATTATTTGCAGCTACATCCACTGTATGGTCATAGCACAATGCTAAGCAAAAAACCGAGCATCTGCGAAGGCGCGGGATTATATCGAAAACATTGGGGCGTGTATAGCTTGAAACCCCGCTTGCGCGAGTATTCAAACACTAGTCAAAAGCAACTCAAAATGGGAATTTTCCACCACCTGGAGGAAGCCCACCCGGCGGCATTCCTCCACCAGGCATACCTCCGCCGGGGAAACCACCAGAAGGCATACCACCCGCCATTCCCCGCATCATTCGCTCCATACCCTTGCCCTTCATTTTTTTCATCATCTTACCCATCTGCTTATGCTGTTTGAGCAAGCGATTAAGATCCTGGAGGGTGGTGCCTGAGCCTTGCGTGATACGACGTTTACGTGAACCGTTAAGGATATCCGGATTCGTACGTTCGGCAGGGGTCATGGAGTTAATAATGGACTCCATCCGGCCAAACTGTTTTCCCATATTAGCCTGCTCGACCATCTGGGACATGTTACCCATGCCGGGGAGCTTTTCGAGCATACTTGAGAAGCCACCCATATTATTCATTTGTTGTAGCTGATCACGTAAATCATTTAGGTCAAATTTCTTGCCCTTAGCCACTTTTTTTGCCAGTTGTTCCGCTTTCTTGCGATCAACTTTTTGCTCAACCTCCTCGATAAGGGACATCACGTCGCCCATACCGAGAATTCGCGATGCAATTCGCTCTGGATGGAATGGTTCTAACGCATCGATTTTTTCACCCACACCGAGGAACTTGATAGGCTTGCCGGTCACTTGCCGTACCGACAAGGCCGCGCCGCCACGGGCATCACCATCTACTTTGGTGAGTATCACACCGGTCAATGGAAGAGCATCGCTAAAGGCTTTAGCGGTCACTACTGCATCTTGCCCAATCATGGCATCGATGACGAAGAGTGTTTCTACCGGGTTGACCGCCTTGTGAAGCTGTTGGATTTCTTCCATCAGCGCTTCATCTATGTGAAGACGACCGGCAGTGTCCACCAGTAACACATCTACAAATTTGGTCTTGGCCGACTGCACTGCATTGAGCGCAATATCTACCGGCTTTTGGTCAGCTGAGCTAGGGAAAAACTCTACGCCTACCTCACTTGCCAATGTTTCCAATTGCTTGATCGCGGCAGGGCGATAGACATCCGCACTCACCACCATCACTTTTTTCTTTTGGCGCTCCTTAAGGAACTTGGCTAATTTCGCGACGGAGGTCGTTTTACCCGCCCCCTGTAAACCGGCCATCAATACTACTGCGGGCGGCTGGGCAGCGAGGTTAAGCTCCTCATTGCTGTCGCCCATCACATGCTCAAGCTCTGCCTGAACGATTTTCAGGAACTGTTGGCCAGGGTTTAGGCTTTGACTAACCGCCAGCCCCAAGGCGCGCTGCTTTACCCCTTCCACAAACGTTTTCACCACCGGCAATGCCACATCGGCTTCCAGTAGCGCCATTCGCACTTCACGCAGGGTTTCCTGAATATTTTCCTCGGTAAGGCTGGCCTTACCAGTAATTTTTTTCAGGGATAAAGATAAGCGGTCGCTCAGGTTTTCAAACATTGCCATGGTGATTCTGTCGTCATTTCGTCAATTTAAGGGCACGAGAGTATAACCGAAAGTAACACAGGTTTGGGATGACCTCTTTTCGACTCGGGCTATCTATGACACACTTTGCCTTCAAATAGCGAATAACAAACTTATGCTTAGCGCCACCGCAGCCATTGCCCTTTATCTTTGTGCATCCCTCTACCAAGTGCTGCAATTGCGCAAGCATCCGGCATTGCGTGTTGCCCCACTACAGCTGATTGCCGCTATAGCCATAGCCCTGCATGGATACGCCTGTATGCAGTGGGTCTTCACTGACTGGGGCCTAGACTTTGGATTGCTCCCGATGAGCGCCACGATTCTCTTCACTATCAACCTGATAGTCTTGGTCAGTAGCTTGCGAAAACCGGTACACAACTTGTTTCTACTGCTATTCCCGATGACAGCACTGATCCTTGCCATCACTCTGGTGACCGGCAGTGGCGGCACATTTTCGAAGTCGGTATCTGCGCCCATTGGGGCTCACATTTTCATCTCCATACTCGCGTACAGCTTGATGACTATTGCTGCATTTCAGGCGTCATTACTCGCGCTTCAGAACTGGCGACTTCGCCACAAACACTTGAGCAATTTCTTGCAAACCATCCCACCACTACAAACTATGGAATCCCTGCTGTTTGAAGTACTTTGGGCCGGCTTCGGACTACTCACCCTGTCGTTACTGACCGGATTTTTGTTCTTTGAAGATTTTTTCGCACAACACTTGGCCCACAAAACGGTGTTCTCATTATGTGCATGGCTTTTCTACGCCATTCTTCTATGGGGACGACATGTTAAGGGCTGGCGAGGCAACACGGCGATTCTCTGGACATTGGTTGGGTTCAGCGCCATGGTTCTGGCTTATTGGGGCAGCAAATTTGTCATTGAGGTCATTCTGAGCTGACTTCATATCCGGGACTGACTGTCAGGCACCCACTACTTGATATCGCTGCTATATAGATAGCTCTATAGGCATATTGCACAAACCAAGGTATCGCACAGAAAGGTTGCTAACTACCCAAAACTTCTTCAACATGTCTGCCCCAATATGAGAATGAGGTCTTTCCTCCTTTGGACGACACACCCCTTTGGCTGCTTTTCACAATACTGGGCTGCCTACTTTTAATATCCGCATTCTTTTCCGGCTCCGAAACGGCCATGATGTCGCTCAATCGTTATCGGTTGAGGCACCTACGCAAACACCATAGCGGTGCCCGGCGAGCCTACAAACTATTAAAGCGTCCTGACCGGCTGATTGGCATTATTCTGATTGGAAACAATCTGGTCAACATCTTAGCCTCGGCAATTGCGACCGTTATTGCCCTACGCCTTTATGGTAACGCTGGTATTTTTATTGCTACCCTACTGCTCACCCTGGCCATACTTATCTTTTCAGAAGTCACACCCAAAACTCTAGCTGCACGGCACCCGGAAGGTATCGCATTCTCGGCAAGTCATATATTAAGCCCCCTTCTTATCCTGTTTTACCCCGCAGTCTGGCTGGTTAACCATTTCTCCAATGGCCTGCTAAGACTTTTTGGCGTGAACCCCAACAAAGGAGTCGACCACAGCCTCAGTAAAGAAGAAATACGCTCGGTAGTGGATGTCTCCAGCGGAAACATCCCCGACCACCAAGGGATGCTGATTAACATCCTCGACCTGGAAACCGTGACAGTGAACGACATCATGGTACCCCGCAACGAAATTGTGGGGCTCGACATGGAGGAAAATATCGAAGCGCTACTCGATACCATTATCAACTGTGGGTATACCCGCCTGCCGATATACAGTGGCAACATCAACAATGTGCATGGGCTTTTACATATGAAGTCTGTTACCCGCTTGTTACGCAGTGGAGGAGAAGGCTTAACCAAGGAAGCTATCAAACGTTTTGCCAGAGAACCTAACTTCGTGCTGGAAAACACCCCTCTCAACAAGCAGTTGCTAAACTTTCAGCGCGACCGGCGGCGCATTGGGCTGGTGGTGGACGAGTACGGTGAAGTTGAAGGACTGGTGACAATGGAGGATATTCTCGAGGAGATTGTCGGCGATTTCACCACGAATAAAGCAGAAGATGAACAGGAAGAGATTGTCGCTCTGGACAAGAGCATATACGAAATAGGTGGCTCAGCCACCATTCGAGATATAAACAAGGCTAACAACTGGGACCTGCCAACCGATGGCCCGAAAACGATCAATGGCCTTGCATTAGAGCACTTGGAAAATATTCCCGATGGCCACGTAACATTTACTATTGGGCCCTATCGCTTCGAAACGCTGGAGCTAAAAAACAAGATGGTGGCCAAACTGAGGGTTAAACGCTTGCTGCTCAAAAACAGTAGTGATGACACTGACGAAGAAGACGAAGACTAGCTCATACTGCGTTCTTTCTCCACAAGCCGGGAATCGCGCCCCAACTAACTACAGAGAATGAACTGACCGCCCAATATCAGGCAAAGGGATTATTTTCTCTCGCTCGCTCTCCCGCCTTCACAATGACATCCAATCGCTCGTCATCCTCCATCAATAGCCACTCTCTAATTTCCTTGGAAGTGCGATAACAACCAATGCAAAGATCCTTTTCGTTCATCGCACAGATCGAAACACAGGGTGAAGTGATGGTTCCTGACATAGTTCTTCCAATATAGGTTAATGGTGATGGATTTAGAGGAGAGAAATTATCGGGTAAATAAGCCCCAAGTTGCAACAATGGAGCTGCAACTATATTCCAATGATAATCTGGACAAACTTTGTCATATTAATGAATCAATCGATATTGGGCCTTAGGTCAGACTTGTCCGGGTAGTACAAATTGATACCTGCATCCAATGTCAGATTGAGAAAATTGATCAGCACCACCAAAGAAAAACCCCAAATACGATAGCCCTGATAAATATAACAGGGCATA